>JAUMXO010000007.1 GCA_030529135.1 Candidatus Saccharimonadota bacterium | reverse complement strand
CTGGTATGGATACTGTGGCCATCACTGGTTCTGGGGTTAAGAGTGGTGGTGCGGCTGGAGCCACATCTACCGCAGAAGTTTATTATGACGGCGAGATTACGATTACTGCGACCCCGGCTACTGGTTATACCTTTACAGACTGGAGCGGTGATACTACTTATACTAACAACCCAGAGACCATTACAAATGTGACTAGCGCTCTAGCATTAACGGCTAATGCAATTCAAGTAGACGTTATGCAAAATCTCGATCCAAGTCTTTGTACTACCACCGCAGTTTCTCTGGTTGACAGTCGTGACAACCAATCCTATATCGTCCAACGGCTCGCAGATGGTAATTGTTGGATGATGACGAACTTAAATCTAGGGGCTACCACGCTAGCAAATGACCTCACGGCTGAGAATACTAATATATCTACTACAGTTAGTGCCTCAGACTTTAATAACTGGAAGAAATCTAGCGGTTCCTCAACTCTCACTGCTGGTGAATATATATCAAGGACAGGGACTGACGCTACTTCTAAGACTCCATATGCTACGCTATATAATTTCTACGCAGCGTCAGCCGGCAGTATTAATGGTAGTTCTAATTCAAATAATGCCACTCAAGACATCTGCCCAGCTGGCTGGAGACTTCCTACCGGCGGAGCAAACAGTGAATTTACCAATCTATATGCGCAGTCTGCATATGATTCAATCAGCAAGATGCGCGCTCCAATACAAGACGGCGGTGGGGCGTTTGTACTAGCCGGATTCTTCAACAATGGCGGAGTGGAATATAGCAATCAGCGCGGATACTATTGGGCATCTACTGTAGATGGAACTGGAGCTATGAAAGTCTTTAGTTTGTATACTACCTATGTCAACGCCGATAATAATCTAAATCGAAACATAGGTGGTTCGATTCGGTGTATATTAGACGAAAATCCGATAATGCAGAATATTAGCAGCAACACACTCGACTCATTGGTGTCAAATACTGGTGACTCAGCAACTCTTCGAGACACTCGCGATAATCAACGATACACCGTCACCAAACTTGCCGATGGTAACGTCTGGATGACTCAGAACCTTCGTTTCACTGGTACTGAGCTTACTCCAGCGGATACCAATGTAGACTCTAATATTACCATGAATTATGGTGATCTTACCACTGGTAATTCATATACTCAGGCCTTGATCCATAATAGCGGCGATTTAACTAAAGGCGTCTGGTATAACTTCGCCGCGGCATCCGCTGGCACAATCGCTAGCGCCAGCAGCTCTTCTAATGCCACTCAAGACATCTGCCCAGCTGGCTGGAGACTTCCAACTAATATTGAAATAGAAAATATCGTAGCAAACAGCACATCGTTTAATCCTACAAACAACACTGGTTATTGGTATAATGGCACCAATGCGACAACTAGTGGTGGATATTGGTATTCTTCATCCACTGGCGGTTCAATTGCTCGCTACGGATTGAATTATGTCAGTAGTGCATATATAGTCAGTGAAGGCGGCGATCGTGCAACCGGACGTAATCTCCGTTGTATCTATGACAAATCCGTAGACATGCAAAATATCTCGCAGTCAGATTTGAATGCGTTAGTCCCATCCACTGGCAGCACTACAATTCTTAGAGACTCTCGTGACCATGAACTATATAGAGTGGCCAAACTCGCCGATGGCAATGTCTGGATGACTCAAAACCTCAGATTTACCGGTACCAACCTCACCCCAACCGATTCTAATGTTAAGAATGATACTACGATGGTTTACGGCGATTTAGCTTCTGGCAACACATTTGATGAGGCTAGGATTCATGTTAGTGACAATTCAAATTATGGTGCATGGTACAACTATGCCGCGGCGAGTGCTGGAACTATCACTGGTTCATCGAATACTAATGAAGCCGCGTCTAGTATTTGTCCAGCAGGTTGGCGCTTGCCAACAGCTTCTGAACAAGTTGATATTACTAATTATGTAAGTACTTTTAAACCAATCGTTGGTGGAATCTACTACGATAATGCACTTCGCAATACTGACTATGGATACTGGTGGTCATCTACGGTTTATGATGCTACGCTTCGGGAATATTTGGGCTACAATAGCGCTTCCACCATGTTTACCAATCATACTGGGATCGGTAGAGTAAATGGGTTTTATGTCCGCTGTATCTACGACGCCACGCCAATTTATATGCAAGATTTCTCTAGTGCAAATGCGGCCAGCATGGCAACGAACGATCTAAAGACTCTATCAGACAATCGCGACAATCAAACTTACAAAGTAGCTAAACTCGCCGACGGTAACATCTGGATGATCGACAATCTCAATCTTAACTCATCTACTATCACCGCTTCGCAGCTCGACAGCACCAATACCAATCTCGATGCCAACGAAACTCTCAGTGCTAATACCTTCAAGAGCTGGCAAACTTCCTCCCCTACGGCTACTTACACTTCAGGGCAATATCTTCCAATCGCAGGCACGGATAGTACTTCCAAGACCAAGAATGGTACTCTCTACAATTATTGCGCAGTATCAGCTGGTGCGGCTTGCAACTCCACCACGTCAAACACTGCATCCGACATCTGTCCAAAAGGCTGGAGACTCCCAATCGGTGGGCCAAATGGCGACTTCCAGAAACTCTACAGTCTTACTAACTACAATACGCTAGCAAAGATGCGTAGTCCGGTCAGTGACGGCGGTGCAGCTTTTGCTCTTCCAGGTTACTTTAACACTAGCCATCTTTCCTCCGGTACTGCTTATTGGACTTCTATAGCCTATAATTCTACAGCTTCGTATGCTATGAGTATCAATACTTCAAACGGCGTAAACCCAACCAATTATGGCGTCAATTCCCTTGGCTTCTCGGTGCGTTGTATTTACGATCAAAATTCAAATGTAATGCAGAATATCAGTCAAAATACCTTAAATTCGCTAGTCCCAAATTCTGGCGACAGTACAGTGCTCAAAGACTCACGTGATAATAAGAAATATACAGTTACTAGGCTTTCAGATGGCAACATTTGGATGACTCAAAACTTAAGGTTCACTGGCACGGAACTTACCCCAGCAGACAGTAATGTGGATTCTTCGATTACATTGGACTGGTCAGATCTTGCCACTACTCCTTATAACTCATATACCGATGTAAAATATCATAACAGCGATAATACCACCATTGGTGTTTGGTATAATTATGCGGGGGCTACTGCAGGAACAATTACTGGCTCGAGCAGTACTGTATCTGCAACTCAGGATATTTGCCCTAAAGGTTGGCGTTTGCCAAATTCGGCAGAGTATAACGCTATAGGTAGTTATGCGGCTCAGTTTGTCCCAGTTAATACGAGTAGTTTCTATAATGGTAGCGCGAATAATGTAGGGATTGGGTATTTGTGGTCTTCAACTGCATATGACGCCACTCAGCGTTATGATTCACGCTATACTGGTTCGGCATTTACGGTTAACTATGCTACTCGTGATTATGGCCTATTTGTCCGCTGTGTTTATAACAAATCGACTATGCAAGACTTTTCTATGGCGGATGCAGATGCAATGTCAATAGGTGAAACTAAAGCTCTTGCAGATATTCGCGACAACGAAGATTACAATATAAGGAAGCTCGCTGATGGGAATGTTTGGATGATACAAAATCTAAGATTGGGCAGAAATACGGCTAACCCAAGTACTAATAACCCAATATTACTTACTCCAGATGATAGTAATGTTACCTCAAATCGAACTATCACCCCATACGATCAGCCAACTTATGGCGGCACCAACAGTCTTTGTTATGGAAATGGCACTGTCAGTAGCCAGGGTGCTTACAGAAATCCATGCATGCACTCTAGTAGCGACAAAGAGGCAGGTGTATGGTATAATATTCCAGCTGCAACAGCAGGCACAATTACTGGTTCGACCGCAGCCGAAGCCACCCAAGACATTTGTCCAAAAGGTTGGAAGATGCCATCTAAGACCGATTTTGACAATCTCCTTTCTGCAATGGGCGCCGATTTTTCCTCATATAATCCGTATCCAGCCGGGCTATATGCCAATGCTAGCTACGAAAGTAACAATAGGACGTCTTGGCTTAGTACAACGGAGGCAAACTATCCTGGTATAGTAGGATACACTAGTTATGGTTTGATATATAGCAAGCCATCTAATACTTTGGAAATAGGGTATTTTGGCCGTCAAGGTGCATACAGTGTTCGCTGTATCAAAAAAGACGAACATACGGTTTCTGACATTAGCAATATGCAGGATATTAATCCAACCATAGTAGCGAATACCGTAGACAATACTACGAAGACATTAAGGGACACTCGTGACAATCAGGAATATACAGTCGCTAAAATCAATGGCAATCTTTGGATGACCAGGAATTTGGCGATTGGTTGTAATGGTTCGGGCGGTACCTATGGGTCTGATTATGCCTCTAGAACTCTCACTAGCGCAGATTCAAACGTTACTAGTAATTTCACTACTCCAACAACTGCTGTTTCGGTTGGCGGCGGATCTTACACGGATCCACGTATAGATTGCTCAGATACTTATGGTGCATGGTATAATTATGCTGCCACTACAGCGGGGACTATTACAGGAAATGGAAATACCGCCAAAGCAGTTTCTAGCTTGTGTCCATCTGGCTGGAGACTACCAACAAACACTGAAGCCGCTACCGTTCTGAGTTATGTCGCACAATTCCAGCCTACAAGTGGTAGTATACATTATGGTGCTGGAGGAGCTTCCGAAACTAGACTCGGCTATTACTGGACCTCTATTAATGCAAGTACTGACAGACGATACTATTTCTATTATGATGCGAACACTAACACTCTTAATTCCGCAAGTAGTGGTGTGCCAAACAATGCCTTCTACGTCCGCTGCATAGCAAACTTATAAGCTTTATGTTATAATATAAATAGCTCATGCTAAACTTCGGTCACTGGCATAGAGAAAAGTTTAATGGTCTCGTGGTATCGTCATTTATACCCCTGACTTTGAGCCGAACCTTAGGCTCACATAAATGACTCTATTAATTTAATTAAAAAGGAGTCTTTTATGAAAAACTTTAATAAAAACAAAACCGAGCGAGTCGAAGTCATGGCGCTCTTTGGCTACCAAATGACGCCATGCCAACCGCTGGCATTTCGGCGGAAGGGCGAATCTGAGACGGAAGTGACAGAGCTTCTTCGGACTCAGATCCGTTTTGCAGGACAGGCTACCCTGCATATCTTCGACATTCTCGTCGGGCGAGAAAAGATGCAACTCGAATTCAATTCGATTGATCTTTCCTGGACCCTTATCGATTAGGCTAACCACCTAGAAAGCAGAACGGACTATATATTATATATAGTCCGTTTTTGCTATCCATTATGGTATAATAAAAAAGTATGTTGGAGTTTATCTATAACAAGCTGAGAAGTGGCATGCGCAAGCTCGATATTCATCTCGAGCGCGCTAAATATGGCTACATCGAAAAACTACCTAAAGAAGTTAAATATTTCGAAGGTAGCATGTATGAAGCTATCTTAAAATCCGCCGAGCGCTATCCAAATCGCACCGCGCTAGAATATTTCAAAATGGAAATTTCCTACAAGGAAATGGTCAAAAAAATCAACAAAGCCGCTGCCGCTATGAAGGCTATCGGCGTAGAAAAAGGCGACACCGTCACTATCTGTATGCCAAACACTCCCGAGGCCGTTTATATGTTTTATGCGGTTAACGAAATCGGTGCCATTGCTAATATGGTTCATCCTCTATCTTCCGAGAAAGAGATCGAAGACTATCTAATTAAGTCCGAATCCAAAGTAATGCTCTGTATCGACATTGCTTATCCTCGCGTAGAAAATATCATCAAAAATACAGAAGTAGAGCATCTAATTGTAGTTTCTCCTACGCGCTCGATGGACTTCTTGATCCGAGCAGTCTTCAAACTCACCAAGGGTCGCAAAAATCATATTAAGCATTCCCAGAAGGTCATGACCTGGGATCGTTTCATGTTTCAATCTTTTAAATATACCGAAGACCCACATATCCACGTGAATCCAAACGACCCAGCTATCATTCTCTACTCCGGCGGCACTACCGGCAAACCCAAAGGCGTAGTTTTGACCAATCATAATTTCAACGCTCAAGCACTTGGCGCTAAATATCTTGTTTCAGAACTTTTGAAGCCTAAATATTCTATGCTCTGCTTTTTGCCAAATTTTCACGCTTTTGGGCTTGGTGTTTGTATGCATATTCCATTATATTGTGGTATGCGTATGGTTCTAATTCCGCAGTTTAATGCCAAAAAGCTCAAGAAATACATCATGAACTATCATGTCAACGTTCTAGTTGGTGTCCCTACCGTATTCGAGTATATGATGAAAATCAAATTTGGCCCACGCGACCTTCGTCACGTTAAAGGTCTAGTTTCTGGAGGCGATATTGTTTCTGACACCCTCAAAAACGGCATCAATAAGTTCCTCAAGGAGCATGGCTCAAAAGCCGTCATCCAGAACGGCTATGGATTGACCGAAGCTGCCGGTGGCATGATATTCTCGGAACGCTCGGTTGCTGACGTTCCTGGCGCTATTGGCTTCCCTCTCCCAGACAGTGAAGCTCTTATTCTGGATCTAAAAACCAAAAAACCAGCCCCTGTTGGTGAAGATGGCGAAATCTTGGTGCGCGGCCTTACTATAATGAAAGAATATTTAAAAGATCCAAAAGAGACCGAAAAAGCCTTTATCAAAGTAGGCACCAAAAAATATCTTAGAACTGGTGATATCGGCTATGTGGATGAGCGTGGGCTAGTTTATTTCAAAACTCGCCTAAAGCGAATGATTATATCAAATGGTTATAATATTTATCCTGGCAATGTGGAAGAGGCTACCCTAAAATCCACTGGCGTAGATGCCTGCGCATGTGTAGGCATCCCAGACAAGCTACGTGGCGAGAAAGTTAAAGTCTTCATTGTTTTAAAACCAGAAGTTCACGAACATGCTACCAAAAAAGAGCTGAACAAGATTTATAAAAAATACCTTGCCAAATACGAAATTCCGCGTGAGCTCGAATTTATTTCCGAGCTTCCAAAAACCAAACTCGGCAAAGTAGATTTCGTAGCCCTAAAGAATAGATAACCCTTTTGTAAAAGAGCTATCTATTGTTATAGGTCGGTACGGTTCTCTAGCGCTGCCGAAAGCGTAATCTGATCTGCGTATGACAAATCTACTCCGAGCGGTAATCCTCGTGCCAATCGAGTTAATTTAAGATTTGGATTTTGTTCGTGTAGCATTTTTTCTAGAAGTAAAGCGGTAGATTCTCCCTCAACGGAAGGATTAGTTGCAATGATTATTTCTTTTGCATTATCATCATTTACCCGCTTAATTAGTTCACCGATGTGTAACTGTTCTGGCGTGATTCCATCAATCGGTGAAATTGCTCCGCCTAGTACGTGATAAGTTCCCATATACGATTTGGTTTGTTCAATCGCATAAATATCGAGTGGCTCTTCTACGACCATGATAGTAGATTTATCACGCCTAGGATCGTCGTAAAGTGGCGAAACTTTCATATCTGCATCAATTAGAGCAAAGGTCACCGGGCAGGATTTTACTCCGGAATGTAAATTAGACAATGAAGAGGCAATACTCTCGGAAATCTTATTGCTAGATTTAAAAAGATAGTAGGCATATCTTTCTGCCGTTTTAGGACCCACGCCCGGAAGCATTCCGAGTGCGTCAATTACATCAGAAAGAGCCTGTGGTAGCATTTATAACCTCTATAAACCTAGTCCAGAAAGCCCGCCCATAAGTGGTTTCATCTTGTCGGTAGCAATTTCCTGGGCTTTTGCAAAACCATCTCGCATACAATTTTCTATCCAACGCTCAAGCTCATGAATATCGTCTAGATCCACCTTCTCTGGATCAATAGATACTTTTTTCACTTTTAGCTCACCAGTAATTTGTACTACTACGGCACCATCACCAGCCTCAACTTCTACGATTTCATTTTTAAGCTCCTTCTGAGCTTTGCGTAGCTGGTTGATCATTTTCATTTGGTCTATTGTCTGTCCCATTTTCTTCTCCTTTTACTGTGTATAGATATATTATATCAGAATTTTCTTTCATTGGCGATGTAATTATACGGGAAAGTATGTAGTCTTCGTTGGAAGCTTGCGTCTTTAAAACTGCTATGCGGTCCGTATCGGCATCCTCCAGGTTTTTTACTACTTCAATAGCAGTAGAATCTTCCAAGATTTTATAAAAATCATAATTTTTTTCTACTATTAGAGTCTCATCTGTAAGATTTTGGTGGATAATATCAAGACTATAATCAAATTGACTTGCTACTTTTGAATTATAATGATAGCCATGCACGTATTGGAGTAACCCTGGTATTATTATAATTCCAAACAAAATCGTTAATGGCAAAAGAGCAGCGACTCTGGCGTATGGATTTTCTGGAAAAAGGCCATACCATTTTTCGAGCAAATATTTAAGCCCATGAGCCGTAAGTATAGAAAGCGGCAGAATCAGAAATACAACTGCTTGTGGGTTTAAACCGGTGATAATTATTACAAAAATGGTTAAGAGCGAAGCAATCGAATTTCTGGATGCAAAGAAGCCTTTAGTGGTAGAAAGAAGCCCTACTAATGCCAAAGCAAGCACTGGCAATGCAATTAATGGGGCTAAGAAAATAGTACTGCTTTCCCCAAACCATTGAAAAGCGGGCGTCATCCCACTCATAAAGTTTGGTATGAAATTTTGGCCTTCAAAATTCGGTGACAACAATAATTCCTTTATAACTACTGGCTGGTTAATAATATTTATTATTAACGCTGACATTCCAGCTAAAATTATTAAACCAGTGAGCATAAGTGGTAATTTTGGCAAGCTTCTTAATACGAATCTGAGATGTGGTTGTAGTAATACGAAGACTACACAAAATGCTGCAAAATATAACATATACGGAGTGAAAATAGCAAACGCTAGAGCAATCGCAAAAAGGAAAGAATACATCGGTTTCGGACGTTTTTCGCCTTGGATTTTAGAACCTAGCCAAAGTAGTAGGGTCGGCCAAAAAACTAGCATAATTAGTGGGGTGCCAGATCCAGCTAAAAATAAAAATGGCGTAGAAAGTACCACGAGACATGAGGCTAGAAGTGATACGTTATTTTTGAACCATCGATTTAATAGTAATATCAAAAGGATTCCTAATATTAGCCCCACAATAATGCTTGGCAATTTTATCGCATAAGGTGTTAAACCAAAAACTCTAATTGAAAGTTTTTGTAATATTCGATATGGCAAATCTACTAAATTACCATTTATTGCAGCATCGGCAGACAAATGATAAGAATTTGTAGCAGAGTCCATCTCCATTTCCGATAAGCCATCTTGGGCAATAAGCGGCAAAGTAAAGAGTAGCGCTATAAACGCCGCCATTAAAACTATATATCCTATTACGAATCTATGCCGGTAGAGAAAAAATCTAGAGATGATTATCTTCTTCACTATTTTATTATACTATTCTTCTCTTGTTTTATCAAGCGACATAAATCTCAAGAGTTCAGGATGGAAGTAGAGTTTAATAGTACCAATTCCTCCGTGACGGTGTTTGGCTACAATCAAATCAGTGATATGAGTTTCTTCGTAATTTTCGTCATTTTGATGATAATAATCTGGACGATGTAAGAACATTACAAGGTCTGCGTCCTGCTCAATCGAACCCGATTCACGAAGATCGGACAGAAGTGGTTTTGGATTGTCTCTCCCAGTCACATTACGAGAAAGCTGCGCCAAGGCTACCACAGGGATAGAAAGTTCACGAGCCAAAATCTTCAAACCCCGTGAAATTTCCGTCACCTCCTGTACGCGATTACCTGCATAACGTTCCGAACCAGCAATTAACTGCAAATAGTCTACGATCACCACGCCAATGTCATGGTCGTGCATGGCACGCCTAGCCTTGTTTCTGAGTTCCATGATCGTCATCGAACTAGTATCATCGATATAAATCGGAATTTCGTCCATTTCAGCCATAGCGTCACCAATTTTGGCGAATTCTTCATCAGTAAGATTACCGGTACGAATTCTCCAGTTGTCTACTCCAGAAACGTCAGAAATCATTCGATCGACAATTTCATTTGCTGCCATTTCCATTGAGAAAAATAATACACCTTTTTTATTAATGCTAGCGATATTATAAGCTAAGTTTTGAGCGAAAGTAGTTTTACCCATTGCCGGACGCGCCCCCACGATAATTAAATCACCCTTCTGAAAGCCCGCGGTCATTTTATCGATATCTCTAAATCCAGTCTTAAGACCCCTTAAGGCTCCTTTGTTTTTGTGTAAATCCTCGATCCTATCAAACGCATCGCCAAGTAAATCACCCATCGAACGATAATCACTTCTAATTATATTATCTGACACTTCAAAGAGTTCCTGTTCGGCTTTTCCTACTAGCTCATCTATCATAGCGTCGCTTTCGTAAGCTTTATTGGCTATTTCGGTACCTGCTCGAATCAAGCGTCTTTTTGTGGCAGCTTTTCTTACAATTTCAGCATAAGCTTTTGCGTGCGATGCTACCGGGACGAAATTAGAAAGTTCAGTAAGATAAACCGCACCACCAATTTCTTTCAACTTTTTTAGTGATTTGAGTTCGTCAGTGAGAGTCAGAAGGTCAATTGGTCTATGACTATCATAAAGATTTATCATAGCATTAAAAATCGTGATGTGTTTTTGCTCATAAAAATCTGTCGGTTTTATTATTGTGACAACTTCCGGCAAGACATTTTCATCCAACATAATCGCTCCGAGCAAAGACTTCTCGGCAATGACATCTTGGGGTGGAATTCTTCCACCATCTTTAGAACGGGCTACCTCCTCCATATTCTTGTACCTCACCACCCATTATAGCAGAAATTTTGGAATTTAGGTTGTCTATTTCAGTATTTTTGCCATCATCAATTTTGGCTTCTAATCCAGAAACATCGCTAATAATTTTAAGATTATTAGGCTTACCCAAAATAATTTTAGCATATGACCTAGCCGGAGAAATTAGAAGTTGATTATTTGAAAGTTTCCACTTCGCTTCTTTTAATTGGTCGTAAATGACATCATTTATGTCTCTCATCTCTTCCAAAAATATATTCCAGTTAAATGAGTCCGTTAAGATAGCTTTTCTTGCGGTAGGTAAAACGGTGGCAGACTCAGCGGTTTTCGGCTCTGCAATCGGTTGTGCATTAACTGTTCTAGTTTGTCTTGCAGAGGTTAGTTTGCTAGACAACACGTATAGGAGTCTCGCATCCGCAAATGGCGCTCTTACCTCAGGTAATTTACCAAGAAGTGAAATGAAGCTCGGCTTAGGATTCTTGACGATGGATTTTATTAATTCTTCTGCAATTATTTCAGCCTTTACACCCACAGTATAAAACTCTTTTAGAATAGACGTAATTTTAGAAATATCACCAGACACGTAAGCCTCTTCTAATTTTCGAATTTTATCATCTTGCGGCAAGCCCAAGATTTGTTCTAATGTTTTTGCGGTAATCTTTTCGTCATTTATAGTGGAAACTTGGTCTAAAAGTGAAAGCGAATCTCTAAAAGACCCCCCTCCGCGTTCAGCGATAATCTTTAGGGCGTCAGCATCGATATTAATTTTTTCTTTTTTTGAAATATTATCAAGATGTTTAAAAATAATATCTGTTTCTACAAGTTTAAAAGTAAAAGTCTGAGCTCTAGACAAAATTGTAATTGGAACTTTCTGTGGATCGGTCGTCGCCATAATGAAAATAACATGCTCTGGTGGCTCTTCCAGGGTTTTTAAGAGCGCATTAAAAGCTTCACGAGTGAGCATATGTACTTCATCAATAATATAAACTTTATATTTACTAAGTGTTGGCTTAATTGCGGCCTTTTCTCGAATTTCACGGATGTCATCAATCCCACGATTAGATGCGCCATCAATCTCAATAATATCTACATATTCATCTTCTAGTTTATACTCAAAATTATTAATTTCGTGCGCAAAAATTCTCGCGACTGAAGTTTTCCCTGTTCCCCTCGGTCCAGTAAAAAGATAGGCGTGTGAAATCTTTTCGTCTTTTATTGCATTAGCTAATGGTTCAGAAACTTGAGGCTGCCCAACCACATCCGCTAATTTCAGTGGTCGATATTTCCGATATAAGCTCTTCATCTATAGGGCTGCTTCTACAGCTGCCCACGCCGCATCATCATTCTTCGCCGGGATTACGACTGATACCTGTGATCCATTCTTCAAGTGAAAATAAGTAACTGAAGCGTATAAAATCTGATATTCCCTGCCTGCAACTTCCACGAAATATTTATCGTCATGTGTAATAAGCGTACCGATCACTGTCTTTCTTTCAACCGGCCCAATCTGCTTATATAAGAATTTACCATCATCGGTAATTGTAAGTTTTAGAATATCACCTTCCACTAGTTTTGATTTAGAAGCGTAATTTGCAGGTACTGGATAATTTTTCCCATCAGGGCCAATCATGATTTGCCCATCGAAGATACCTTCTATAATCTTGCCTTCAGGGCTAGACACAATCGAATCTCGTGGCGCACTAATTGTTTCACCATCACCAATGACAGAGACTAGTAATTCTTTTGCGGCAGACAAGTTAGTCTCTGCCTCCGCTAAGAGAGCCCGTAGCCTTTTTATTTGTTTTTCTGATATTTCAGACATCACCTCGCATCCTGTCTATACAATATTAATACCATGATATATCTTTTTACCTGCAAAGTCAAGAGTAATTATTATTTTTCTTATGCTAAAGTTTTCCACCATCGTAACGGATGTAAGAAGAATAATGTTGTAAAAAAAACATAAATAAAACAGGTCTAATCATGGTTTATTTCTAAAGAACCTATTTTGTCCATAAACCCGTGTGAAGTTTGTTATCATATATCAGGGTTGGGATGCCCTTAACCTTTAGCTGATTTTCTATGATATTACGGTTATTGACCATTTTATCGGCTGTCTCTGGATAATTCGTAATCTCTCTAATTTGTTTAACGCCATCAGCATTGATATTGGCCTCGCTAAGCCAACTTTCTAATTTTGCTATAGCTTCTTCACGCGAGTAATAATTATTAAACATATCTTGATAGTAATAGCCATCATGATTTTTAGTTGTGAAAATTCGATCCATTAGTTCCATTGCTAATCCAGAACGAATTTGTTCGGAGGCTAGCATATATTTAACTATAATTTCGGAATTGGCGAATTTATATTTGCCATCACTATCTTGAATTGCAAATGGCACCATGTGTACATCGTATTGGTCAAAGAATCCGGCCTCTTTTTGATTGCGATAAGATACCATACATACAGAACAGCCGGGGTCAAAAATGTCAATTGCTAGAGGTTTATCGGCGTTTGTAGCCGAGTTGACAGAAACATAATTAAAATTATAATCTTCAGGATTGTAAGTTTTAAACTTATCGGGTATGGCTTCGAAGATTTCACCCCACTCGGTAAACCAACGCCCAAATGCTTCAATTGGCGTTTTCGGTTCTGCTTCATCAATCGAACAAACTTCTGCGCCAAGTGAACAGGCAGAAGGTTTGGTCACATTACAACTACCAAGTGCCCAGAGCGCTAGAAGTGATTTAATGGCAGTGAGCAGAGCCCATACCGCTATGATTACGATAATAATAGATAAGACCTCAATAATTACCGACAAAGGTTTTACCCATTTTGGATGTTTTACGATTATGCGCGAAAGTAGAGTGTTTTTAACGTCGTCTTTGAAACCAGTCTCGCATTTTTGTAATCGTACTTTCTTCCAAAGACATCCCCAGGCTTTTTTAAGCATTTTTAAATAACTTTTACCTACCTTTGGTTTAAATATTGAAATAATTGCGACGAATACTCCAATAATCGCCAAAATAATAAATGCAGCTATACACACCATAATATTTCCATTTTAGCATAAAAATTTTTAATTTGGAAATTTTAGACAATTTTTGCCATCACTTTTTCTATTTTTTCAACATCTTCTGGACGATTGTGGATGCCAAATGAAAAACGGATAAGTGGGGGCAAGTTTAAGACATGATCTAGATAATAGTGTGCGCAGAAATAGCCAGTTCTAGCCATAATATTTTCGCGCGACAAAGCTTCACCCAAAAGATGCGAGTCGAGCCCATCTACGTAAAATGACATTGTGGGATTAGGCTCTTTGTTAATTAAGTGGACTTTCGAAGAATTACTAAGAAGATCAAATATCTCCTTAGTATTATTTTCTAAGTTTTTCCAATCTTTTTTAGGCAGATGTTCAAGCCAATCAATTGCTTGCCCTAAGGCGATTATTTCCCCCCAGGCCTGCAAACCAGATTCAAATCTTGTATAGCGGTGTTCTTTATTCTCCGCCGACAAAATGTAGCTTTCGCGTTCTACATCATCTACCATACCTCCACCTAGCCACAAAGGTTTAAGCACTTTATCCAATTCATCTCGCCAAACGATTCCACCAAGTGAAGCGGAATACATTTTGTGAGCCGAGAAACAAATTGCATCCACTTCTACGCCTTTTAGAATATCGGAAGAGTGAGCCATAGCTTGTGCAGCGTCGATAATTAAAATTCCACCAGCTTTATGCACAGCTTTACATAGGTCTTTTATGTTGAGGAGCTTTCGTCCATCAAAATTTGAAGCAGAATTCACTACTACAATTGTTTTGTCAAAATCATATTCAGAAATGGGGATAGAACCATCATTATTCCTTTTTATTAGTTCGCGTGGTAGGCCAGTTCTTTCGGAAAAAGCCAAAGTAGCAAGAAACGGCGAGTTGTGTTCTATCTCGCTCGTCATGACTTTTTTAAATTTAGTATCATCAATCTGCGATAAAATTAAATTAATTCCATAAGTAGTATTGAGCGTAAAAGAAGTTGTAAACTTGCGAGGTGATAGTTTTAAGAATTTCAAAACTTTTTCTCTAGTTTCCTCTACCAAACTATCAGTAATTTTCCCCCACTCGTATTTTACTCGCTCACCACAAGAATTATGACGCGTGTAATATTTTTCCAAAGCCTCAATAACTGGTTTTGGTCTCAAGCTTTGGCAAGCCGCGTCTAAATATACTTCACCCTCACTTAAATAGTCAAAATCTTCCATAAGATTAATTATAGCACAAAAAATTGGAATAGGTGTTTTAAGGACACGTGTCCAGCCGGCCCATCGCCATGGGCGGCCGGCACTAATTCTCGCGCTGCCGCGCCCCGAAATGTCCTTAAAAACACTATTCCAATTTTAAAAGCTACAACTAATCGACTTAAAAAATTAAGCGAGCTCTACGGTTGCACCAGCTTCTTCAAGAGCTTTCTTCATGCTTTCGGCTTCATCCTTAGCAACTTTCTCTTTCACAGTTGCAGGAGCGCCATCTACGATAGCCTTAGCTTCGCCAAGACCAAGTCCAGTGGCTTCCTTTACAGCTTTAATCACTGCGATCTTCTGAGCGCCAGCGTCTTTCAAAACTACGTCGAATTCGGTCTTGCCTTCATCGGCAGCAGCATCACCAGCAGCAGCTGGACCAGCAGCGACAGCTACTGCAGCAGCAGCTGGCTCGATGCCATATTCATCTTTTAGGGTATTTTTGAGTTCATTTACTTCAAGAACGGTAAGGTTTACCAATTCTTCAGCTAATTTTTTAATATCTGTAGCCATAATATTTCCTTTCCTTTGTAGTATATATTAATATATGGTTGCTATTTTGCGTGAGCTTCGAGCCCAGAAACAATTCCAGACAAACCACCGGTAAGTCCAGAAACAGAATCTGTAACTGGTGAAAGAAGTTGTGCCACCACCTGAGCGATAAGCTCGTTTTTGCTTGGCATCGAAGCCAGGGCTTTGATTTCGTCTTCAGATAGATTTTTACCTTCGTCACTAAAACCGCCAACCAGAGAAAGCGCACCATGTTTTTTGGCGAATTCCGCCAAAACTTTAGCTGGAGCCACTTCATCGTCGGCAGAAATTGCGTAGAGAAGTTGACCAGTGAGGCCAGTAGTATCGGTATCTTTATAAACCGCAATTTGCCCCATTGCAACTTTTACTAAACGGTTTTTTACTACCTTAATTTTTACGCCAGCCTCCCTAGCAGCTTTGCGAAGTTCCTGCAATTCTGCTACGGTTAAACCTTGATATTTGGCGTAAACGGTAGATTTAGCGCCGGTTAAGAGCTCAGTCAAATCAGCAACCAATGTGTTCTTTTTATCCTTAGTAATTGCCATAAAAAGTTCCTTTGGTTAATAATTTATATAAAATAAGTCGACTAGTTGTTAAACATCGTCACCAAAATCTATTCAAGAATGTCCTCGGTGGCATGATTAAGCTTTCGCCGCCACTGTCTTTGGTAACTATCTCCATTATATCATAAAATTTTAAAAAAGAAAAGCCCCTTCATGAAGAAGAGGCTTTTTTAGCGAAGAATTTCTGAACTTTTAGTCCGGCTCTAAAGCTTTTTTTCTTAGGAAGCCTGCGCGTGGGCTTGACCAAAAATTCTTTAATTATTCGCTGGGTGATGGGCGATTTTCTATCGATTGTATTGATTAGTCTTAAGTCTACGAATTCTCCAGAATGTCTAAACCTGGATTCTCCGTACACTTCGATCATTAGAGATTTCTTGTCTCCGCAGCTTGATATGCCGAAAGCAGCGAGATTGTGGAAAATATAGGAAGTCCTGGGATTTTGAATGGATTTAGCAAAATCTCTAGCGATTTTATGGCTAAAAAACTCTGTAGATGAGATTTTTCTTATATAAAACGCCTGGTTTATTAGTAAGTAATAGATTCTGGGCATAGGATGCGTGGGCCACATCCATGATGAATCAAAGGCCCACCATATTCCATACGCTTTCACTTCCATCCAGGAGTGTAACTCCCATCTTCTCAGGTCGGGTATATAGGCTTTCCCTAGAATATAACGGGTTTCTCCTTGATCTTTCCAAACCATCATCATAAGCGATGTGGCCTCAAAGCAAAGTCCGTGTTTAAGATATGCCCCAAACCTCGGAAATACTCCGGTCCATTCATATTCCCAAACCTGAAAACCATTTAAAAAGCACCTGCAGCTTAGTTCTACATTTTTCTTACCAATCTCTAGCGCATAACAAGTTAAATATATAAAATTAACCCCCGCTGCTATTAGTAGCATAATAGAAAGAATATAAAAAATCCAATATATCTTTTTGTCACTAACATAACGGACATAAAGTATTGCGTATGATAGCATAAAGCATATCACAACAGGTACAAAGTTTAATATCAATCTCTTATGCGTTATAATAGATTTTTTCAGTATACGTAATGCATACATCCATAATCACCCCCTTAAATTTTAAAATACGCCACCACATATAATTTATAACACAAAATTATAGAAAAGTCAATTTTAACCTACGAATCATGTCTAGTGGTGATGAATTGAATAACTATACCAAGTGCGCCAAAGCCTAAAATCAACGGCCAATAGAGCGTTTCACCATCTATGCCAGGCGCTAGTTTTAGAATCGCCAAAGTAAGTGCGTAAGCACCAGCGATTGAGGTCACAACAATGGTCGCTGGCTTCATCATCATTACTGCCGCTCCCGCTAATACAGCGCCTATTACTCCCCCAATCAACATTGTTTGGATATCAGTTCCAAAATACTGTGCGGTAATAGTGAGAGCCAGACCCATACATGCACCGCCCAGGCAAATTTTTTCCACCGTAAAACCCATTAATCCCAGTAAGAGCCCACCGCCAATTGGTAATAGACTTTGCCACAAGCTACTGTTTGCAATGTCAGCCACCGCTCCATTAATAATAGGCATTAAATACCCAGTTAAGATATATCCTAGTAAAAACCAGACTACAAAAAAAGCAATTTTTTTGATCTTGTAGCCAAGGAATATTAACGTTATCCCGGCAGCACCTACTAGCCACATTTGCCATTCTTCGTAATTGGTAAGATTCAAAGCGAATTTTTTAGTTTCTTCTGCGATATTTTCCATAAGCTTATTATAACACGAAAATCAAAAAGCGTGCCACGACGGACACGCTTTTGATATCTTATATATTAATTATATAGGTTTTCGATTTGGATTGAAGGACCCATAGTAGTAGTAATATAAACAGACTTTACGTAGGTACCTTTGATAGAGGCTGGCCTTTGGGATTTAAGAGAATCAAAGAATGCTTCTGCATTTTGGAGCAATTTTTCAGCGCCAAAAGAGCATTTACCAAGACCAATATGTACGATAGATTGTTTATCTACACGGTATTCAACTTTACCAGCCTTAGCTTCTTTTACGGCTTTTTCTACATCCATCGTCACAGTGCCAGCTTTTGGATTTGGCATCAAACCTTTTGGACCTAAGAGTCTAGCATATTTACCTAGTTTTGGCATGTATTGAGGTGTAGAAATTAAGACATCGAAATCGATTATACCTTTATCTAATTTTTTCAAAAATTCTTCGTCTTCCGCAATGTCGGCACCAGCGGCTTTAGCAGTTTTAGCTACGTCTAGTGGCGCAAATACAGCTACACGGATTGTTTTACCGTTACCATTTGGTAAAACTAAAGTCGCACGAATGTTTTGATCGGCTTGTCTAGGATCTACACCAAGGCGAACATGAGCTTCCATGGATGCATCAAACTTGGTTGGATTAGTTTTGATGGCTAATTCAACGGCATCCTTCAAGGTATATACCTTACCCTTCTCAATTAATTTATGGGCTTCTTGATATTTTTTGCCACGACGTTCTATTAAAGGACGAGTGATCGGCTTAGCACCTTTTGGTTTCGCTACAGCT
This sequence comes from Candidatus Saccharimonadota bacterium, assembly GCA_030529135.1. Classification (GTDB taxonomy): domain Bacteria; phylum Patescibacteriota; class Saccharimonadia; order Saccharimonadales; family Saccharimonadaceae; genus Nanosyncoccus. The sequence continues at coordinate 27,330 of JAUMXO010000007.1, read as the reverse complement.
GCGGCTTCTTCATGAGCACGTTCTTTTTTGCGCTCCTGACGAGCCTCTTCAGCTTTCACCTCTTCGATATGTTTCTTAGACTTTTTGCCAGATTTAGCAAAAACATCTGTTTTTTCAGTGGTTTCCTCAGTAGATTCAGTGGCTTTTTCAGTCTCAGCCTCTTTTATCTCCCCCTCGTTAGTTTTGACCTCTTCTTCGGCCATAAATATCCTTTCTTGTGGTACAAACGGGCTCGGCCCTCCCACATTAAAATAATAGTAACAATATTATATCATAAATTTTTAAAAAATAAAAGATAAAAATTGGGGGCGGCTAATTGCCGCCCCCCGAGCAGAAAGGAGAACAAAAAATGGAAATAGTCATCATTTACGGGATAATGAATAGAGGCTATCGAACACCCACGACTTCAAAGAAACGTATGAGTAGTTCGTGGTGAGAATAGATTCGAGATGATCTAATTCTCTTTCCAGCATATTCAAATCCATATCCTCGAGCCACGCTTTTGCGGACGGCTCATCGAATATCCGGAAAAAACATACTTCCGGATAATCGGCCAATAGGTCGATCTTTAATTTTCGGAGCGGAAGGCCAGCAGCTCTTTTCTCGTTTAAGAGAAAAAAGTATTTATAAGGCAGCAGCCTATACTCCGTAGCTGATTCAGCCCAGATGGTCATACATCGGTTTATCAGCTCATTTTTTTTCCTTTTTTTCACTTCCTCTTCTGTCAAAAACAATGCTTGTGTCATATTACACCCCCTTTGGCTCAGACACACTACGAGTACCAATTTTCTCATTATAACATACTTATAACGAAAAATCAATAGTTGACAGAGAAGCAATCTTAGAGTATAATAATAAACGTTACGCAAAATGCTTCTAAATATTAGTTAAATAAGGATTTTTATATGGCTGACGATAAAAAAGTAATTGGCAATTTAAAATTGCGCATCCCTGGCGGCAAGGCTACCGCTGGCCCTCCAGTAGGTTCTACGCTTGGTCAATGGGGACTTAATATGATGGATTTCATTAATCCATTCAATGAAGCTACCAAGGAATTTATGGGTAAAAACGTCATCGTTCATATCAAGGTATATGATGATCGTAGCTTTGATTGGGTTTGTCTTGGTCAACCAGTAGATGATCTAATTCGTGAAGCTATCAAAATTCAAAAAGGATCTGGTAAACCAAACGTAGACAAAGTTGGTAGAATCACCCGTGCCCAGCTCGAAGAGATTGCCAATAAAAAGATGGATCAATTAAACGCCGTAGACCTCGACGGTGCTGTCAAGATTGTCGCTGGCACTGCTCGTTCAATGGGCGTAGAAGTTGAAGGATAAATATCAAAAAATCACCCCTAGAGGTGATTTTTTGATATCTTAATTATTTAGCTGTTTTACTTGAAGTGCATCAAGCTCTACTGGCGTTTCTCGACCAAACATCGACACCATTACTTTAAGTTTACCCTTAGCTGCATCAATTTCGGACACGGTGCCATCGAAGCCTTTAAATGGGCCATCAGTGATGGAAACCACTTCTCCAATTTCGTATTTAACAGAGAACTTTGGATCTTCCACGCCCATACGTTTCTTGATTTTAGCAATTTCCTTTTCGGAAACTGGGGTTGGCTGTGTGCCAGTACCAATAAAGCCAGTCACGCCTGGAGTATTGCGGATAATATACCAGGTACCATCAGATAATTTCATATTTACCAATACATAACCCTGCAAAATCTTGCGATCTACTACTTTTCTTTTACCATTTTTAATCTCAATTTGCTTTTCTTTTGGTACGATCGCCTCAAAAATCTTATTTGCCATTTCTGTGCTACCTACGCGTTGGTTGATAGAATCTGCTACCTTGTCCTCGTACCCGCTATATGTAGAAATTGCGTACCACGCCCTTGTATCATCATATCTATTTACTGCCATATTTTCTCCTTATTTTATAATTAAACTAAATAACCATGTAAAGAATATATCAAGTAATGAAATAATTGCTACGAATAGTGCTGTGTAAATAATTACGGCAAGCACCATTTTCCAGGTAGCTTTACGATTAGGCCATCTCACCTGTCTAATCTCTCGCCAAGAATCACGTAAATATCGGCCGAGCGCCACGAATGGTCTAAATAATACAAAAACCTTTTTACTATCGGCGTTTTTGACTTCGCGTTCTTTTTTCTTTTCAGCTTTTTTTGCGGCTTTTGCCGATTTCTCGGTTTTTTTGTCTTTTATTACCACCTTCTCTCGAGTGATAGGCGGCTCATCGATGTGATCTGCAGGCTTATCATCCCGCGGTCCATCACTAGCCTTTATCCGAGTGATTTTTGCCATTTATCTCCTTTGCTTAAAAAAAGTCTGATACCAGACTTGTCAATATTATAGCGCACTATTTTAGAAAATGCAAGGAAAAAGCCCTCATTTTGAGGGCTTTTTTGGAGTTTTTACTGTTTTTTGGTACTGATCGCGAAGCTAAATGCGGCTGCAAGTAGTGTTCTGGTGTTTTGAAACAAGCTATCCAGAGAAGTGATGAAATACAGATACCTTTCGCCACTTCGATCGCAAGCCTCAGCTATAAAAGAAGGTTCACAAGCAATAATTTTCGCCTGCTCTTTGGTAGTGCCAATATCTGCCCTTCTTATTCTGCACAGTATTTCGGTTTTCTGATCCGGGTTGAGTAGTTCATCGAATCGAAATACTGTATAGTCGCTGTTTTCGTGCTTCACGGTTCTGCCAGATACATATTGTATAGGCAGGTTGGCAAACGGATTGTCTATCTGCATCTCCAATAATCTTGAAAGATACGAAAGATCTGAGTCAAGATAGGAAAAATATGACTCAAACCCTTTTGGGTAGACGTCGCTATAGTTACTTTTATCCACATCAATTGGTACAAATATGCCTAATTGATAGGGGTAAACTGAACTAAATCCGTAAACGATATAGCCGTCTTCGCCCGGCGCAACTTCAGATTCAACTCCATTGAAAATATACTTTACTATATCTTCGTTTAATTTCATATTGCACCCCCTAGAGAAAACTAGATCAATAGTAACTATATAATTATATCATAAAAGTTTTATTCTGGCAAGAGGTAATTTAGATAGTCATTGAGCATTCTAGTGCCAGATATTACAGGCAAGAATTCTTGTAGCTGTTTTTGAATTAACACTTCTAAATCAAAGCCATTTTGCCAAGCGCTAGCAGCCTCTTCCATGCGTCGATAGAGCTCTTCCCTCTCTTCGTCTTCATTTGCGCCATAAACGTTTAGATAACTATTCATCGAGCCATCCGCTACGCCACCATCATGAGTAGAAATAAGCAAGTTGAGATTAGCTACATCTTTCTCCCAAGAAGTGCCACAAGCTTCTAGACCAACAATTGGGACATTAATAGCAACATTAGAGCCAACAGATAAAGCGTAAGCAAGCTTCTCGTCATAATCTGCAATATAATGCACATGAGAATTCAAATAATCATCTTTTGATACAGTTTCTAATACTTCCGAGAGGATTGTCGCCATCCTTTCGTCGCCAGTATGAACTCGGCCTGTCAAAATATAATGAGCATTATAAGGCTCTAGTACAGCTCTCAGCCGAACAGGATCTTTAAATGGTAAATTCGGACGCTTATAATCCACAAATCTACGTTTAAAATCAAATATTAAATCCGTCGGGTTAAATTGTAAAATTTCACCATTTTGATCTGGGCGATTCGACAAAGTCTTATTTAGGATTGCTCGCCCAATCTCTTTAAAACTCAAAATTTCGTCAGATGAAAGCGCCTTTAATTTTTCCGAGAAAGTAGAGGTGGGTATGTCAAATTCGTCTAGTATTTCGTCATCGTGATAAAATTTCATTATTTCCGGCAAGACCCATTTTCTCATATCAATTCCGTTAGTAATAGCCTTAAATTTTACCCGTTCTCCCGCGATATCATGATAGTTGGCTACTCTTGCATGAAGCTTTGAAACGCCACTCCTAAGCTCGGCGATTTCAATTGTCACACTAGATAGTTTTATTTTGCCGTCTATGAATTTATCATGAAGCCATTTTCGTACCGCTTTCGACTTCAGATTTGGGAATACAAATCTCTCAAATTGTTCATAGGAAAATTCGGCTTCCGCAGCTTGCACCAGAGTGTGGTTGGTATATAGAGTATGCTTACGAGTGTATACTACGGCTTCATAAAAATCCATTCCATTTGAGGCAAGCTCGTCTAGTCTTACTAATGCAGCGAAAAATGTCGCCACCTCATTTAGCTGCATAATTGCTGGTTTTACGCCTAGTAATTTTAATGCCTGGTAGCCGCCAAACCCTAACGATACTTCCTGATATAAACGATGGTCAGAACCAGAAAGACCGGAATAAAGTTCACCAAAATTAGGCTCAGTCACCGCTAAAATTCTTGTAGATTCAAATTTTTTCTCAATAACGTCCAATTTACATAAATTTCCGCAACATTTTATATATACGTTATCCACAAAGTTAAAACCAAAAGCGCTATAATCTACTGGAGTATGCTCGTCGACAATTTTGCCATCCTCCCATTTCTGATGAGTTTCGGAAGGGTAAAAAGGTGTGATCAGTACAAACGGCACATCTACCTGCTCTGCTACGCGCCTAGTGTCGGCTGCAAGCACTCCGAGGCCACCGCCACCACGAATACCGTTATCTTGATCATATAGTTCAAGTGTCCAATAGGTATAAGGACGTTCAGGCGAAAGTCTGTGGCTGAAAACCTTTCTGTCTATTGCAGTTTCGAAAATTTCTGTATCTTCGATATTATCTAAGGGATGATAAAAATACCCATCTACTTCATCATTCATGCTTATGATTATATCATAAGTTTTTAGAACCAGAAAGACTTTGGCAACTGATCAGCGATGCGACGATGAAATTCATAATCAAACCCCTCTAGTTTTTCAGGGGTTTTGTCACCAAAATATTTTTTTCTAATATATTCTGCAGTCATCGGTTCTCCAGGGATCAGTTTGTATTTTTTGCGCATATTCAGTCCACGTTTGTAATTCTCTGGTGGCAAAACCGCCATTGGCAAAAAATCGCAATTCATCTCGGGGTCTTTATATAATCTAAGCGCCAATACCGACATTGTAGGAATGATCGGCTCGGTACCATCATATACAGCTTTATTCTTGAAGACTTTTTCCTGCCTTGTAGCAGAAGGCGCTACGAAGATTACCCCACCATTTTTAATAACCTCATGAGAAAGGTTAGTGTACATATCCTTAAATTCATGTTTTAGACGATTACCAGCTTCATAAAGAAGAGTGCCCTTTTTTAGTTTCATTTTTTTCCAAGTGGCGGGCGTAATGGTGGGGGTAATAATAATACCAAGCATTTTAATTTTGTCGTAAAAAGGAGCTAGAGCTTCATACCATGGAAGATTTACTGGAAAAAGCATCGTGGAATCTCCCATTACGTCTATCTTCATCATCATAATTCGGCCAATCTCCCCAAGCGATGGATGGTTAAAACCAACTACTAACCCATTTCTAGTATCCTTAGGAAAACCTTTATATTCTCCAGGCGCAATCTTAGACAAAACTTTTACAAGCTTTTTTCGAGCGTTTTTAGAATGTTTCTCGTAATTGTTCTTTGGTCCTGTAGAAAGGACAAAATATTCGACTACCGTTTTACAGGCTTTTCCTACGGGAACCATTTCTTTTCTTAAATCTTCTGCTCCGAGCGTACGAAGTAAGGAATAATTTTCGTAAATAATTTTTTGATTGATTTCGTTAGCAGACAAAGTCTCGAGTTGCTCTTTGGTAAAAATTTTCTTTCTAGCCATAACTTCATTATAGCATTTTTTAGATAAATATGGTAAAATATAAAATACCAGAGAAACATATACGCTGGGGTGTCGCCAAGTGGTAAGGCAACGGGTTCTGGTCCCGTCATTCGTGGGTTCGAGTCCTACCACCCCAGCCAAGCACAATCGCAATAGGCTAGACCTATTGTTTTTTGTTGCTGAAATTACGTAAATCTGCTATAATATATCTAGGTGAGCCATATACTATGGCTTGTATTTTTATATCTATTTAGAAAGGTTGGTGGCTATGTATGTCCAGAAACTACGAGTTGGACTCTTTGAAGTCCAGAGAGCAAGACGCTTTCCAGCGCAAACAGGCTGCATTCCAACGCTACGCAGATGCTAGAGATCGTTGCAATGAAGCTCATGACGCTATGCAGACTGCTTGGGGAGAAAGAGTTAGCGCAAAAGAAGAAATGAATCGTGAATGGGAGGAAATGCAGAGGGCTAGCGAAAACTACCGCGAAGTATGGGATGAATACGGAAGAATCCGTGATCAGAACAATTACGAAATTGAACGTCTTCGCGCCGAAGCTGACTCCGAACATCAGCAAATGATTGATTGTTTCGAGCAGGCAAGCAGTTGCTATGAATTTGGTGACAAGTCCGAGGCTCCGTATTGGTCTTCTCAAGGACATGATCACAAAGATCGTCGTGACAGCATCAATGAAGAGGCTAGCAGACTTTGTCAAGAGGTAAAATCTGCCAGACAGGATGCCGAATGGCGCGCTCCAAAAACCGATTCTTCTGCTTTTCACAGAGCAAAAGAAGTCTTTGAGAGAGCTAAATCTCGTCACGAATCTGCTCAAGCGGAGTTTAAACGTCTTAAAGCCGAGCGCGATCGCCTCAAAGATGCATTTGACTCCCTGCAAGCCGAGCATACTCATCTCAAAGAGGAGTTCCAAAGGAAACTCGAAGAAGTTAAATCAGCCAATAAACGCGAACGCGAAAGAACCCTTGATAAAGCCGGCGTTCGCTGGTCCGAGCGTAATGATGCAAAAATCGTCAAAAAAGCCGATGGTACGACTCAGGTTTATCATGGTGGCCTTGGCAAAGGTGATGGTTTAGGCCATGGCCATACTACGCTTGATCAGTTTGGCAACAAAACCTATGATCGTGACGCATTCGCCGAGCATGGACATCAGAATTTTACTGATGACGGTACGAATACTTGCAAAACGCTTGCTGTCGGCACTGATATGTTTGATGGCAGACCAGCAAAGATTCGCCATCGTAAAGACGGAAGAACGGATATTTTCTTTACCGACTCCGGCAATTATGGCGATGGTGTTGGCCATGGACATGTTGTTCTTGATCGCGATGGAAGCACGATTTATATGCGTGACCAGTGGCAGGATAAAAATCAGGGGCAATACCTGATTGACGAGTCAAAAGACGATCATACTAAAATCTAACTTGTTCTAAAGCACTTTTATTAAGACCAGTCGCTTTCGGCTGGTCTTTTCATTGTTGAAATGGTATAATAATAGATATGATGAATAAAATCGAACAAGAAGAATTGGCTGAGATTCTTAATTCCTATGGCATTGAAGGAGTTCTTTATGATGACGCAAAGCAAATAACCCCAGACTCCATGATTTACATCTTTTCCGATAAGGATGGTGCAAAATACGTTCTTCTTGCCGCAGATTATCTAGGTGGCTATGAAGAGTTTGAAATGCCGTATGACTTTGAATTTGATGACGGTTTTCCATATAGCCAAGCATCTTTTCGTGCAGTTAAAGTATTTTCTTACAAAGAAGATGCAAAGAAAAAGGCCGATGGATATATTGATGACAAACATTATTGGACTAAGGCTAGTACTGGTGATGTTTGTATGCTCTTTGCCGTAGATGAATTAAAAGTATAAAAATACTCTATTCAAGTTTGAAATTGTTGAGCTTTTGTTTAATATCTTCTTTATAAATTGTTAATGCCTGCTTAATTTTGCTCAGCCATTTTTTGTTTTGTAAAAACACCAGAAAATAAAATTTGAATACACCGCGGCAACGTTCAGATAGAGCGAAACTATATCTATATTTCTCATGCCAATATACATTGCATTTTTCGTATTTTTATGATATAAATATAAAATATCCAACAAGTGGATAGCAAATTAAAAGCGAATTTATCTAAGCAGAATAGGGGGGTGTTTTTTATGCTAGAAAAAATTAAGAAGTTCCTATTATACATGGGAAATGACCAGATTAGTTATAAGTTAGCAACGCCACAAATTAGACATGTTAACCAAGTAACCACTGCGTTAGTTTCTACTTGCGCCACAATTTTAATAGTAGTAATGTTTTTCATCACGTTTTTTGTTGAGGGTGTGGCGTCAAACCGTAGTGTCTATGCAATAGGTGGCGCGATGTCAGCGTTCATCATGGCGTATTCATTATCATATGCTAAAAAACATGAATGGATTGTGATGCCACTGGTCCATATCTCATACTTTGTTTTTTATTCATATGGCATATTGATCGGCGCCATCACGGATCCTGGAGAAAAAACGGTCACATTCATCGTAATGTTAGTTTTTTTGCCAATACTGTTTGTTGATAGACCGATCTATTCAATTGCTACTACAGGCATCTACATCGCTATTTTTATCTACCTCTGTTTTAAAAATAAAAGTGGAGCAGTGCTACAAAATGACGTGATTGATGCAATCGTTTTTGGGTTCTTAGGGCTCATCAGTGGGATGCTGGTCAATCAAATCAGAGTTCATAGCTATATTTTGGAGTATAAACTTCAAGAAGTCAGTCGATTTGACCAACTCACGCAAATGAACAACCGCAATTCCTATGAGCTAGATTTAGGCGAAATCCCGGAACGCGCTATTCGTACACTCACGTGCATATATATAGACGTGAATGGCCTGCATGAGCTAAATAACGATAAAGGTCATGCAAGTGGTGACGAAATGCTTCGTTTTATTGCAGGCCAAATTAAAATGTTTTTTGGCGAAGAGTTGAGCTTTCGTGTGGGTGGCGATGAATTTATCGTCTTTATCCCAGACGTAAATGAAGCAGATATTAAGGGAGATATAGATGAAATGATCACCAATATCGAAAACGAAGGCTACCATATAGCGATAGGCATTGAACAAGCAAGTGTACATTACCTTTCGATAGATAGTTTAGTCAAGACGGCTGAAGCAAATATGTACAAGAGTAAAAAAGAGTACTACAAAAATCGCACAAGAAGATAGATGAATTCGCTTTAAAAAATGGCCGCATCATGCGGTCATTTTTGACGCCTATTCACTACGCAAGGCTTCTACCGGGTCTTTTTTAGAGGCGGCTTTTGCGGGTATTAAGCCACCAATTAAGGTTAGGATTATCGAGAGTCCAATTAATATTAATGCCGAAATTGGCATTAAGGCGGCATTAAGTGGAATATCGCCGATAAAACTATGTAAGATTATATTAATAATAGGAATAAAGATATAAGTAATACCGATCCCGAACAAACCTGATAAAAGACCTACAATGAAAGTCTCAGCATTAAATATCGAAGAAATGTTATGTTTTGATGCACCAATCGCCCTAAGAATTCCAATTTCTTTTGTTCTTTCATATACTGAAATATAAGTAATGATACCAATCATAATAGAAGACACGACAAGTGAAATCGAAACAAAGGCAATTAAAACATAACTTACTGCGTCCACAATAGTCTTAACTGAGGACATTAAGATTCCCGTCGTGTCAGTATAATCTACCACCTTGTCGTCTTGTTTTAGAGATTTCATATTTTCGTTATAATCATCTAGGAATTTCATAAATCTAGTTTTTCCATCGAATGAACTAAAATAAAAAGCCATTTCTTTTGGATCATCCAAAGGTTGATAACCCATTAAAGCCAGATTAGTAGATAGAGTAGACTGCTTTTTGGTAAACATTGCCTGCACTACGCGTGATAGCTCTTCTTCCGTAAAGTTTAATTTAAAGGCGCCAATAATTGCAGATTCATCCACGTGAAAAGCATTCGCAAAAGAAGAAGTGAGATAGCTGGATAGACCACCTATTTTAGTTAAAATTTCTTTTTTCATTACTATTTCGGTTGCATTAATCGAAAGTTTTTCAAAAGCCGTGGCAATTTCGGTAATCTCCAGATACTTTGAAAGAGTCCCATTATATAAGAATTTTTCCATGCCAATATCAGTGCTTCCAGTATGTATTGTCACGTAAGCTTTTGCATAGGCATGCAAAAAACCAGTAAGCAGCCCTTTGTATGTATCCGAAAAGTTTTCTTCCGGTATTAAGTATTGATCCGTTAAGTCAGCAAAACTTTGCTTTTGGATAAAACCGTTTATGATATTCTCTACCTCAGAATTTTTGAAAGTTCCAGTGCCATCAAGCCCAGCGATTTCGTCATAAAGTTTACTTGCTAAATCTTCGAACTTTTTAGTAAAAGTATCTTTGGCGGGAGAAATATCTGCGGTGATGTCTTGAGAAATTTCAGAAACATATTCCTGTGTTTTTGCATTTACTGCATTCTGGTCTATATTTACTCCAAAAGCTTTTGAGAGCGCTGCGCTGTCCACTGAAACCAGATCCGAAAATTCAAAGTTAAAATCATTAGTTTCATCACCAAATTTAGTATTAGAGAAGACGTCTAAAGTTGGATTGCTGAGTTGTCTTTTTACAATTTCAGAATTTTCAGATTTTTCAATAATATGCGTAATAAGGGATGGTAAGTACAAAATTCCACTCCCCATCCCGAAGCTATTGTCAGGAGTTACAATACCTACAATTTTCAACTCTTCGGATTTGGTGTCATAGACACTTTTCATATAAGGTATGTCCTCAGACATGTCTTCATAGACCTCATATTTTTCATTGTATTTGTATATATCAGCTGGCAAAATCAGCCTAAGTTTAGCATTTAAAATGTCGTCATATTCTAGCGTCAGAGGCTCCTCCTCAAGATCGACATCTTCCCCGCCCATAATCTTGGCAATGGAATCGCTAATCTTATCTGTATCATGGAATCCAAGAGAGTAGGTAAGAAAATCAGAAATTCGATTTTTGTCAGAAATAAAAACCACCATTTCGTTGTAGTTTTCAGGAAAGCGTCCCGCTACTAGCTTCATGTCGGCTTCAATATTCTCAGGCGAATATTGTACAAAGGCCGAAGTTAAATTGGAATAAGAATTCATTAAAGAGTTAGACCCTAAAATAGTTGAAAAAAGACTATTTGGGTTTAACTTAGCTAGCTCATTAGTTGCATCTATTGTGTATATAATTGGATCAATATTATATTCATACTCAATTAAACGAATATCCTTGCCAATTTCGTTATAGTGATTGTCTAGATAGGTGCGAAAACTCTTCAAATCATTTTTCGTGACATTGCCAAGTGCAGAAGACATTATGGGATCTTCGTGTAATTTATTATCATCCGGGGCGGGCTCTCCACTACCAGTAAGACTCAAAAGTACTCCAGCAATATTGCTCGATTCCTTCATTAAGGCTAAAGGATAAGAAGTTAAAGTGTCATGTTCGATTTTGTCAATATAATTCTGAAAGCCAGTCGATACAGCCATGATTAATGCAATTCCGATAATTCCGATTGAACCAGCAAAAGCTACTAAAATTGTCCGACCCTTTTTAGTGAGCAAATTATTAAGAGATAAAGATAGGGCGGTAAAGAAAGACATCTTAGTTTTGTGTTGTTTTTTTGCGGCAGCTTCTTCGTCTAGGATAGTTTCTTTCTTACCATCATAAATATTGGAATCAGAAGTAATTTCGCCATCTTTTAAAGTAATAATTCTGGTGGCATATTTTCTAGCAAGGTCTGGGTTGTGCGTTACCATAATTACCAGCTTGGTTTTAGCAATTTTCTTTAAAAGTTCCATGATTTGCAAAGAGGTATCGGAATCAAGCGCACCCGTAGGTTCATCCGCAAGTAGAATATCTGGATTATTCACCAAAGCTCTAGCAATCGCCACTCTCTGCATCTGACCGCCTGAAAGCTGTGCTGGTTTTTTGTTAATATGATCTTTAAGACCCACATCCTCAAGGGCTTTTTTAGCTCGTCTTAGACCTTCTTTTTTAGAAATACCAGAAAGTGTTAAGGCTAATCTTACGTTGCTTAGGATAGTTTGGTGAGGTATTAAATTATAACTTTGAAATACAAAGCCGATTCGATGATTCCGGTAAGCGTCCCAATCCTTATCCTTAAAATCTTTGGTTGATACCTCATTAATTTTTAATTCACCATCATTATATTCGTCTAGTCCACCTATAATATTTAACAATGTAGTTTTGCCTGAGCCAGAAGGCCCCAAAATCGCTGCGAATTCTGATTCACGGAAATTCAAATTTAGCCCTTTTAGGACTTTTTGTTTTACACCACCAACAGTGTAGACCTTAACAATTCCCTTAAGCTCTAACATTGTATATTATTATATCAAAAAATTAGCTCAAATGAAACTAGATTATCTGATTTTGCGGATATTTTGTAATTATTTCGGTCCGCCAAAGATTTGGCGATAGAAAGTCCTAGTCCCACACCATCAGTGCTCTTATCTACCTGATAAAATCTATCGAAAATATACTTAATCTTGTCTGACGGTATTTTCTCTCCGTCGTTTTCTACTTTCAATCGATGATCATTTAAAGTTACGATAATCCTGGAGTCAGAATACTTAATAGCATTGTCTATCAAAATCGATAAAATTTGTTCAAAATCATCTAGATTGACTTTTGCTTTTAGACTACTATCAATTTTACGAATTAATTTTTTAGTTTTTAGTCTCGGTTCAAAACTATCCAAAATTTTATTTATTTTCTTCCCTAAATCCACTTCAGAAGAAGTAATTTTGTGGTTCAGATCAGTTCTAGCGAGCGTTAAGAGCTCAGTATTGAGCCGAGCTAATTTATCGGTTTCAATTTCAATATTAGAAATCCATTTATTGTTTTTGATATCCGCAGCTTCGAGATTTGCAGAAATAGCTGCGAGCGGTGTTTTGATTTCATGCGAAGCATTAGCAATAAAAATCTTTTGTGCTTCGTAAGATTCCTTAACTGGTTTGATTGCTTCTTCCGCCATAAAATAAGAAATCAGTACCACTACGATCTCAATCGCTATTCCAGAAACTATTAAAGTGATTAGAAGTTCTCTTGCTGCGATTTCCTTTTCTTCTCTTATTGACGATTGAACTATTTTTTCCCATTCACTATCAACTTCGCTGTTAAAATTATCCTGAGGCATCTTGGGTGGGCGATTTTCTGCCGAACGCGTAAAAATCAAGTAAATCATCGTAAAGACTATCATGATTATTAGCGTCGTAATCCCAAGGTTAATCAAGATTAGTTTATTGCGAAGTTTTTTAAACATACTATTCCTCCACCAATTTATAACCGAGTCCACGGACGGTTTTGATTTTAACTTTGGAGCTCAAGTGCTTTATTTTTTTTCTTAGATAGCTCATGTATACCTCTACATAATTTTCGTCATGTTCAGAATCGGCGCCCCATACATGCGCAAGAATTTGGGATTTCGTGACAGCAAGGTTTGGACTTTTCATTAGCATAGTTAGAATTTCAGATTCTTTGTCGGTTAATTCCAGACCATTTAGAGTTCTATCGGTGGTGTTTAATTTTAAATCGCCAAAATCCAAAAACTTGATCTCTGCGATCGGCGGTCTACGGGTTAAGGCGTTTAGTCTCGCGATTAGTTCGGCGGTTTTAAATGGTTTAGCCAAATAATCATCCGCGCCCGTCTCTAAGCCTTTAATTTTATCTTCTACCTCATTTAAAGCAGACAACATTATCACTGGCGTTTTAATATTGCGATTCCTAATAGTAGCAAGAATTTCCAGGCCAGAAAGACTCGGTAGCATGATGTCAAGTACTATCACGTCATAATTCGGTTTGAGCGCGAGGTCTAGTCCTTCGTTACCATCAGAAGCCCAGTCTACCATAATTTTATGATTTTTTAAGACGTGAATAACCGCTTCGGCTAAGAATTTTTCATCCTCTACATAGAGAATTCTCATTTTCGTCCTCTCTGCCCAGGACCACCCATTTGAAAATTATTGCCACCACTACCAATTACAGTTAAAACATCAGATATCTCAAACGATTCATACACCTCACCATTTACATATATGGTATATGTCTCTCCGTTTTCAAAATTAGTAGTCCCAGCTGCCATATGGCTAAAAGGCTTCGCGGAGGTATGGGAAATAATAGTTTCACCGGCTGAATTTTTGATTTCTACTGCAGTTTCTTTTGGTAAAGTAGAGCTAAAATAGATGCTTACGTTGTTTACAGAAGATGTATTACCCAGATTTTCCGCCATTCCGCTCGCACCTATGGCAACCGCAAAACCGCCATTCATTGCGATACCAGCACCAAAATCTAGTGCGCCATTGCCATTATTTGTCGGACCATCCACAATTACTTTGCCGCCATTTATATAAATCCATCCATTCGAGTCTAGACCATCGCCTGCCGCATTAACATAAAGCTCGCCACCATTAATTAACAGTACGCAGTTTTCGTCAGCATTGAAGGGATTTTGGCGGTTGGCATTTGTGGTAGTTCCGCCGCTAGCATTAATTCCATCGTCATTGGCCGCAATTGTAACCTCGCCATTATTAATCGAAATTTTTTGGGCTTCTAAACCTTCATAGCTTTTTTCTATTTGGAGTTCGCCGCCATCTATAATTAAAGTTCTATAAGCGTGTATTCCATCATCACCGCTGCTGATTCTGATATCACCACTTTCTAACAGGACGAAACCCTTCGTAATATTGGTTTCATTAGTGGACTTTATTCCGTCCCCTTTATTCTCGATCGTAAAATCGCCATCTTTTATATATACCGAATCTTTTCCTCTGATAGCATCATCTGAAGCGGTAATTTTGTAGGTGCCACCATTAAATTTAAGATCATCTTTGCCTACAATCCCATCTTCATAATTAGCGAGCAAAGTCATACTACCAGTTCCTTGAAAAGTTAGATCGGATTTGGAATAAATTGCGCCTTTTATATCTTCGTCCCACCTCGCATCATATTCACCACCATCCTCAATGTAGTTTTCGCCTTTTAGCTCGATTACGAGGTCATCACCACCATAACAAGCAATTGCCGGCCCAGTAGAATTTTTTATTGTTACATTATCGAGTATAATTTTTACCACTGATTCTGCGGAAACTTTTACTATAATACTTCCCTCATTAAGGGTTCCCGTAAAATGATAGGTCCCGGAAGAAACAATATTATAAGTATCGTTTAACTCAATGTCGTAGGAAGAGTAATGCTCCCATTCAATTTTTGAATCACCATTATCGATATCAATCGAAGTGGATATATTAGCCGACAAATCATCATTATGGTTATAATTTAGGTTCAAAAATACCGCAAGACTAATTATGACAACGGCTAATATACCTCCGATCCAAAAATCTTTAGACATTAAAGCTCCTCTTCTTGAATCGGTTGACTAAGTGAAACTCTTAGGTTACAATTTTTCACTCTTATATCGTCCATTAAATCCTTTTCTTTAATGCCCGATTTCAATCTTACGTTATAAGTTAAGTCGTATAAACTTCCCATATTTATGGTTTTTGAAGTTATTAGCTCGGCGCGAGAAAGATACTTTTTGAACACGTCGTCGAAGATTTCTGTATAATCCATATCCTCCGGTACTACAATCTTTAATACCCGTTCTTTTTTATTGGGCTCAAGAATAGGTGTACAAGAAAAGAATATCATGGCGACTACGCCAATGATAGTGATAATGGCGCCAAACATTACATGTCCCATTCCCGCAGAAAGACCAATCATCATCGCAAAGAAAATAGACAATAAATTTCTGGCATTGCCACGAATGGAACGAAACCTAATCAAAGAGAAGGCGCCAAGAATTGCGATAGAGGTCCCAAGATTGCCGTTTATCATAATCATTACAGCCATGACAAGCAATGGCAGGACTGTCAAAGTGACTAAGAAACCTTTAGTAGTATGCCTCGAAGATATTTTATGAGATACCGCAAGTATTAGCCCCATCAAGAGCGAAGCTCCTGCAGCAATCAAAGCGGTTTGGATATCCATTCCCGCTGTACTTGAATCAAATATACTATTAAACATTTTTCTCCTTTCTTGTTAGTTCGTATATTTTACCAATCTTTGAAAAACGTACCGAATATACTTTATTTTTTGATAAAGTGTCCACTAGCCATAATGGCATAACCCCCTGCATCTTTACTTCCATTATAATATTTTTTTCATCTTTAAAATAGAGTTTATCGCTAGCTTTTTTCACGATCTTTAAATCTTTATCACGATATTTTAGTTTTTCATCAAAAGTAATTCTTAGATTATTCTCGCCGATATAACTTTCTCGATTATAATAAACCAAAATTTGAGGTTTTAGATTAAGACGAGATAATAAATAATCTATCTCTTTTGCGATTTGAAGCTCGGTTTGATCGTTTGAATTTTTACTAACTAGTTCGGTCGCAGTATTCTCTCCATTTAAAAATTTAAGGAAATCTTTATGAGTAAGTAAGATTCTTCTCTTATGGCCGATGCGATATCCAGTAGACTTCATTTTGGTTTTAATTTCCAAAAAAACCTTATTATATCCACCATAGCCACGGGCTCTAAACTTTTCTTTGAAATCTGGATTTTCGATTGATTTAATTATTAGATCAAAATTTTCGGTATCAAAATAAATATTAAAAATCTCAGACTTGAAATATTCATCTTTTTCCATGCGTCCTTTAATAACGGTTAAAATTTTTCTTTTGGTAGCAGTATCTATTAAATACTTCTTTTCAATTCGGTCAAATACTTTTTCGTCCATATCCATAGTATATATTCAAAACCTTAAAAAAATATTAAATTTTTCCCTCATAAAATTTTTCTTCCAGCATTTCACCAAATTTGCGAATATTTCTAAAATCGATCTCATTAGTCATTACTACTACAACAAAATCTCTAGTCTTGCCATTTTCAAGCGGAAATTTGACAATCGCGGCATCATGGTAAATTTCCCAATATTCCTCATCTGGAAGATAGTTCCAACCCACCTTATTATATACTGAAGCCTTTGAGAAGCCGCTTGGCAGTCCTTGTCGCCAATCATATTCTGTGACTGGTTGGTTTAGGAAAGAATCCCACATCCTGCTTAGAAGCTCTTGATTATTAAAATCTGGATGGTCATAAAATCTTTTCATCATCAGCATAATATCATTTGGGTTAGAAACCAATTTAGAAATAGCTGAGCTTACGATTGTCCATTCGTTTGCGATAATATCATCTAATGTACCACGTCCTATCATACTCCATAAAGTTTCGCCACAATCTGAATTTGATTCTCTGATGGCGAGATCTAGACACTCTATGATAGTTTTTCCGGTGTAACCAGCCTGGGAACTACCATCCCATTCACCATTAGAAACTCGCCTATATCCTTCATAAACCACGAATAATTTATATAGAGATGCGATACTATAGTCACTTTCGACATTGTAGGCTCCTACCACATGTTTTAGAGCTAGATCATATATCATTATACTTTTATTTCCTCTCGTGGCAGTAACCCAGCTATCTACTACGGACTGAAAATCAATTTCCTCAGGCGGCTCTTCTACCACAGGGTCTATTTGTGGTGGGTCTGGCTGCTCCTCAGTAACATTATAAGCGACTTCGGTTTTAGGAGAATTTAAGTAGGAGAGGATACTCCAGCCAAAAGCAGCCTCAAAACCAATAACTATGCAAAAAAGAAAAATAATAAGACAGACCGCCCATTTAAATTGTTTAGATGTTTTCTTGGTCTTTCCCACACCCATATATAACTATTATACCACCATTTTGCCATAGACTTTTAACAAAAGATGTGGTATAATATAATGAAGGGGTGGAGTAGCTTAAAAGGAGGTGGTTTTATGATAAGAACTCGTAGTGTTTTTGATCCAGTCGAAAGAACAGCTGCCATGAGAACAGATGAGTTCTCTAAGTATGTGGATATAAATAGTGCAAGCATAGGAGCCACAGATGAGAAGGTTGTCGAGGATATCCGTAATATCTTTTTTTCGAGTCATTCGGACATAGACGTAGCTCTCCTTGACGATATATGGGGGATCATTGGACCAAAGATCATTAAGAATCCTGGATTAGCACAATTCACACTGGATTATAACGGTGCTGGATCAGACTACTTCTTTCCGTGGCTGATCTCTGTTTTTACTTCGCCATCTAAAGCTCTGGAAATGGCTTATGGTGCTGGTGCGGATCTTTGCGGGGTTTGGGATCTTCAGATATTAGATTCCAATGATCCGATTGTCCCATTTGTCAGGAATGATCCAACTTTCGTCTATAATCGTGAACGTCAGCTTCACGTTGCCGACCTTGCTACTATTATTAGTGAACAGAACCATTCTTACACTAAAGTAGTAGACTATGGCGCCGGGAGACTGGCTTGGGCGAGATGGCATGGGTATGATCCTAGAGAAAAAGCTTGGCAGGCTATCTACGCGTTTGATTCAGATCTTTCGATTGATCCTGGAGAGCTGTTTGGTGTCAACAAAGAGACTCTCGAATCTGAGTGTAATATACACTTCAAACATGGGAATTTAGCGGAAGAATTGGTTAATCCAAATTGCAGCAATGCCAACCTGGTTGTTTTAGGAGGCGTCGCCTCCTATATACCAATTGAGGTATTCTCGGAGAGGATAATTCCAGCTATTTATCAGCTTTTGATCAAGAACGGTGTTTTCTTCTTTGACTATCAGCTCGATTGCCCATATTTAAGACGTAGCATGAGTATTTTTGATTGGCCTAAGATGGAGTTGTTTAGCAGCTCTACTATCGCAATCGAGACTGTAGAGTCAGTTCGGAAAAAGCTCTGGAACAATGGCATAAAATTTTCCGCCGAATATACGTTGGATACGTATAATCAGCATCCCTCGTCAGTCATGATAACATTGCAGAAAGTTTAAACCCACCCCCCTCAAAAAAAGAGCCCACTTAAATGTGGGCTTTTTAATGTCCAGAATATGGCTAGAAATTTGAAAAGTATTGTGACCAATGGGTTTTATATTTAGTGTTTTCATCGAAATGAAAACCTATTGCAAGCTTAGTATAATTAGGATTTAAAATATTTTCACGATGCTTTTCGGAATTCATCCAGGCTGCCACTGCTGTTTCTGGTGAAACCGCAGAATTACCTGCTACCAAATTTTCACCTTCAGTGTATGCAATATAGTTATCACTTGGCTCTACGCAAGCAGTATCCCAAGAGCTACCATCAGGACGGGTATGTGAGTAGAGTTGTACGATTTCCTCTGCCCTTATTTCCGCGGCATCAGCACAGGTATCACCCCAGGTCAATTTTGAAAGTCCATTTCTAACCCTCTCTTGATTGACGAGAGAGAGAACTTCATACTTCCATTTATCCATAGGCACTTCTAGTACTATTACGTCTATACTATCTCTTCTAGTACCATCGTAAGTACCGGCAGTAATGGTGGTTTTTCCTACCCCTTTCACGATTGGAAATCTACACGTATCTGATGAATACCCGAGCCATGTTCTAGCAGAAGGATAAAAGCCCGATATCACGTCGGTGTTACTAGTTTGCCAGTACATATCGCCTAAATTCTGCAAGTCGCCTCCTACGCAAATATCTATATTGGCGGTTTGGTATAAAATGATTGAATCACCCGCCCAAAGCTCTCCATCCGGCACCGGCTCAGAATCCATTCCTTCATTAGTATGTACAGAGGTGACATAATTTTTTTGAGCTTCAGTTAGTTCTGTTTCACTGTTGCTTTCTGCGTCAATAAGAGCAGCCTGATCGATGGACTCGTTAACTTCATCAGTGCGTTCACCTACCACCTTAAAATCTAATCCGCCATTTAAGAAAATTGCTCCAGCTATTAAAACTCCAGCAATCAAAATAGCAGCTGCATTTACGGATAACAAGATTGTCATCTTTGTGTGTTTAAGAGTTGCTGCGGCCGCCATCTTCAATAATAACCCCTATTAAACTAACTATCATCATGATCTTCGCCAGCTCTTTATTGTCAAGAGAAGATTTGACATCAGATTTCCCGAATATCATTTGCCCAATTACTTCGCCATTAGAGCCAGTTAACACTGCAATACGAGAAATATTAAAATCTTTTATCGCTGAGTTTTTTAGCGAAGAAGTATTTTGCCATGCACCATGTTGCGGAATTGGCATTTCCTCGATTTCTTTAATAACTTCTGCGGAGATTTTGCAGTCATCTGCAACATAAAACTTGCCATCAATAATAAAACCTATATAAGAAAAATGCATATGCTCAGCCAAGAACGATGAAATTTCTTTCAAAGTGGATTTTTTCCCGTCTATTACGGAAATCTTCTTTACTATATATGGGAGATCTATCTGTTTAGTCGAAATAAGGGATTTAGTTAAATCAATAATTTCCGAGAACGCTGGCATCAGTAAGAGCACAATTGCAATCATGATAAAATTCAGAAGCACTACCTGATAAGACGGAGTTGGCACTTTGAAGAGCGCAATAAACACTAAATGAAAAATTAAGAGATAAGATATAAATGCACCGCTTATGATTACGACAGATGACAAAGTTTTAAGCCAGGAAGCATTCATTGGTACCATTTTGTATTTTAGGATTGCAAAATAAAAACCAAGAATAATTAATCCAATAGCGAGTGGTCCTACCCAAATTAAATCATATCTACTGAGTGGCATAATTAAATCAAATACGCCAGATAGTCCACCAGCCACCGCTAAGCCTATCAAAAAGAATAGATATCCACGCTTAGCTTTTTTGTCTGAGGTGTGGCGAATTCTATAAAAGAGTGATAAACAAAAGGAGGGGATTAAAAGGCAAAAATATATTATGTAGGCGTAATAAAACCACTTGCTAGTATCAATACTGACCGATGGTGAATCTCCAGTCAGAATTATTTCGGAGTACAGAATTGAAGGATCGTAAATAAATATCGTTGCAAGCGCAATTCCTGTAATCGAAAATAGAGTTGTTAATATTTTCCCCCATCGGTATTTCCAGGAAACATAAGCAAGAATTGCAGAGTCCATAATGATTGCGCCAATATAGATTCCTTTCACTAACCACGGAGCAATTCTAGCATCAAATTCGCTATTTCCGAGCGATAAAAATATTGCAATGGAAACTGCCCAAATAACTTCACCAATCGCGGCTACGAAGAAAGACAAGCTATGCGTACGTTCAGTTTTGGAACTGCCAAACACTAAAGCGACGGCAGCCAAGATTGTTAGTATTGCTACTGCAATAACCAAAACATGAATAAAATTCATAAGAACCTCCTTTAATGTATATTATTATATCACGAGCGGTATAATAATGACAAGTGGCTAAATCAGCGGATTACGGCCTCACCTTCACTAATCTCTCAATCCACCACTTCATCGTGTCAGCATCCAGCAGCTTGGTCTGCATATCATTTCCATATACAGTGCCAACAAGTTTAGTCTGCAATAATTTACCCTCATAGAAATAATGCGATAATACTAAACTTCTAGTAGTTCCAGGCCAGTCGGTCTGGTCAAAAAACAAATTACCCAAGCCGTAATAAATTACTCCATCACCATACAATTCAAAAGTCTGAGCCTGATGTGCGCTAGTCCCCACTACTACGTCTGCACCAAGATCAATCAAGTGTCTAAAAAATCCTATCTGATCTCCCGCCGATGAATCAGCTGCATCGCAAATTGGATCTTCGTAGGAGGAAGCATAGGCACTACATTCATAATATTGTATATCTACAATCACCAAATCCCCTCTAGCTTTCGCTTCCCTAATCTGCTCAGCGGCCACTTCCTCGTAATATTGATTAGCACCTGGAGTATTTCCACGTGTTGCCCCACCAGTAGATTGATTAAAAGCTAACATTGTAATGTTAGTATTTTTCTTGGAAAGTTCCAGCGGTTTTTTGGCTTCATCGGCGTTTTTGCCACCACCCACGATATCAATACCTTTTTCGATATAAGTATCAATTGTATCTATCGCAGCCTGGTTACCGCAATCTTGATTGTGATTACCGGTCAACTCCACTATATCTAGACCGATAGTAGTTAGAGTGTCGATAAATCTTTTATCAGAGCAAATATTAGATCCAGAAGCATAGTCAGTGAAAGACGATTCATTGGAGGTATGTGTAATATCAAATGCGGACAAAAATGGCCCAATCTCAGCTGCAAAATAAGTCGCATCACCACCCACGGTATTTAGTCTAGTGTTCATGCGCCTAGAAAGTGCGGTTACGCCAGTTTGTGCGAAAGTTAAAACGGTATCTTTTGTCGGAAAAGTTTTGGTTAATTTATCTGCTACTAGTGGTTTAATTTCCTCGTCATATTTTTCGGATTCAAAACTAATGACTCTATATATTCCGCCTTCATTAAAATCGTCGAGATAATATTTACCGTTTAGAGAAAGTAGCTTCTTGGAAAAATCTAAGTCCGAAAAAGGTATCAAAGAAAAATTATTGGTTTCCTGAAAACCACTATCAAAAGCTTCCGCTACTGTCTCTACGGATAAATCAGTCTCGGAACTATAAAAGTCTGTCACGGGTAGATATATATTATATAAGAATTCATTTTTCGGTATCAATCCAAGTTCTAAAGAATTACGAGCACTTATATGTACGTCTTTATCCAGCACTACGTCTTTCGTAAAAATATCTTCTAGTATCGTTCTCTCTTCGGAACTCAAACTATCATCATAATAAACTACCCCCGGAATTTTGAAAAATCCAGTTTTAGTAAAAAACTGTACTCCAAAAAATACACCCACAAACACAATTGCGAACCCTATTAAACCTAAGAAAATTTTTAATCCAGTTTTTCGTCGTCTTCCCATACTCATATTATATCACGATATGATATAATAAAAACATGACGTGGTGGGTAAAATGGTTCCAAAAAGACGAAGCCGAAAAAACTATTTTTTCTCCTGATGGCAGAACGAAATGCCAGTTTATTTTAAAAAATAGCCAAGTTTTTTATGACGTCACTAGAGATAACAAACCAATTGTTAAAAGATCTCGTTTAGACATTACCATTAGCGGTGAAGAGCCTTTACATAACCGTCTTAAATTAATCCGTAGTCGCAGTAGTCGCCATCAAGAAATGATTGAAATGCTATGGGGCGAAGATCGGTATATTAACAATACGTATACAGAAGGTGTTTTTTATCTAGCTGAAGCTAGCAAAGCCCATCGTATTTATACGATACGGTTTCGGGTTTTTGATAATGCAGTGGCTTTTCGCTACGAAATTCCGCCTCAACCAAAGTTTAGTCAAGTCGTCATCAAAGATGAATTGACAGAATTTAATATTGATTTAAATGCCTCCGTTTGGCAAATTCCGGCTTATCAACCTGATCGTTATGAATATAATTACGAACGCTGCACCGTATATGATCTTAAAAATTCTGTCCATACACCCCTGACTATCAAGACTCCAAACGGTTTTTATCTATCGATTCACGAGGCAGCCTTGTACGATTATGGTTCCATGACTATTAAATTAAATCACGACCAAATCCTTTCTTCTGACATTACGCCACTTTCTGATGGTAGCAAAGCTCATGTTAACCTGCCATTTCAAACCCCGTGGCGATTAGTTATGATTGCAAACTCCGCTATCGAACTGACGACGAATCGTACGATGTATTGTTTAAACGATCCGCCATCGGAAGATTTTAGTTGGGTAGAAACTCTTAAATTTATCGGCATTTGGTGGGCTATGTATGTCGGCGAATGGACATGGGCGCCCGGTGAACGTCATGGAGCTACTACCGCCCACGCCAAAGAATATATCGATGCCGCAGTACGTCTTGGTATAAAAGGCCTTCTTATTGAAGGATGGAATGAAGGTTGGGAAGGTGATTGGCTTGAAAATGGCATCAATAATAAATTTACCGTCGCCACAAAAGATTTTGATTTACCAGAAGTCGCACGCTATGCTGCCGCAAAGAATATCGAAATCGTTGGCCATCACGAAACCGTCGGTTTTATTGATAATTACGAAAATCAATTAGAAGATGCCTATAATTATTACGCCGCTAACAACGTCCATTATATAAAAACTGGTTACGCTGGAAGTATGATTACGATCAATGGGCGTCGTGAATATCATCATTCCCAACTCGGCGTCAAACACTATCAGAAAACCGTCGAGCTTGCAGCTAAGAAAAAAATCTGTCTCGATATTCATGAACCGATTAAAGGCACGGGTATCGAACGCACTTGGCCAAATCTTTTATCTCGCGAGGGTGCACGCGGTCAAGAGTATGAGGGCGGCGCTCTGCAGCCTTCTCACGCCTGTCTATTGCCATACACTCGGCTTTTGTCTGGCGGCATGGACTATACTAATGGGATTTTTGATATCAAAAATAGCGTCAAACGCATTTCTACTACTCTAGCTCGTCAAGCTGCATATTTTGTCACAATCTATTCGGGTATGGCGATGGCGGCAGATCGTCCGTTTATTTACGAAGAACGTTTCCCTAAGGTGTTTAATTTTATTCGCGAAGTCCCTACAAATTTTGAACGTAGCGTGCCGCTAGCCGGTGAAATTGGCGAATATTATATAGTAGCGAGGAAAGATCGTTATACGCCAAATTGGTATATTGGCGGAGTTACAAATGGTACTGGGCGGAGAGTTCATGTCAATCTAGATTTTCTAGATGAGGGCAGCTACTATGCTACTATTTATACGGATTCTGAAGACGCCCATTTTCGCGACAACCCATTCGGCATCAATATACTAGAAAAACATGTCGGCAGAAGCGACAGTCTAGATATTTACATGGCGCCAGGTGGCGGATTTGCGGTGTCACTAAAGAAAATCTAGAATTTATTTTTCAACTGCCGTTACGATTAATCTATGTGTGGCATCACCACCACCAAGATCTTCACCAGCGCAAGTCATGATTACTAGGGTATTTTGCTTAGTAGGTGTAAGTATTTCATTCATATCAATTTGTGATTTTGCTAAAGTTTCCGTTCCGATAATTTTATAAATTTTGTTTTTATAATAAATTACATCACCTAGCTTCACTAGGTGGAGGTTTTTAAAAACCGTAGAAGAATGGCCGATTAAGAAAATTTTATTATTTCTAGAATAACTCCCAACAATCGTATCCGGTGTATCTAGACGATTGTTATTTAAAGTGAGTGTGGTTACGGCAGAATTAAGGTTAATACTAGGAATGGTTACCTCACCAGAAATATCATAATTTCTAGCCTCGACTGGTTGGAGGCCGATAATTAGATACACAGAAAAAGCCAACACATAAAGTATGCTCACAAGCCTACGCCAATCATGTCCGCGCTTTAGCTCCACTACACCTCCTTTTGTTTAATTGTAGCATAAGCTAAATGAAAATGGTAGAGGTTTAATAAAAAATCATACTCCAGGACTAAACATTTTTAATTTTTTATCATGAGATTTATAATTTTTATCATGCGAACCTACTTCTGTCCAAAAAGCTTTTGAGTGGTCCATGTGATTAAGATGTGCTAATTCATGTAAAATTACGTAATCTCTTAGTTGCACCGGCAATTTCATGAGTCCAATATTTAAAGAAATTGTTTTTCTAGATGAACAACTTCCCCATCTAGTATTGGCATGGGTCAGACGACATTTGTCATAAGAGTAGCCATATAATTTCGCATAATATTCTAGTCTGTAAGGCAAATATTCACGGGCTTTTTTCATTAAAATTCTTTTTTGATAGTCCCGGGTTTTTTGTGAAGCAGGATCTCTCACTGGCAACTTTTCCTTGATGGTCTCACGATTTAATTTCAAATATCTTTTTATTAAAAAATTTGGCGTATTTTTAGGTACCGACATTGAAAGTCTGCCCGAAGTAGAGACGGAAAATTTTATCCCTCTAGACCAGGCATTTTTTCTTACTACTACTTCACCAAATTCATCGTCAGTGAATATCACTGGGAAGCCTCTATTTTACTACTTCAGCAAGCCCAGCCAAAACGTGCTTGGTCTGAGTTTCAAAAGTGTGCTTACCAGATAAAATAATTGGATATTCTAATTCAGAAGGAGCTTCCATCGCGCTCACTTCAGAATCGTAAACCTCTTTAGCTTTTGACACGGTTTTATAACGAAGTTTTAAACGATTACGAATGGTAGTAACATCAGTTTGAATCCAAATAAGAGACGGTTCATAGCCAGCAGCCCTTAGTAAATTACGGATCTCTTCACGATCTTTTTCGGTAGACAAACCACCCTCAATAATAATAGTCTTACCAGTGCGTGCGATTAATTTAATAATTAATAATATATTTTTTCTGGTCAAACGATATTTGGCCTTCAGCTCATCGAAATCATAGACTGCCAAATCAAACCTTTCTGCAAATTTATCGCTGAAAGTCGACTTTCCACTACACGGCGCTCCGAAAACGAGTAAAGCTCTTGGTTTAGACTTATTACCTTCCATATAAAATCCATTATATCACAAAAAAAATAATGAATGCAAGTTTTAGTTATTTAGCGAGTGGTGAACTGTGGGGGAGTCAAGTTCTAATTTATCAAATACAAAATTATTCTCGTTGCCATACTGAATGATTCGCTCGACCGCTTCCACAGAATATGGCTTGATATCGTGCTGTAAAACTACGTTTGGTCCATCTTTAAGATGCGTAACTACATTTGTGTATACGGTATCAGAAGAATTAGCTCGCCCAGCATCATCTGAATCTACATTCCAGTCAAAATATTGGTAGCCTCTTGCTTCTAACTCGCGGGATAGAGTGGTCATGATTTTGGTTTTGCCATCGTAACGTCTTGACACTAGGTTAGAGCTTCCCCCTGGAAATCTCACCAACTTAATGTCTTTTCCGGTAATATTTTTTACTCTTTCGGCCACTTGCGAGAGATCTGCAAAATAATTATTTGTATTTGCATATATGTATGCATAGTTATGCGACCAGGTATGAAGTGCCACGGTATGCCCTTCCTCGTCCTCGCGTCTGATTACTGCGTCATCACCGCGTCCAGTTACAAAGAAAGTAGCCTTCACTTCATATTTATCTAAAATATCTAAAAGGGCATTAGTAAAATCGCCGGGTCCATCGTCGAAAGTTAAATAGATCACTCCGCGTGCCTCTGCAAGTTTTTTAGCCCTCTCTGCCGCCTTTGCCGCCTCTTCTTCTTGTCTAATTTGTTCCACTAATTCCGCGCAAAAATCGCATTCCACGTTTTCTTTCCCCGTTTTTGCCTCAGCTGCAATTATATCGGAAGCCATTAAGACTCCGATTAAAGAAAATAGCAGCACACCAAGCAATGTAAATAAAACCGCCAAAACAACAATATGGATCCTGATTTTATTCCGACGCCTGAGCTCCATACTTTTATTATAACACCAATTGTGCTAAAATGTATTCAGGCACCTAGGGGTGTAGCTCAGTTGGTAGAGCAGCGGTCTCCAAAACCGCGTGTCGTGGGTTCAAGTCCTGCC
>JAUMXO010000003.1 GCA_030529135.1 Candidatus Saccharimonadota bacterium | reverse complement strand
TCAGTTGGTAGAGCAGCGGTCTCCAAAACCGCGTGTCGTGGGTTCAAGTCCTGCCACCCCTGCCAAACACAACAAGAAGACCCCAAAGGGTCTTTTTTACAGGGGTCAGACGGTGGTTCGACTTTTATAATTCCCGAATCAACTGATTCGGCAAAAGATAGAACTAATTCGGCACATTCAGAGAGCTCTGCCGTAAGTTTCTCTCCATCCCATACTGGATTTTTAAATGCAAACTCAATTATTTCTCGTTTTATATCATTATCTCCACTATCAAAACATTTATTTATTTGTCTGCAAATCGTAACTAGCTTAATTGCCACTTCTGAAACTGATTCAATGGAAACATCGTACTTTTTTAAGTCATTTTCTAGCTCTTTTACTCTGATTTTTAGTCTGGATGAACGATTCATATAGTCATCGGTGCTGATAATTCCGTCCAGTTTATCATCGTATAGTGTTTCAAGCTTGGTTTTCTCACGTTTTAGTGTATTTTGAATAGCGTTACGCTCTTCACGGATTTTGTCATTTTCGCTTTTAGCGTAGCCTACAATGGAATCGGAAATCCAGTCATATACTTTATCGTTTTTCATTTTGAAACGGCTCGTAAGCCCTTTAAATGCGTCTAAAATACCATCTTCACGAGCGTATGGATGGTTTCCGCAGGATTTATTACATCTCCCATAATAACGACCTTTTTGTTTTTGCCAAACTATCAATTTCCCACACTCCGAACAGCGGATTAAGCCACGAAAGAGGGCATTATGCTTTTTAAACTTGGGTTTAGAAGCACTCCCACCGTGCTTCTTTATCTGAACTGCTTCCCATAATTCATCGGAGATAAGTTTTTCTTGTGCTCCTGCATATTCTACATTATTCCAGACATTAACTCCAATGTAGAACTTATTGTCTAGCATTTTATCTAGGCAAGTTTTTGTCATTTCCCGATTATTTAAGGTTTTCAATCCCCATTTTCTAGCCTTGTCCATCACCGACAAGATTGTTTCGCCCGATTTAGCGTAAGTTTCAAAGGTTTTTTTGACAAGTGGAGCAATTTCTTCATCTAAAATATGGATGTTTTTACCATCTTCTTTAATGGTTTTGTAGCCAATTGGCGGTCTATTAGGTAGCCAACCTTGTGCTAGCTTCTCCATCTGTCCTTTTTTGACTTCTTCGCTTAAGTTATCGGCAAAGTTTTTTGCCATTAGAACTTTTATACCCCACATAAACTTATCTTGCGAACGAGATTTTTGGTCGATAACCATATTGTCTTTGACACAATGTACTTCGTGTTCGCTTGAATCCGACACCCATTCATCAAACTTTGCTAAGTCTTTTAGATTCCGTAAGGCTCTATCTACTTTTTCAATTAGAAGGCAGTTGGCGGATTTGTTTTTCTTAATAAAAGTTAAACATTCGTGGAACGCTCGTCGCTCACTAGCCTTTGAAGCAGACTCGGCAATCTTGTATTCTTTAATTATTTTGATATTATTCTTATTGGCGTATGCCCGCAGGAACTTGAGTTGGGCGTCTAGCGAATAGCCTTCGAGTTCCTGTGCCCTTGATGAAACACGGGCGAGAATTACCCCGTTTTTTTGTTTAAAATTACTCATAATCATCCTTTCTAAATTGATTTTTAATACATCTCAAAAGCCGTCTGGGTGCAGACAATTCTACCGATTAGATAAAAATTGTTTTCCAGACGGCTTTAGAGCCATCTAATCAGTAATAATGAATTGTCTGCTCTTTAATTATACCACATTAGCGGTTTAAATTATAGAGGTTCAAGAGAAACTTACCGATTTGTTTAGCCTGAA
Organism: Candidatus Saccharimonadota bacterium; assembly: GCA_030529135.1. Classification (GTDB taxonomy): domain Bacteria; phylum Patescibacteriota; class Saccharimonadia; order Saccharimonadales; family Saccharimonadaceae; genus Nanosyncoccus. The sequence goes on along the minus strand of JAUMXO010000003.1, from coordinate 106,006 downwards.
TATCGGTTATGGTTTTCTCTGGATTTGAAACTTCAAGTAGTTTTTTTAATGAACTGTAATTGGTTTGAGAATCCATATGATTCACCTTTGTAAAATCTATTTTAAAAGTAATTTATCTATATAGCTATATATATAAAAATATAGTTAATATACATAGGAATATAGTTTATTCCTTTAAAATGATTGGTTGTTAAGAAACGATATTATTGAAACTCTGGCGGAAACTCTAGGTTACCTTCATCAAAGTCTTCTGGAATATCGTCAGGCACATCTTCACAGAATCTTGGTGCAATATCGTAGAGCCTATCGACCTTCACATAGGACACATCTCCGTATTCGTGTAGGCTTTTATTGTTTTCGTATTTTTTATAGGCAGATATTGCCGCTTCGCTTATTGCTTTCAGTAAGTTGTTGCCAGCAGTATCGGGAAACTCAATATAAGGTTTTCTTTTCCCATTTCTAGACCAGCTAGGCATTGATATGTAAAGCTCGTTGGTGTGTTTTTTGTCTGGCATTACGCCAACCGAATTGATGTACATAAAATTACCTAGAGCTACATTCACTAAACATCTCAGTCCGATTCCTTTTTCATCCACACTATACACTTTTGCTCGAATTGGTATAATACTATCTTTTTCCATAAGCTTCTTCCATTTCGCTTTTTATCTTTTTTATTTCTGCGAGCAGGGAATCTTTTTGTGCTTGGAAATTATTGGCGTCTAGAAAATCGACTAGAAAATCTTTTGTATCCACTCGCACACGATGTTCAAGAAGCGTATTAAAGGCGTCTTCTAGAGTGTCGTGATAGGATAATATGCTCCAAAGCTTTCCTTTTTGTTTTGATACTTTATACCCGTAGGTATAAGAGGTAATACGATATTTACCGAATAGCAAAGTCATATTTCTCTCCTTTCATAATTAGTTTTATTAAAAGAGAGTTCTTGAAGCTTGGACGGAACTCTGGTCGCCCGTGCTTCTGGAGCAATTAAAACATTGATAGACCACAAAATTACCGACATCGAAAAATGCCGGGAATCTAATTGGTGTATTTCGCTAAATCTCGGAACTTATTCTAATTTTCTTATGTGATAAAAGAACATTTAGTTCTTCTTTTGTGAGATTTCTACTACTAAAGAATAGTGCCGAATCTTTATTGGCTTGGAAGAATGGAGCTAGAACGCCAGTAGTTGGCGAGAATATATCATCCTTGAACACATCATTTATACGAGTTTTATTTATGGTAGATTTCTTGATTTCATCGTAGTTTTCCATATCATTTCTGTTTATTGGGCAGTTCGGGCTGTATCTCAAACAGGCGAGAGCCAATCCCGCCGCTTCAGAATCACCGATTTCTAATATTTTTTTACCAAAAGAACTGCGAATGAAAATCTCGTTATAATTTTTGTCTGCGTTTATATCTACACGGTATAATTCTTCGTCTGGGTTCATATAAAATGCTTCGCAGAATTGCCTGAACCTAACTTCGTTAATCGATAGTATGATTGCTTTTCTGAAAATTGAGGTGTAGTATTTTTCTTTCTCTTCAATCGAATATCCGTAATGTAAGCTACATTTATCTTCCAGACCAGTATCACATATAATGATGCCACCGCCATACAATCTCATCAACGCACGGACTTCGCCAATATTCGGAGTGTCGCCATCGAACTTCCATTCATAACCAGTATCAAAAAATACGCTACTACCATTAAGAATTAAAGTTCGTAATTTTTCCAGCGTTCTTACCATCCACCATAGACTGTCGTTCGTTCCAGATGCAACCTTCATCAAGTAAATTATAGTTTATTTTACCGGTAATTGCTAGTTTTTTACCACGAAAAATGTTATAATAGTTATGTTCTAATATTCAAAATCTGTAGGAAAGTCTATGTGTAACGGCATAGCAAAGTGTTCGCTTCCTAAAATGAGCACCCGCTCCAGTTAAGCGAAAGCTTTCCTGCAGGAATTGAGTATTAGAACACCCAATGCGGGTGCTCTAATAGGTTTAAGGGCATCCATAAATAGTAAAATAAAGGAGTAAATTATGGAGCCACTTTGTTCAAATGTCAGTACCCTCCTATTAGGAATTGCTGGCATTATTTTATTAACCGCAATAGCATTCGTATGGGATGGTAAATATCTTGAAATGCAATTAGTAAAAAGATGGTTAGGCGATATATATGTGATTAAACTTTTTACGAATCCAGTATTCAGTCTTCTTCTGTGGTTTATTGTTGCCGCTATTTGCGTATTAACTTTCGGAGCTCTGGGGTTATTGATTGCTGTGGCGATGTACTTTGCGGAGCGTAAGATTTTTGCTCCGTATATTCTACGGCAAAATCTAAAGAAAGCCTTAGCAAAAGGCAAGTACGAAACTGAGTTTAAAGAGAATGATAACCTGTATAATAAAGCGGTTGTAGCTCCAAAAATAGTTCAATTAAAGTTTTTATTAGAACATCCCAAAGTGGCGGTGATTATAGCTACAATCAATGAGAACTTGTTAAGTCAGGCAGAATTAATTTCTACTCCCATAGAACTAAATACCACTAGCAATATTCCGGCAGATGTGCAGGCATTGAGCTACTTTAAGACATTCACAAGTGATACTGAGGAAGGTAAAAAACAAGTTGAAGAAGAACTTCGTAAACACAATGATAAAACAGAAAAAAAGGTTTCTGCTCTCAAAATAAATCATAAGACAAATAAGAAGAAAGGAAATAGGACTCAGAAAAGTTTTGACTGGAAAAGTTTGTTAGTAGTCTGTGTAATCTTTCTGATACTTGCTGTGCCCGCTATTTGTTTTCGAGTGAACAATGCTAGGGTGGATAGTATTATATCTAGATATGATGGATATTTGGAAACAGCAGATATACTGGCGAATGGCTGCGAATCGCTACCAACTGGCTTGAAAGATTTTGCCGAAGAAATACTAGAATTAGACACAAGTAATTTTGATTACAATAATTTGGATTTTGAACAATGCAAAGATATGATTAACCATAGAGAGTATTTTACTGGTCTAAAAGATTACATTAGACAGAAAGCCTTAGATAAGTATAATGAAGAAACAGACTCTTCTGTCTTTTATAAGATAGTGAATTGGGCTCAATGTATAACGAGCGGGTGCCCAGCAAGTAAAATATCCAGTCATTATCACCTATAATGTATTTTTCTTTTTGTAAGAGTAGAGTATAAACCGAGAAGGATTTTTTGTTTTATTTTTTCTAAGCACCAGATATAGAAGCGGGTATTTTCCCGCCTTGAATAAATATAATTTCACTATTGACATAAGGGGAATTGGTTAATAGATAGAAAGATAGGTCTATATCCCATACGGACTATTATTATATTGGGTAATTAAGAATAAAAAGCAGGGGTGGGGGTATTTTGGCGGTATAATTCCAGCAAAACAACGCACTTGCCGTGCAAGATGAGTATCCTACCATCTTTTATTTTTGACCTGCCGAAACAATGGTAATATCCGTGCATTTTGAACAAATATACCTATTTTTCACCACTCATTCATATGCGTAATTTAGAAGATGGGTGATTATGATGTGATATAATTCTTGTTAAGGGTAGATAAGACAATTACCTTATATGAATTATTGATATGGAACGCTTCTTTGCGGGCAATATCGAAGATTCGTGTTATATAATCGTCTTGTTCTGCCTGCCAAGATTATGACTTTTACAAAACTCTTCGAGATAATTCCGTTTTTCTTTTTATCACTTTTATTTGTCGGCAGTGTAGGTAATTTAAAATTATCCACATAATTTTCTTTTAATTCTAATGTTTTTTATTGAATTTTGTGATACAATAATATATGATGAAGATACTTATGCTAGGTTGGGAACTGCCGCCCCACAATAGTGGTGGCCTGGGTGTCGCATGTCTAAACATGGCACGTGCTCTTTCCAATCAGGGCGTAGATATCGATTTTGTGGTCCCCTATACTGCCAAGCATCCAAATACTGAATTTATGCACATTTTAAATGCTACGCCAATTGATCCGATTCATCGATACGGTGGTGGAGCTTACAGTTCACTTGATATTCACAAAAAACTAATTCCTTCCATTGACCACCCAGATATGCTCTCAATCCGAGACATTCAAGAAAGCTATCAAGAATTTGTAGATAAATATTTAATGGATTTTAAGCCCGACGTCGTCCACGCACATGATTGGCTTACTTACGAAGCAGGCGTCTTGGCGAAAAAGCACTATGGCTTGCCCCTAGTCGCACACGTTCATGCGACTGAATTTGACCGTGCTGGTATGCATGTAGGAAACCCGCTAATTCATGAAATTGAAAAAGAAGGTTTGATGCTTGCTGATAAAATTATTGCAGTTTCCGAAGCTACTAAGCGTATTATTCACGAAAAATACCAAATTCCACTTGAAAAAATTGATGTCATTTATAACTCCCTAGATGAATCATATTACAAGACTGACTATCATTGCGACGAACAGATATATAAATATATCACTGATCTCAAAAAAGAAGGATACACCATTGTATCTACAGTCGGACGTTTTACTATTCAAAAAGGCCTGGAATTTATGATGCAAGCAGCCGCAAAAGCTATCAGTAAAGATCCAAAGTTGTTATTCGTATTTGCTGGTGATGGAGAAGAGCGTAATCATCTCATTTCGCTCGCAGCTACGCTCGGTATATCTAAAAACGTCGTCTTTACAGGGTTTATCCGTGGTGCCAGACTCAGGGATATTTATACTTTATCGGATATTTTTGTCATGAGTTCAGTCTCCGAACCTTTCGGTCTCACTGCACTTGAGGCGGCTCATCATGGCGACGCACTAATCCTTACCAACCAATCGGGCGTATCGGAAGTTGTCTGGTCGGCCATGAAATATGATTTTTGGGATGAGAATAAACTGGCCGATGAAATTGTAGCAATTTCTAAGAGCCCTGCACTTAGAAAGTCTTTGCAAGAGAATGTTGGTCACGAATATAATAGAATTTCCTGGTCTAAAGTTGCGAAGAAGTGTCAGAGGGTATATAATAAAGTTAAACATAAGGGTAAATAAAAGTGCGCGCGATTTGTCTATATCTGCATATTCATCAGCCTGTCCGCTATCGGCAGTATTCAATTTTTGAAGTTGGCAACAACTCCAATTATTACCAGGATGATTACAATGGTAGACAGTCCAATCAACGTATTTTTGAAAAAGTCGCAACTAAAAGTTACCGCCCAATGTTAAATCTGCTAGAAAAAAACATGAAGGCTCATCCAGAATTCAAGGTATCCTTTTCTATCACCGGTACTTGGCTCGAGCAAGCTGAAGCTTGGGCGCCCGATTTAATTGCTCAGATTCGTCGTATGGTAGCGAGTGGCCAAGTAGAAATTGTCGGCGAAACCTATTACCATTCACTTGCATTCTTTTATGACCGAGCTGAATTCGAAGATCAAGTATACATGCATGCCCACAAAATTCATCAGCTTTTCGGTATCGCCCCAAGAGCCTTTAGGAATACCGAATTTGCCTACAATGATCAACTAGCGCACTGGGCGGAATCGCAGGGATATGAAGTTATTCTTGCGGAAGGATGGGATAAGATTCTAGGTTATCGTAGCCCAAATTATGTCTATCGTCCTAGTGGATGTCAAAACCTCAAATTACTACTCAAGAATTATCGTTTGTCCGATGATATCGCCTTCCGTTTTTCTGATCATAGTTGGAAAGAATGGCCACTCACCGTCAAAAAATACCAAAATTGGCTTGATATGGATTGTCTACAAGGTAATTTAATTAATCTCTTCATGGATTTCGAGACATTTGGTGAGCACCAATGGGCTGACACTGGAATATTTGACTTTATGGATAAATTGATAAATTCATGGCTGTCTGAATATGATAATAAATTTCTTACCATTTCAGAGGCCGCCAATATCTCTGAGCCAAATGGTGAAATTTCTATGCCTGAAACTGTTACCTGGGCAGATACCGAACGCGATCTGTCTGCCTGGCTCTCTAATTCTATGCAAACCAGCGCTATGCAAGATTTGTATGATTTGCGCTCAAAAATAATAGCCACCAACGATACCAGACTCATCTCTGATTGGCGCTATCTCACAACTTCAGACCATCCATATTCTATGTGTACAAAATATTGGCATGATGGCGATGTTCATGCTTATTTCTCGGCTTACGCATCGCCGTACGAATCATACATGTATTTCATGAATGTCTTGAGAGATATAGAATACAGGCTAAAAAAAGAGCGCTAGTGTTTTAGCGCTTCTTTTCTTTGACTTCGTTACGACCAAGATTTTTCTTGGTTTCCACGAAAAGCACGTGCTTTCTTAGCACTGGATCGTATTTTCTTAGCGACAACTTGTCTGGAGTATTCATAGTATTTTTCTTGGTATAATAACTTCTTATACCAGATTCTTCAGATACCAAACCGACTAATTTTCGCTTCGTATTATTCTTCTTTGCCATAATTAATACCTATTTTACCACAAAAGACTTTGTTTTTCAAGAGCAAAAGGACTCTTACAAGAAGAGCCCTTTTTAAAAGAGTTTAGTTGACACGCCAGGCAGAAAGCCAAGGAAATTTCGACGATCCACAAGAGAGCATATGTAAATCTCTTTGCATCTCTGAAGTAAAAGGTCTTCCGCAACGCGGACAGCTCCAGGTGATACACCTGACTCTATGAAAAATCCTGCGCATATAATCACCTCCCTTCCTAAACTCCAAAAACTCTAAGGTACTACTAGTTTGAGATTTTACTATTTTTTAGTGTTTTTTGCAAGCAAGAGCGCAATGAAATCTTTAATGTCTTTAATTTTTAAATCTTTATTGGCTGGCACGAAAATTTCCGGATTATCTAAGAAATTCAGTGAGGTAATCTCGGCATATACTGCCTGCATTAGATTGATTAATTCTTTTTCTTCATCAGGGTTGAATTCATAAATTTTATCGTACACTTCTCCATCATTATCCGGCCTCACGAACAGAATATGAGCCTTTTTTATTTTATATTTTGCATAAGTAGGTGAAATATTAAGTAGTAACTTATAAAACCCTAGCTGCAACATATTTTTGTATAGTGTGGGATGGGATTGCCATTTATCTTTATGATATTTTCCAGTTTTGAAATCATAGATCTCTATAGTTTTACTATCTTCGTCTATCGTGATGTGGTCAATTTTACCAGTGACCGGTACACCCTCGACCACTAAGTGCTCATGCGACAGGTCTACTTCTGCCTTGCCAGATCTTAAAATATTAGAAAAAGCTTTGAGGGCCACCATTAATTCCGCGGGCCCCTTCTCTCGTATTTTATTCTTCAGATCAATCGGCAGATCTTTCTTTTCAAGCTCAGAAAGATAAAAATCGATCGCAGCCTCATCGCTTATACCACTACTGGTCACCTGTTCAAAAGTGGCATGAGCTAGATTCCCTAATGCCAAAAATTCATCTTCTGGTTGCATCTCAGCTCTAAGCACATAATTTCGGAAAAATTCTTGCGGACCTGCATTTACAATATCTATAAAAGAAGTAAGCGAAGAAGCAGACATTCGATAGTTTTTTACTCGCTCTTTATAGATAGTCCGCATATCTGGGATGTCTTCTACGAATGGTTCTAAATAATTCTTTAACCCCTGCACTGCTCGCTTATTTGCGGAAAATTGCGCAGCGCTTTGATCAATTGTATTAGAGAGACTATTTCCATTATAACCAATCAAAACATTAAGTGCTGGCAAGAACGGAGCTACTATTTTTTCTGTTCCATCCTCTAATTTTTCGATTCTTTCATCAAAATACTCCAATCTTTCTGGAGATTTACCCGCAAAATCATGTAAAGAATTAGTGATATAAAGAGATTTTTTAGCTCTAGTTAAAGCCACGTAAAGCAGCCTAATCTGCTCACCTTCTGTAGTCCCAGTATGACGAATTTGTATTAGGTTCTTTGGTAAAGCTAAATAGTTGTTATTTCCTTTTCCTTTCCCCCAAGAAGTATGATCGGCCGAAATAATAAATACGTACTCGAATTCCAAGCCCTTCGCCTTATGCGCCGATAAAATTTGCACCGCTTCATCGGCATCCCTATAGGGACTATTCACTGTAAGCTGCATTTCTGCGGCAGCATAATCATCTACCATTTCCAATAGATCCTTGGTCCGCAGAGGCTTTTCACCTGTATATTTTAGTATTTTGACTCTAAGAGAGGCTAAATTTTCGTAAAATTTAAACATTTCTACGCTAGACAAGTTCTCTATTCGCATCTTTTCAATAATCTTATTAAAAACTAATTCCAGAGGCTCATTAAAAGTCATTTTAGAAAGCTCTGCAATAAATTCCACTGCCGCTTCCACTTTTTCGCTTTTTTTAGCTTCCAATAAATAATCAAATACCGGTCGGTGCGCCTCTCTTGCCTCAGCCACTAGACGTACTGCCTCTAGCACCGGCACTTCTAGCCAAGAATATGACAACACCTCTAACATAGACACGGTTGGTCTTTTCTCATCGGCGATTTCTTGAGCTAACCTCATTACAGTAATAATTTCATGGATTTTAGCATCCTCAAATAAATTATCACGTCTTTCATAAGCTATTTTTATATCAGGGTATTCTTTCAAATATGGTAAAAGCGGCATAAAGTATTTATGTTTACTAGAAATAATTGCAATTTCACTTTGCTTTACCCCATTTTTAATTAATTCAGCGATTTTTCCAGCTATAAAGGTATATTCTTGATCGGAAGACAAAAACTCTACTCTATGAATAGCTGTCATAGCGGGGTTTTTGTTGTGAGCAGTCAAAATTTTCTCATTCACAAATCGATTCGGCGCCTGATCGATAATATTTTTACTAAAATCCAAAATTTCCTGAGTACTACGATAATTTTCGGTCAGAGCAAGCACTTCCGCGTTATAGTGTTTTTGAAAATCTGATAAGTTAGTAGGGGTAGCGCCTTGAAATTCATAAATAGCTTGGTCGTCATCCCCTACTGCCATAATTATTGGCTTTTCATAACTAGTTAGTTCCTTAATAATCGCAAACTGAACTGGATTAGTGTCTTGAAATTCATCCAGCATAATATATTGATATCTTTCTTGCAAAGTTTCACGAAAGGCTTTATCTTTTTTGAGAGCCTTCAGCGCTTCGATAATCATATCATCAAAGTCGTATAATCCATGATCTTCTAAATAGTCTTGATACTGGGTCATGATTAAAGCTACGGACTTTAGTTTTTGATTGGCTACTCTGTCAGATAGACGATAGCCACCCTTCCCATCCTTGTCAAAATAAGTATCTTTCCAATGAGAAAGTGGTGTAATTTTCTCTGAAGATTCCGCTTCTGCAATAGCTTCGCGAAGATCTCGCGCCATCGCCGCAATCGAACGTTCAATATTCCCTACAATCATTCCCATTCGTTCATAATCGGCAATCAATTCATAAATCGGTAGGTAGGCGTTTTCATAGGATTCTTTAAATACTCTTGGTACTATATTCTGCAGTAAAGGCGAAATCGCCTTTGACAAAACTTCTGCGTCCTCAATATTTTGATTAGCAATTTTATCAAGATCTTCACCCTTGAGGCCAGCGGCTTTGGCTTCGGAAATCACGCTAATGATATCTTTAACCTTATCACCAACCAAAATATCCCTTGGCGGTAATGCTGCTTGTAAATTTTTTACAATCTTAAATTGCATCACCTCATCAATTGCTTCATCCATTTGTCTATTATAACTTGAGGAAAAATTTTTATATTGCGCTAATACATCCTGACCAAAAGCATGGTAAGTGTTTACATTCACCTTGAGCGCCTCTTTGCCAATCATAGATTTTAAACGCTCGCGCATATTAGTAGCCCCCGATTCTGTAAAAGTAAGACACAGGATATTATCAGGATTTGTATCTGTATTTTTTAGAATATATTCAACCTTACTAGATAACAGCTGAGTTTTACCGGTTCCCGGTCCTGCTAGTACTAAAAGTGGACCCTCTAAATATTCTACCGCTTTTTTTTGCTTCTCGTTTAGGCCCATTTTACTCCTTTATTTTATATTATCCCAGCTGTCGCTTACTCTTATTAATTCATAAAGCTTCAATGCAGATTCCGGCACTTCAATTTCTTTCCTCTTAACTTTAAGAAGTGCAGTTAGACCTTCTACAGTCTTTTCTGGTTTAGCATGGGGGTCTTGACGCACTATCTGTCCAAATTCATAATTCCTAGATGGAAAGTTGCAGGTAAGTCTAAGATCGCCTACACCGCAAGCCAAATCTACAGTTTGGGGGTCTGCGTTGTTTGCTAAAAGGAGCGCCTTCATTTCTTCCGCCACCTCTATTAAATATTTTTTGTGCGTTTCTGTGTCTGGTTTTAGCCCCAAATACCCAGCATAAATTGCGTAGATATTCTTAAGCGCCCCACACATTAAGACCCCTTTTTTATCGACAGTAAAATCAAAAGTCAGAAATTCTGTGCCAAAAAGTTCTATCACTCTATTATCAGTAGCAGTAAGGTGCGTCTCTTTACCAGCTTTGATATCCGACGCAAAACCAGGCCCACTAAGAACCATATAATCTCTAAAATCTCTAAAATTATGATCATCTAGAAAACCTTTAGTGGCTACAATTAAGGGTTTTTCAAGGGGCAAATATGGCAATACGTATGGCGCAGCTGCCGATGGAACTGCAAGAATAACATATTTTGCAGTCTCCACTACGTCAGATAAACGTTCGCGTTCCATTTTTGAATCGTAGTAATCAATATCATAGCCTTTGCCGGCCAAAATCTCTCCAAGCGCCGTACCAAAAGCGCCTGCACCTAAAATTGCTATCTTCATAACCACTATTATAGCATTTTTTATGGTAAAATAGTGCTATGAGTAAACAAAATTGGGTGTATTCAGATATTGTAAAAGACCATTTTTTAAATCCTAGGAATTTTTTAATGGGGGATGAATCAAAATTCAAATATGATACTTGTGGAATTGTCGGTAATCCAATTTGCGGTGATCAAATGAAGATGTATCTTAAGATCGATAAAAAAACCGACAGAATTACAGAGATTAAATGGAAAACCTATGGTTGCGCCTCTGCAATTGCTTCCACTTCTGCCCTTTCTGAACTTGCTAAAGGGAAAACCCTAGATGAAGCTCTAAAAATCTCCGCTAAAGACATCGATGATTACCTAGGCACACTTCCAAAGCATAAATTTCATTGTTCCATTTTAGGCCATGACGCCCTAAGAGACGCAATCGAAAAATATCGTACTAAGAAATAGTGCTAATTCCCTGCAATCTCTTGATAATACCAGGCAAAATCTCCATTACCTTATCTATATCATCCATAGTATTTTCAAGTCCAAACGAAAAGCGTATCGACGAGTGCGCTACTTCAGCATCGCCTGTTTTCGCCATTAACACATGCGAAGGTTTAATATCTCCCGCCGCACAAGCAGAGCCAGTAGATACAATTATTCCTTCCGCGTCTAGATATAACTGAATCGATTCTCCTTCCGCCGCACTAAAAGAAGCATTTAATATATTTGGCAAAGATTTTCGCCTATTTATATCCGTATTTAGACTACTGCCCGGAATTTCTTTTAAAATTCGTTTAGCCAAGACGTCTCTAAGCTCTCTTATTCTGGTATCATAAATTTTCCAAGTTTGATTTTTGTTGACAAATTTTAGTGCTTCTTTAAAACCCACGATTCCCACAGTATTATAAGTACCACCTCGTCTTTTTCCTTCTTGCATTCCACCAATAATTAGAGGTATGAAGGGGGCGCCATCTTTTACGTATAGGACCCCCACCCCTATCGGCCCACCAATTTTATGTGCAGAAAAAGTTGCATAATCTAAGCCTAACTTTTTGACATCTATCGGGATTTTTCCGAGTACCTGCGTTAGATCAGAATGATAGTAAGCGCCCGTCTTTCTCTTGGGTATCTTAATAAACTCTCCCGTCTCATTATTTGCTAGCATAAATGAGAAAAGCTTCGGACTCTTTTTGCCTCGATATACTTTCGCAGCTTCTATAATCGAATGGTGTTCCATTGGCGAAGTTTCAATTTGGCAACCCTCAAAAGTTCTGATAATTGTATTGTTGGACTCAGTTGCACCGGAAGTAAAAATAATCTCATTAGGATCAGCATTAATCATCTTGGCAAGAAGCTCTCTGCATTCTTCTATTTCATTTTTAGAAAGATGGCCAGGGGTATGGAGAGCCGAAGCGTTTGCAAAAAAACACCTCTCGGCTTTTTGCATCGTCTTACTCACTTCCGGCAAAATCGGCACCGTCGCTGCATAATCTAAGTAAACCATATAATATATATAGTATAACACAAAACCGCCCATAAAAGAGGCGGTTTTAAATACTAGGTCTCTTTTTTTTACGGAACAATAGTATATTCTACGACTCCAGTATATGTACCACTAGCTTGACTAGCAGTTGTATAAATCTGGTAATCTGTCCTCATCGTACCACTCACTACACTAGATGCAGAACCATTATAAAAAGCAATAGTAGTAGCAGTGGCTGGCACAAGACTATAGTTTTGATATGCAGCATAATTTACGTTACCAGAAGTAGCAGTTGCATTGGTCACCTTAAAGGCCCAGCTAGACGTGTCACTGGTTGTAGTACCAGTAGGGATGTAGGCAGTACTAATAGCACCGTTACCTCTTAAATTAGTATCACCGTTCTGGCCAGCCGCCTGAATTACGAAACCATCCGGATCATTACATGATATCGAAAAATTCGGCCTCGTCAATGACTCAGTATTGACAACACCACCGCCAGCCTGAGCATTGATAGTAGTAGTAGCGCTCGCAGAACCACCAGCAGAGAAAGTGCACGCTGTCCCCACTGTCACGGAAACACCCGCAGAAGCTGTATCCGCTGCAGATACCCCAGCGCCAGAAAGCACTGCCCCACTCACAGCGGTAGTTAAAGTTAATATTCCGATTGGTAGATATTTTAAATTGTTTTTCATATTGTAGACCATATTATGTACTCATTTTAACATTAGCATTATAAAAAAGCAATGACTTTTTTAAAATTTGCCTAGCCCTCCGCCACTCTTCTTGCGTTTTGAATGAATCGTAAAGCAAACGGTTGCAATTATTGAAGCAATAAGCACCACCACGAGCACAATAAACCATATTGGGCAAATTACCATAATGGTAGTAATATTAGAATCCTTACCGGAATAATTCACTTGTTGCGTCACCTCAAAAATACCTAGACTAGGCAAACCATCTATATTTCTCGTAATAACCCTAGTACTCTCTGGCATTACTAAGGAATCATAAGAGTCTTTATCTTCTCCAGTCAAAGATATTTTTTCTCCAGAAAAAACGTTTTTTACTGTTAAATTAGTCGTTAATTTTTCATGGACATTACCATTATTGGAGACTTCCACTGTAGTCATTGGCACTCCAGAAGCCACAAAACCAGGTACGAAATTTTTAATAATTTCGCCTTCATGTTTTGTATTTCCCGCTATATCAGCATAGACCAAACTAGCCATTTTTACGACATCTTGAACGCCACCTTCACCAGATTCAGAAGGTTTAGAGGAAATTCCTAACATCAAATATTGTCCACCGGCTGGCGCATCTTTTGGTACGGTAATCGTAAAATGAACTCTTTTAGTCTCATTTGGAGCCAAAGTACCGCTAGTTTCCTCTAGCTTTGTCCATCCCACAATTTTCGACCAGTCAGACATCGTTTCAAAATCCATCCTATAATCATTGCCGCTAACGGAAAAGGGGTTAAGTGTCGCCACGAAATTAAAATCTTCGGTCGCATCCGCTGGATTGCCTACTAGTACATATCCATCATAAGTATCACCAGGTTTCAAGCTAATTTCTTGCTTCATTGGTGATACCACAAATGCATTTGCCATTTATTTTTCCTCCTATTCTATTGATATTATTTTACCACTTTTTCGTTCCAGACGCAGTAACCTTTGATTTTTAGATCCTCGAAATTTGAGCGTCAAATCTTTCTGTGCCAAAATAAATGGCCCGTCAATCAAAGCATCGAGAGATTTTAAAAATTCCCATGCTTCACCCCCTGCTTGTTTAATCTGTTCATAAGTAAAGCCCGAGAAACTCCATATGTCCCAGCCGAACTCTTTTCTTGCTCGATCAGCAATTTCCTTACAGGCTTTGGCCTGCACGAACGGTTCGCCACCACAGAAAGTAAGACCAGTCTGTCCCCGAAATTTTGCAAGACGTTCCATCACTTCGTCGATTGATGCCAAAAAACCCGCTTCATAATCCCAGGTTTCTGGATTTTGACAACCAGGGCAATTATTCGGGCAACCCTGAGTCCAAATCACAGCCCGAAGTCCATCGCCATTTACGATATTATCGTGTTCTAGAGGACCGGAAAGCCTGATAAAGCCCTCCGGCGCCTCCACTGTTTTTTTAATCTTAGCAATTGCAATTTTGTCCCAGTCTTTCAAAAGACACCTCTCCTTCTAAGCGACCACAATGTGGACACCGCTCACCTTTAATTATACCAGAAAATCCACATACTGGGTCCCTATCTACTGGATGATTTACCGACCCATAACCAATATTAGCGTCATGCATTTTTCTAATTACTGCTTCAAATGCTGGTAGATTTTGAGAGGGATCACCATCAAGTTCGATGTAAGTAATATGTCCAGCATTACACAAATTGTGATATGGAGCTTCGATATCAATTTTATCGAATGCCGAAATTGGATAATATACAGGTACGTGGAATGAATTCGTGTAAAAATCTCTATCTGTAACGCCTTTAATCTTGCCATATTCTTTTCTGTCAATTTTGGTAAAGCGACCAGCAATTCCCTCAGCTGGTGTAGCTAGAAGTGAGAAATTTAAATGATATTTTTTGCAATATTCATCACATTTTTCTCTCATATGCGTGATAATATCTAATCCTAACTCTCTAGCATCCTCATCTTCACCATGGTGTTTGCCTACCATTGCTACCAAAGTTTCAGCTAAGCCAATGAAACCAATTGAAAGGGTACCATGTTTAATTACGTCTCTCAAAGTGTCATTCCAACCTAATTTTTCTGAACCAAACCAGTTTCCCTGACCCATTAAGAACGGGAAATTCCTCACGTGTTGGTTGGCCTGGAATTCAAAACGTTCCAGAAGTTCATCCTTAACTAGATCCATTTTTTCATCCAGCTCTTTATAAAAACCATCCCAATCCGCCTCTTTTCTTTCTTTCAAACAGATTCCGTGTTTAATGCCAATTCTGACTAAGTTTATAGTAGTGAAAGATAGATTGCCTCTACCAGTTACTATTCCATCCGATTCTGGGAATACTGAAGCGAATACTCTAGTGCGGCAACCCATCGTCGCAATCTCTGTTCTATAGTCACCTTTCTTGTAGTATTTAAGATTGTATGGCGCATCTATGAAGCAAAAATTTGGGAATAGTCTTTTCGCTGAAACCTCCATAGATTTCTTGAATAAATCGTAATTTGGATCTCCTGGTTCATAATTTACACCGGATTTTACTTTAAAAATTGAAATCGGGAAAATTGGTGTTTCACCTTTGCCGAGTCCATTTTCGGTAGCTTCCAGAAGATATTTAGAGACCAAACGCCCAGCTGGAGAAGTGTCTGTACCAAAATTAATCGAAGTAAAGGGTACCTGTGCGCCTGCACGAGAATGCATTGTATTAAGATTATGGATAAAACCCTCCATCGCTTGCAAAGTCTCGCGTTCCACATCTTCGTTTGAAGATTCTATTACCTCTTTTGGCCATTTGGATTTTTTTAGTTTCTCGTCATCACCAAATTTATAAGTATCTTTGACTTCTAAATCCAACTTCTTGCCAGTGAACTTATTATATTTTTGTAAGTTACGTTTCAAGGCTTTTCTAAATGACTTGTCTACGCCTGGAGCCATCGCATAATCGAAATTTGGAATCGACTGACCACCGTGTTGCTCATTTTGATTAGCCTGAAGTAAAATCGCTGCAAGAGCACCATAAGAACCAATAGAATTCGGTGTACGAAGGTGTCCATGACCAGTATTAAAACCGCCATTTTCAAATAAGACAAACGGATCAGACTGACAGCAAGTGAGCGTACCAGTAGCATAAAAATCCAAATCATGAATATGAATATCGCCGTTATCATGAGCCGCTGCAATATCAGGACGTAGCAGCAACGTCTTTGCAAAAACTTTCGAACCTTCTGCCCCAAACTGAAGCATTTTGCCCATGGCGGAGTTACCGTCAACATTCGCGTTAGAACGTTTTACATCAGAATCCTCTGAAGCATCAGCATGGGAAATGGTTTTATAAATATTCATGAGGTCAGACTTAGCTTCCCGTACCCTAGAACGTTCTTGGCGAAATCTAATATATTCCCTAGCTGTTCGCTTGAAAGAAGACTCCATCAAAACTTCTTCTACAATATCTTGAATCTGCTCTACGCTAGGAGTGCGAGTGGTAAGATCTGTCTCAGCCTTTTTTAAAACCTTATCGGTCAAAGTTTTTGCTCGATCGGCTTTAAACTCTTCCGTGGCTGCGCCAGCCTTAGCAATCGCTTCGGTAATTTTCTCGGGATTAAAATTCACAATCTTCCCGTCTCGTTTTTTAATTTTTTTAAACATCTTCCTCCTTATTCCGATGTATAACCTTAATTATTATGAATGCATCTACCCCCACATATAGCGTCTATTTTCTATTCTAGCACACTATATCTAGTATTTTCAAGACTTTTATGCTAAAAAAGTAAAAATTACAACAACAAAGAGAAAAACCTCTAGAAATTATGGACTTATATATAAAAATATGGTATAATAAAAAGACAAGGGGTGTACATTGCAAAGGAGGGTAAACATGCGTATTTACGAAGTAAAACCAGGATACCACGTTGACTTAAAAAGTATAGTTGGTATTCAAAAATACCAGGACGAAGCTCCCTGCAAGGAGCGAAACCCGAAGTTTCGCTATTGGTTGGAGATAGTCTTTAATCATGGTGAATTCTATGAAGTAAGCTGTAAGGACGCAGCTGATCTTGACGACAAATACGAAGGTCTTCTGAAGGCCTGGAAAGCATTTGTCGATGACAAGGACGTCATCAATAATATCAGCAGCGGAAGGAGAAGAGTCCAAGAGGTGTATAAATCCATTGAGGATATAGACTAATAATCTACACAACCATACGCCTAACCAAAGTTTGATCTGAAACCATCTATACACCCCTCACCAAGCCCGGCAAAACATCGCCGGGCTTTTTCTATTTAAAATCAAAGTGGTGGGCTTATGCAGGGCTCGCTCCGAGCGATAGCGAGGACCGATGCCCTACTTTTTGAGTTTTTGTTTCCAACAAAATGGTGGGGCTTAATTAACCAAGTTTTAACAATTTATAGAGAAGATATCCCGTATGGTATAATTGTAATATGAATAATTCTACAGATAATGCAGCTGGACGTTTTAGAACTATTGCCGCAGTGCTCGTATTGTTGACAAGAGAAACCAAAGATGGGACCGAATACCTTCTACAAAAAAGGCAAAACACTGGATTTGCTGATGGTATGTGGGACTTTTCGGCTTCTGGACATGTAGAAAAAGATGAACCGATAACCAAAACTGTGTGTCGTGAAGCTAAAGAAGAGGTTAACGTTGATATTATACCGGAAGATATTGAGTTTATGGGATTACTACACTCTTTTGGCGATGGCGAACCAAGGTTTTTAGGTTGTTTTAGAGTAAATAATTATTCTGATGAGATAAGAATAGGCGAGCCGGAAAAAGTCGCAGAACTAAAATGGTTTAACGAAAATAATTTGCCAGAAAATATTATAGATTCACGAAAGAAAGCTCTTGAAAGATTTAAAAAAGACGGCGTTTTTTATCAAGAGTTCGGCTGGAAATAATTAGATCAAATTGTTAGGGATTTAACGGTCAAAACTACAGGTGTGAATTACGTTTTTCACATTTTTGTCGCAAAAAAACGGCACAAAAATAACCCTCTATTTTTATAAGGGTTTTAACAGATATTTATAGGTTACGGAATAGTTGAAAATTATTTTATAAACCGTTTGGTGGGCTTTACAGGGCTCGAACCTGTGACCTCAGCAATGTGAATGCTGCGCTCTAGCCAACTGAGCTAAAAGCCCACAAACAACCATAGGTTGTGGTATAATATATTATATCATGGATTTATCGAAAATCAAAACTGAGGCGGAAGAGATTGAGCAATTTCTAGCAACACCCGACGCTTATTCTCACCCCAATTTTGCCGCTAAAGCTAAACGTGCAAATCTCCTAAAAGAAATCCTCGAATTAGATGAAAAAATCAAAAAAGATACCGAAAATCTTGAAGAGGCCAAATCCCTCATAAACGACCCCGATCTTGGCGAGATAGCCAAAGAAGACGTCAAAAATTACGAGTCTATCCTCACCAAAGAGCAAGCCAAACTAGAAGAGCTTTTAATTCCCCGCGACCCTACTGACGACAAGCCAGCTATCATCGAAATCAGAGCTGGCGCCGGCGGCGACGAAGCTTCCCTTTTTGCCGGCGAATTGTTTCGTATGTACCAACACTACGCCGAATCCCATGGACTAAAAACCGAATTAATTTCTAAAAACGAAAATGATACCGGTGGCATGAAAGAAGTGATCTTTAAAATCTCTGGCGACAACGCTTATGGCCAACTCAAATTCGAAGGTGGCGTCCATAGAGTACAACGCGTCCCGGTTACCGAGTCTCAAGGCCGCATCCATACTTCTACCGCCACTGTAGCCGTCCTTCCAGAAGCCTCGGAAGAAGACCTCGAAATCAAGCAAGAAGATCTTAGAATCGACATTTATCGTTCTGGTGGTCATGGCGGACAAGGTGTCAACACTACCGACTCTGCCGTTCGAATTACCCATATCCCTACTGGTATAGTAGTTGCTATGCAAGACGAAAGGTCCCAGCAGCAAAATCGCGTCAAAGCCATGAATATTCTTCGCTCTCGCCTTCTTGAAAAGAAAAAAGCAGAAGAATTAAAAAATGCTTCCGAAGCTCGCAAATCTCTTATCGGCACCGGCGATCGCTCAGAAAAGATTCGCACTTACAACTTTCCCCAAGACCGCATTACCGACCACCGTATCCATTACAACCGTAGTAATTTGAGCGCCGCTATGAATGGCGACATCGACGACATTATCACCGAACTCACTAAGCATGAACGAGAACTCACTAACTAAAGTTAATTTTTACGGACGAGATTTTTTGATTAACAACGACGTCCTTACTCCTAGACCAGAAACTGAGCAGATTATCGACGAGGTTCTAAGACTTTGTGGCAAGCCAATTTTACCCGGCGTAAAGCCATCAAAACCCCAGATAGACCCTACGAAACTCACTATTCTAGATGTCGGTACCGGCTCTGGCTGCATCGCTATTACTTTGAAAAAAGAACTTAAAGAAGCCGACATATACGCATCAGATATATCTAAAAAAGCCATCGAAATTACACGAAAAAACGCTGAAAAACTCAGCGCCCATATACATACTATTATATCACATTTACTACAAAATGTCAATATACATCCTGATATTATTGTAGCGAATTTGCCATACGTAGATAAAAATTGGGATTGGATTGACGCGAAATCTTTGAAACAAGATCCCGATCTTGCCCTCTACGCCAAGGATGGTGGGCTTCAGCTCATCAAAGAATTAATAGATACCGCCACCTCTGAATATCTCATCCTTGAAGCCGACCCTAGCCAACACAAAAAAATTATAGATTATGCCAACCCAAAATACAAATTACAAAACATAAACAACTATATTCTGACTTTTAAAATCAAAAAATGAACCAGTGACGGAATCTGGTTCATTTTTTATTATAAAAATAATTATTTATCTTTATAACCCTCTAAGGTTACATTCACTCCGATCTCTTTTCCTTCCCTAATCACTGTAAGTTGTACGGTATCGCCAGGTTTATATTCGCCAATCAGGGTCGAAAGAGATCCTGCTGCACCAATTTTTGCTCCATTTACGGCTATAATAATATCTTTATCTTTCAAGCCAGCCTTATCCGCTGGTGAACCAGACACGATTGAAGAGTAGGCTCCAGAAGAATATAAATAGGCGCCACTAGTTACCGGTAGATTATAACTCTTCGCTGCATCGGCAGTAATTTCTGTAGTATATACACCAAGATAGGCTCTCGAGGCCTCGCCCTTTTCAGTAAGTTGCGCAAGCATACCCTTCACTGCCCCGATCGGAATCGCAAAACCCATATTTTCTGCCGAATAAGAGTTCGCAGTATTAATACCAATTACCTGACCACCAGCATTGATAAGCGGACCGCCCGAATTTCCAGAGTTAATTGCTGCATCCGTTTGAATCATATCAGAAAGTTTCTCACTCACTGAACCAGTAGAATCAGTAGCGGTAAGCGTCCGTCCAGTACCAGAAACTACACCAGAAGTAACGGTATTTTGATACTGTCCAAGCGCATTGCCAATCGCAATCACTTGCTGCCCAGCCTGAATCGTCTTTGAATCACCTAGTGTCGCTGGAGTCAAATCTGAGGCATCCTTAATTTTAAGGAAAGCCACGTCATTCAAAGGATCCACTACTTTTACCTCCACATCATTATATGTAGTACCATCATCCAACACTACAGATATAGAAGAAGCTCCGTCAATTACATGCTTATTAGTTAAAATGTATCCATCCGAAGACACTACAATCCCCGTCCCTGCTGCCTGAGAACTATAACTCTGCCCAAAATAGCTAGCACCTTTGATCGAAGTTACAATTGATACTACGCTCTTAGAAACTTTATCCACGATATCCGCTACTGAACCCTCCACAAAACTCGCTGAATTTCCATCCGCACCAGAGTTAAGAATCGTCAAAGGCTGAACCGACTTCTGATAGCTAAGGACCGAAAAAACAGTCGAAGTTAAAGCCGCTACCAATGCTACAGAAGATAAAACGATAGCAGTTTTGTTGCCACCTCTGCATTTACAATTTTCGCAACTACATTCTTTTTCTGGTGTATTCTCAACTATTGTCGCTTCGGTAGTTGTTTCTTCGTTTTTTTCTAGTTCTTTTTTTACCATTTTTCACCCTTTCTTTTATTAAAAAATATTAAACGCTGGTTTACTAAAGAAAATCACAATTATACCGATTAAAATTATACCAAAGAAGACTGGCCCTATGATATTCCGAAATCTAAAGTCTTCTCTATATAATATCATCGCTTGCCTCGCATAGTCATACACAAAAGCAAAAATCGTCAAAATTATTGCAGCCTGAGGTATTCGAATTCCTGTACTACCAAAAGTATATATAATCCCCCAAGAATAGCACAACCATGCAATCTCAGCAAAAACTAATCCGCAAGCCAAGGTCGTCAAAGTAAAATCCTCCGACTCGGTCTGTACTAACACATGACGACTAGCTGCATAACCAATTAAACCTGCAAGCAGCACTGCTAAAATCACTGAGTTAAGATTTGCCGACATAATCGTGGAGGCAGAAGTTCCTAAAAATACCGCAACCAAAGACTGAACTAAATTCGCTTTCTCTGAAGACATAGGCTTAATAAACAAAAGCCATATTACATATAGAGCCATCAAAACAAAGTGAACCGGAGCCAACGAACTCCCACCATAATAAGATAAAATCACTACAGATAGCCCAACGATTAAATCAACTAAATTTGATTTTATATTAATCAGAAGATATCGACTACGTACTGCAAAGACCCGCCACTTTGACATTATTACTAGAATAATTCCAAGCGCTGGATTAGCACTAAACACCGTAATTAACACCGCACCCATACCAAGTAAAATATTTAAAAGCACATGTACTGCACTGGATGCAATATTTCGAGATTTTCTAGCGAATATATAATCTGCCATACCATTATATTATACCAAATTTTTTAAATAAAGCTTAAAAAGTGCTATAATAAAAAAATGGAGCCAACTTTTTTTCAAAAACACCCCATAGCAAAAGATGTTTTAAGCTTAGCCGGATTCGTAATAGCAATAGTTTTATGTACAATATTTTTAAATACCTATATATATCGTTCGTACAACGTAGTCGGTTCTAGCATGGAAAACACTCTTAAAAATGACGATCGCGTAGTAGTCAATCGCGCCGCTGTTTCTTGGGCGCATTTCATGGGTCAAGAATACGTCCCAGAAAGAGGACAAATCATTGTGTTCATGAATGAAAATGATCGTTCAGTAAGAGAGTATAAAAAAGCTGGTGTCGAAAATCCCATGACCTGCACTGCACCAGAAAATATCAGCGATCAATACATCATCAAACGTGTTATTGCATTTCCTGGAGAACGCGTCATAGTCAAAGATGGAATTATGACTATCTACAATAGCGAACATCCAGAAGGCTTTATTTACGATTCGGCTTGGCGAGTTTCCGAAAATGATGGGCCAAAGCAATTTACCTCTGGTGAAGTTGATACTACTGTACCAGAAGGAGAATTATTTGTTTCCGGTGATAATCGCGAGGGGTCAAATTCATGGGACTCTAGAAATGGTCTTGGCACCATTCCTTATTGTCGCATCGTCGGCCCAGTCATCTTTAGGCTTTTCCCATTTGATGCCATCCGCGGTTTCTAGAGCTTCTTAAATTTCACCGATTAATTTCACCGAATCAGCTTCTGGTAACTCCTCTACGGTCTTCAATTTCTTTTCGATTTGACGAGAAGTGGTCTTAGCGGATTCAATTTTGTTAGCAGATTCCTGCAGTTTCTTTTGTACACCTTCCAAAAGATCGCCGAACTTGCCAAACTGAGCTTTTACTGCACCAAGTATTTGCCAGACCTCTGCTGAACGTTTCTCGATAGCCACCGTTCTGAAACCCATCAGAAGCCCAGAAAGCATCACCGGAAGCGTCGATGGCGAAGCAATCGCGATGTTATACTTTTGCCTAATTTCATCTGAAAGTCCTGGAATTCGAATAATTTCCGCATAAAGAGATTCGGTAGGTACAAACATCATCCCAAAATCCGTTGTCTTTGGCGGATCAAGATACTTTGTAGAAATCTTCTTTGCCTGCTCTTTTACATCTAAAGCAAGCGCTTTCTGATATTCCGCTATCTCTGTTTTATTACCACTATCATAGGCGGCAATCAGCCTGGAATAATTTTCTACAGGAAATTTAGAATCTATTGGCAAAAAGACATCGGTCTCCTTACCTGGCATCTTCACTGCAAATTCCACCCGATCATTCGAGCCTGTTTTCGTAATGATATTTTCTTCATACTGATTTTTGGAAAGCACATCCTCGATAATTGCACCAAGTTGGACTTCACCATAAATTCCACGAGTTTTTACGCCTTCCATTACTTTTTTAAGATCCCCTACACCACTAGCTAACCCCTTCATTTCGCCAAGCCCCTTATAAACCTCCGAAAGTTGTTCGGAAATAGTTTTAAAACTTTCGTCAAAGCGTTTTTCTACCGAGGCTTTTAATTTTTCATCTACCGTTTCTCGCATCTCTTCGAGTTTTTTCTCGTTCGATGTTCTTACCTGTTCAAGACCTTTTTCATTGCTAGTTTGAATTCGTTCAAGATTATCTGCAATTTCCTTGCGATTTTCGCGAAAATTTCGATCAATCTCAGGATTAAGTTTTGCAATTTCGCCTTCCATCCGAATCAGTCGCTCCTCCATCTTCTTAAAATCAGCACCATCACCTTCCGGCCTTTTCTTCAGAACTAAAAAGATTACTATTATAAGCAAAATTATTATTATTCCCCCTGTCACACCTAAAATTATATCCATGAGCCAATTATAACAAAATTTCTTAAAAAACGCCAAAGTATGTTATAATCATAGAAGACGCCGATAGCCCCTTGGGACGCTACGGCACGTAGTGCCGACTTAGCTCAGTTGGTAGAGCAACGGTTTTGTAAACCGTAGGTCGTCAGTTCAAGCCTGACAGTCGGCTCCACGAGAGAAAATAAAATCGAGAGCTTGCTCTCGTATTTTGTTTTCCGAGTGGAGCAGGGCGTACTCCGTACAGTCGGCTCCACGAGAGAAAAGCAAGCAAAAATGCTTGCATTTTTTATTGTTGACTTTAGCATAAACATGATATAATAGAAATAATACAAAGTAGTAGAAAGGAGTATATGGATACTACATACACACTAACATCAATTAACGATTTGACGCCTACAGAAGCAGCATTCGCTGGAGGCCTTCTTAGTAGCGTACTCGTTATCGGTTTGATTATAACCGTTCTTTTAATTATCGCAGGCTGGAGAATTTTCGAAAAAGCCGGCGAAAAAGGTTGGAAAATTCTTATTCCAATTTACGATGTCTACATTCTATTTAAAATCTGTGGGGTTAAAAACTGGTTCTGGGCCATGCTATGCGTAAGCATCATCGCCAGCATTCTGATGGCCGTAAATATGCCACCATACATAGAGGATGCCACAGGTTATCATTTGGATTATAGTGTAGACCTTAGCAAATACCCAACTTACATCATTGGTATCGTTATTTCCTGTGTCACTAGCATCATTATGGAAGTTGCCATCGCGATCAAGCTAGCAAAAGCTTTTGGCAAAGGTGTTGGATATACTCTCGGAATCATCTTCTTCCCGTATATTTTCACTTTGATACTTGGTTTCGGCAAAGCTAAATATAACAAGAAAGCCGTGAACGCCTAAAATAATCACAAAAAATAACCCGTTTTAACGGGTTATTTTTTATTTCTGTTCAATCGCAAAAGAAATATTTAAAGCGTCCGCATCCTCTTCGGAAAGAAGGTCTAAAACTTGTCTAATAATTTTTACTTTCTCATTTGTACTCGAATTAGAATTTAGGAAATAGTGCGCGTCATCTTCATTAATATCGTCACCAAACAAATCTAGCGGCCGATCGCTTTTATGCCTCTTCTCACTTAAAATATAGGATTTTCTAAGCACTTCATTTTCGGTAAATTTTTGATAAAGTTCTGGATAAGCTTCAAATATCAAATGCATAATATGAGCATATATATAGTACCATGATTTGCCCGATGCAGAGTAGGTCTCCCCAAGTATAGAATATTCCTTTAGCGTTCTATCGCGATAATCAAAATCTTCATCAATAGTTTTCTTAATCGTATTGTCAGGAAACACGAACGAAGTTACAGGAAGCTTCCAGGTCTGCTTCACTCTCTGGGTCAACCATTTGGCCCGATTATTTATTTCTTCTTCATCCCACTTACTGATAGTTCTAAAATATGCATTGATTGGCAAAGAACTATAAGCTAGACCTACTTCATCCCCGTTTTTGTCAATCAAAGTCTTTTTATCTTTACCACCCTCAGGACATTTGTCATCCACAAATAGCAGATTTGAATATTCACTATTATATCCAGTCAAAGTTAGATTTGCCAGTGTATGAAGATATTTTTCGTGTATATCATACCAGTTCTCACCTAATTTTTCCTTCCATCTATCAGATAAGGTCTGAGGCATCACATGTTCAATTGAAAAATTTAAGGCTTTCTCACCCTGATCATTTAATGATTGCTCAAGGTATTTAGATTCTTTCCCTTGATCATTAATCGAATACAGAATAAACAATTTATATTGCCCACGAATGTTATAGAAATCTTTAGTAGCTATAGCATCCGCGATTTTCTTATCATCCGGAAATTCCATATCACCATCATAATCTAACAGTATTCTAGACATTGCATCGACATAAGACACCCCATCAAATTTCGCCATTGCATTAGTAATATTCTTGTGCAAGCTCTGGAATACTTTGTTAATACTAGTCGTGCCATTTCCGGCAATTAACCTTCTTACCAAATAGGACTCTACAATATTAAAGATGTTGAGCATATCTTCTCTGGTTATACGATTATTATTGTATTCATTAAGCGCCCGCATTAAGAAAGGAAATGGGGTTTCAATTTTAAGATATGCTAACCTAAATGCCGCCAACGCCAAATCTAGATCACATTTACTCCTGAACTCATCGCTATTTATTTTTGACATAGCAGTCTTGTGATATTTTAAAAGCAGATAGTAGTCCAAATAGTTTTTCATTTCTCCAAACATCGAAATTACCATATTCTCATCGGTATCATCTGGAATACACTCTTTGAAATAATTTCTAAATTTAGGGTAGACTTCACGTTGCTTAATTTCCACCTGCCTAATGCTCATAAGATAAAAACGGAAAAATTCTGATAGTTCCTCATCTGAATTTACCTTTACCAAAGCTCTTTCTATCTTCATCCAGTAATCATCATATACTCTTTTACGTATTTTTTGATCACTTAGCATTAGTGCAAAATTTCTAATCTTGTCACCATTACTAAGTGGCTCACCGGTGGAATTAATACTTTCGAATATCCTCTGCGCGTCATCACCATTCGTAGTATCTATCAGAATTTGTACGACCAAAAACCTCTCTAGATCTGTCACGTAAGTAGAAAGTTCAGATTTGTCTTTAAAATAATCATAAAAATATCTATATACCAAATATAATCTGCTACTCTTTTCGACGGCAGTCAAATCATCGCTTGTTTCTAATTTTCCATCTTTTTTTGCATACAATCTATAGATTTTTTCAAAGATTTCATCATCTACGGTCACTGTGCGTAATTTAATCCGATTCTGTTCTATATCATCTCTAGCATTAGGATTAAATAAAAATTTTTCATTTATATCATCCGTCTTATAATGATCAAGCGAAAGTTTGTCTGGAAACTTAAGCCCAATATGATAAATCGCAGTCAACATCAAAAGTGTTGTAGTCACTCTCTGTTGGCCATCGATAATATCCGCATCAAATCTTTCGCTACCAGTTACCACAGAACCAAAATAGTGTTCTTTCTCTGGATTTTCGTGAACGGCTTCAAGATCAGCTAAAAAATCCTTAGCATTATCAACCGTCCAAGAATATGGCCGCTGGAAAATAGGCACCACATAAGACGCACCTGGCGTATACAGAAAATCGTGGATATTGCTATCTTTAAACTTCATAGGGTTATTCCATATTAATAGTTATTGGCTTTTAATTCAAAGTAAGCCTGTGGATGATTGCAAACCGGACAAACCTCTGGAGCGGATTTTCCGACTACCACATGACCACAATTCCGACATACCCAAATTGCACTACCATCTCTAGAGAATACTTTCTTCTCACGTATGTTAGAAAGGAGTTTCCTGTATCTTTCTTCGTGAGTTTTTTCGATTTTCGCCACTTCTTCAAATCTCTTAGCCAAATCTTCAAAACCTTCTTCGCGTGCAGTTTCAGCAAAACCTTTATACATATCGGTCCACTCATAATTCTCGCCTTCCGCCGCAGCTTCTAGGTTAGTCTCTGTATCTTCCATAGCGCCACCATGAAGCTCCTTATACCACATCTTAGCATGTTCTTTTTCGTTATCAGCAGTCTCTGTAAAAATCGCCGCAATCTGTTCAAAGCCATCTTTCTTAGCTTTAGAAGCATAAAAAGTATATTTATTTCTAGCCTCAGATTCACCAGCAAAAGCTTTTTTTAGATTTTCCTCAGTTTTAGTACCTTTGTAAATTGTGTTCATATTCCTCCTTTATATTGCTGTATAACCGCCATCTACTGGCATAATTAATCCTGTAACATAAGATGCCTCTTCAGAAGCCAAGAAGATTGCTGCGGCATCTAACTCGCCAGGCTTACCGTATCTTTCCATTGGTACATGGATTTTAGCGAATTCCTGAAATCTAGGAGTATCAAGCACCTCCTTGGTTAACTCAGTCTCGAAATAACCAGGGCAAATTGCGTTACAAGTAATTCCAGAAGTAGCAAGCTCGGCGGCCACAGCGCGAGTAAAGTTCACTACTGCACCTTTAGAGGTATGGTAAGCAATAGTATGAATTTCAGTATTCCCCACCAATCCATACATTGATGCAATATTAATAATTCGTCCGTAATTATTTTTCTTCATGATATTGGCAAACGCGCGAGTCATCTTAAATACACTCGTCTCGTCAGTAGCGATAGTAAAATCCCACTCCTCATCGGTCATATCTAACACACCTTTATCCTTGGACGAACCAGCGCAGTTTAAAAGAATATCCACTCGGCCAAACTTCTTTTCTGTCTCTTTTGCTGCATTATTGATATCTTCGGAAGAAGTCACATCACATTTAATAGGCAAAACCTCTTTTGCTCCAGCTTTCTCCAATTTAGGCTTAAACTCCTCTAGTCGCTCCATTCTTCTTGCTAGAATCACAAGATTGGCACCTTGGCGAGCAAAAGCCATTGCCATTTGCTGCCCAAGCCCCGAAGAAGCTCCAGAGACTACTGCTATTTTTCCTTTCAAACTAAACATTGCTATACTCCTTTTTATCTTATGTCCATTATACTACACATTTTTGTTTTTCCGTGATATAATTAACATACAACACGCCGCTATAGCTCAGTTGGTAGAGCGCATCCATGGTAAGGAGAGACACTTACCCCTGGATGCCCGCTACCAGCTGAGGTAGATAAAACGGCTGAAGCATATTAAGAAAGATAAAGTTCAAGTAGCACGATTCCAGTGCAAGGTTAACAAATTAAGATGTGCCGCGATAGCTCAGTTGGCAGAGCGTCGCCATGGTAAGGCGAAGGTCACCGGTTCAAACCCGGTTCGCGGCTCCATAAGAACCAAGTTGCTGGAGTCGTCTAGTGGCAATGACAAGAGACTGTAAATCTCTCGCGTTTCACGCTTCGTAGGTTCGAGTCCTACCTCCAGCACCAATTTAGTCCTTAAGACACCGCATTTGATTTCAAAAAGTTGAAATTAAGTGCGGTTTTTTAATGCTTCCAAGGAAGACCGCTAATCGCTTTTCTTCGTTGTAGATTTTCGGTCTTAGAGCGGCAACACCGCTAGTACACCATTCTATATTATAAATTTAAGCAAAGGAGTTCTTATGATAACTTGAGAATGAAATATCTTCCATAATTGCTCCGGCTCATAGTGCGAGCCATCCTCCAACTATGATTCGTCGTTATGAGCCGGAACATGATAGAAGTTTTATCCGGATCGATAAGTGCCGCAATTGAGAATGGCAACGCCAAAAGTATCCAGCACTTTATCTGCCGATCAAAGAGGATTTTCCTCGCAAACCTTGTCGATCCAGACGAGACTTCTATCTATTTTTATGCCGTTCTTCGCCACATATAGACGGTTATGTATGGCTGTAAGTTATTGTGCGCACCATCGTTACCAAATGCCCATGAGTTTGTATATGAAAAGGCTCCACTACCTTGTGAACCGTTATTCATGTAGACATTATTAATCTTCGTACCATTTGCACATCCTGATTGGTTATAAATGCCAGTGCCTCGCTCTTGGCTATGCATAGTCCAAGAAGCTGATACTTTTGGTAGCTCATTAACTACAAGTTTGTGAGTCTTTTCGCCACCTGTCTTTTGCACCGTAGAG
Organism: Candidatus Saccharimonadota bacterium; assembly: GCA_030529135.1. Lineage (GTDB taxonomy): Bacteria > Patescibacteriota > Saccharimonadia > Saccharimonadales > Saccharimonadaceae > Nanosyncoccus. The sequence continues at coordinate 76,593 of JAUMXO010000003.1, read as the reverse complement.
AAGTCTGAGTCGCTTGTATTCACACCTACTGGGACGCGCCCGGCTCCCCAAGCCACCCAAGTTCCACCATAGATCGCCTGAACTTTTGCGGCGGTATTTAGTGTCGTAGACATAATTATCTGACCGATATGGCTCGGCATAACTGGCTGTCCTTTTGAATAAATCATTCCATCTACTTCAAGTTGGCCTTTATTACCAGATGGCAATGTTACGTTTGGTTTCATGCCGACGGAAACCCTACCATCTACACCAATAAAGAAGTTCGGCATCCCTACCGATAGGATCAGATTTACGGTCGTGTCAGTGAAGCTATCTACTATCCGCGTTTGAACATCCCATTGGTAATTATTGTCGAGCGATACCGAAAAGTTGGCGACCGACCAGTTACTGCCAGAAATTGTTACTGGTCTCGATGTCCATTCGCTCCAGTCCGAGCTGGATGATTTTTTAGTTCTATACTCAAAGGTGAGCATATTCTTCGGCGTGCCACTAACTGTGATTGGAGAGTATGTACCGCTGGCGGATATTGTCGATTGTGCTTCGAAATTATTTACGCGTTCTATGGAAGCGGATATCGTCGGGTTCGTCCAAGGATAAATAGTAACGGCTTTCGATACGGCCTTAGAGAGGGAGAGCGCATCCACCGCAGCTACCACGAGGCTTCCGGTGCCTGATTCAGTCGGCGGTTCTAGAGTTGCAGTAACTGCAGATGAGGCAGAGTAACTGACGGTCTTTGATTGGCCAGTAAATGTTATGGCGTAATTCGAGACACTAACTCCGTTATTGCCGGTAGCCTTATTTGCAGTAGAAATTGTGATAAGCGGCGTAGATTGACCTTGAATCATTGCCTGATCGTTACCAGTCATTGCGACAGTTGTCGCATTTGTATCTCTGTATTCAAAGTTCGAGAAGTTCGGCGCCGTATGTGTTGCAATTGTTGAGAAAGTAATCGTCTTCGTCGTCGAATCGCCACCGTTTGGCGTAGTCAGTTTCGCTTGCAGTGTAATGCTTGAAGCTGTCGGTAGGATGGCTGTGAAGTTTGCCGTTGTACCTGCGGCTACACTTACGGTTCCGAAGCTTACCCACGACGAATATGTAGATCCGCCATCTGTCGAATAACGATAATAGCCAGTTCTGGTTTCAGCTCCACCATCCGCTTGTCTAGTATAGTTTATCTTTGCGTTGACTTTATTGTAGGTTGAATAGGATTGGCTTACGTAAGCCAATGTTGCGAGTGGGGGACATGGCGTATAAACTTGTCCGGTAACTACGCTTTTCGCTCTTTGTGTGTTCGTTGCATAGCCGCCGTAGTAGTATCTACTATTTCCGGTGATAGTCAGGCCTTTGCCATCCGATCCGCCGTTATATGAGCCATTATTATCTACTGTAATATTTGCATTCGTTGTTCGGTATGCCACCTGCCAGCGTCTTCTGTTCGAGGTGGAGCCATCGTAAGAATTATTCTCAAGCAAAGCAGCTTCAATATAGCGACCATTTTCGCCAGATGGATTCCCATATGAACTGATACTTACTGTGAAAGTTACAGAATTATACGTCTTTGATTTAACGGATACTGATGGAGTTGATGGATCGGTGTAGGCTTCAGTTACGGTCGCGCTACCATTCCAGGTGCCAGCAAAATCTGAACGCGCGCCTGATCCGGCCGAAAAAGATACTCCATAAGTGCCATTTGCAGAAACTGACTTTGTGAATTCGGTTGTATAGACATCGCCGACATTGATACCACTACGCACCCAGTTACCGAAGCCACTATCTTCGAAACCCTGTCCAGCAATGGTCATGGTAGGATTCGGGAAAGCCGTATCTTGGTAGGTATAAGTTCCAGAACGATAGTAGTGCATCCTTGCGTGGATGGTAGTTCCGGTTACCCAGACATCTAGTACGCAGGTGAAATATGGATTTGCCATTCTTATTCTCCTTTCCTAATTCGTCGGCACAAATGCCCAGCCGTCTCGTTGTGGCACTATTTTTATTGGAGACATGGTGATCTCGTCTTTAAAATCTGCTTTTGGTGCGCTTATCTCGTCGTTGTTGATTGTTGCTGTTAGTACATTATTAGAGTAGGCAGAAAGCTCTTGCGGAGTTTGTTTGGTATAAGTTCCGTCTAATGTGTTCGAGCGAATCGTCACGCCAGTGTTATCTATGGAGACTTGCGTATTCGCGAATTCGCCATTGGCCTGCGTCCATTGTGTTTTATAATCGCCTACAGCAAGCATCATATCGTTAATGCTGAATTCTGAATCACTTGATCCGTAAATCGAAACGGTCAAGTTCGAGGAATTCGGAAGCATACCCTCGAGGCTATACTCGTCGTAGAACGATTCTTCGCCATTGTCTAGGTTTATTTCCCACACGCCGGTTTCTGTGCCGTCCGTAATTCTAACTAAACATTCGCCGACGGCCGTTTTCTTGATCTTACAGGAGAACGAGTAGTATGTTTTATCGGTAATGCTAGAGTTATCGGCCTTGACTTCTACTACCTGCGTCGCGGTCATTCCTTTAAGAGAGATGTTTTGGCGCGAGAGTGAGCCATTTACGGCCGCTTCGGCAGACGGTGCGATATTGATTGTGCCGGCTCCACTTAAAGCCCACGAAAGCGGTAAGCCATTATCGTCTAGCGAGTACATAGCTGAGTTTTTAAGTAAGTTGTTGCCACCGGAGTTCTGGACGGAAGTTATTACGTCGGAAATGGTTTGTGTTATCGTGGTGTAGTTTTCGTTGACTTGGTTTTCCAGTGTAGTCTGTTCCTCGACTATGGATTCAATCGTCTGACCTTGTTTATCGACTTTGATTTCGGTATTGTAGATTGTTTTCGTTATTCCGCCTGCAAGCGCATAATTGGTCTGTGTCTCGGTTGGAGCTACACCTTTAATAATCTCGGTCATACCCGGGCCAATTCTTAGTGATATTGATGTTATTATTACTTCCCATGTGTTTGTACCATCCGTTATTGAAAGTCTATCGCCGATTTCATACCAGCCATGGCCCTCGGTCGTTATTTCGAATGGATAGTAATAAAACCCATCTACCTCATCTAGTATTGGTTGCGCAAGTGTTTCGCGATCACCATCTAAAATCTCATTATTCGCGAGTTTAATCTCGGTTCTGCCGTTTTCGGCAATACTTTCATCGTCGGTAACTACGATATTGTCTTCGACCGGAGTCCTTGCGAGAACTACGCTATTTACTGGGCCATACTTTGGTTCTAACCTTGCCTTTTTGAGATTCGCGTAAGTAAGAGTTTCCGCCGATATTGTTTCTATCGGTCGGAGTTGTATTGAATTTCTAGTAATTTCACAAAGCGAGGCGGTCGCTCCGGCGATTTCTGCGAGAATATCACGATAAGTCGTTCCATTTATTTTTGTATACAAATCTTCGGTTATTTGATAAGAGAGATTTGCGACATTTGTTGCATATTTTGCTAGACCAAACTTATTACTAATTTGCTCAAATAAGTTTTCTACGGTGCAAGGAAAAGTTAGGCTTCCGGTTTCATAATGTGTTTTTCCCATCACACCCATCAGATCGTAAGCCTTAAAATCAGTTACACCTTTCTCGAGATTAGTCGTTTGCTCGTAAACTACAAATAAACCAAGGTTGCAAAGCTCCCAAGTGTCGTCATTCTGGATCTCGAATGATACCTCTATTGTTTTTCCTACTAAATTATAAGCGGTTCCTATCAGCTGAAAAGTCAGACTCTTGGTCGCAACGCCAAAATAGCTCCCTGTATCTTCTTTGGTAAGAGATATGAAATCGTCCGCCGAAGTATATTCGTTTCCGTCGCAGGTTATTTTTGCGCGAATCGTTTTTACGGGCGCTCTGGCCAGTTCCTTGAAAGTATTCGTTACTTCTATCATCTTTTACTCACAGGTATTAAGTTGACCGAGAATGGTTCGTATAATTCGCGGTATTTATCTATTAGCTCTACGGTATAGTCTGACGCATAGTATTGAGCAGTTCGATTGGTTCTGGTTTTAGGATCATAAAAAGTGACAGAGAAATATGGTTGATCTAGCAAGTTGCAAAGGTTCGCTACTATTTGTGAAGTTAGAACTCCACCAATATCAAGCTCTATCTTCGGGAATACGCCAATAAAGGTCGCTCGCACGTCGCCATCCATATTACGCTCTGCGTCGGCCCACAGCTTATTGTTTCCGACCTTATACGACTTAATGTTCGGAATAGTTTGTCCGTTTATTTGAAGCAAAGTTCCTATCATACGCTAATTACTCCCATGTTATTCATGAACGATTTTTCGTTAATTCCATTGACGATTCTGTCTAGGATCGTGTCCTCGCCGATTTTGACAGTTAGAGCAATCGGTTCGTCTTCTTCGTCTTTTTCTTGCATCTCTCGGCGCATATTATCGCGTTTTAAGCGCGTTTCAATATCGCTACTAATCTCTGCGCCTACATTCAAATTCGGCACTATATCGGCCACCTGATAGCCTGAAAAGATGTCATCTACCGTTCCGGTAATCTTCTTTGCCATATAAGCTACTTTTGATTCAGCAGTATGAATCGATTCGGTTATTCCACTCGCAATACCAGCTACAAAGAAGCCGCCAGATTTTCTCATTACCCGGCTTGGTGACTTGATTTGGAGTGTGGAGTTAAAAGTGTTCTTGGCGGCTAAGGCGCTATTCTTCGCGGCATTAGATACTTGCCATGCGTTCTGGTTTATGCCGGTCGCAATACCACCAGAGAAACTACGGCCACTTTGCTCAAACTCTGGCTCTACGGCATTAGTTACTTTGACGGCTTCCTGAATTGTATTTGTTGAACTATCCCAAAACTTTTTGTAACCCTCATCTGCTTTGGCTAGCTGATCGCCAATGAATAAGGCCATATTTTGCGCATCTTCTTCGGTAAATTTGACCATTTTGCCATGCGCGTCTTTATATTCAATGGTAGAGGTTCCGAGTTCAAGTAATTTCTGGTTGATTTCTTCATAACGACCGGCTTTAGCGAGATCTATCAACTCGGCCTGTTTCTCAGTCATGATCCGTTTCCACTCCATGTTGCCGTATTCTTCGGTTTTATCGGTTACGGTCTGTTGAGCTTCGGCTAATTTTTCTTTGGCAGCTGTTGCACGACCTTCCGCAGAAAGCGCTTCAAGTTCAGCCTTATGGAGTTCGTCTGTACTGTAAGTTCCGGCTTGAAGCATTTGGTTATATTTTTCGCGTTTTTGAGTTGCCATTTCCTGAGCGTTAATATAAGCGAGCTCGGAGTCGACAGCATTTAACTCGGCGTCTTCTAGCTCGTCTATCAGCTCTTTCTGCCTTTGGATCGCTTCGTTATGCCATTCGGTTGTTTGAGTTGATAATTTGACCGTATCCATACGGTTTCTTTCGGCAAGTTCAGCTTCCATCGTGGAGAGTTTCAAAGCCTCGTTAACGACGCTAATTCCGGTTAAGACAGCAGTTATTGCAAGCCCGACGATACTAGTTGTGCTAAATACTGCGTTTAGGATCGTTCCGGCGGTCGCACAGGCGCTTTGCGCGGCAGTTACTATTCCGAGTCCGGCCGCATACGCTCCGCTTGCCGTAGTTCCAGCTACCATCGCGCCGGTCATGGCGATTTGGATACCAGTAATTATTCCGGCTACAAGTTGGTAGGCTTCCCACGCCGCCACCATAATTCCTACCGTAATTGCGATATTTTTTATCAGATCTACGACGGCTTGTTGCTCGGCGATCCAGTTCAGCATATCGCCAATTCCTTGAAGGACACCAATTATTATTCCACCGGTAAATTCTGCTATCGGCCTCAGGAAATTATCAAAGAGCCAAGTGAAAACCGGAGCACAAGCGTCGATTACAGCGCCGATAAGCTTTAAAGCTCCGGCTATCAAGTGAAGCACAGTTGGCACAAGATTATTAGCTGCCCAAACTACGAGTGGTTCTAGTACATTATCGTAAAACCATTCGAGCCCGGCTCCAATTCGCTCGCCGAACGGTTTTAGAGCTTCCCACACCTCGTTTAGCCCGGCACTAATTTTCGCCCAGTCTATCTTCTTAAATGTATTATTAAGTTTCCTGCCGAGTTTCTCAAAGGCCTTGTAGATTTGGTCGGCCATCTCTAGGGCTTTATTAGTTATCTTGTCAAAATTGCCATTATAGAGTTTATCCCAGTCTATTGTTGGTAGGCTTACGGATCCGCCGCCACCTCCGCCTGATCCACTACTAGAAGTGTCCTCATTTTTATTGAGAGTATTCATTTCGTCAAAGGCGGCGAGTTGTTTGGCCAGTTTCTTTACTTTGCCACCGGAACTATCTGCGGCGTCGCCTACGGATTCCACGCCGGTGCTTATATCTGAGAAATCATCTGCATAAGCACTCGCGTCGAATTCGATTCCAAATAGTTTAGCAATTGCTTGAAACGCTCTAGTTGTCGCAATTACGATTGCATTTAGTACCGGCAGAACGACAGAAAGTAAAGGTTGGAACATGGTTCCAATTGCTACACCAAGGTCGACAATTGAAGTTTTCAGCATCCTCATTTGGTTCGCAGGACTATTGATGGTTCGCGCCAAATCGCCTTGCGCGTTTGAAGTTCTTTGTAAGATAGCAAGATAAGTCGCGAGAGCCTTTTGCTGAGTATTTAGTTCTTCGCCAGTTCTCGCTATGCCGTTTGCATACGCCGTCTGCTTAACCTCGCTATCGCGCACCATAATACCGAGTTCCTGAAGCGGTCTTGGCATTCCGGCCATCGCCGATTGGATCTTCTCAAAGGCTGATTCAGCGGAGATGTTATAGAACGAGGCGATATCATTAGAGAGTAGGGCAATACCTCGGCCTAGTTGTACTGCTTGATCTTGCGCTAAGCCCATTGAGGCGGTCATATTGGTCATCACGCCGGAGTATTTACGAAGCCAAGCACCAGACACACCAACGGAGTCCTGTACCTGCTTGCTCCAGTCTCTGGTTGCATCAGCCCATTTGCCCATAGAGACTTGGAATAAGTTCTCATCCTCAATGTAATTCATTGCCGCCGTAATTGAACTTGCGGTGGCTTTAATTATTGCACCAACAGAAATGACTTTGGCGGCTAAGCCGGCAAAGCTCTTGGTCATATTTGAACTCGAATTCTTTACATTTTTATCAAGCCCAGAAATCTGACTCTGAACTTTCGCTATTTCCGAGTTGAATTTACTTGTTTGTGCGGTGATGAGAACTTGTAGCTCATCTACGGTCATTGCCATTTATTTTCGCTCCGAGCATAGTGGCAGTTTTGAGAAGTACGTCGTCTGTTATCGGCATCATCTTCTTTTCCTGCGTCTTCGTTAGGAATGGTCGGTCTGGATACTTCTTTGGCGCTCGTATCGCTAGTCCGATATACTGACCGAGTAGGTAATTTAGCGCATCGCTTGTCTCTATACGGAATTTCTCTCGCCTCGAATGAGCCTCGCAGTACTTTATGAACTCATTCGGGGTTAAGTTCCAATAAAGTTCTAGAGAAACCCCGATATAGAGAGCGTCTATTTCGTGGCTTTGCCAGTTATCTTTGAAGCTTCGTTTATCGCTTCGGACAGGGTCGCTCTGAGTTGTCCGGTGTCGATCGCCTTTGGTAAAAAACCGGCTTCAATCAGTGCGTCAATGACCTGAATTTGGAGTTCGATTTTACCATGCTCTTTAATGGCTCCATCGACTACATCAAAAGCGGCATCTTCGCTTAGATCTAGTTTCTTACCGTCCTTATCGCGAAGTCCTACCATTAAGAATTGAATCAGAGTGGTTAGTTTGAACGACGCAATAATCTTTTCAAGTGAGCCGTCTAATGCTTCTTCTACGGCGGCCACGTCGCGTACTGTAAACTTGAGGTTTAGTTTAGTAGACATAATTTATTCCTTGTTTAGGTTAGTATTAAAAACTTGCAGGTAAGTAGGTCGGCGCACCACTTACGCGAATAGTTGCTTTGAAAGTATCAAGGCCATCAGTGGTCTTTTCGCCGAAACCAAATGAGCTGAAGTAGCCATTAAGAGATAACTTAGTGCCAGATGGAGTCTGGATCTCAAAGTTGCGGTTCTGTTGACCGTTAAAGACATCATAGAGTGCCGCTACTTGTACGCCGTCGATTACGTTGCCAGCTACATCAAATGAGCCGAAGTCTACAACGCCCGAGATGAATTCTTTAGCGCCGTTTGGGCTATCTAGAGTAGTCACGTCAATTTCTTCGCGCTCGCCAGTTACTTCACCAATGGAAGTTAAGTGGGCGATTACGGTGTCTGCCGGCTCATCGCCAGCTTTCTTCATGGTTAGGGTAGTACCCATAGTTCGGGTTCCAGCCATAGTTTCTCCTATCTTGTCGTCTCAAAACGACAGTTGATATGGTGTAATGCGCCCTCTGGACGAGGCACGTCCGCGGAATAAGTCATCTTATATCCTAATTCGCGCATTAATATTTCTGAAGCATTTAGAAGCGCAGAGGCTTCCATACTTGTATCAGTCCAAATATCTACGGAAACGATAATTGATTGCGAGGCTATTTCGTTATCTAGATCTAGCTCCGTTGAGTTATCATTTATCGTAAATGTAATTGCCGGAGGATTCGGATATGCTTCTTGAGCGCCCTGAAGAACCGTTACGCCGGTTTCTTGTAGCTTTTCATAGATATCTTCTTTCGGTATGTACATTATTTCGTGATTCCTCGAACTGATTTGGTGATGAGATCTTTAATCTCTTGCTTACTTTGGTGGAGTGCCGGATAGAGATATGGCTGAGCCACATTTCCGATCGTACGAATAAAGGTTTCGCCATCATCCGGAGTGTAAGTCCAAGGTGTCTGGCGATAGGCGAGAGGAATCTTTTTATTCCGGTTCGTCATTTGGCCTTTAATCCCTACGCCGAACTCCACGAAAGCCGCATATTCTTTGGTCGTAGACACTTTCCCGACCACCGAGTCATTGATTACTTGCGTATCCGGATGAATGGATTGTCGCAGTTCGCCGCCGGCCCGGTATTTGTTGGTAGGGCAGAGTGCTTTAGCTCTACCCTCTACCATAATCGTCGCTCTATTTACTCCGCGCTTCACATCAGGTAGTATTTCCGACTTCATTCGGCCTAGTTTCGTGGCAAATTTCTTTAAACCTACGACTTTTATTGGCATTCTTTACCTGTAATTGTGAGATGAGAGTCGCTCGGCAGAATATTATTGACCTTATATTTCTTACCAAGGTAAGTGACGCGATCTCCAAGTGCTATCTCAGTCTCGTTATCGCAGGTAATTATGATATCTGCATCAACTGACAAACCAATTTCGCTTTGGAGTTCAGCATTAACGGAGAATCTAACGTTTCCAAGAAATGTTCCTTTGACGGTTTCATCATTTCTGATTACGCCGCCATCCGGCTCTATTATTTCTTGCTTGGTTAGGATCGTGATTTCTTTATCGTAAAAGTGACTAGAAATCTCATCCTTGAACTTATTAGGAAGCAACATTGACTCTCCTGTAAGGTGCAAGTAGCTTCGAAAAGCCGCTAAATAATTCAGAGTCATCTGTCGATATCAGATAGCTTTTGACTTTATCCGAGTAGGAAATCGTCTGTCCGTTGTCCGATACGCTACTAATATTGTGTTCAAGTTCGCCGTCTTTGCTCTCTAGGCTCTCCGTAAAAACTCCAGATACAATTCTTGCCACAATACGCTCTAATTTAGTGTCTAATACTTCGTCATTTAAATAGACAAGTACGCGATCTTTGACTTCGAGCGTGACAAAATCTAGCAGATCGCCATCTTCGATCTTGTCGTTAAGGAGCTTGGTATATTCCTTGATTCTGGTTTCTTGCGAAGAGTCGGTCATTATTTCTTCTCCGTAGCTTTCGGAGCACTCGCGACCTTATCGAGAGGAATATAAGCTTCTGGATACTTCTCGTATTGTTTAACTACATCCTCGCGATCGCAGACGAGAATAAGCCCGGTTGACACTTGCTTGAATCTAGCCATTGTTTTGAGCCTCCGCGATATCTGCATAGCGGATCAAGTCCGGCATGACAGCTTTGGTGCCACGAGAGTAGAAGAGACTACAATCGTAGTTATTGGAGAGCTGGATTTTCTCCGGCTCGTAGTCGTCGACAGTGACCGGCTGACCAACTGCGCCATGGATAGCACAGATGATGTCTTTCGTCTGGCGGTGATTAGAATAAATCTTTACACCATGGAAGACATCTTCTTTGAGGCCACTAATCGGATTCGGCACAGAGTCAATATAATTGAGTAATTTGCCATAGATTGCCGGTTTGACGGAGATTTCGATCATCTCGCGATCAACGCCATCTACCCAGTCGTTTTGAGTAGTCTCGACAGATTGAATAATACTTTCGAGATTATCTACGAGTGGAGTTGCGGTTGTAAGACCGGTAATCTCGGTACCATCGGTAACCATCTGTGCGAAGAAGCGAGTATCAAGATCTGCGATCATGCGGAGCGCTTGGTTTTTCTTGCGCTTGTCCATAATGGACGCAATGCCGTAGAGTTTGACATCTTTCTTGGCGATTTCCTCAACGATCTCTTTATCCTCGTTGATGTTAATGGTGACCTTACCGGTATTTAGAATCTTCTTGCCAGCTCCGGCCGCACGAGCAGTACCGTAGTCGTCTACCTGTGCGTTCTTGAAGCGGTCAATCTCGACGCTACCGGTCGTAGGATCGCCAGAATATTCGGTATTCTTCATCTTTTCTGAGACGGCACCTTTTTGGATAGCCTCAATGACGAATCCCTGAATCTCGGCGAGCTTATCGGCGGTATTTGCGTCGATATTAATGCTTAAAGCATCAGTTCTTGCCATAGTTTATTCCTTTAGAATGACCGTAAACCTGCTTGAGATTTTTTGATCTCGGTTTTCGGTTTTGTACCCTCGCCATAATCTTCGGGGGAAGTACCAGCTAGTTTGGCTTTTACCCCGGCTTCTACGGCCTTATTGAAAGCCTTTTCTAGCTTATCGATATTGGCATTGGTTTTATCCTCATCAATATCGATAACGAAGTCTACGAGGTCTGTGTCGATATTTCTATCAGACAGTGCATCTTTAGCATCGGCTCTGCGTTCGCGGAGGGTAATTGTACGCTCGCGATCATCGAGTTCCTTTTGCTGTTTGGCCTTGAATTCCTTTTCGCGTTCAGCCTCAGAGAGTTTGCTCTGACGCTCGGCCTCAGCTAAAGCTTTCGAGACTTCATCTTTAAGCTTTTTCTCGGCTTTAGAATTGGCTTCGGCAAGACGTTTGCTCACGATATCGTTAACTTGTTCTTGCGTAAACGTAGTAGGCTTTTCTTCTTGGCCTTTATCCCCGGTATCGTTTTCCGGTGCAGGATTGTTTTCTTTATCCATAAAATCCTCTGTTTTACGCCCATCGGCTAGTGATAAACAAAAAACGACAGTAATTTCTGTCGCAATTGATTATGTATGGTCTAATTATACCATAAACAATTTGTAATTAAAAGTTTTTTAAGTTAAAATAGAAGTAGTGCTACTATTTGGGAGGTAGCCGGCCGTTTAGTTTGTTTTTCGGACGGTTTCAAATAGCGAAGCACTTGAGAGGCGCTTTTTGGCTAGGCGTCTCTCTTTTGTATCAAAAAAATCAGCCCGATTGCTGCACGTAGCAGAACTACGCGGAGGGCTGACTTTGTAGTTTCATTATAGCATACTTTTTATTTATGGCATAATTGTTGGCACATCTGCCGGGTAGACATTCGGGTTAAATCGGATGTCTTTAATCCACTCATAGTAGCTCATATTTGGCACAAAGTATTTACCGCCGAGTTTATTTCTGGCGGCGCGCATCTTCGGCTCGTATTCTTTTCCGATATACCCACGGACAGTTGAGCGGCAGAAAGGGTGAAGCGGAGGGTAATTATATCCCTCTTGCCGCTCACTCATTTTATAAATCTGGCCATCATGGCTCCGACACATATCTGAGGTCCGTCCGTCTAGCGTTGCTACAAATACATACCGTTCTATACCCATCTCTTGATAGGCGATAAACTCTGTTTCATTCTCGAAGTGATTGGTTTCCGTCCGAATTAGCCGTTCGGCATAGAAGCTCCCCACGTTAAACCTCTGTCTGATCTCATATAGAGCGCGTTCCTCACTCATTCCGGTCATTATAGCCTTAGTGAGTGTTTGTTGGAGCTGGCTTGCGAGCGTATTAGAATTACCCCAGATTCGCCTGCTGTAATTCGCGCCTTGCCATGGTGTATTGAGTAGAACTTCAATTCCGCGTGAGTTTAGCTGCTCAAAAGCCGGGGTTGCGCCGATTCCTTTGGCAGTGTCATAGATTGTCTTCCCGAACGCTCCATTGATTGTCTCGATATGGGATTTGGTTTCTATTTCGTTTTCTAGGATAGCCAGTTGTTTAGTTCGGCTCCATAATTGGGCATTTATCATCTCAAGCCTTTTGACGCGTCCTGTGAAGCGTTTAGGTAAGTATTTAGACAGTCCGGCGGCTTCCATATCTACGTAGAACTTCTCAACTTCGGCTGTTGGGACGATCTTATTGAGCGCCGTCATGTCAAACTTGTTTTCTCGGTAGAACGATTCATAAATGGCCTTGAGGCTCGCTACGGTATCTTTCTCAGCTTCCTCATAAAGTATCTTGATCTCGCGGAAGTGCCACTCCGAGTTTTTCTCGGCTTCAGTCAGTCTCGCGATGGCGCGCTTATCCCAATACTTACTCGACCTCGTCTGCATCGTTATTCGCATCCTTTATTTCGTTTTTAGCGAATTCTGCGGCCGATTCAAGTGTAGCCTCGTCTTCTTTGGCGGCCAACTCTACGGTCTCTTTGGAATCGCGCACAAAAGAAAGCTGACTCACGAGAAGCTCCTTGTCTACTATGCCTTGTAGATTAAGAATCATCTGCGATGTCTCGTAATCATTTCGTGGTAGATTGCGCTTGAATATTGCATCCACTTCTTCGGTTGGCACGATCGGCATACTGGACTTGGTATTAAGGAAGTTATTGTACAGGCGGAAGCGTTCCATAAGCCCACGCTCAAAGTAGCGCTCTTTGTTTTTAATGTTTTGGTCGAACGCGAGCAATTTGTAGCTGATCGCCACGCCGGAGGAGTTATTCGCAAAATTCTCATCAGCGAGGTTCGGTGTCATACTAATCTTATGAATATCATTCTCTATATTCTTGCGGAGAATGTCGGTATCTGATTCGTTGAGCGTCTTGATGAGATACTCAATTTTGCCGTCCATCGGAATGTTGGAGATCATCCGGTGTTCTTTAAGTTCAGCCATCTGTTCCGGCGTGAATTTCATACCATAGAAGCAAAGGATTGCGTCCACGAGTTGCTCGCGATCATTCACGCGGTCGCTCTGGATCAGGTTGTAAGCATCTATTAAACTTACTACTGTCTCGAAGTCTCCGAGATAGTCCTTATTATTTACGAACTCGATCATCGGCACTTCTTTGAATGCGTGCGAGTCCTCTTTATCTAGAATCAGATTTTCGCCTTTTAGCCTGTAATTGCGAACTACCCTATTATCTACGAATATTACATCGTAGTATTCCGGATCCGTATCTGTCGGTTTCTTAAAGATTGGCCGGTAGTTTACGGCGAACATCTTATTGTGCTTGATGGTATTATCGTAGACTATAATCGTATTCCGGACATCGAGAATTGCCGATTCCGGCTCCGCATCTTCGTTGGCGAAGACATATTCGTATTGAAGCCCGAAAATTGCGCAGTTCTTGGCAATTTCCGAATCATTATCGTTCATCGTTTGTTTCTTATAGCAATCCAGTACGGCATCGATATTAACTTTGTCGCTTGCTTGATATTCAACGGGGTTTCCGAGTAGGTATCCGACGTTCGTGTCTACGATATACTTCGCGTGGTTAATCATTACTTTATTGTTATGGAGCAAGTCTGGTTTCTCGCGGTGGAGAATATCCTGATCTCCAATATAGTAACGATCTAGCGTATCGAATCGCTCTCGGCGCTTCTCGTTGTAATCGATGGCTTCTTTAATTACTGTTGCGTTTATTTCGGTATCTTTGGCAATAGTGTATTTCATAACTATCCTTTCCAATAGTGGTTGCGATGTCTCATTCTTGGCGAACTTAGCATCGATTTGTCGAGGAGTTCTACCTCTCGTGGCTCAGAGACATATTCATAAATGCTCGCCAGCACGTCTACCGCGTCATCGTGAGCGTTCTTGCCTTTCTTCTGGTAGCTCATGACTTGGCGATAGAACTCCGGGAAGCGTTGCCGCCATCCGAGTGGCATATAAATATGATTCTGAACCCAAGCGGAGGAAGCCAATATTCGGGACTCTTTATTGTGAGTTTGTGGAATGGCTCTGATGTCGCATCGGTTGCTACTGTATTTTTCCGTCAGTATGCGTTCTACGTTTCGGGCAAACCCTCGGCCGCCATTATTACTTTCTATCTGGGCAGTAGCGGTCTCGCCGGAGAATAGTAGGTCAGCAACTTGGTTTTCGGTTGTTTCCATTGCTTCGTCTGTAAATACGAGGTTTGTTATGTAGAACTCATTTTGGTAGATCACTCCGTTTATGGAGCATAAGAAGTCTGTTCCGGTGTCGGCAGTATCTGTAAAGTTAATCACTTCGGAGTACGGTGGCAATTTCTCCCATTCTTTGAACTCGCCGTAGAGTCTACCGCCAACGTCAATTGGTTGTTGATTGTAGTTCGCCTCAACGATATCTTGGTTCATCTCGCGAGTTTTGATTTCATAGTCATGCCGACTCAGTATTTCGTCGCAGAGCATTTCGCCATTATCTTGAACGGCTTTCATCGTAATCGTCTCCACATCATCTCCGTAGGCGCTTACGATCCGTCCGGCGAGGTCTCCAAGCGCCCAGCGCGTCATGATGACTATTACTTTCCAGTCGTTACCCTCGAGACGTTGAATCATGGTATTTGTGAACCATGCCCAGTGCTTGTCTAGCGTTGCTTCGTTGTATGCTTCTTCGGCGTTTTTGATGATATCGTCAATTAAAACTATATTTGCACCAAAACCAGTTGCAGTACCAGTTGGAGAGGTCGCAAGGTAATTGTTTTTGCTACTACCACTTAGCGCCCATAGGCTCGCGCTCGCTTGACCGCGTTTAATTTGAGTGTGGGGAAAGATATCGGAATAGACGATATGGTCGTTGTCAGCTTTTCGTTCCGAAATAGTATCTCGAACCTTTCTTGCGAATGAAGTAGAGAGGATTTCGTTATATGATCCGGTCATTACGGCTATCTCTGGATTTTGGCCGAATAGCCATTCTACAAGGCAGGTGGCTGTAAAGCTCTTGTAGTGGCGTGGAGGTAAGTTGATTACAAGGAAGTGCTTTTTATTTTGGTTCATGAAACTCTGAATCTTATTGCAGATTTCCGTCAGGTATTTCCGGCTCTTTTGGTAATGATTAGGGTAGAGGAGTCGACAATAGCCAATAAAGCTCTTGCGAGCTAAAGACAATCTCATCTCGCGAACTTGCTTTTGGTCTTGTCGCAATCTCTCTATTACTGACATTATTCTTCTTCTCCTAATAATTTACGCAGCTCTTCTACGGTTAAATCATCGTATGGACTTGGCTTTTCTTCGTAAATCTCCATGTCTATTGGCTGTACAGGAGCGCCCTCGGCTTGGTTCATGGTCTCTACGAAATCTTTAGTGCTTCGTACGGCTCGGCTAGCTTGTGCAAGCGCTAGATATTCACCGTAGGGCGTTTTCTTATTCGTCTTGGCGTTTTGGATCCTTTTCTCAACTTCGTCGGTAGGAACGCTCCAGAGTTTTCGGAGCTGGAAACGCGGCGAATGCTTTGGATTAAAGTTATTATCATCGGCGATATTATAGATATCTTGTGGCCTGTCGCGGAAGCTAGTTTTTGGTGTATTTCCTTTGATGAATCGGCCTTTAGAATCTCTATTTTTGTCCGCTTGTGTACAAGCGGTTGACCTCTGTTGTTTTTTGGCTGATTTTTTAGTCTTTTTTGCTGTCATGGTTGGCCTCTACTTTCGGCGTAAAATCTTCCCAACCCGTGTCGTCTTCGTCGTAATTTAGCTTATTCATGAAGTGGAAGTAGCGCTTACGAATCACGTCGCAGAACTTCGGATCGAGTTCCATTGCGTAGCAGATACGTCCGGTTTGTTCGGCAGCGATAATCGAGCTTCCGCTCCCGGTGAATAGGTCAAGCACGATTTGGTTTGGCTTTGAACTGTTCATCATTGCGTTCGCGCCGAGCGTTACTGGCTTTTGAGTAGGATGGACATAAGTTGTTACTTTATCGCGATTAAAATCCCAGACCGTCGATTCATTTCGGAGATTCTCGATCATTTTGACGAGTTGTTCTTTTTTCATTTCATTGAGGTCTCGACGTTTTAGTCCTAGGACGGTCTTCTTGTCGCGGCCGCCATACCATTTAGCGTGATGGTCTTTTCGCCAGAGATACATACAAGCTTCGTGCGCGTAATGGTAATCGTAGCGACCGAGCGTCATACCTTTATTCCAAATCAGCTCCTCTTTGTAGACGAAACCAACATCTTCGAGCGCTTTTCTGAACTCAATATGGTTGCTACTAGCAAACCAGCAGTAGACGGCCGCTTCCGGGGAGACGAATCCCTCGGCCGCCGAAAATGCGTCAAAGAGGAAATCATAGAGGACTTGGTCGGTTAAATCATCGTTTTTAATCGAACCTCGTCGCTTGCTCTTATAGTTCACGCCGTATGGTGGATCGGTATAAAGTAGGCTTGCGATTTTACCGTTCATCAGCATTTCTACATCCTCAAGTTTCGTTGAATCACCACACATCAAGCGGTGTTCGCCGAGTTGATAAACTTCTCCCTGTCGGCTGAGTGGTGGATTTTCTTCGTCTAATTCCGGTGCTACATCTTCTTCGATTTCTTTTTCCGGCTCATCTAATTCTAAATCCAAACCCCAGTCGGCAAGGTTTAGATCTCCCCATTCTTCGGCGAGCTTATCCATATCCCATTCGCCATTATTGACGTTATCGCGAATTACGATTTCTCGTTCGCGTTCTTCAGTTAAGCCTTTGAGAAGGTAGGTTGGCACTTCCTTTAAGCCGAGGTATTTCGCCGCGTCGTAACGCTGGTTGCCGGCTATAATCACGAGTTCGCCAGTGCGATCGGAGAGCAGGAGCGGTCTCGCCTCGAAGTAGTCCGGGTTGTCCTTGATGGATTTTACGAGAATCTGAAAATCCTCGCTGCTAATCTTGCGAGGGTTATTTTCTAGTTTTCTTAAATCTTCGAGCTTTCGATACTCCATTGATATCCTTTCCGTCCTGCACGCGGACTTTGTAATTTTTACCATAGAGGTTAAGGTCGGCTTCGCCGTCCTTTATTTTCTCGGTTACATCGATGTCTTGTTTGTAAATGTGAACGACGACGCGGCCGTTATTATCCGATTTAGCATTAATGATTTCTACCATAGTTTCTCCTTTCCTTATATTTCCGACTAGATTCTTCAAGAATCTCAATCAAGTCGGCTATGGTTTCTGGTGGGAACTTCCCACGATATCCAATGAACTGCATCTCGAATCGCTTCCTAAGGTCTTTCTCGGCTTTGTCGGTTACGATCCCGGCCTCAATGGCTATTCGATTCAAGGGCAGATAGAAGAGATAAAGTCTCTTACCGCGTACTCGCGCCCAAAAGTCTTTATTCAGCCCTCGTTCAACTAAGATATCGTCTAGTGCGTACATTGCCTGTTCCAGCACTTCCAGATACCGATATTTAGTTATGTATTGTTTTCTGTGGGTAACAAAGCGGTCACAGACGACACGCGCCGTCGTCAGCACCTCCAGCTCCCGGAGGGAAATGTTTTTCATTTCGTATTCCTTGATTAGTTGATATAAAAAAGAGGCTCGTTATGAGCCGCAATCGATTACTTTAATTATACCATAAGTATGATATAATAAAAATAAGCAGTAAGTTCAGGGATACTCTTATTGCTCCAGATTGCGGCTTTATATGGCCGATTTTTTATTGGCTCAACGACAATCAAAGGAGCAAAATGTGACATCTGAAGATATAGAGATTAAAGTCGCAAAGCTCGAAACGAAGATGGACACGATTATTGATACCGTCGCGCTTATCAACCACAAGTTTGACGAGTTGATGGAAGATCGTGTCACTCGTAGAGAGCTAGATGAATTTAAGGCCGAGGTTAAGAGGAGTATGCTCGCGCGAACACTTCTCACTACGGCTCTAACTTGTATAATTACCGCGCTCATCAGTTATGTGATCGCGGATCTACTAAATTAAAGGAGAATTATATGCTTAAAGGTATTGATATTTCGCATTGGCAAGCAGGGCTTAACATTGCCTCTACCGGTGCAGAGTTTGTGATTTGTAAAGCAACTCAGGGAACGACATTCGTTGATTCAAGTTGCGATCGTCATTATCAAATCGCGAAAAGGCTGGGTTTGAAGCTTGGCGTTTATCACTACGCTTCTGGCGGTGATCCGGTCGCCGAGGCCGACTTCTTCGTCCGCAATATTAAAGGTTATATCGGCGAAGCCATCCTTATCCTCGACTGGGAGAAAAATCAGAATGGTCGCTATAATGAGCACGCTTCTTGGTGTCTGCGCTTCCTAAATCGCGTCAAGGAACTTACTGGTGTAAAGCCTCTTATCTATATGAGCGCCAGCGTAATCAAAGCTGCCGATTGGTCTTCGGTCGTTGCCGGGGATTATGGTTTGTGGGTTGCCGGTTATCCAGATAATCGCGACAGCTGGGATATCCCAAGTTTTATTTGGGATGTAAAGCCTTGGCCGTTTTATGCCATTTGGCAGTACACTACTTCTGGCGGTCGTCTTGATCGCGATGTCTTTATGGGCGATCGTGCCGCTTGGGATAAATATGCGGCCGTTAATGGTCAGCCGGTCACTCCAACTCCGGCTCCGGCGCCTGCTCCGGCAAGGAAGTCAAACGAGGATTTGGCTACCGAGGTTATTCGTGGAGATTGGGGGAATGGACAAGATCGCAAGAATCGCTTAACTGCAGCTGGATACGACTACAATGCCGTTCAGGGCATCGTCAACCAACGGCTTGGCAGCTCATCCAATAATTCTGCGGCAGCGAACTGCTCGGCAGTCTATTACACCGTCCAAAAAGGCGACACCCTGTGGGGAATTGCGCAGAAGTATGGCACTACTTATCAGGAAATCGCTCGGCTTTCCGGTATCGAAAATCCGAACTTAATCTTCCCAGGCCAGAGAGTGAGGGTTAAATAATGCTGCCAGATAAAGTATATGAGGTCTTGCGTTGGCTCGTAGCGGTCTTTATGCCGGCGCTTGGCGTATTCTTCTCGACGCTCGCAGAGGCTTGGCATTGGAATTTGCCGACCGAGGCCATTTTGACTACCCTGTCGGCCGTTGAGCTGTTTCTAGGCGCTATTTTCGGCATTTCTAAGGTTATTTATGACCGAAAAGAAAACCCCGAAAAAGACTTGTAAAAATCTCAAATTAAGGTTAAATACAAACACCTTGCGAGGATCCGGCCGCGATTAGTTGGAACCGGTCGAGCAGGCCGCTCCTCTCGATGTGGTATCGCGGCCTCGCATGGTGAATTTAACCAAGGAGATTTATGGAAATATCAGTAAAACAATTAGATAATCCGCTGCCTGATCCGTTGGATATTAGAGCTTCTGACGAGTTTTTTGAGGCTCTGGCTAATGATGAGGTGGAGTTTTAAGGAGGAATATGACCAACAACAATGAGGACAAGCTTCATGAGGCCGTAAAGTTAGTCAATGACGCTATCATGGCCGAGTATAAGCGTATTGAAGAAATCGCCAAAACAGAAGAGGGCGATCCTATCATGGTTGAGGGCGAGACCACGGCTGGTTATTTCTGCCAGATGATGGTGGATCCTAAGGACGTGGCCAAAATCGTTCTAGAGTATAATTATCCAGTTTGGCATATTTTAGGAGAAGATTATCCCGATGGTATGTGGGAGGACTTAGGTCGAAAGTTCGGTCTGGCGACAGTGTGTTCGATTGATCTATAGGAGTTGTTATGAGTTATATTGGGATTTTAGAATATGTGATTGGCGTTATCCATGATAAGGATATCTGGTACTATGTTGGCGAAAAAGACTCAAACGGTAAGAGACTCCGCACCGATGAACGTTATTCTTCGTTCCTGGTTGACGCCAAACGCTATGATGATATGGATGTGTTGAGGTGGGAACTTGAAAAACTACCCAAGGTTCTAACTTATAAAATCCTCGAGATTCAGCGTTGCCCGAAATGCAAGAAGGAGTTTACGGAATATCCAGCACTCTCACGTGAGGATAATGAGACGGAGATCTGTCCAGAATGTGGAGTTCGCGAGGCTATGGAAGCTTATCGGAAGGCAGTTAGACAAGAAAAATCCCCCGACATCGTCGAGGGATAAAGATACGCACTAGGGTGGGCCTTATCTCGCCCTACCCAGACTTTCGCGGGGGATTTCTCCCTTTCCCGATATCCCCTCTAAGGGGCCGCGATCGTTTAGATTTTTCCACTCACCCATCCTCGGCAGGAAAATATCTACAAAACTCGTCCTCAACCTGCACTCGCTGCTTATAAGCCATCTTCTCAGCGCGTCCGCCGAGAAGTAAGTGTCTTACCTCGGCGCGTCCGCCAAGGCAAACACTTCTTGGCTCTTTCGCTCCGCGAGTCACCAGTGCCTCATATGCACTGGCCTTTATCTGCAGGTTCCCGTATGTGATACTGCCACGGGAAGCAGGTCAATGTGTATCCCTATCCCATTTCCTAGATAGGCTTCGGCCCCTCATTTCCTGGGCCCCTGCTGCAACGATGCCTTATTCGCACCGTCCCCAATGGCAGGCCTCGATACACTTATATTGGCTCATGACTGGAGCCTCCGGCCAATGTGTGCCTCATCCGCACACTTATCTGGCTCATGGCGGAGCCACCTCCGGGGTTTACCCCGGTCCAAAACTAGTAAGGGAATTGAACCCTTATTTTTACCCTCTCAGGGCTAGCTAACCTACAGAGTGCGGTTTTTTCTCCCCCGCACTAGGAGTTTGCTAGGTGAATAAAATCGCCAGATAGGAGGAGGTTGCTAAATGCAACCTCCGCACGAACTATGTCTCCAGTCGAGAGCATTGATCGCGTGGTAGAGTTGGAACTCTTCCTCCCTATTTGAGCAGATTTTACTGATCCAATAACGATTCTTGCGAACCCACTTTTTGGCCGAAAGACCATCAAAGTAGTATTCCCATTCCTCGTCCCAGTCCTCTGTGAAATGCCATGCTGAATACTCTTTACGAGTATCCATATGGTTATTTCTCAGATTATCTGGTATCAGATCAGAGACATCTACGCCATTACGGCGTATAGTCCATTCACCATAGCAAAGACAATAACGACTCCCAGACCAATTTACCTCAAAGTTAGCCATGCTAACCTCCTTTCCTGCCAAGCGCTCCCGAAGGTAGCGACTTATAGGCCATCAACCTTCGTTCAACTCAACTCTAAAACTTGGAAAGTGGTAAATATATTGGTAGGGTATAGTTATTCGTCTTCGCTTGTTAAAATCCCAATTCATGCTTTTCGCACGAACTTGTATCCATTATAGCATACTATGTTAAAATTGTCAATAGCAAAATCATATTTTCTTGCTTATTCTTGACTTTTTCCCAAATATATGATACAATTACTAACAGTTGAACTTTTCAACGTTGTTTTAAAAAACTCTGTCTCTAATCCATACCATAAGGGAGGTAAATATGGAAAATAAGACACTTACACCTTACTTCAAGAACCTGCCACTAGCTGCGGCCTGGGAGGGAGACTTCGGTCTTCTCTCTATGAATGGCATGCCACCTGGACAGTTAAAACTTCTTATGGATATTTGCAAGAATGCCCCAGAGAATACCAAAGCTGTCTATGACTTCTTGATAGAAAAAGATCCTTTGTTCCGTGATATTTACGGAGATGGAACTTTTGTCGATCAAGAAGAGCAGTTCGTTTTTCCATTTATTACGGGGAAACGAATTCCTGAAGATATCAAAGAGGTCGCCGGCCCAATCGGGACGCAGACTTCTAAATATCATCAGGAAACTCTGCAACAGCATGTCGAGCTGGTCGCATCCTACCTCGTTGACAACGAAGTCGACAAGGAATTAGCAACTCAGCTGGCCGTCTTACATGATGTAGGCAAAAAATATACTTCTGCTACCAACAGTGTAGGGGGCATATGTTGCTATAATCATGCTGAGATATCGGCTTTTATTGCTGGTCATTGGCTAAGAGCCTCTCTTGACGAAAAATCGGCTAAGGAAATTGTGGCGGTTATTTACGCTCACATGCTCCCTGTCACCAGTTGGAATGTTAAAAAGCATTGGAAAACTGGCGAACCAGTCGATTACGCTCAAGACTTCTACGGGCAATTACTTCGTTACTGCGAAAATGATAAGGTGTCTGCTGACCGTATCTTTTCCCTTATCTGCCGGTTCGCAATATGCGATAATGGCGTGACGGAGTTTAGTCCAGCTATCTTAGAGTATATCGCCAAAGGGCACGCCCTTTTCTGCGACTAATCTTTAAAATAGCACAAACCCTCAGTTTCGACTGGGGGTTTATTTTTGCTCTAAATTATCAATACCGTAAATGCTTAATCTTGACTAATAGAGAAAAATGTGCTATAATGAGTTCATATTCCGTGGGCAAATAAGTACATTTAGCCAAAATCTCATATAGGAGGGGAAGATATGCAAGTAGATTTTAATGGTAACAAAATGGCTTTCAACCTCGTAAGGGGTAATCTCAGAAAAGAGGTGGCTAGTTACTTTCCTGGAGTGTCGGAGGAAGATATAACCGATGGTCTAGTAAAGTACGATCCTGACACCAATACGGTTGCAGTCGATGAACGCGCAAGCGATTCGTACGCTAAGTATGCGGCTATTCACGAGTGTATCTGTTGCGGTCCATATGAGGATCTTGCACCGGCTACTGACAGTCCGAATAGGCGTTGTGGGTTGATCGACAAAATGTTGATTCAGACAATGCCGGAATCGGAGCGAAAAGCCTACAAGGAAAAGCGGATCGAAATGCTCAAAACTCTCATCGAGAGAAAACTGAATCCGCCAATGGAACCTGCGTTTTTAGAATCTATCGAAACGCTCGAATCGCTTTAATGTATCTTTATATGAAGGAGGTGATGAATATGGGCCAAATCATTGAGCTTCCAACCATTAGAGAAGGCCCGGTTGTCGAAAAGCGACGCCGGAGGCTCATCGCAGAGTTGGAGAATTTGATCTGGCAAGATGTTGACGCAATGCATCAGCTTGACGATTATTGTCTTGATCGAAGAAATGCGGTCGATGATCGCGTCAAAGAATTACTCATCAAAAAAGGAATCCTTGCCGAAGATGGCACGCTACCAGACCTCACAAATGAGGCCATGTATGAACTTCGGACAGGGCAAAAGCCTTTTTGGCTGTAGAATCGAAAACCGCCCCAGTTTGGGGCGGTTATTTCTTTATGCGGCTTCACTTTCTTTATCTGGGCTATTTAGATAATCCCAAATTCTACCCCATTGGTCATTTAGGGCTAAGAATCCTTTTTCGCCGTAACCACGGCAGACAAATCTTTTTACTTCGGTGCTACGATTACGAATACTACTATTCCTGAAATACTCTCTCCAACCATCTGCATCGTCGCCGGTTTTACCTCTCCAACAGAACATAGCCTTGGAGCTATTTCCGATATGGACAGCTATAACATTATTGAATCCATTATTTCCGAAACGAATCAACGCATAATCTTGCGCTTTTTGTTTTCCATTGCCAGATGAATCACGTTCAAATACTGTGCCAATTGCGTATGATACGCTTGGATCAATTTCGCGGATTTTTTCCAATTCTTCCATGGCTTTTGTACATTTCTCGGTGCTAGAAGGATGTTCACTTTTTGTTGTGGCTATACGGTTGCCTTTTCGGTCATTCATATCTGGTATCGGGAATACATCCACATCTTCATCTGTGCTTTCGTCGGCCATATTCTCTCTTAGGAAAGCAACAAATTCTTCATGGGTAACGCTCTTGGCGTCAGCTAATGCTGAGATAGCTTCTTCCTGTTTTGGTAATTGCTGTTTTTGCCATTCCTCAAGCTCTTTTCTGTGAGCGAGATATTCATCTAACTTATCTCCAAATGACTTATCGGCAAACTCTTGATATGCGTCCATCGTGTTGATAAACTCATCCATATGCTTCTTGTATCCAAAAGTATCGAAGTACCAGTCTAAGGCCCTGAAGCCCTTTTCGGTTGCTTTTTTATCGTCTTTGATAGCCTCAACTATACCGATAAAACCATTATGGGACATAAGTTGAACTTTTTCAGAATCTGGATCTACGCCATTTTCCTTCATACATTCGACAACTTCGTCACTTTTTTCGGATGGGATGGAGTAAAATATCTTCCCGCTCCTGTCATCTACACGAGCACCAGAATAAATAGCATATAGTAACCCATCTCGTTTTGCATTGCGTAATTCATCGCCAGATATTTCATCGGCTCTATCGCCTATTAAATCTTTCGCTACACGAGTTTTTAGACCAGATTCAGCGTCGATAGCTTCCGTGGAGAATGTATCTTCAGGATCGATTCGCTCGTGGACTTTGTCTTCTTCGCGCGACCAAAAACCACTCCGAAGTAATGAATCTGTAGGTGGATTGATTACTCCTTTTTCTAGTAAGCTAGAGACGCCAAACGAAACCCATCTTGATGCGTTTTTGGAGAAATTTTCCTCGTAGAAATTATAAAGTTTCTCGGCTTTTGTCTCTACGGATTCTGGGTTACGAACACGCTCGGTCGGTTGATCGGTTACTTCGGTTAGCGGCATATTTGCCCTAGCTTCCGAAGCGGCTATTTTTTCTGAATTTAAGAAACTATTATCGTATTTATTTAATTCTTTCGTCTTGCGACGTGAAGCAATTTCTATATCGGTGGCTTTCTTTTCTGCTTCGCGCCCTCTCGCTATTTCATCTTTTTCGGTAGTAAATCTAGGTGGATGATTAATTTTTTCTCTAGTAGGAGTATTTTCAAAGGCTCTAATCGTAGCTTCGCCAGCTGCCCGATTAAACTCTCGCCGGCGTTCGGCGTTCATGGCTTCACGAGCTTCAGTTGCTTCCTGCCTTTCGGCCTCTAACCTATCTTCAATTGATTCTCTAACTATACCACGAGGAATTGGCTCACTACGATCTGATTCGAGCCAAGACTTATATTCTGGTTTTGGATATAGTACCTTACCATTTTCTACGCCATATCCATGACTCAATAAATCGCTACGTACCTCTTGTGGCGCTTCGTCTGGGTTGTAGGTACCCGCTTCTTCGCGTCTTGCAATTTCTGCCTCGGCATTTTTTCTGTCCTCTGGGGCTGTTTTTGGTGCCGTAGCTATATCTGTTATAGTCCAGTCGTTGAGCTCGCCGAAATCGCCCTCACGACCACCAGCAGGACGATTTGGTAGTTTTTCTGCCATCTTTTCATCCTTTTTAGTTTAAATAATATACGATAATGCTTATGTTTATTATACACTATTTTGGCATTATTTCCAACTTTTCGCGACGTAAGTATCGTCGCTATGGTGCATAATTGCTTGGCGGACTATATCTCTGTCGGCATACTTCATGGCGGCCATTTCATCTGGATCGGTTTGGGCTTTTTCGGTGGCTAATTCAACGGCTTTTGTAAAATAAGTGTCCATCGCGATAATCTGCTTCTTGGCCTTTTCCAGTTCTTCGGGGCGCATCCATTTTATTTCTTCTTCGTCCATATGTTCCAGCATAAAACGGATATCAGACGCTTGCTCGTGGCACTCGAATAATGTACACCACTTCGCACTGCGCTCGGCGTTTTTGTATTCTGTTCTTTTCTTTTGATAGGCTCCCTCGCCGTACTTTTTTCGATATTCATCGGTTGGCATTCCAGCAGATAGAACATCGGCTATATCGGTCGAATAGCCAACTATAAAGCGTGGCATAATGTCGATTCGCCCTTTTTCGTGCATTGAATCCCACGGGTTATTTTTATCTTCGTAATATTTAGCTGACGCAAAACCTGGGATTTTAAGCCCGTATCTGAACTTAAGCGGCAAGGGGCGAGTTTTTAACACATCTTGCCCGGAATAGTCTTTATCCATATAGCTATCGCCAAATTCAGAAATCCCCTCTGGTGCGGTCTTTTTCTTTCCGTAGACGTGCTTCCATCTGAATTTTTGAGTCATTTTTGCATTGTCGGTATTATAAGTTAAATCAATCGCAAACGGCATTGTTTCATGCCCGGTTACTTCGTTCCCAATCATACCAATCACATCAATATGGTTAAAAGTATCGTCAATATCGGCAGTGGGGAATGTGACTAACGCTAGATAATCTGGATCGTCGCCATAGGCTTCTTCCTCGCCGAACCAGTCTCCCCGCTCTACCATATCTGTAAAAGTTTTTTCGAGAAGTTTGGCGTCCGACCGTTCCTCGCCTTTTTTATATTCTGGAGTATGTCTAAAATCGTCAAGTTGTTTAACGTCGCTTTTTACATCTTCTGCCGGATATGTCCGCCCCTCAAAATCTCGCGGATCCGGCGTTAGTTCCGCTAGAGTGTTTTCTACGCGCTCATAATCTGAAACCGTCTTGGCTTGATTAGGATTTAACATTAAAATACCTCCAAATGAACAATTATTATTACTATTATAACATAAAAAATGGCCCGCCGGGTGGGCGAGCCGCAGGAATTTTACTATTCGTTTTTATCCTCATTCGGGAAAAATTCCTCACAGATCCATCTAAGGACACCAACGATAAATCGTTCCTGATAATTGTGGTTTGAAGACGCAACTTTAATCTCAATAATTCCTCTTTCGAAGAGGTATTCGTCGGTGACGACATACATCGTGCCGTGCGACTTTGCCTCGACGACATCTTTCAGTTTGTTCCACTTGTCAGTGGAGAAGAAGTTCTGATACTTGGCCGCCGAATAGCGAATTTCTACTTCGGTAGGACGGCCCGTAGCAGGGGCTTCCTGAGTCGAAAAGATGAAACGATTATGTGACCTATTCCAGTCAAGAATGAAATCATTAAGTGCCTGCTTCATAAAACCACCCCCTTTCTAAAAATGTACCTTCTTATCGAATCTATTTCATTATAGCACAAACGCTATGATTTGTCAATATGTACGGCATTAATTCAGTACAATAAAAAGCCCCGACTAGCTGCCGGGGACTTTTCTGCTTAGATATGGGTGAGGGGTGAGATGATCTTTGGGTTCATGATTAGGATTGAATCGCAATCCCAGCCATGAAGTCGCCAATACAGACCATCGTTATCCCAATTCTTATCCGTACTTGAAAGATGGAGTTCGATGGCATCCCAGCCATCTTTCACCATCTGTTCAAAGTCCGGATAGAATTCATCCCATCGATCAAAGCAGTCGTTACGACGTAGCAGGCGGTCTAAATCTTTACTGGTGTAAAGATGAATGACCTTTGCGGCAGGAGTAATCAGAAAACGAAAATGAGTATTCAGGTCTTCAAGCCTGAATTCTTCACCTTCGCACCAATTGCGCCAACCGTGTTTTGCATCAACGCGAGAGGCCCAGAGTCCGCCATGAGGCTTGTTCCAGTGATCTCGGTTGGTGACCTGCTTAAAGTAACGGGGGTTGAAATTTGCGGAGCCGTAGTGGATGTAGAGTGCCATAATGGTACCTCCTTTTGTTTGTGTTTGTTGGTAATTTTTCTCTCTGGATTCAAATAAATCTTCTCATAGACTAAAGGCTTTTGATTCTTCTAGGACAATTCTCTTCTTTACCAAATCTTTTCAACACAAACTTTCAGATTCTCCGCAAACATTATTTTAAGATGCACCACTCACAGTTTTGAGCAGTATTCACATTATAGCATACTTGACACTATTTGTCAATAATTTTTATGCTTTTTGAATAGCTATTATTTTAACCATACGGGTAACCTTTAAGGGCGGCTTTGCTATTGACATTTTATAATGTTTGTGCTATAATCTAAACATAGAATCGTTAAGATTTCGTATTTTAAAAAGGTGCTTGTTTAACCGCAGATCTGAGGGCTTAATTCTTTAATTCAGCCCTGATATCTGCGGTTAAGGGTGGCTCTTTTCCGTAGTGATACATTGTACAATGCTGATCTAATTGAAAGGAGATCAAAGCCTATGAGTGAGAAAATTTTCAACATGTCTGCAAAAGAAATTTCTGATTCCAACTATTGGATCCAGAAGAGGCTCTTGCCGAAGTTGGAACCGAGGGAAACTCCTAGGAGAGTCGATGACGATGCAAAGACTCCCGAGGAAAGACTTCTCGATGCTTTTTACTACGAGCCGAAGGTATTCTGGACGCTCGGCGGTAATGGCGCAACAATTCGGCTTTTCACTGATCTTGACGAGAAAATCAGTCTTTTTGATCTTTCGTTCTACGAAGATCCCAAGAATGATCCAACCGTCAAGTATCTGACAGAACACTCTATTGACGAGATTTTCGCCGGCAAAAACCCTGATATGATACCGGACAATGTCTGTATCGTTGAAGGTGGTGACGGCATTATCGAAATCAATTTCAGATGTTCTGAAGAGCTGAAGGCTGCTGGCGTCGATGAAAGTTTTCTCCTGAACCGTGATCTCGATGAAGCCAGATTTGGCGTCATGGTCAAAGGTCACGGTTCTGAAAAACATCTCATCGGCTACACCAAGAGCGACAAACAGGAGCCTTATGTCAAGACATACTATGAAAACGGAGTTACGAGTCAGATGACTTTTAACCTCGCCTCAAAGTATGATTGAGACAACTGTTAGCTCACGCAGCATCTTAAAAGCCCCCGGCAGCCAGTCGGGGCTTTTTACTTAGGGGTTAGTATTTGCTTTTTTTGAAAGAAAATACTAGTGTATATTGACAAATTAAGACGCTTGTGCTATAATATAAGTATTAAGCCTTTTGGCTTAAATCTAGCACCAAGGAGGTGAGTACATTGAAAATTTTAAGAAAGGAGAGTTTTCTGTTCTTGGGCTTTTGCCCCTTATTTCCTATTTCATTTTAGGCTATGCCTAAAATTTCACATAGATTTCTATTGAATAATGTTTATGGAGGGCGAACACTTTGAGTAAAAAATTGAACGATAGCACGAAAAATCACATCACAGAAAAGGAGATGAGGATTATGACAAATGCAGAATTACAGGTTAGATTTGACACGGTAGCAGATGATTTCGATCCTGGCGACGAAATTAGCGTTGAGAACGCTAACTACGAAATGCACAAAAACTGGCGGAATTTTCTGGAAGCTGGTTTCGATGTTGCTTCGGTAGTTAGAATGATGTCTCCGGCAGATATCTGGGAGCACTATGACGACCTTATTGTCTACGGTGCTAAAATCGATATGACTAAGCTGTTCAATGCTTTTCGCGGAGGGTTCTTTGACGAGGACTTCACCAAAGAGCATTGGGACGAATTAGTCAATCGTGGGGTTTCACCAGACCTTCTGGCTGACAGATGCTATGGCGATTGCGACATTTCTAGCACTACAGATCTCGAAGATCTTCTCGGTAAGAATGTCAGTATGTCGAAGGCATTTGAGCTGGTTAGGAGTTGGCTTGAGATCCGTGAAGAATGGCCGGAGGAGCAGGTGGAAATTCTGACTTGGCTCTATGATCACGGTCTTTCGAAAAACGATGTCAAGGAGTGGCTCGCAAAGAACGCACATAGCTACATGGAAGATTATATTATTGAATCTGGTTCGGATTTTTATGAGAAGTTCGGCATGGAGGATAATAACATGATCGACCATTGGCTTGAGCGTTACGGTTATCGATTCTTCAGCGAAGAAGAACTCTCTGACCTACCTGATGCTATCAGCGTAGACAAACTCATCAGCTTCTTTTCAATGAGGGAAATTATCGAGAATTGTCGGCCATACGCCTTTGACGACTTCATCGCTGATTATCTCAAAGCTGGCAAGGATATAAACGATCTGGCGCAGAAGTTCATGAACGAAATCGGCTATTCTAGCGATTCGTCCGATTCTGGTGCTTTACTCGATCTTGTTTACGCGGGTGTATCTGTCGACATCATCGATCCGGCAAAATATCTCGATTTAGTTGATGCAAGTCAGCTGGACGATTGTGAAGCCGGAAGTTGGTATGACTACTTCGAGAGCAATGGCTATGATAGCCAGCGCATCAGTAGGTTCCTCAGGGAGGAGAAATAATATTTATGTAGTTCCTTTCTTAAAATAATCGTTCTTATTTTAAGAGCGAAAAGTCCCCGGCAGCCAGTCGGGGCTTTTTGCTACCTCTATTACCATTTATTTCTTTAGAGAAATATGTTATAATAACAGAGTAGAATGCGCGCGTCGCATTCTCAAAATATTGATAGTAACCAAGGCAATGTTCCGTCCGGACAAAGCATCTGTTCTGAGTTCGAGTCGAAAAATCGTTGACTTTATAACCGTATGAGGTATAATGTAATTAACGAAGAAATTGCGATTAGCGGCTCCGCGTAGGAGCCAAGAGCTCCTATGTAAAAAATAGGAGCTTTTTCAGGGTTCCAGTGCCGGCCTCCCCGGGTGAGGTAGACACGCATTAATATTAATCTAATTTCTCGTGGAGGTACGAGTATGTGTATTTTTGCGAGCTTCTTCAGGAGCGGTATTTATGGGAAATCCAAGCATCAATGACATTGTCACTGGTAATTCTTCTAAGAAGAATATCAATGTCTATGACAATGTCAATGATAGAGTGCGATCGGTTGACGCAAAGGCTCAGCATTTGAGCGAGAAGATGGGCAACGAGGAAAACCGAGTGGCGTATAAGCTATACTGCAAGGCATTCTATGTACTATCAGAGGACGAAGTCTGGCGTCTTTACGAATTAGCCCAGAGCAAAGGGAGGGATCCGGCGAAGTATTTGTCTTGGCTACTTTCCAACGAAATAAGAAGAGCTAGCCGAGGTTAGTTCCGAGTTAAAACTGGCTATGGCTGGCAGAAAGGAAAGTTATGAAACCAGATTTAACTCTCTCGGAAGCTTTTGAGCTTTATCGTAAGGACGTGATCGTCTACAAAAACCAATCAGCCAAGACGGAGGAAATGAATATTTGTGCGATGAAATCCATCGTCAATTTCCTCGGCGATATTCCGATCTCGGAATTAGAATTTGATCAAGTCCGTAAATGGACGACGGATCTTAGAAAGACGCGCACTTCGAATACAGTGCGTGGGTATATCCTCAAGCTTCGCGTAGTCTTGAAACACCTCAAGGCTCGTGGCTATGAGGTTCTCGATGCCGAAGCTGTAGGAATCCCGAAGCGCGATTCTCGCGTCGTTGATTATCTCGAGGTCGAAGAAGTAGAAGCTATGCTTCATGCTGTATTTCAGAAAGGGCCGGGCTATTCGCGGTTTAAGCGGTATAGAAATCGAGCTATCATTGCTTTGATGTTTAGTGCTGGGCTGCGTAATGGTGAATTGTGTCAAATGGAGCGTAGCCAGATTAAGCCAGGCGTAGATAGCTTTACGGTGATCGGAAAGGGTAATAAACCTCGTGTCTGCTTCATTGATCCAGTCACTCATAAGTATATCGATGAATATCTTGCTCTCCGCGATGATCCGTATCCGGCTCTCTTTGTTTCGGAACAGCTAAAAGGTCGCGAAAAAATCAATCCCGGCGTTGTTCAGATGGTTGTTAAAAATGCGGCTATTAAGGCTGGTTTAGATAAGAATATCCACCCTCACACGCTTCGTCACTCGTTCGCGACCGATCTACTTCGGAATAATGCCAATATCGTCTATGTAAAGGAGCTTCTCGGCCACGCAAGTATTCAAGTCACTATGACTTATACCCACGTCGTGGACGAGGATCTTCATCAGATTCATCGCCTCAAACATACGGTGATCCACGCATAGCAACTTTAAATAATACCAAATCACTACTTTAAATAATTACCCCTGTTATAGTGGTGTCTCAACTTTAAATAATTGAAAATCGTAACTTTAAATAATTTACCTTTTATGGTAGAATAATTATAGGAGAATATTATGATTAATACACCTACCCCTAAATTTGATTCTGGCCTCACGAAGACTATTCTGGAGCTGGAGCATCTCAAAAATAGACCGCTCGCCAATACTACAAGCGAGAATGTCTTTTTGCAGCTCAAAAGCCTGCTCCACGCCGTAGAAGCGGTTGCTTCTGCGCGTATTGAGGGCAACCATACTACCATCGCTTCCTACATTGAGAAGCGCGATGATAACAGTCACAAGAATGACGAGCAGATTGTAGAGATTTCTAATCTTATTGCTGGCCTAGATTTCATTGATAAATATGTCATGGAAGTACCGATTTCGGCCGATTTCATCAAGGAGCTTCATAAGGTTGTTGTAGGTGGTCTAACTCATGAGGGCGATAAGCGTGCCGGTGCTTGGCGCGATGAGCCTCGCTATATTGCCAATGCAAAGCATCAGCCACCTGAACCATATGATGTTCCGGATCTTATGCGTGAGCTTATCGATTATATTAATAGTGACGATGGCGAGCAGTACGATCTGCTTAAAATCGCTATTGCGAACCATCGCTTCGTCTGGATCCACCCATTTGGCAATGGTAATGGTCGTACCGACCGTCTTCTTACCTACGCGCTTCTTTGTAAGAGAGGCTACATTGCACCGAATAAAATGCGCCTATTCAATCCTACGGCTGTCTTTGCCGGCGATCGTAATAAATATTATGATATGTTAGCCCTCGCCGATGATTACAAAGATGAGCATATCCTCGAATGGTGCGAGTACTTCCTGTCTGGTGTCCGCGACGAAATTAAGAAGTCTGAATCTCTTGCTGACGCTGATTTCGTCAATAAGAAGATTCTGCTTCCAGCTATTGATCGTATGGAAAAAGCCGGTATTATTTCTCGGCTTGAGAGCAATATTCTTGGTCGTGCTGTCCGACTTAATACTATCAAGGCTAGCGATATTAAAGATCTTTGGGGACGCGAGATTACTTCCGTCGCTATCGCTCAGCAGATCAAGAAGCTTCGTGATCGTAATCTCATCAAGCCTACCAAAGAGGGTGGTCGCGAGTATGAAATTAGCTTTGAGAATAGCGAGCTTACGCGCGTTACCTTAGAACAAATGGATCTTGCCGGGTTACTTCCAATCCGAGTGGATCGCTAAAAATAGTGCGAATTTTGTCAGTTTGGCCGGATTCGCACTTTTTTGTGTTTTTTATGGTATAATGAATTTATGGAAGCATTTCGGCTTTCACGTAGTTCTACTTATGTAGAGCGCCGCGAATGATACCGTCATGACCTGTCACTTAATAACTAAGAAATCAATTGCGGTTCTTAGGGTTAAGTGTTTTACCCTTATTATTTATCTTCGAGGAGTCGATGATAACCATGGTAAGGATGAGGTCACCAGTTCAAACCTGGTTGGCGGCTCCATTAAAAATGCTGGAATCGTCTAGTGGCAATGACAAGAGACTGTAAATCTCTCGGCTTCGGCCTTCGTAGGTTCGAGTCCTACTTCCAGCACCAAGAAAAACAGCGAACATCCGTTCGCTATTTTTCTTGACATTGATAAGTAGGACGAGAACCGTAGGTTCGGACGCCGTAGGAGACGAGTAAAAATCCCAAACTCGTTTGGGATTTTTCGAGTCGACGCCCGGCGTTGTCATTTCGCTTTAGCGAAATTACTGTCCTACTTCCAGCACTATTATGATAATTCATATGTTATAATTTTAATATGAATCTCGGTGACATTTTACTTGCAATTGTAGCAATCTGTACCTTTGTCTCATACCTACCACAAATCATTAAGACTCTAAGGACCAAATCATCCGAAGATCTTTCAATCATGTCTTGGGCCATCTGGGTCATCAGTACTCTTGCCTATCTTCTATATTCTATACTTATTAGCAAAGACCCAATGCTAATTTTTTCTTCCTTTCTAGAATTCTTTTTCTGTGTAGTTATTCTTACACTCGCTATCAAATATCGCAAAAGCTAAGCCGATAAAGATATTCCAAAAGTTCCAGCTTGTTAGATTTATGCTACAATATAAATATGAACGAGTTAGTCAAACGTGGCTTCTCTGCCTATAAGATATTTTTAAAAAATAAGCTTGTGGCATCCATTATGATGCTTTTCTCTGGCGTTATGATGTTTATTGCTGCACTCCAAGGCAAAGGTAACGATGTTTATTCTCTACCAATTTTAATTACTACGCTTGGCACCACTCTTACTCTTTGGTCGGTTTACCGACTTGGTTATCTTAAGTGCAACTATGATCATGCCAAAAATACCGAAATCGAAATCAAAAAACGCGAAATACTTTTCCAAATTCTCGAAACCCTTATCTACATGGTTGTAGCCGGGCTTGGAGTTTTTCTTCTTTCAAATCAAGGTTTCACCAACAAAGTATTGAATCTCATGTCAGGTTTTTTTACCACTCTAAATGGCATATTCAATATCTTTACCATATACAAAAATCGCGAAAACAAAGATTTTGGTTGGAAATTTAGAATTATTTTAATGGTATTCGAGCTTATTCTTGGTCCATTTTTCCTTATCAACTCCGATTCAATTGATATTCCGGGATACGTAATCATGGGCGCACTCACCACTGTAGCAGGAATTATCGAAGTTATTTCTGCTGTCACAAGAGAAAATCTAAGGGGTACCGTAAGCGACGGTAGAGAAATCGTCCGTATCATCAAAGACGGAGAAATTCAAAAAGAAGACGAGAATAAAGAAGTAGTAGAAGAATAAATCTATTTTAATTATTTTTCAAATCGCGTCTTTAAGACTGGACAGGTGCTCATTTTCAATAACTTATCCGAGATTTTCAGTAATTCATCGGCCAGCATCACGCCTTTTTTCCATTCTTCTGGAATTTTTGTATATCCATAATATGCTCCGGCTAACTGGCCATAACAAGCTGCGTTAGTATCTGTATCACCGCCTAGTCTAATCACTGCGAGCATCCCATCCTCGAAATTCTTAAATTCCAAAAGCCCCCAAAGCGAAATCGCAAAAGTGTCCACTATATACCCACCGATATCTCGAAATTGATAATCTTGTTTTTTAAAAGCCCTACCCAGAAGATCATCCAAACTATCGATCGCAAATTTTTCATATTCTTCGCCAAAAACGAAGCGATAAGAATAGTTGGCAATGTTTTGTTTCGAAAGGCCATGTAAAGCTAAATATAAACATGTGGCAAACATTTGTGTAGTGGCTACCGCCGCAACCGAATTGTGTGTCTCAAGACAAGATAATTCCGCCATCTTTAGAGTAGGCAAAATATCATCCTTCTCCACGAATTCCGACTCATTATCATGCGGATCTACCACTAGTTTACCTTCCCTATACGCCTCATCTAATGTCGGATATTTTTTATTCACAAAAGTATTCGCAATTATAATAGGCGCTAGGCGCATAATCGCACCATTTCCTGCCGCTTCAGTTCTATCATCACATACATAGACTATCGGATCTTTTTTATAAGCTTCAATTGCTCTTCTCGTCTGATTCCCCACATCATCGGCTGGACGAGAATCATAAGTTCTATATCCTTCGTCCATCCAACGCACGAATCTATCCATTATATCATAAGAATCATAGCCACCACGCTCCAACAAACTATCTGCAATGCATAAAGCCATCGAAGTATCATCTGTAAAAGCACCTTTTTCTAGCCTGGTATTATCATGAAAATGTGCAATTTCTTCATCTAATTCTTCTATATAAGCATCCGAGGGAGAAGGTAAAAATTCTACTGGTGCACCAAGTGCATCACCTATAGCAAGCCCTACCAACATTCCCCTAGCTTTATCTTGATATTTTAACGCCATAAGTTTATTATATAACAAAACTACTCATTCCAAAAAACACCAGCAATAGAAATTGACGATTACCATATTTTATGTTAAAATATATACATTACTTGTACCTTTACAGCCAAAATAAGAAGGGGGGTCAAAAGATGCAGGAATACATAGTTTATGCTTTAGTTGGAATTTGTTCAATCTTGATACTATTTTCGTTTATCACAGATTCTCTGTCAAAAAAACGGAAGTTCTTGCTCTCCTTGATGACATTTGCCGCAATGATTTTACTGGTTTCTGGACAGCTAGCTAATTATTATGATGGAAATACTAGCCTATCTGGAATTTTGATTGCTAGAACTAGTAGATTTTTAAAATATGGCATGAATTTAGTGATTAGCTACATATTTTGCCAATATTTGAAAGATTTACTTGAAATCGAAGGAAAAGTACAGAGATTACCAAAATCACTGAAAGTCGCAGATTACATATTGATAGCCGGAACCATTCTTCTGTTTATAGCTCAATCCACCGGATTGTACTATACTTACGACAATCACAATATATATCACCGATCTTCAGGATATTTTATCTCTTACATACTACCAAGTAGCGCAATCCTAGTACTATTATTCACTATCATCAGATATCGCAAAAGCATACGGAAGCGGTTGTTTATATTATTTATACTTTTTACGACCGCACCGATGGCCTCATCCATTCTACATCTTTTTAGGCATGAAATATCAATCTCTAACATCTTTATAGTAGGAATGGTAGTATTATTATACTGTTTTTCTATCTTTGATGCTAACGATCTGGTAAGAAGTGCTTACGAAAAAGAAGTAGAATTAATTAAAGAGACCACTTTTGCCCTAGTTGAAGCTATCGACGCCAAAGATAGCTACACTAACGGCCATTCTAAAAGAGTGGCGGAGTACTCAGTAATGATAGGAAAAAAGGCCGGCAAGTCACAAGAAGAACTAGAGGACATCTATCTTATTGCCTTGCTCCACGATGTTGGAAAAATCGGTATCCCCGATGCCATCATCAACAAAAAAGGCAAACTGACGGATGAAGAATATGAGATTATCAAAAAACATCCGGCAGTGGGAAGAGAAATTTTATCAAAAATCAGTATTTCTCCAGAACTTGCTATAGGGGCCAGTTTCCATCATGAACGCTACGATGGAAAAGGCTACCCGTTTGGATTGAAAGGCGAAGAAATACCAGAAATCGCTCGTATTATAGCCGTCGCGGACACCTATGACGCCATGGCTTCTAAGAGAAGCTATCGAGATGTACTCTCGAAAGAAAAAATCTTAAATGAGCTCGAAAAAGGTATCGGCACTCAGTTTGATCCAAAGTTTGCAGAAATCATGATAGGATTTCTCGACGAAAATATAATCTAACTTCTATTTTATTTTGGCAAAAAATAAGGCCACCTTCTAGGTGGTCTTATATTTTTTCAATAAATTACCCCTGGGCTTCTGCCCAGGGGTATTACAGAGAGAGAATTTAGAAAGACCAGCTAATCGTCCTGGCAGATGATAAGCTGATCACTGTGCTTCCAGCGTAATTGTTAGTACCATAGACGGTTACGCTTCCGTCTTTGTAGCTGGCGACGTAACTACCAGCTTTGTTTTTTAGCGTCATCGGCGACAGCTTATACGTCAAGCCATCAATCTTGGCGGTAGCACCGTTTAAGGTCATCGCTCCGCTAGAGAATTTGACACTCTTCACGGAGAGATTAACCTTACCGATATCTACCGGCAAGATATTGAAGGTAAACTTGTTTTTTGCCATCACCTTCCGATCGGCCTTGTTCGCCGGCATGATCGTGAAGAATGGCGTTTTACCGCCGTATCCATTCACGTTCACGTTATTGAAAAATTTCACAGCGAACTTCACCGCCTCACCATTCCGATATACCGAAATGGCAAGGTCAGGACACTGGGTTTTGGTAGCCTTGGCAGATTTTAATACATGTTTCCTGCCATTATAGATCACCTCCTTGGTACAGTACACATCGTAAACGTTGTTGTTAACCGTTACAGTGTACTTCACCTGCTCACCACTCGGCGTGGGAGTAGGCGTAGGAGTGGGCGTGGGCTCCTCCTTCTGTTCCGTCAAGGCATATTCAATCTTGCCCGACGAGTCCCTCGTGAAAGGGATATCCGACAACGCCCGCCAATCATAGATGATCGTTGCAAAATCCTCTTTTGTAAGAAGAGGAATTTTGCTCTCATCTATACCTGGAGTCTTGGTGTTATCCTTATGGGTTGCCGACTTCTGTACAGGAATATACATCCCTTTTTCATTCTTCTCCGTCTTGGAGAAAAATTCAGCCGCCGCCAGTTCTCCGTAATCGTACAGGAGCCAGTCGCCACCATCAGTGACGAAAAAACATCTCTGCACATACTTACCGGTATCATCCGTAATATAGGCGACAATGGCATCATAACCACTGGCCATATACCAGGATGGCTGGTCAGCATATACAAGAATTGTCCCCGCAGGGATCAGCTCTTCCATACCTGCCTCCACCGCAAACTCCAGAGGCTCCGCCTCGAGAGTATCGGCGCTCACCGTATTATCAGTCGCCAAAGTGGTGATAGGGACGACCAAAAAAACCGCCATTACAAAAAGCATTACTTTCGCTACCATCTTCTTCATGTCTTTTCTCCTTTCATGAATTCCCCCCTGCCAGAGGGGTAGTCAGCAATTTCCATTTTCTCTCTCTGTTAAAGATCGTAAGCCAAAAACCGACTCACACTATAATTATAGCACAAAACACCGAAAAAGTCAATATAAGCATAATCAAATTCGTTTTTGTCTAGTAGCTGGTTTTTGCTTTACTACCATCCGTCGACGAGCAGCAGTTTTAGCAGTCGAAGTTTTATTTGCAGTGGGTCTAGCCACTTTTGTTCTTGATGCCTGCCTTGCCATTACCTTCCTCGTAGGACGTGAAACCGCGCGTCTAGCCTTTTTCCGTTTTGCAGCATTATCTCTTGCTACCTGCTCCTCTATCCTCGCCGTCGTTGCCGTCGCTGCCTCTGCATCACCAGACGCTTCATAAATTGCCAAAATCTGTCGAAGCGTAGCCACATTTGGATCAAGCTCGTAGGCATTCTCAAGTGCTTCAATTGCTTTTTTGGTATTGCCTAGCTTCTCTTCTGCTTTGGCTAACGCAATAAACCTTGCCGGAATGTCACCTTCTAACTCGATCGCCTGCTGGAAAGCCATTTCTGCCTTTTCGTAAGCACCAGTTTCTAGATAAATCAATCCGGCATTATGAATCGAAGCTGGATTGTTATCAAGCGACTGAGCAATCTCGAAACATTCCACCGCTTCATCAAATTTTTTACTTTTAGCATACAAAATTCCTAAACGGTTGTATGCCGCCGCATTTTTTTCATCAAATTTTAAAATCGTCAGGAGTGCCTTTTCCGCCCTTGATGGCTTATGCTCTTTCATGGAAGTCTGAGCTACTTGCCAAAGCTTTTTCATCTGAGCTTTATATTTTGGCGATTTCTCTTCCTCTGGTTTTTCCTTTACTTCTAAAGGCAAGAAAAACGCCATAAACGCAGCAAAAGCAATTATGATTAACACTGCTATCATATAGCTATGGTAGCACAAAAAGCGACTCAAATCAAATCAAAATCTAGATCAAATCCGCTACCAGATGAAGCTTAATATGCCCATTATGAAAGATATTTTCATAAGCCGAAATTAGTTTCGGAATTTTAGCCAAAAATACTGGTTTCCCTGTTATAAAGTAAGATTTATAAGCCATTTCAATCGTTACTGCCAAAACCTCAAGCGTATAAGCTCTCACCCCCTCTTTCTTAGAAGCAATCTCCTCGACCAAATCCACCAGTTTGTCTGGCTGTGCCACTAGTAAACGTTTGGCTATGTCTTTCACTTTCTCATCCGCCGAAATTTCACCAACGGGCGTCAAAACACCTCGCCAGACATATACTGCCGCCCTACTCAAAATCGTAGGAAGAAGCTTTGACGGATCATCTGTTATTAATAAAAAATGCACATTTTCATTGGGCTCTTCTAAGATTTTTAAAATTGCATTTTCAGCATCCAGCCCCAGTAAATCCGCCGGCCTAATGATCACAAAACATGACTTAAACTGCTTAGTAGTAAGCATTGCCATCATTTTCCGCATCTGTTCTATCGTAATACTAGCCTTTTCTTCCGGTTTAAAATAAAGCGCTCCCTTAATTTCAAAATCAACATTTTTTGGCAAAACAAAAACAGACGTTCCCGTCTGCCCACTAATCTTTTCTATCTCCGAAAGGTTATCAAAAAACATCGTTAAACTCCTTTGGAAGAGGCGCCTTAAAAGTTTTTCTAACTCCACCCGGCAGCGTAATTTCTAGCTCCCCAGCATGAAGATATAGTCTATCTGCTGACTCTACCCCATATATAGCGTCGCCCAAAATTGGATGCTCCAGATATTTCATATGCACCCTTAGTTGATGCGTCCGGCCAGAAGTCGGTTTTAACTCCACTAAAGCGTGCTTTTGATCGGATTTTAAAACTTTATAAAAAGTCTCAGATTCTTTACCTCTCGGATCCACCCGGAAAGTCGTTGGGCGCTTCAAATCTCTTGCAATCGGAAGATCTAGGCGCGCCTCTTTTAACCTTGGCACCCCCGTAAGTACCGCATAATAGGTTTTGTGCGCCCTTCTATCTTGAAACTGTCTTCTTAAGAAAGTCTGAGTTTTAGGGTCTTTAGCCAAAATCACCACTCCAGATGTATCTCTATCTAGTCGATGCACCAAAAGTCCAAAATCCTCTAAAGTCTTCTCTGGGCAATACTCACCCTTTGCCATCGAAAGTAGCCCCACTGGCTTATCTAGCACTAATACATTTTCATCCTCGTATATAGTTTCGGGCTTGACGTCCGCATTTTTCATTTTTTCTGGTACGGTTAATTCTATTTTTACACCGTCTTCAAACTGTGTATTCGGTTTTAGAACTTTCTCCCCATCCACCTTTACAAAACCATTTTTGATGAATTTCTGCAAAGTAGAGCGATTGTAACTCTTATAGATTCCAGACATCATCACGTCTAGTCGAGTTTTCTCTATCTTTTTAGCCTCATCAGAAAGTACTACGTCGCCATTAATCACTCTAGACATTTCCGGCTTGCTGAATTTTTTCCCCGTCCGAATCATCAGAAGACCTTTTTACCTTAGATGCACCGCTTTTTGAACTGCTAGTAATTTTTTGTTTGCTACTTCGTTAGCATATTTCTCACCCTCAGTAAATAATTCTAATACCTCTTCATCCGAAATCGCACTTAACTTAGCCTGAAACTCCGAAAGCATCCCAGAAACACTCTCTGCTACTTGCTTTTTCAGCTCACCGTAACGAGTCTCGCCTTGCCATTTTTCCACTACCTCTGTCAGAGGTGTATCAGTCAGTAAAGCTTCAATGTAAAGAAGATTAGAGATTCCCGGTCTAGTTTCAAAATCAAATTGCACATCCGAGAATGAATCCGTCGTCGCACTCATAATTTTCTTTGCTGCCTTTTCCGGCGTGTCATCAAGCATAATCTTGGAATTTTCCGAAGCTGTAGATTTACTCATCTTTTTCTCTGGATTCACCAAATCGCGCACCCGAATTGGCTTTTCTACCCCCATAAATTCTACCTGTTTAGCGGTCTCCACCGGCACCGTAAATACTTCTCCGTATCTATGATTAAAGCGCTCTGCAACATTCCGAGTCAGTTCTATATGCTGGAATTGATCTTCACCCAGTGGCACATAATCAGCATCGTGAAGCAAAATATCCGCCGCCATCAGTACAGGATAATCGAATACTCCAACATTAGCACTAGCCTTACCCTCAGATTTCTCCTTATATTGAGTCATCCGACCCATTTCACCCATCGTGGCATTGCAATTCAAAATCCAACAGAGCTCCGAATGTGCTGGTACATGACTTTGCCTATAAATATGCACATTCTCATTTATTTTAAGACCTGCCACCAAATAATATTTAAGCGTACGAATAATATTTTCCTGCAGGTCCCCATCCACTTCCGAAATAATCGAATGGAGATCTGGCACGAAAATATTTATATTGTATTCATTAGAATATTTATTCGAAAGTCGCACCATCGGCAAAAGCGCTCCAAGATAATTCCCTAAAGTTAGTACCGAATTCGCTCTAATCCCCGTTAAAATCGTCTTCATACTTTTATTTTAGCATAGTTTATGGTAAAATAAAACCACGGGGTATTAGCTCATTTGGTAGAGCGCTTCTATGGCATAGAAGAGGTGAGGAGTTCGAATCTCCTATACTCCACCATTTTTTTGTCCAAAAAACATTAAAAAGCCCTGTTTTTAAAAACAGGGCCATAAAGGTGGGGTTAAATAGAAACATAAGCCTTCGTTCTCCAGCTATACCAACAATTATTGACTATCAAGGTAGCCATCACTATCAAGGCAGTAAAGAAGAAAGACTTATCTAAATCTACGATGTGACGCATTTCAAAAAAGTCGATCGCCCACATCTCTGAAGCCTTGCACCTGCCATCCTCGGTAGTAAAGTCGCACATACTCATCTCCGCATAGTCCCGTGCAGACAAATATTCGCTGTCTTTGCAGATCATCGGAGATTTTTCAATAGAGTCAAGACAGAGGGTCACCATCAAGGCAGACACTTTATCCGACAGATAAAGAAGATTTCCAGTCTGAGAATCATGCCGCTGCATACTTCTAAAGAGTGCCAACAGATTATTCCTCCGCGCGGCCTGATTTCCAGGGTAGCTCTCGATATAATCCCTAAAATACTTATATTCGAGCTTATCCTTCTCTTCTGCGTCCATACCTCCATTGTCAGGAATATCGCCAATTTCGTTCTCGGCAAGATCGTGCATTAAAATACATTCAACCATATCCCTGTAAGAGTAGCCATCGGGCGTATAGAACGGCAGATCGTGATATCTAGAGAACTGCTCCCCGAACTGGAAACTAATGGCATGTTCCAGAATGCTTAAAGCCAGATTAGTGTGTGCCCCAACTGACTCATAGATAAAATCTGCGTCAGTCAGCCCATAACACTTGTTGTACGATCTGGGGAGAAACCCCAATTTCGTTACTTCGAATATTCTCCATACCATATTATAGAAATCTTCAGGATTATCCACTACCTTTTTATAGTGAATCATCCAGTTTTTCACACCTCTGACACGGATTTCTTCTCTCATAATCGCCTGATACTTCTGATATATCTCATACTTATTCATAAACCCCTCCTTGTTAAACTACTCCCACCTTCTGCACAATTATATCATATTTCCCCTAAAAGTAAATGACAAAAGGTTGACTTTTTAGCATAAGTATGATATAATAAAGACAGATAACGTTGGGAGTTATTTAATGAAAAATTATTTATTAGTTTTATTATCTGTACTTGCTATCGGTTTTTTTGCCTCCAGAGGTATTTCTGAGACTAAATCCGATATCGTCCCAAAATCTGATACGCAAGAAGAAACAATACTCTTATCAGAAAAAAATTCTGTAAACAAGCTCGATTTGAACGACTTAACCGATAGCGCCACCATTTCTTACAGAGGTAAAAATATTAAAATCTCTACTACTTCCTCTAATCCAGCTGGCTACGATTATCGTGTTACTGTTCACAAAGGGGCTTTTGACGCCATTCCATTATCTTATAATGACGTCTATAAGACCGATAAACTTATTTACGCTCACAATTCATCTAATCTTTTTGGCAATCTCAGCACTCATGGTGTCGGCTCCACTATCTCTGTAAATGACAATGGAGTTACTACTACCTACCTCGTAAAAGATGTCCGCATATTCAAAAAGACCAGTGCTACCACTTTGGAATTATGTCACAATGGCTATAACGATTGTAATGGTGACCATATGAGAAATATTGCCAATGCTTCCCTTATAGATATTATCAATCAAGCTCGTTATGCTAATTATTACGATGTCGCATTTATGACCTGTACTGGTACTAGCTATGGCAATGGCGACGCCTCCCACCGTCTAGTTGTCTACGCCGACCAAATATAATTATTTCATTTTTATTCCGCTTGTGCTATAATAAAAGTATCTTAAAAAGGAGTGGTTTTATGTGCACAGGCGTGCGTTTTAGTGATGATAAAGGTAATATGTATTTTGGTCGTAACCTAGACTGGACGACTGGTTACGGCGAAAAAGTCGTTATTACCCCTCGTGGATACAAATATAATTCTGCATTTCTCGGTGAAATGACTACCAAGGGTGGGGCTATTATTGGTATGGCAATTATAGAAGAAAACACTCCACTTTACTTTGATTGCGCCAACGAAGCTGGTCTCGCTGTTGCTGGGCTCAATTTTCCTGGTTATGCCAAATACGAAGAAGACGCCATCGACGGAAAAACTAATATTGCCGCTTATGAATTTCCGCTCTGGGTTACCATGAATTTTTCATCCGTAGATGAAGTAGAAGAAGCTCTTAAAAATGCCTGCATCGTAGCTAAGCCAATCAATGAAAAATACCCCGTATCCGAACTCCATTACATTATTGGCGACAAAGAACGGTCTATTGTAGTAGAATACACCAAAAATGGCATGGAAATCTTCAAAAATAATGCCGATATCCTTACTAATCAGCCTGGCTACGCTTGGCATCAA
This sequence comes from Candidatus Saccharimonadota bacterium, assembly GCA_030529135.1. GTDB lineage: Bacteria > Patescibacteriota > Saccharimonadia > Saccharimonadales > Saccharimonadaceae > Nanosyncoccus. Next base: position 32,097 of record JAUMXO010000003.1, on the reverse strand, counting down.
GAAAATCTAAGAAATTATATGAATTTAAGCCCTAAGCGCCCACATGAAGTCAAATGGGAAAAAGAAACTCTCATTCCATTTGGTAGTGGCTCAATGATGCGAGGAATTCCTGGCGATTATTATTCAACTTCACGCTTTGTCCGCGTGGCTTATCTTAATACCCATTACCCAACCAAATCTACAGAGGATGAAAATGTTTTACGCTTGTTTCATACCTTAACTGGCGTCGCTATGATTGAAGGTGCTGCCCATATGGACGAAAATAGCTTCGAAAAAACTATTTATACTGGCGGATATTCTACTGCCTCCAAAACTTATTATTATAACACTTACGATAATCCCACTATTATGCATGTCTGTATGAATGATCACAATTTAGACAAATCCGATTTAATCCAAATCTAAATATCAAAAATCAAAAAAGCTCCTTTCTAGGAGCTTTTTTGTCTAAAACCACATAAACTACATCTTGAGGTTACCATACAGTGCCATCGCGTAGGTAAGATCTTTGTCAAGCTTAGCAATTTCCGCGCTGATCTCTGATAAACAAACCATAATTTCTGCTACCGGTTCAGTTCTTACGTATCGCGTCATTTCGAAAGCTACACGATCTTCTTTCATTTCATCAGAACGTTCCTTCTGTATTTTTGCAATGACCATCGAAAGTTTTTCCTCAAAGCTCTTAAAAATTACTCTCAGTACTTCCCCAGTCAAATCATTAGCGCGACCTGGAGTGATTTTTGCCAAACGAAACATTGCACAGGACGTTTGTATATCGTCAAAATCCTCAAGTATTCTCTCCACACCTTCAATGATATCATTCATTTCGCTTCTCTTAACCATATCGTAATGATCGGAAAATTCAGAGATATCAGCGATTTGCCCGGCAATTTTTTCCGATAGCCCAAACAGCGTGGTAGAAAAAGCATTTTCTATCATCCAGGCGCCTGCTATATCATCGATAGCATATAACTTCAGGATCTCAAAAATTTGTTCATGTGTCATTCTAGACACCCCCTTTCTTAAAGTACAACACCAAAAGATATCAAAAATTATTTTACCACACTTTTTTATTTTTGTCAAAAAAATGGGGCTACCTAGCTCCTTACTGATTTTATTATTTTATATTGAAAAACTCCGAGTATAATAAAGCTCAAAAGACTCAAGCTAAAAAGTGAATCTCACATATTGGCGCATTTTAAAATATGGTGGAGTGCAGGAGACTCGATTCGAAGAACAAGTCTCATTTTTTTAATACTTTTCAAAATGAAATATGGTGGAGTGCAGGAGACTCGATTCGAAGAACAAGTCTCATTTTTTTAATACTTTTCAAAATGAAATGTGGTGGAGTGCAGGAGACTCGAACTCCTCACCTCAACAATGCGAATGTTGCGCTCTACCAGATGAGCTAGCACCCCACATAATACGGAATCCCCTATATCCATATTATATCATATTTCTAAATTCCTGGTACCATAAACTCCAAAGCTAACGCTTTTACTTTTTCCGCTATCTTATCAAATTTATCAATACTATTTGCTAATTTTTCCTCAGTTTCAGTTTCTTTACAAATATCTGCAACTTCCTTCATCCAGCCAGCCAAAATTTTCATCTCCGCCTCTTTTAAACCTCTAGTAGTAATCGCTGGTGTACCTAACCTCACACCTGACGGTCTAAAAGCGCCACCCTTATCCGTCGGGAGCGCATTGGCATTTAGGGTTAACCCCACCATATCCAACGCCTTTTCATAGATTTTTCCATCAAAACCAAAACTTTTCATACAATCTATTAAAATTAAATGGTTTTCCGTTCCACCTCCCTGCAAGACAAATCCAAGCGCCTTTAATTCTTCCGCTAAAACCTTAGCATTTTTTACAATCTGCTCAGCATATTTTTTAAACGAAGGCTGGAGTGCCTCGCCGAACGCCACCGCTTTGGCTGCAATAATATGCTCCAAAGGGCCACCCTGTGTGCCCGGAAACACCGCTCTATCAATCAGAATTGGGATATTTTCCAAAGTTCTAGCTGGTTTTTTGAGAGGAGAAGCTACATTGCCTTTTGATAAAATTAATCCGCCTCTTGGACCCCTCAAAGTCTTATGTGTGGTAGTAGTCATTACGTCAAACCCAAAATCCAAAGGATTCGGGTGCACCCCACCAGCAATTAACCCTGCTACATGCGCCATATCCGCCATCAAAAGTATCTCATGACCAAATTTTTTCTCGGCTTTTTTTCTGATTTCGGAAACTCTTTTAAAATCTGGAATTTTCATAAAAGCTGAATATCCTACCAGAATAATCTTCGGATCTGTTTCGAGCGCTTTTTCTTCCATATCTTTATAATCAATATCACCATCCGAGTCCACCCCATACCCTACAAAATCATATATATGGGCAGACAAAGTCACCGGCGCACCATGCGTAAGATGCCCCCCAGCTGGAAGTGACATTCCAAGAATTCTATCACCTGGTTCGCACCAAGCATAATACACTGCAGTATTAGCCTGAGCCCCAGAATGCGGCTGTACATTCGCATGATCTGCATGAAATAATCTGCAAGCTCTATCTATTGCTAATCTTTCAATCCGATCTACATTTTTTTGCCCACCATAATAGCGATAATTTGGTAAAACCTCCTCTGTAATTTTCTTTTCACTCCATTCAGAATCAACGTCGCCAATTCCTTCAAAAGATGGATAGCCTTCCGAATATTTATTAGTCAAAATCGAGCCCATAGCTTTTAGAACTTCAGCCGACACATAGTTCTCGCTCGGAATCAGCTCCAAGCCCTCTTTCTGTCGAATTTTTTCCTGCGAAATTAAGTCAAATACCAAGTCTTTCATTTTTCCTCCTTTAGATTATTTAAGCTGATATAAGGAAATTTTAAAAGCTAGATCATTTTCCTTTCCTTCCCTTATTATCGTTTTATCATACTTAGATTTATCAAATTCCGGAAAAAACGCATCCGCCTTTAAATCTTCCGCATCTACTTCAGTTAAATAGATTTTCGAAGCATATGGTAAAAATTGCATATAGACAGAACCCCCACCAATCACAAAAATTTCCTCATCGGTGTCTTTGTTATTTTCAATAAAAGTCTGCATGTCGTGGACAACCTCGTCCGGACCATCCATATCGTGCGTTGACAGCACAATATTAGTACGATTTGGTAGCTTTCCAGCTAAAGATTCCCAAGTTCTTCTCCCCATCACAATCTTATGACCCGAGGTAGTGTCTTTAAAAAATTTCATATCATCCTTAATACGAAAAACTAGTTTGCCACCTTTCCCTAACTCCCAATTTTTTCCAATCGCCGCAATTATACTAAACATTTTTACCTCTGTTTTTTAATAATCTAAGCGCCTTTAATTTTCCCGTAATTTTGTCCATTTTTACTCCGTTACCGGCATTTTAATTGTACCAAGATTCTCATAATTTAATAATTTAATATCTTTAAGTTCCTTAGATGAATCAAACTTATAGAAATCTTTGATCTCAGGATTCAGCCAAATCTTTGGTGCGTCAGGCAAGGTCCCGTCTTTTATTGCTTGCTCATATTTTTCAATTTGCTCTTTGATTCCATCTACCTGATTTTCGTAAATATGTGCATCGTTCGTGACAAAAGTAAATTGGCCGGGTTTTGCGCCCACACACTGCGCCACCATATAATCAAGTACCGCATATTGTGCAATATTAAACGGAAGGCCGAGCGGCACATCCGTAGAACGCGAAGTCACGAGCAAATTCAACTTACCATCTATCAAGTTCCACTGGCTGTTCCACACGCAGCTAGGGAGCGCTGCAGTCTCCAACCATTCATTTTGCCATAAAGAAAGCACCATTCGCCGATTGCCTGGATTGGTTTTGAGGGTCTCTATCAAATTCTCGATCAAATGATAACGCTTCACAATCCATCCATATGCCGTACCAATAGTATGAGCAAAATCAGTATCCGGCTCGTTCGGATGATTTGTTTTAAAAATCTGATTGATATTTCGTCCTTGATAATTTCCATCTTCGTCAATCTCCCACTCATTCCAAATTTTCACATTTCTTTCTTGTAACCAACGCACGTCATTCGAAGCCTGCTGGTAAATCCAAAGAAGCTCTAAGGTAGCAGTCTTGAAGCCGACTTTTTTAGAAACCAAAATCGGAAATTCTTCCTCGAGATCAAATTGCAAAACTTGATGCGGCAACCGAATCGTTCTTGCTTCAGACTTCGCCTGCGCTGTATGGTCTGGAATCGCATTCGCAACTTGCTCATTTCTAGAATCTGTCTTCTTATAATTCAAAACCTTTTCACCATCAGCAAGAATTCTCTTACAGAGATTAATGTATTGATCATCGAAAACGCTCATTTGTACCTCCTAACTAGTATAATTATAGCGTCAAAATCTGTTTTTGTGAAGCATTTGAAACCTCCCAATCAAAAAATCTGGTTTTACAGGCCGAGTGCGGAACTGAAATTCCGGCACAGGCCTGCCTAAAACCAGATTTTTGATTAGACGAGCGTTTCAACGCTGAACATAAAACAGATTTAACGTTTAGAGAACTGTTCTTTCTTTCTCGCGGAGCGGAGACCGTATTTCTTACGTTCTTTCTCACGAGGATCGCGCTTCATCATGCCCGCTTTCTTGAGCATTGGGCGAAGATCTGGCGCCTCCAAAACTAGTGCCTTAGAAATCGCTAATTTGATTGCGTCCACCTGACCTGACAAGCCACCGCCTTTTACCAAAATAGTAATATCATACTCTTTTTGCTTTTCGGCAATAGCTAAAGGATCAGTAATTTCTGCAAGCATAGTTTTATTACCAGACAAATACTCTAAAGCCGGCTTACCATTGATGGTTATTTCACCTTTACCTTTATAAAGTCTAGCTGTAGCCGTTGCCGCTTTGCGACGGCCCAAGCCATAAACGTATTTCTTATCAGCCATTATTTAATCTCCTTTGGATTTTGTGCTGCATGAGTATGCTCAGCGCCTTCAAACACATGAAGTCTCTTTAGTCTCTCTGCAGCCAATTTATTCTTAGGAAGCATTCCCTTTACTGCTGTTTCGACCACTTTTGATGGATCCTTTTTGACTACTTCTTCAAGAGTTAGCTCCTTCAACCCACCAGGAAATCCACTATGATGATAATACTTCTTCTGAAGCATTTTATCACCCGTTACCACGATATTTTTTGCGTTAATCACTACTACATAATCACCGTTATCAATATGTGGCGTATAAGTAACTTTGCTTTTACCCATCAATTTGTCAGCAATAATCACGGCGAGTTTGCCAAGTGGCATAGTCGAAGCGTCAATTACCCACCATTCACGCTTGATTTCTGCTTGTTTTTGGGAATAAGTTTTCATTATTTATTCTCCTTCCCAGCTGATTTTTTAGCTTTTCCTTCAGCTTTTTTCTCAGTTTTCTTAGGCTCTTCTTGGGTCTCAAAATTAATTTCATCTACAAAACTAATCGTACCCATTTCTGCGTTATCACCTCTGCGATACCCTGCATGTTCAATCCTAAGATATCCAGAATTTCTTGAAATCTGTGGAGCAATTACGTCTACCAAAAGATTTGCAATTCTTTGATCATTAAGCCGCGATAATATTAATCTACGATTACTAAGTCCACCTTTCTTAGCTATCGTAATGAGTTTCTCTGTCTCACGCCGAATTTCTTTGGCACGCGCCAGAGTAGTCGTAATAGTTTGATACTCGATCAGAGCACACATCAGACCGCGGCTAAGGGCCAATCTCTGATCGGTTTCTCGGCCGAACTTTCGACCTTTAAACTTATGGCGATGCATATTAAATATTTAACTCCGTTAACTTTTCTTTTACTTCGTCTAATGCCTTTGAACCAAATCCCTTAAGATCTTTCAAATCGCTCTCCGACAAAGTCACGAGATCACGAATTGTCTTAATGTCGTTATTCAGAAGTGCATTAGCTGTCCTTGCTGACAAATCAAGCTCTTCGATTGGCATAGAAAGCCCACTATCTTCGTCTTCCTCTGTAAGCCCAGGAGCTGGAGCAGATTCTAATCTAGTTTTACCAGCAAGTGCGGTGAATTGATTGACTAAAATTGCCGCCGCCTCTTCAAAGGCATCCTCAGGCGAAATAGTACCATCAGTCTCAATTGAAAGCGTCAATTGTTGCAAATTAGTATCTTGACCTACACGAGTATTTTCTACTTTGTAGCGCACTCTAAGAACTGGGGTAAACACTGCATCCACGGCAATCATGTCGGAATGAACCCGTTCTTCTGCACTACGCTCGATGGTAAGATAGCCTCTACCAGACTCTACCACAAAACGCATCTTGAGCACGAATTTAGGATCATCAATATGACAAATCAATTGATTCGGGTTAGCAATTTCTACATCTGCTGGAAGTTTGATATCACCAGCCACTACCCGTTTTTCCCCATCTTTTTCAGATGATTGGTCAGAACCTTTCATCTCGAGGGAAAGTTCAACTGGATTGTCAGTGTGCAATTTGAATCTAATATTTTTTAGATTCAGCATGATATCTACTACATCTTCACGAATACCCGGAATTGCTGCAAATTCATGCGTAGAACCTTCAATCGAAAATGCTGTAATTGCAGCACCTTTTACACTAGAAAGTAATACTCTTCTAAAAGAGTTACCAAGCGTATTGCCATAGCCATAGTAAAGCGGACGAATTACTAAATCTGCTTTAGTATCGCTAATTTTCTTTACTTCGGCTAAATTTGCTTCATGTATATTCTTTGTAGTCATTTATTTTCTCCTTTAGCGTGAGTAATACTCAACGATTAATTGTTCATTGATACCAGCTTCTGCCTCTTCGCGTGGTGGAAGACCGGTAATTTCAATTTTCATTTTCTTCGCGTCGACCTTTAGCCATGAAAGCGGTGTAGCCCCTGCAGCGCTGATGATATTCGGAAGATTCTTGAAATATTCTGTTTTACTTGATTTTGAACGAACCTCTAGAACATCACCCGGGTTCAACCGAATCGACGGAACGTCAATTCTGTGACCGTTCAATAGAAAATGTCCATGGGAGACTAACTGTCTCGCTTGGCGACGCGTAGTAGCAAATCCCGCTCTAAACACTACGTTATCTGCTCTGCGTTCCAAAAATTCTAATAACTTCTCACCAGTAAGGCCTTCGGCTTTAGTTGCCTCACGCATTACCTTAGCAAATTGCTTCTCAAGAAGCCCATACATACGACGTACTTTTTGCTTTTCGCGCATCTGGGTAAGATATAGACTACCGCCGCGCACTCTTTTATCTCCGTGTTCGCCTGGAATTCCTGGCTTTTTAGCCATAATCTTATGGGCTTTTGGAGCCAAAGCAAAACTTTCACGCCTTGATTGTTTAACAATTGGAGAATGATCCCTTGCCATTATGGTTTCCTTTCTCCCTTTGGTCGCACACCACCGTGTGCAATCGGGGTTACATCTGTAATACTATCAATTCTAATGCCAACTGTAGAGATTGCTCTAATTGCCGCATCACGACCTAAACCAATTCCAGAAACATATACGTCCACAGAATTTAGTGCATGATTTTTCTTTGCAATATCAAGTGCTTTTTCTGCAGCTACACCAGCCGCAAACGCCGTCCCCTTCTTCGAGCCCCTGAAGCCATTCGCTCCAGCAGATGAGCTCGATAACACAGCGCCAGTCTTATCCGTTACACTAATAATAGTGTTATTGAAAGTAGCCTGGATATGTACGGAACCAGCATTTACTATTCTTTTACCTTTTTTACCTTTACTAACTCTTGCCTTTGAAGTAGCAGCTTCAGCAGTAGCTTCTTTTTCAGGAGCTTTTGCTTCAGTTTCGTTAGTAGCTTTCTTTACTTCTTCTTCTGCCATAGTCTATCCTTATGTCTTACTTGCTGCCTTTGGTTGTGTACCACCGACCGCGATCGCCTTACCCTTACGTGTACGTGCATTCGTACGAGTACGCTGGCCGTTGACTGGTAATTTAGCCTTGTGGCGGATACCCTTGTAGGAATTAATATCCTTTAAACGTTTAATATTATTGCTCACGAGGCGTCGTAAATCACCTTCAACATGATATTTCGCGGAAATAATGTCGTTGATTTTTTGTTCGTCAGCCTCGGTGAGATCTTTCACCCGAGTGGTAGGCTCGATTTTAGCCTCCGCAAGGATTTTTTTAGAAGTGGTGCGTCCAATCCCATAAACATAAGTTAGTGCAATCCACACTTGCTTATCGGACGGAATTACCACACTAGCTATTCTAGCCATGTTTAACCCTGCCTTTGCTTATTCTTAGGTTTTTTCTTATTGATGACTCTAAGTACACCCTTCCGGCGGACAATGATATCATCAGGGGAGATTTTTTTAACACTTGCACGTACCTTCATAGTGTCAAAATATCCTTTCCTATTATATTGTAACTCCACATCTATTACCCCACCTAGATAAAAAGACTTTTATCTCGCAGTTTAATTACGTAAGTTACAATGGTTAATATTAATCTTTGAGCCTAAAGGAAATCCGACCCTTTGTAAGATCGTAGGGCGTAAGTTCCACTTCGACTCTGTCACCCGGCACGAGACGAATGTAATTTTTGCGCATCTTACCGCTCATGTGGGCAACAATAATATGACCATTCTCGAGTTCTACTCGAAACTGAGTATTAGGCAATGCCTCAACGACAACGCCCGTGAGTTTAATCACTTCCTTTTGACTAGCCATAAATTACTCTTCTATTATACACCAGTTTTAAGTATTTGTAAAGAATAAACTAGACTATTTTTGCTTGCTTGGGTGAAAAACTGAAAAAATAATTTGATGGAAGCCTTCCGGTATTTCAGTACCGGCTTTCCATCACTATTTTTCAGTTTTTCAGCCTTTTTAGGCAAGCAAAAATAGTCTAGTTTATTCTACCAAAATGCCTCTTACAAACTGGCGAGATAGGTATGTTCCTTGCGCCTGTGACCATTCTCCAGTACAAGAGATTAAGGTAATTGATTCTTTTCCAGCCATTGGCGTCTTTATAGCGGTTGCCATATAGTCATTTGAATCACTAAGTGATACCGCCATACTCTCTACTACAGAATAGCGGAAAATCGCACCATCACCGCGCTCAATTACGATAATATCGCCCTCACCAAGCGCCGGTAAATCTTTGAATACACCCTGCACATGTGGCCCACCATTATGCCCATCTATAAGCAGCGTTCCACCTTGTCCTGGCTTGCCAGAATCATAATACCATCCCACATCGAAGATATTATTCGGCGTAGAAAGCTCTCCTGCACTATTTATCCCCATCGGCAAAACTCTCGCATTTTTGATCTTCAATCTATCAATTGAAAGATACCTCGGACGATCCGCTGGGACAGTGTATTCTGCCACCTCGTCCTCAGTTGGCGCCACTTCTACCAATTCATCACCCATATCCATAGCTATAGCACGTTCACTACCTTCTTTTTCAGAATAATATTGATGCTCCCATATTGCAGTCTTTATCACAAAAATCACCATAATTGTCACCAAAATACCAATTATGACCCACTTTGCTACTGCTCGCCCACTCTTAATTTCTAGACTCATTTTGAAAATCGTCGTAAGTTATCATTAATGCCCTAGAATCCACCGACCTTAGATTCTCCAACGCCACCGTTACCACGATCAGAAGCCCCGTACCCGAAATCGAAAGTCCAAGCGGTGCTCCAGTCGTTAAAATAAATATATAATCTGTAGCAAAAGGCAACATTGCAATCATACCTAGCGCCAAGGCTCCAAAGAGGTCTAATCTTTTTACTACCTTTGATAAGTATTCTGCAGTCTTTACACCAGGCCTTACCCCTTCAATAAAACCGCCCTGTTTTTGTAAATTATCAGCTATTTCTTTGGTGTTGAAAATAATTGAAGTGTAAAAATAAGTAAATGCAAATACTAACAAGAAATACATGACCGGATAAATAAACCATTGCCCAGTAATACCATCAGGATACATCGTAGCAAAATTCGAAGCCGATGGAGCCGAAAACACCGTAGTAAGCCATGCACCTATTTCATTACCGGAATCAAAAGACGTAATTACTTGACCGACTAACGCCGGCAAAGACAAGAAAGCTGTCGCAAAAATTACAGGTATAACTCCCGCTGCAATTAGCTTAATTGGTAAAATCGATTTGATCCCACCATACATCGAATTCCCATGCACCCTTTTAGCATAATTAATTGTGATGATTCTCTGCGCCTCATTTAATTTTACCAAACAATAAATCACCACTAGCATTGCTATTGCAAAGCCCACGATAATCCAAAATACCGTAGCGTTTACTGGAAATTCCATGCCAAACAAGTTCAAAGCACCACTACTGGTATCTCCCAAAGCCGAACCAAGCTGAGCCATAGTATGAGGCAACTGTGTAATAATTGAGGCAAAAATCAGAGTAGAGATACCATTACCAATACCTTGCTCCGTAATAAGCTCACCCATCCACATCAAGATTACAGAGCCAGCCGTCATCGCCGTGATAGATAATATAAAATCACCCGTAGACGGCGTAAAATCCGTAGAAATATTTGCTGAAATCGTCGACTGATACAGAATGAAAATATAAGCTACAGACTGAATAATTGCGAGCGGCACAGTCAAGATACGTGTCCACTGATTTATTTTTCGCCTTCCAGTCTCACCATCATTAGATAATTCTTCTAGACGTGGAATCGCCTTAGAAAGAAGCTGCATTATAATCGAACCGGTAATGTATGGTGAAAGACCTACTAAAATAATACTGAAAGAAGCCAAGCCACCGCCAGAAATCAAGTTTAAGAAATTCGAAAAATCAGACTTTTCTAGTAAATTAGTTACTGCCTCTTTAAAAGTAGAAGCATCGCCCATTGGCACTGGCACTTGAGCCAACAAACGATAAGCCACAATAATACCAAGGATAATAAGAATCCTCTTTAGCATGTCTTTATTCTTGAAACTTCGGAAAATTGTTGAAAAATGCATAAAACCTCTATAACTACTATCAACTATTGTAGCACACTTTTTTGTAAATTTCTAGAAACTTATCCAGAGTTTTTTCAAGTGAATGCTCACCAGCAATTTTTATAGAGGCTTCAACCATTTTTGACCGTTTGCTATCATCCGTTAGGATATCCGCCATCGCTGCGCTTATCGCCTGCATGTCGCCAGGCTTTAAAAGATATCCATTTACACCATCTCTGCAAACTTCCGCCACCGCACCAGCATCCACCGCAATCAAAGGCAGTCCACTAGCTGCCGCTTCTATCAACACAATTCCCTGGGTTTCGATCTCGCTAGCCGTTACAAATACATCTCCCATCTTATATATTTCATATAAATCTGGCGGCATTATTCTACCTAAAAATTTCACAGAATCATCAATGCCTAATCTTTTCGTCTCAGAAATTAAATGATTTTTATCCACTCCATCACCTGCCACCAAAAATAATGTTTTTGACAGCCTGTCAAGTTTATGCTTATCCAAGAAATCCGCAAAAGCAGCGAGAACCACTCCCACATTCTTCTCTGGGTCCAAACGTCCTATATATAATATAATTGGTACTTTTCTGGGTATATTATATTTAACATAGAGTTCGTCTGCTGCTTCACCAGGCGTAAAAGACGATAAATCTACCCCGTTACTTACTGCTACTACCGGTACACCCAAATCTTTAGAACCAATTAATTTATCGATCGAAAGCTTGGTCGGCATCGTTACATAGTCACTCTTCTTTTGCCTCCTTACAAAATACTTTGCTAACGCCTTATTAGTGGGTTTTCTCAAAACGCCTGGCATCATTAATGATTCCGTTAGGACCTCAGGCTGATTATGCTCTGTTGTTACTACTGGTACTCGATTTTTTCTAGCCCACTTAATAGTAGCCACGCCAATCGGATCAGATCCCTGCACATGCACTACCTCAGGTCTAAAATCATCGAATATCTTCTTAATCTGTTTAGCTGGAAAAACCGAAGCCCTTAGACTATTTTTATAAAAAAATTGTTTTTTCTTTGGTACATCGTGAATCTGATCTGGATAAACTCCTACCCTTGTTGAATCAAGATAGCAAATTTTTACACCATTTAGCATTTTAGTATGTCGTTTACCAGTCTGACTAGGTGTAATCACTAAGACTTCATTTCCCCGTCGCGCTAGTCCAGTAGCTAAATTATAAGAAAACATTGCTACCCCATTTATCATCGGATAAAATACTGGGGTAGCAATTAAAATTCGCATCTTTTATACCTACAAAGATTTTGCCTTATCCATCTGTGGATCTCGCATCTTATTAATATCTTCCGAAGTTATATCTACTTTAATATCTGGCTCAACACCAATATTGTTGATTGAATTACCATTTGGCGTCAGCCATTCCGCTACTGTTACTTTCAGCATCCCCCCATTAGAAAGATCATACATTTTTTGCACTACCCCTTTGCCATAAGTAGTCTTGCCTACAATCGTAGCCTTCCCATATTCTTTAAGGGCTGCCGCCGCAATTTCTGAAGCAGAAGCTGTAGAATCGTTAACCAGTACTACAGTTTTCATATCCTTAAGGATAGCTTTTCCAGAATTAGTTGAAGTTTTTTCCTCTCCTAAATGCAAAGATTCTTGCGTCAAAATGACTTTATTATCCAACCATAAACTCAAAAGATCCTGTGCTGCCGAGACATATCCGCCTCCATTTCCCCTAAGATCTAAAATAACTTTGTTAACACCCTTTTTAGCAAAACCATTAGCCATTTTTTGAACTTCTGTACCAGTGTTATTGTCAAAACGTGTCACTGTAATAATCGCGGTGTCCCCTTCATACTTATCATAAACAGAAACGTTGTTAATCTCTTCTCTTTTCATTGTAAAGTCCATCTCTGAACCGTCTCGCACTATCGTTACTTTAACTTCAGTTCCTGCTTCACCCCTAAGCACATTTGCAATTTGGTTAGAGTCCCAAGTATAAACTTCCTCACCATTAACCTTATAAAGAATATCACCTGTCATAATTCCGGCTCTAAGAGCAGGATTATCAGGTAAAACTCTAAGTACCCTTACATAACCATCCCTAAGCCCCATTTCTACACCGATACCAGCGCCCACATTTCCATGGAGAGTCGTATTTACATAACTGGCGCTTTCCTCTTTGTCCATGTAGACTGTATAAATATCACCAACCGCCTCCACCATACCAGATTTAGCACCTTCAAGAAGTAATGACTGGTCAATTTCACCATTATAAGTAGATTTTAATTTATCATATACTTCATCAAGTTCAGACCAATTACGCGAATTATTTACTCCTCCAAAATATTGCGACATGCCCGGGAACATATTTTGCCAATTTGCACCAATCAGCACCCCAAGCACCGCCAAAACTGCACCAATAATAATTGCGTTACCGAGACTTACTTTTTTTTCTTTCCATTCAGGCTCATTTACAGATCCCTGATTTTTTGTCTCCATTATTTCATCTTTCTTTTTTCCCATATCTACTATTCTACCACATTAACTTTATTAATCGAAATGCAAGAACCAGGTTCCCGCAGAACCTACATTATTACGAGAGCAGAAATCACCAAGATAACATCCAATTGAAGGCCAGTTTACGTTATATTCAGTCACATTGATTGAGCCATTTGCATTCACACTCTCTACCCACATCACGTGACCATAACTACCGCCTAGTTGAATCGCAATCGTATTAGGCGCTGGATTTTTGTCAACATAAGTTCTAATACCGGTACTTGGTACTGTATAGCCTACCGCATTTACATAATTATAAGCATGCCCGCCCCAAGTATTTACAATTCCCCACCTTTCCTGCGCCTTATAGCTAGCATAACTTGTACACTGGCAAACTGCACCACCATACGCTGAGTAACGCACATTATCTTGTGGACAATTATAGCGATACGGATAAGTATTATTAGCGCCCCACGAACGGCTACCATTCCCGACAGAATTAGAAGGCGGCGTCCAAGCTAACGCTTTTAATTGCTCTTCCCAATAAGAAGCTAACGCAGAAGCTTCGTCAGCATTCTTCTCATACTCTGCCATTAAAGATTTTTGAGTTTCACGCTTTGAAGCCACCAAAGTACGTTTGCCCTCAAGCGACTCCAAGGTCTGCTCGGCCTCATCTTTTTTGGCCTGCAATTCTTCTCTCATAGTTTTCACTCGCTCACTCGCTGCAGTAATTTCTTGCTTCGCTACGTCTTCACGAGCTTGTTTTTCAGCATAATCAGAAATAGACTTACTCCCAGCCAGAATCGTAATTGGTTCCGAATCACCACTAAAATGCATATTCACTAACATTTCAGCAAGTGCTGCTTGAGTCTCTGATAATTTTTGCTCAGTCTCTGTAATTTGTACTTTAAGCTCTTTAATTTTATTTTCACTAGCCGCAATCTCTCCGTTCAGACTACCGATTTCGGAATTTAGCTGATCAATTACTCCAGCCACCGAATCCGCTTTATTCGAAAATTCATTCGCTGCGGCTTGGTTTTGTTGCATATTAGCTTTAGCCGCTTCACACTCGGTGTCGCCAGGTTTACAATTATACGCACTCGTCTTTACTGTAAAAATCGTTAAGAGTGCCACTAAGGTCATAATAAAACTATACCCAAAGATTCTTTTATAGCTGTTTTTATTTTTTCTAGTCATATTTATATTATAGCATAAGCTTTATGCTTTGTGCAAATATTTTGATACCGCAAGTCCAGCTGAAATTCTGCCAATCAAAAGCCCGCCTGCAATAAATACTAAATAAACTATAATTAGTTTGTTTGATTCTAGAACATCTAGTATCACACTAACATCAATTCCATATCCAGTTAATTTAGGAGCTAGAAACATAAAGCCAAAATAGCTCGCAGTTGCCGCTACTACACCCGCAATCAGCCCACAAATCTCCGCTTCTACTAAGAATGGACCACGAATAAAGCTCTTGTCTGCACCCACTAGCTTCATCATATAAATTTCTTCACGCCTCGAAAAGATTGCCATCCTGATCGTAGAAAATACAATCAAAACCGAAACTACCAAGAAAACTATAGCCAAAATAATACCACCAGTTCGTGCAATTTGCGCCCATGACGTAATGGTAGCAATTTCCGCTCGATTTACATCATAGGTCGGCGAAAAATCGTCATCTAAATTCGCCACAAAAGTTTCTTCATTCTCTACGATGTCTTTTATACTCTGGATGTCATCAATGTTATAAACTTTTATCCGCATTGTCGCCTGCATATTATCTACCATCAATTTTTTCATTTCATCATCTAAAATATTGATAATTTCTTCACTTTCAGCATTCTCGCTCAAAAATTTTTCATATTCCTGCTCAGAATTCGACACTACTACGCTTTTTATATTGCTATCCTTCGAGATAATATTTGAAAGTTCCGCCAAAGTTTCATCTGAAGTGTTAGGCTTAAAATAAATTGTAATATCAATTTTATCCCGCATCATTTCAGCAGTACTA
Source organism: Candidatus Saccharimonadota bacterium (assembly GCA_030529135.1). Taxonomy (GTDB): domain Bacteria; phylum Patescibacteriota; class Saccharimonadia; order Saccharimonadales; family Saccharimonadaceae; genus Nanosyncoccus. The sequence goes on along the minus strand of JAUMXO010000003.1, from coordinate 16,619 downwards.
GTCAAAATCACACTCGCCACAATCGTTATAAAGAGAATGATCATCGTAATCGCCATCACGATAGTCGCTGCACTAGATAGCCAAAAATTTCTAAGAAAGCCCTTAGCTCCATATTTAATAACCCGTCCCTCATTTCTGATTGGATGGTATTTTTTCGAACGATGCATCACTTTAAGACCGCGCTTAGAGTCCTTCTTTAAACTTTTTTCATCTTTCATTTTAAATTCTTCTCTGCCCATCTTTTTCATCCATTAAATTACATTACTTTTTGTTACTCTCTTTCTTTGAATCGTCGGTTTTTCTGTTATGGTTGGCATCGTTTTTGCTTTCGCTTTACTAATCGCCTTGGCCTTTTCGGTTTTCGGACTTTCTTTCATAATCGATTGAGCCCTTGTTATCGGTGGCTTTTTTACCGACATCTTTTTTTCGTCCACGGGCCTCATGGTATTAAGTTCGGTCGTAGTAGTTTTTATCACAATCGGTGGTTGAGGCTTTACAAACTGCTGTTTTGGTGGCTGCTGCTTTAAAGCATGACCAGGCGCTTGAATAATTCGCTCAGGTTTTTCTGGAACAGGAGACTCATCAAGCTTATAAATACCATTATTCTTTTGATCATTCACAATTTTACCATTTTTCAAAGTCACTACACGCTTTTGCAAATTGTTTACGATATTCTCATTATGAGTCGTTACTAATATCGTTGTTCCAAAATCATTAATTTTTCTTAAAAGATCAATGATTTCCGCTGTAGTCAATTTATCAAGCTGACCAGTCGGCTCATCCGCAATTAAAATTTTCGGCTGTCTCGCCACACTACGTGCAATCGAAACTCTTTGCTTTTGCCCACCAGATAGCTGATCAGGAAATTTTTTCGCTTGGTCTAACAAATCTACCAGCTCCAGTACTTTTGGCACAGTCTTTCTAATATCTTTACCACTCATACCAATGATTTCCAATGCAAAAGCAACATTTTCATAAACTGTTCTTCTTGGTAAGAGCTTAAAATCTTGGAATACTACCCCAAGTCTCCTCCTATACCCTGGGATATGACGTTTTTTCACGTAATCAAGATCTATACCACCTACAACAATCTTACCAGAATCTGGGATTTCCTCTTTTGTAAGCATTTTAATGAGAGTAGATTTCCCTGCTCCAGATTTTCCAACCAAAAACACAAATTCATTCGGTTCAATATGAAGAGACACGTCATCAAGTGCCGGATCGGCATCACCAGGATATCGTTTCGTAACCGAATCGAGTAAAATCATGTCTTTATTTTAGCATAAGTATCATAAAATGCAAATAAATACTTTCAATCTAGGCAATCTTTTCTAATTCCTGCATCAAATCGTCGTTTATTTTTTGTTTGAATTCTAAATGCACCGAAACATGTTTAATATTTTCTGGTTGATATATTGCCAGTGGGGAAATCTCTGCCTCCAAATTATGCTTTTTTAATATATCTTCAATATTCGTAATAATTTCACCATAGGTTTTTTCCGTTTCAACCGTAAGATCACGTTTTTCTATTACCGGTCTAACGTCGATGCTGCTAGTTGGTTTAGCCTTTTCGAGTATTTTATCAAATTCAAGCTCAAACCCTGCAAGAAAATCCCCTAATTTAAAATTTCTTCTCACTGAATTCTTAAACTCACCCACCACACCAATGCACTCGCCATCTACTATAATATCCGCCGAACGCTTAGTTTCAAAGGGTTCGCTCACTTCCGTCTCTTGTCCTTTAGCCTCAAATGTTGCGACAATATTTAGCCTCTTTAAGAACTCATCAACAAATTTTTTTGCAACATAAAAAGCCGTACCAGTATTTTTACGCTCCGCCAGCACAAAGCCTAGACGCATTTTTTCCACTGGAACACCTTCCGCATTCAGCCTCCATGCTTTATTATAAACTTTATTGATTTCAAAAATCGCAAATTTATCTACTGGTATTTTTTGATTAATATAAGCCTTATCAAGTAAGCTCGGCACAATAGATTGCCTTATGTATTGCAATTCTGGCGAAATTGAATTAATAATTCTATAAGATTTCTTAGTATCTTGCCCCGCTTTTTCTATTAATTTGCCGCTCACGAAACTATAAGTCAAAACTTCATTGGCGCCAAAACTAGAAAGAATATCACGCACCTCTTTTTTTATCGAGAAAAGTTTATCTTTCTCTGCTGTATCATGCAGTGGCAAAACCGGCTTGATATTGTCATATCCAAGCAATCTACCTACTTCTTCAATCACGTCTTCTTTGATATGAATATCCGTTCGCCACAATGGCACAATCACATCAAAGATTCCATTTTTTATCTTTATTCCAAATCCCACATTTTCCAAAGTCCTAGCAATTGTCTTTTCGTCATAATCAGTACCGAGTAGATTATTGATTTCCTCTGCACTAACATACACTCTAGTCAAGGCCTCTGGAGATTTTTGGGTATCAGCCACTGCCGCCACTCTAAATCCATCAGACAACATTTCTGAAGCCGCTTCCGCTACCTTAAGGCACTGATAAGGTGGCTGCCCTTTAGTAAATCTCGTAATTGCCTCTGTAAAAATCCCGTGTGACATCTGCGTTTTTCGCATATTATAAAGGCTAAACGTAGCCGATTCTATAATAATACTACGCGTATTTTCGTCTATCATAGTAGATTTTCCACCCATCGCACCAGCCAAAGCCACTGGAATTTCTCCGCTACAAATTACGATATCGTTTTCATTTAAAATAATTTCTGTATCATCTAATAAGATTATCTTTTCACCCTTTTTAGCTAACCTTACTACTATTTCTGGATTATCAGTTTTGCCAACTTTTATAAATTTATCATAATCAAATGCGTGTAAAGGCTGGCCAGTAAGCAACATCAAATAATTCGTTACATCCACAATCGGACTAATTGGCTTCATACCAGATTTTGATAAAATCGTATCCATCCATGACAAATATTTTTTCTTTATCTCGCCGTGTTTTTCTAACACTACTGCCGTATAGCGAGCAGCAATATTTTTATCTTTGATTTCAATTTTTAAATCTTTTCCAGGCACTAGAGTAGTATCTTGATATTCATAGTCAAAACTTACCCCAAGTATTCCCGCCACCTCTCTAGCAAAACCAATGATTCCAAAAGTGTCTGGACGATGGGTCAACGATTTATTTTCAATTTCTAGTATTTTATCGTCTAATTCGAAAATATCTTTCAATAAATCACCTGGCTTTGCTATACCCGGATCAATCTCCACAATCCCCGAATGGTCATCACCAAAATCAAGCTCATCAGCACCAGCCAGCATACCATTAGAATCGTACTTATTGAGCATCTTGCGCTTGCCGATTACAAAAGGCGTATCTTCATGTACAGAAGCCGGCACAATCGCACCCGGCTTAATCCATACTGCATACATACCCTCCCTTACATTTGGCGCTCCGCAAACTACTTGCACCAACTCCTCGCTACCATCATTTATTTGACAAAGTGTCAAATGTGTGTCAGGGATTTTTTCAGCTGATTCTACTTTAACTACATATATGTTATCGTATTTTTTGGCCTCATCGATTACTCCTTCAACTTCTACTAGTCTTGCACCACTCAACCGAATTAATTCATCATCGGAAATTTGCGGCTTGACATATTTTTTTATCCAATTAAGCGAAATTTTCATGCAATCTCCTTCCCCTATTTAAAATCTCTTAAAAATTGTAGATTCCCGGACTCGAAATATCTTACGTCTTTCAATCCATATCTAAGCATCACCAAACGATCAATCCCACCACCCCAAGCAAAACCATGATATACTTCCGGATCAATTCCTGCCATCTTTAAAACGTTTGGATGAATCATCCCGCAGCCAAGCATCTCAAGATAATCACCTTTCTTACCACCAAGTGATTTTGGTTTTTCAATCATAAATTCTAAAGAGGGCTCCGTAAAAGGAAAATAACCTGGCTGAGTCCTAATGTTTAATTTTTGTTCATAGTATTTTTCAAAAAATTCACGCAAAATTCCAAGCATCTGCCCCATCGTGCAATCTTTCGACACATATACACCTTCGCATTGATAAAAAGTATGCTCGTGTGTAGCATCGACATCTTCATTTCTATAGACTCGACCTGGGACTACTACCGCGATTTCTTTATTTTCGTCTAATCTATGTTTAAATTCTCTTAAAACTCGATTTTGCATCGTCGAGGTATGAGCCGGCGGAATATAACCTTCTTCAGTTCTGAAAGTATCATAACCATCGCGAGCTGGGTGCTCTTTTGCAAAATTTAAAGAGTCAAACATATGGTATTCATCGTCAAGTTGGCGACTCTCCATTACATCAAAACCCATCATTTGATAGATCGAAATTACTCTATCTAACTCCGACATTAAAGGATGTCTCGACCCATCAAGCACCGAATATAATTCGGGTAATTTTTCGTTCGGTGCACAAGGAGCAGTAATATCAAGTGGCACAACTTCTGCATCGTATTGTGCCTCTTCTGCCTTCATAATTTTATCGAGTATTTTCATTTTGCGAGCATTCAAATCTCGTCCAAACTCGCCACGCTTTTCAGCCGGAATCTCTTTAATTTTTGCATATTCTGCATTTAATTTTTTGAGCTCAAGTTTTAATTTTTCCAACTCTTCCATACTATATCAATTATATCACAATTTCTAAGATAAAAACTAGGAAACAATTTCTTGACGATTTCTAAGAGCTTTATATTCTATCTCTTTTTGATGCCAGGCATACAAATCCCCAGTCATTTTATTACTGTGTACTTCTAGAATCGGTTTTTCTATCGCCACTAATGGCGCACCAAACTTGTATCTAGTTGAAGCGTCATAGTTTGCAATCGTATTAAGATAGTCTACGTAGGATAGAGCAATCTCCGCTTCACCTTTTGTTAAACCGGAAATCCGAGCAATTTTACCTGCCCTTGATTCATCCTTCGGATGTTCGGCATAATAATTGTCTTTCGCAATCGCAACGGCGCTTTTAGTACCCGTTAGAAGGGATTTCACCTGATTATAAGTCATGTAGCCAGAAAATAGCTCTACGCCCTCCTGACCAAGTCCGTTTTCCGTACCAGCATCTGGCCCAAAAGTATACTCCGCTCCAGTCGCGATTGTCTCAGGTACATCTAGATTTTCTTGTACCCACCCACTTAAGAGATCACCGGCAGGTTCATAAGTTCTACATTTATTATATAAGCCAATCATGTCTGTAAACATACGTAAAAATTTACGGAACTTACTACCAGACAGATCATTATATTTGTCGCAAACTTCCGCACTACTCACACCTACAGTTGAATATCTATCCATACCAAGTAATACAAATTTCTCTAACTCCCCGTTAACAGTACCGTCTTCGTTTATAAAACCGCCAATTTCACTAGCTTTCCAATCACTAAATTTCCAATCCAAATGATCAGTCCCCACTGTATTATGTGAAGTACAATACAAATCTGCTTTAGTTTTCGTAGCTTCAACTGTTTTACAGTCATTCCCGGACAACGTCGTGAATTTTTGATCCCAGGCTTCCGCCATGGCTGTATTGTTAAATAATCCTGCCACTGCACTACCGGCCGCTCCAACCGCTGTGCTGGCCGCCGTCATCATACCACCTCCACTCGAATTACCAAGTGCTGTAGTAGCAATAGTATGAACTATACTTCCTAAAAAAGTATTCGGTGAAGAAATATTAAAAGGACTTTTGGTGGCCCTATCCGCATCTGCTCTTCTTGCAATAGTTTCCTCCACAACATTATCATACTGTGCAATTTTTTTCTCGTCCGAAGGCATCGCACCAATTGTCCGTTGGTTAATAGTGTTAGATAAAAACGAACCACCTTCAAGTAATCTATTAGCACCTATTGCACTCTGAAAAACCTCCGAATTCTTTTTTAATATTGCAAGATCAAAAGTTTGAGTCGCTCTCCCTAAGACTTCTTTGCTTGCCGAATCATGAGTCCCATTTCTCGACACTGAAGTAGAATTTTTTTCACCATCAGTACTAACAACGTTAGCCTTAATATGTTCTTCATCCCATTCATCAGTAATTTTTAGCACCCTATCTCTACCGAAATTCGCCGCCTCATCTACATCATAAGGTTTCTCCCCCACTGCTGCTTGAAAATTCACCGTTTCTAAAATTGAGGTATTCTTTGTTTCTGTACCACCAGTAGAAGTCTGATAACTAACAGAATTCGATTTACTAATCACGTTCATCATCTGATTTATTGGCCCATTATCTCCGGCTCTCGCTCTTTGGATGGGTTCTTCTATCGCCATAAAAACTTTTGTTGCTAAATATGGTTCATTTGCTGATACGGCCGAGTTCAATACCTCTACTGCACGTGTAGTAGCATCTTCAGAATATTCCGGTTCGATGAATCGTTCTCCCCCATTAGTGACCCCCGTATGCCAAGATACAAGATGTTCTTTTGTTTCTTCTGCGGTTTTAGAAACTATTCCATTGGCATCAAGTTCAGAAATATCTTTTGGTTCACATTCTTCTCCATCCCCACCCATACACCACGACCCATTCTCGACATGAAAAAGTCCTGCCAAAAAGTTATAGATTGGATTATGTGTATCTGCACCACCCACCACCAACTCACTATCATCATTCAAGCTCCCATTCAAGAGCTCTACAAAACTCGCTTCGTCTGTAGCATAGTCGCCCGTAGATTCCCACTCATTGAACACACCACGCGATATACCCATCTCCTTAAAAACGTTATTCACGTCTTCACCATAATAATATTTTGCCGAAATATCTGCCGCATTTGAATAAGCCGCATATAAAGTTGGGTCTGATTCTACCGCCGCAATAAAATCATCTGCTTTTATCACATTCCCGTTAAATAATACCGCCAGCTCTCCATCTTCTTGACTAATGTAAGAAAAACCGCTCGCCGCCGCCACTAAATCGTTTTTAGATTCAATATCTGCAATGTAAGTATCCGTTCGGACGAAATCACCGCTAGCGGTCACTTGCCCAACTAGCACTCCCGCATCGGCTAAATCCGAAGCATACTCATGAGGCACCTCACCATTAGCCAGAAATTCTCCAGTCACTGCCTCGCCAACTTTTTCCAAAATCCCTACTGTATCAGTAAACCCTAATGCTGCTTGTAAATTATAGTCTATTGCGCCAATCATCATAATTGGCCAAGCAATAATCACAAAAACAATCACAACTAGCCCAAATAGAAGTAAGAGAATCGGTAATAACATCTTGACAATACCAGGCATTTTTAAGCCCGGTTTACTACTATCATCATCCTCATCTGAGTTACCGCCACCAGAATATAAACCCCTAGGATTAGTTTCGTTTTCCTGTGCGCTAGCTACACTAGATTTAAATCCATCTTTTACTGCCTTTCCTATACTTCCAGGCCTCAAAGCTTGAGCAGAACCCCCAACAGCTGAAGCACCCGCTTTCGCCCCATTCGCTGCAGCCTCTTCGCCAGCTGCACCTGCCGCCGCACCAGCACTAGCACCCGCTGAAGCCCCGCCAGTACCAACTGCCGCCGCCAAGCTGGCCGCCTTTTCTACTCCGCCAAGTGCCTTTTTTGCTATATTATTCTTCGAAAAATCCGGCTGAATTTCCGACTCTCCAGAATCCATATTCCGATAAGGATCATTGGCACTCAAACCATTATCATCTTCCATACTATATATTATATATCACTTATGCTATTTTTTGTAGACTCAATCCCTCGACACCGGCATAAAAATAATTACTAGTGAAATAATCGCTAGCACTACCAGCACAATCCATACCCAAGCAAAGCGCCCCGTCTTTTTCGTGTCCCTGACATACTCAGAATCATTTTCAAAATCTGTTACTTCAGTATCCGGAGCCGTTTTTACAGCTCTAGCCCTAAGATCTGCAGAAATCCTCTGCTCTAGATCATTATTTTTGTCATCTTCTTTATTAATCATTATACCCATATTTTTTCCTAAATAAGTTATTTTTTCATTATATCATAAATTTTTGTGGTATAATACAATTAAATATCAATTAAAGGAGGAATAATGGCAACTAAGAAGCCAAAGTCGACTGCAAAGTCTAAGACTACCAAGTCGACAAAATCAAAAGCTGCTTCCACGACCACCGTTAAGTCCGTGTCTGAAGCTCCAGTTACAAAATCAGAAGCTATTACTAGCAAATCGGAAGAGAAAAAGCCTATCTTTGCTGGCTTCTTTTCCAAAAAATACGAAGAAAATGAGGGTATCCTCACTATCTTTAAAAACCACAAATTCTATGGTGCACTACTTGGCGAAATCATTGGTACCGCACTTGTTACGCTGCTTCTCTTTTCGCTATCATTGATCGGTTTACACAATATGGCTGCTTATGCATTTGCAGTTGTTGCCATTTTTATTGGCATTTACGCATTTTCTGGCGCCTGCCTCAACCCTATCATCACTGCTGGCATGATGGCCACTCGCCGTCTATCTGTAATTCGTGGTGTTATGTATATTATCGCTGAAATCATCGGCGCATGGCTTGGCTGGTTAATCTTCAATTCGTTCCACTTAGCCGGCGGCGACGAAGCGTATGCCATCCCAACCATGTCTCAAATTGCCGACGGAAAATTCTGGGTTGTTGCCATGATTGAATTCATGGCCGCTATCATCATAGCATTCTTCTATGCTCGCGCCGTCAAATACAAACGCAGTGTCTTTACTTTTGCGGCTATCGTAGCTGGCGGATTCGCTCTTGTAATGGTAATTTCTTACGTAATCTCTGCAGCTTTCTTAAGCTTGAACAGTAATTTCATTGTAAATCCAGCTGTAGCCCTTATGTTCCAGATCTTCCCAACTTCTGGTGAAAACTTTGGCGAGATCTTTGGAGGCATTTGCCAAGCGCTTTCAGTATATGCATTCTTACCAATGATTGGCGGCGTTATCGGATTCTACCTATCAGATTTCAACGCTAGACTCTCCGGCGAAGAAGCCTAAAGAGTTTCAAACAAAATAAGCCCAAATGGGCTTATTTTGTTTTTGTATTTATTTTTTTGGGAATAACGGTTCTTCCGGTGGGGTAATTGTGCCAGAAAAAATTCTTTGTATTTTGTCCACAGTCTCTGGCAAAAATGGCGTAAGTAAATTTGCAGTTTTTAGCAGAGTCGTCACTTCTGACTCTAAAACTTTTTGTAATTTTTCAGTCTCATTTTGCTTAGCTAACGTCCATGGCTTATCCTCATCAATTTGCCGATTAATCGCCTGGATTTTCTCCCAAATGTAGTCAAAGGCTTTAGAAAACTCAAAATTATTCATAAATGCAGTATATTCTTCTGACAAGTTAAGCTTCGGTGCATCTTTTAGTTCAAATTTATTCTTATAACACAAAGTCGCAAGTCTCTGTACTAAATTTCCTAAATCATTTGCAAGTTCATTATTGTATGCATCTTCAAATTTTTCCCAAGTAAAATCCGAATCAGCAAAAGTATCAATATGCCTCAAAAAGAAATATCTAAATGCTTCTGAACCATGTCTATTCAGCACTTCAATCGGATCTATCACATTACCTATTGATTTTGACATTTTCTGTCCATTCGATAAGACCATGCCATGAGAAACAAGCGTATACGGAAGTTCTAATCCCAAAGCCATCAACATCGCTGGCCAAATAATCGCATGAAACCTCAAAATATCCTTACCTACAAACTGTGCATAGGCCGGCCACCAATCAGAAATATCAGTATCTGGATAACCTAATATTGTAATATAATTAGTTAACGCATCAATCCAAACATACATTACATGATCGTCATCATCAGGCACTGGCACGCCCCATGTCAATTGCGCCTTTGGACGCGATATCGAAACATCCGGCGACTCTTCTAAAAGTTTTAAAATTTCTTTTTTACGAAATTCCGGCAAAATAAGCATTTTTCCAGATTCTATCGCTTCTCTTATTTGATCCTTAAAATCAGAAATTCTAAAATAATAATTTTCTTCTTCTAATTTCTCGTACGGCTTCTGATGATCCGGGCAAACGCCATTGTTCTCAGCATATTCTTTTTCCGTTACATAGCGTTCGCATCCATTGCAGTACCAACCATCATACTTCGCTAAATAAATATGGTCTTTAATCTTTTTCCAAATTTCCTGCACCCTTTTTTCATGTTCTTTATCTGTAGTTCTTATAAAATCTGTATATTTTACATCTAGAAGCTTGATAAATTCTTGAAACTTTTTGGCATTTTCGGAAACATATTCACCTACCGGAATATCAAGTTCTTTGGCTTTTTGGAAAATTTTATTACCATGTTCATCCGTACCAGCCTGAAAACGTACTTCATTTCCTAGCATTCTTTGATAGCGCGCACAAACATCAGCCAAACAATAATCCATCGCATGACCAACATGCGGAGTCCCATTTACATACGGAATTGCCGTTGTAATATAGATTTTTTCCATATTTATATTTTACAATATTTTCGTTTTTTATTCAAGAAACAAGCTTTAAAGCATATTATTTGCTAGCATCACCAATAATACGATTAGAACTAACACCACCAAACCTGCTACTACGCAAAGCAAAATCAAAGTAGTTTTGTTCATTTTGGTCTTTGTCATTAGTTTATCGAAAATATTCGGTTTTTTACCAGCTGGCGCAGTCGGGTTAGCATTCATTGGATTTGGATTAGCTGGGTCATTAAAAGCTACGTTATTAGGCTGAGATCCATCTTGTGGAGGCATCGAAACGGCGCTCCCAATCGAGCCAGGAACCGGACCAGCCGCTTTTAATGGAGCTTTCAACTCTTCTTCAACTGGATCTGGTGGTTTAGGACCTTCCGGCACAGCGATTGCGGTCATTTCGTCAATTTTTTCTGCATTAACACTCGGTTGGGCCTGAAACATCTGGTTCATTGACATCGTTCCGCCCATCGCAGAAGCTGCATTTGGTGCCGCCGCTGATGGAATAGAAGAATTCGGTGCTGCATTTGCTACATTTGGATTAATTGGAGATATTGGTGTAGCTGAAACTGCAGGAGCACCTGTCGGATCGGTCGCTACTGGACTAGCCGGACTAGGAATCGGACTAGCTGAAACCACTGGTGTTCCCGACACAGAAGCAGTTTCAGAAATCGGAGCGGCTGCTGGAGCTTCCGAAATTGCTGGCGTCGCAGGAGCTACTGGAGTCTCAAGCGTCGCTGGCATCTCAGAAGCTGCCGGAACTTCTGGCATTACCGGCGTCTCTGGAGTTGCCGAGGTTTCTGGAGCCACCGGCGTCTCCGGCGCTACCGACGCTTCCGAAGATGGAGACACTGGAACATCAGGTACCGGAGCTGCCGCTGGTTCAGCCGAAGTATCGGTTGGTTGAGTTGGTGTAATATTTGTTGGATCCATTTCTTTTCCTTTATATTATCTACTTATTTCTAATGCTTAATTTTAATTATAATCTTTTTTACCATTTTTTTCAAACTTTTATCTCCACAGAATTAATCGCTTTCTTCAGTGTATTAATAGACTTTTGTAATTCCATTCCTTCTTTTTCCGAAATACCAAGATCGAGTCTTCTGATTATTCCCATTCGTCCTACCACAGTCGGCCAGCCAAAACATACTCCAGAAAAGTTATCAAATGATGACACCGGCAAAACCCGCATTTCATCATTAAAAATACACTCAAGAATCTGAATTACGCAAGCTGCAATTCCATAGTAAGTTGCACCTTTTTTCTCAATAATCGCGTAGGCTTCATTTTTAACAAAATCTGAAATTCCATTTAGAGTCTCCTCTGGTAACATTTCAGCTACTTTTTGGCCACCGCAATCTGCTAAAGACCATAAAGTCAATTCTGAATCGCCGTGCTCCCCTATCTGATAGGCATGCACAGACTTTGAATTCACATTCAAATAATTCGATATTCTCTGCCTTAATCTTGCTGAATCTAGTACTGTACCAGAGCCAATCACTCTTTCCGCCGGCAAACCTGAAAATTTCCAAGCATAATACGTCAAAACATCCATTGGGTTTGAGACAACCAGCAAAATACCATCAAATCCGCTCGCCATAATCTCATTAATCATACCCTTCAAAATTTTTACATTTTTATTTAAAAGTTCCATCCGAGACTCACCTGGTTTCTGCGCTACACCAGCAGTGATTACTACTACATCGCAATCTTTCGCGTCTTTATATGTACCATTAGAAATTTTTACGTGCGAAGGCACCACTGCCAAAGCATCACGAAGATCCATTGCTTCGCCTTCAGCATCATCGGCCACAATATCCGTAAGAATGATTTCATTTATTGCCGTTCGCTGGTTTAATGCGGCAAAAGCAATACTAGCACCTACATTGCCAGTCCCGACAATCATAATTTTATTATTATCCATACTATTAATTATAGCATAAGCGGAATATTTTAGACATCAAAAATATATTTATCAACCAAAAACATATTTCTTAGAACGGCCAATAATTACACTTATTATCAAAATAAAGATTCTAGATATAGCCTTAATTCTTCTTTTATAAAATCATCTTTGACTTTTTCTAATTCCTCCAAATACCCCGCCATCTGTTTTTGTATCTTTAAGTGACGATATTTCTCCCATTGTTCCATCTCATGTTCAGATAAAGTACTAGGATAATTCCGACCTTTATAGTGTAAAAGTAGCTCCGGAAGCCTAGCATCATCGAATTCTGGATGGAAATCCGCCAATTTATTCACATCGGCGTTTCTTACCGCCTCTACTTTTACTTTATCTCTCTCATTCAAAAAACCATCATAAATTGCTTGCTCTGGGTCTTCTGCTGGTGGAAATTCCGGTCTCTCTTCATTTTTAGTTCGCATTCTCTCTATAAAATCTGGGTGTTTATAAAGAATTTCTAGATTTTTTTGCACGCTTTCTGGGGTCAAGCCAAGCTTCTTCCAGCCATCCTTTTTAGTTAGCACCGATAACGGTGCTAAAGCTGGGCATTTATTATAACAAAGTTCCTTTACGATCGGATAAAAAGTTTTTTCCTCAGTTTCGTCTTGAGTCAAAAGCTCTTCCAAATTATATCTTAGATCGTACACCAACACGTTGCCATTTCTAGATGGCGCAATCGGCACAACCACTGTAGCCTTATTAAACTCATTGCTATATCTTCCAGAAACGTACACCACTGGGGTGGGTCTCTCAAGGTTTGCTAGATGCATTGCCTCTTTTTTACCACGATTGTCAAATAAAAATTTAAACAAATCGGGTTGCTTACTTTTTATGAGCCTTGCTACCTCGATTGTAGCGTAAACATCCGAAAGTGCATCGTGCGCATGCTCATGAGATAATCCATTTGCACTAGTTAGATACTCCAAGCTATTTGTAGGCTTCCCAGCATCCGTAAAAGGCCAGTTAATTCCTTCTGGCCGAAGCGCTCTAGTCATTCTTACTACATCTAGCATATCCCAACGACTCCGCCCATCCTTCCACTCCCATTCATAAGGATCATAGAAGTTTCGCCAAAAAGTTGCCCGCATAAATTCATCGTCAAATCGCACCGTATTATAGCCAAGTGCCACCGTTCCAGGTGTAAAAATTTCTTCTACAGCTTTTTTACAAAACTCCGGCTCCAAAATACCTTCCTCTAAAGTTTTCTGGGGTGTAATACCAGTTACACCAATTGCAGCAGGTGATGGTAATATATCGTCACTAATTTTCACAAAAATATTCACCGGCTCTTCCACCGGTTCTAAATCAAAATTAGTCCTTTGACCCGCAAACTGCATCAACCTATCATCTCGAGACCTTAGGCCACTAGTCTCGAGATCGTAGAAGAAAAATGTTTGATTCATGACTATTATGGGTTGACGACTACTTGAAAATTCATTGCGTTCGTATATTCGCCACTGCTCTGATTACTCGCCGCATTAGCACCAACCTGCAGTGTAGTATTAGACGTACCCGCATATCCAGTAGCAGCAGTCCCGATGTTATCTACGGTTTTATTCACTACAAGACCCCCACCCGTAGGCTCACTCGTAGATAAAGCCCTGTAATTTCCGTAATTACTACTATCTACCTTATATCTACACCCCCAGGTTCCACTAGCAAGACTAGAGGCATTATCAGAAGTCATTAGAAATTTATTAGCAGTGTCAGTACCATTTCTCCTCAACTCAGTACTATTATTAGACGAATTGCCCACAGTAGCATACAAAGTATAACCAGTAGCATTATTAGTAGTGACAGTAGCAACTACTTCGTTACTATTTTTTGACGTTCCCGGAGCTAAATCCGAAATCACAAAACTATTACTACTCAAAGACACATCTAGAGACCCTGCTCCCCAAGTAAACTGTAGATCCGAGCTACCTTGATATGTCACCGTAGCGCCTGCGCTCTGCGCCACAAAGATTCCCCCTAAAAGTATTCCGCAAGTTGTTGTTATAATATGTTTGGCCTTCATACCCCCTATAATACCACAAGCAAATTAAAAAAGCAATGTTTTTTAATAAAAAATCCCCGGGGATTAAACCCCGGGGTAAAGTAGGTTTCTTATCTGTGGTGATAATGACTATAGGTGAGGATTTTATATTTTATTTTCTCACCAATCTTTGATGCATATATGAAAAAATTATACGCAATTGCAGCCATTACTACTAAGTCAAATGGTATGACAAACCACAGATACGACGGATCACCGTCGAATTGGTTTATCACCCATTGTATGTAACCACTATGGCTTTCAACAAGAAAGCATAGAGCAGTAAGTGACGTTGCTAATATTGCGAAAAAGCTTTCTAATTTTTTAAAAGCTTTTTCATGTTTAACAACGCTCAGATGCCCTTTTTTAGTTCTTCCATAACGGAAAGAACCTAAAAAGGCCATCAGCACCGCAAGTAGCGGCACCAGAAGAAACCACAAATTAAAACCCACTTTTAAATCATGATAATACATATTCTCACCCCCCTGTAATGAATTACCATGCGAGACACCATTGTCCGCACCCCCAACGTGTGTCTATACTTCAATTATACCATACTCAACAAAAAAAGTCAATAGAGCTTACGCTTATTGTCCAGAAGTACCAGAAGTGCTCTGAGAAGCCATTTCTTTCTCATAATCCATGCCGTATGATGCATATTGGAGCATCATAGTTGCCATATTCACATCTGCTGCTGCAGTTTTTAGAGGTTCTTCCGCGGCCACTGGCATTACAATAAATTTCAAAGGTTTATTGTATCCACCACAAATCTCAGTTTTATCACCATAAGCCAACACCCCCGGAATAGTAATCTCGCGTACGCCGCCAAGCTTTGCCCCTGTCATCCCCTGATACCAGCCCTCAATCACTCCCGCTGAAACATCTAGCGCATTTGCAAAAGCGGTAGGATTGGTATTGCTATCAAAAGAACTATCGAAAATCGACTCGTCAGCACACCAACCAATATAATAAGCCAAATAGTCTTTATCATCATTACCAATTTCACGCCCCGTGCCAGCAAGTAAATCACGCGACCTTACCCCACTTTCATTCGCGGAAGTTTCATTATAGGCCTTCACCTCTGAAGCGTAAGGTACAAATTTCTCATAATCACTCCTTGAAGCTTCTTTAAAAACAGCCAATTTTTCCGCATAATTATCTTCGTAGTGTGTCATTCTCTCCTCTGAAAGACCTTTATTAGAAGAGTCAGACTTATTGCTATTTCCTACAATAATTGCTGCATAAGAAGCAATGATAGAACCGAGCATAATCGCCGCAATGATCCCAATCGCCACCCTCTGACCGGTACTGGTCTTTAATTGTTTTTCTTCCATAAAAACTCCACTTTATTTCTCTTAATTATACCACAGATAACTAAAAAGAAGCTTAAAATAATATTTCGAAACATCCAACAAGCCCAAGAAGATTTTTGAGATTTTAGAAAATTATCTCTTGCGAGCCGTGAAGACAGCCGCGAGACAAGAGTAATTTTCGTTAATAAATCTCAAAAATTTTCCTGGCGCGAAGTTAGCCGTTGAGAAATATATTTTAAGCTTCTTTATTTTTTGCTGATCTTTTTAAGATAGCAACTTTCTTAAAGCTACCACCAGCTTTTTTAATAGCCTCAATTGCAGTCTTTGATGCAAATTGAGTCTCGAGCTCAATTTTAGCTTTAAGTTCACCTCTAGTGATGATCTTTACCTTATTATAAGGATTAGAAATCAATCCCTTCTCTGCTAAGACCAGGTTGTCTACCTTACCCTTCAAATCATTGAGTCTATCAGTATAGACCACCTCTGCTTTAGCATGAAAAGATTTAAAACCTTTGAGTTTTGGCACGGCCTGCATAATAGCACGTTGACCGCCCATAAAGCCAACTGGCATTTTGTTATGACCAGCACGAGCTTTCTGACCCTTAGTACCACGACCAGCAGTTTTACCTTGTCCAGCCGAAATACCACGACCCTTACGAACTGGACGAATATTTTTTTCTACCTTTAAATCATTGTATTTCATTACTTAGCCTCCTTTTTAGCGGCTTTCTTTTGAGCCACAGCTTTTTTGACGGCGGCTACTTTCTCCTCGGTCTCAGCCTTCTTAGCTTCCACTTTTTTCTTTACTTCAGCTTTTTTAGCTTCTAATACTTTTGCACTTGTCGAAAATCCTGTTTTTGTTTTTTTCTTCCCTT
>JAUMXO010000006.1 GCA_030529135.1 Candidatus Saccharimonadota bacterium | reverse complement strand
TATAATATATAGAGGTGGCCGGATGGCGGAATTGGTATACGCGTTCGACTTAAAATCGAATGGAGCAATCCGTACGGGTTCAAGTCCCGTTCCGGCTACCATTTTTGTTTCACAAAAACTCAAAAATTAGGGACTGTGGTGCTTCGCGGGCAAGTCCCGTTCCGGCTACCATTAGCTTAAACTTTTCTTTTTTAAAAGAAAAGTTTAGTAAAAGAAAATGAGTATAAAAAATGAAACGAAAGTGAATTCCGTTTCATTTTTTGATATAATAAGTACAAGAATTATACAAAAGGAAATAAAAATGGAACCAAATAATATGCAACCAATATCGCAGCAACCGTTACAACAGCCGGAATTTCAGCCGGAATTTACAGATTTGCAGCAGCCGAAAGCATATGATTCTAAGGTAGTTTTGGCAGTTATAGTTTGTCTTGTTATGATTATTTTGGGTTTAACTATAGCATTAATCGTGGCTTTTTCAACTAGAGGTGATACCCATAATGAGCCCACACCAGAGTTGGCAAGATCGGTTTGCAAGGAGTATGATGGAATTTTGTATCAGCTTGATAATAACCCGCTTCTATATGAATCATATAGCTGCGGTAGCAAAGAGAGCTCTGTAGGTTTTATGCCGAATGGTACTAAATTTTTGATAGGTTTTTTTGAGGATAAGAATAAGGAAGAAATTTGGTCTCAGATAAGGTCTGCTAATTATAAAAGAGATGTTGTGCTGGAAGATTCTGATGATTTTATAAAAGCATATTCTGATGAACCTACTGAAACCGGTACTGTGAGGACATACATTATAGTATATAATAATGCTATGCTTTCTTTATCTGTCCATAATGATTCTGTCGCCGAGGAAATGATAAAAGAGTTGGGGTTCTTTAACGGAAGACGTGCTGACTAATCGTTTTTAGAATAAAAAATTAGCTACGAACTGAATTACTTATATTTGATATAATATAGATATGAATATATTATATTGTGGAGATAAGGGAATCTCTGATGGGGTGTTGATTTCAATTTTATCGCTACTTAAGAATAATATAGAGCCACTTGAGATTTTTATTTTGACAATTAAATACAAAGATGTGAAACCGTTTACTCGAAAAACGGCGGCGTATCTTGACAAAATCGTACGAGCAAAGAGTCCAAAAAATTTTGTAAAATTAATTGATGCGACGGACGTTTTTGTAAAGAATTTGCCGAGTAAAAATATGGGTTCTTATTTTACGCCGTGTTCGATGCTTAGGCTTTATGCGGATAAAATTCCAGAGATTGCTAGGCTAGATCGGATTTTGTACTTGGATTATGACGTAGTATGTCGGAAAGATATTTCGGAATTTTATAATATGGATATGAATGGACTTGAAGCGGCGGGGGTGCTCGATATCTACGGACGAAGATTTTATCATTATAACGGTTTATTTAAACAGGATTATATGAATTCTGGTGTAATGTTATTTAATATGAAAGAATGTATCAAAACCGGAATGTTCGAAAAGGCGGTGGCTTTATGTGGGAAAAGATGGATGATGTTGGCGGATCAAGCGGCATTGAACAAATCTATTCGTAAACGTAAGATTTTACCACTTAAATATAATGATCAGCGTGAAAGGCCAGATAAAAATACAGTATTACATCATTTTTCGAATAATTTTAAGTTTTTCCCATTTTTCCATGTACAAAAAGTGAAGCCGTTTGAGATAAAAAAGGTTCATGAGGTTTTGAAAATTCACGATTACGATGATATATTAGAAAAGTATGATGAGTTGAAAGTAAATTTATAATTAAAAGCAAAGCCATAGATGTCTTTTGAGTGTTTATAATTTACTTTAAATATATTGAAAAATTTGGTAAAATAGAAGGTAAGCATAATAAGAAAAGTAGAGTAGATGAGTATTTTTAGTACGGGTACACCGTTAAATAAATTAGTGAAGGTGGTACCGATATTTATTACGATCAATAATGAGTATGCGCCGTATGCGGCGGCGGCGATTCATTCACTTTTTTTGCATGCTGATAAGAATAGATATTATCGGGTGATAATTTTGCATGATGGTTTGAGCTGGCCGAATCGAGTGAGATTTAGGAGCTTGGTGACAAAAAATTGCGCTATACAATTTAAGAAAATTACTAATAGTATCTATCTAAGGGTAGTAATAAAATATGTGTCGAAACGAAAAGGTATGGGGGATTTCTTTTCTAAAGCGGTGTATTTTTATAGGTTTTTCATTCCATTGCTTTTTCCGCGATATGAAAAGGCGATATATATAGACAGTGACACAATTCTTAGGGGGGATATTGGTGAGCTTTTTGATATGGATATGGGTGACAATATAATAATGGCGATGGTAGATCCAAAAGTAACTGTAATTCCAGAGTTTAGGGATTATGTAGATTTTGCATTGGGGGTACCGCATAATGAGTATGTAAATGATGGGGTGATGCTGATGAACCTTAGAAAAATGCGAAAATGTAAATATCTTTCTCAGATGATAGAAGTAATACAGAAATATGATGCTGATTTAGTGGCGCCAGATCAAGATTATTTGAATGTAATTCTTAGAGGTAAAATTGGGCATTTTGGGCCGGAATGGAATGCCGAACCAACGAAAGAGTTTAAAAAAGAGACCAAGCTAGTGCATTTTAATTTATTTAATAAACCTTGGCATTATAAAAATGTGCCAGGTGAGAAGATTTTTTGGGATGCAGCAAAGGGTACGGGTTTTTATGGTGATTTGAAGAGGCAACAAGAATCTTTTGATGATTCTAAACAAAAGTCCGATCAGGAAAAAGTGGCGGCTTTAATCAAAAAAGGTGATATTTTAGCTAAAGAAAAGAAGATTTTAATTAAAAGGATTGAGAAATAATCTCAGATTGCGGTGAGGGCGTTTACGACTATATAGCCGTAATAAATAGCAAAGACGATAAGCATGAAAGAACCTTCTCTTTTGGAGATTGGACTACCGCGGCGAGCAACTAGCCAGAGGAGTGCGGCAGAGACGACCATCATAATTACGTCGATCATCTCAAAGCTTTCTGGTTTGATGCCGCCAAAGATAGCAATTGGGAGCCCCAACACGATACAAATGTTAAAGATGTTACTGCCAATAATATTGCCAACCAAAAGTTCGTTTTCACCACGTTTGGCGGCGGTGATGGTAGTGACAAGCTCTGGAAGCGAAGTGCCAAAGGCTACGACAGTAAGGGCGATGATACGGTCGGAAATTCCGATAACTGATGCAATTTCAGAAGCCGAACTAACTACGAGTTGGCTACCACCGACTACGCCAATGAGGCCTAGAAGTACAAAAAGAAAAGATTTGCCGAGTTTCCACTTGGGTTTTTCGACCTTATGCTTTTCTTTTTTGTTTTTTCGGGTCATAGCTATTATGTAATAAAGGAAAATAGCAAAGAAGAGAACGCAAATTAGCCCATCGCTTCTAGTAATCCAGTTTTCATTGGCGCCAGAGAGAGTGGTGTCTAGAAATAGAAAAACAAGACCAAGAGTAGTTAGCAGCAGCAGGGGAAGCTCTTTTGAGATAGTGTTTCTGTTGATTCTGATGGGGCTAATAATGGCGGCTAAACCAATTAAAAGTAAAATATTAATAATATTGCTTCCCATAACGTTGCCAAGAAGCATGTCGGTATTGCCATTAATCATTGAAGTGATAGAAACTGCAAGCTCTGGAGCGCCGGTGCCAAAAGCTACGATAGTAAGGCCAACGAGTTGTTTTGAAACTTTAAAATTGGAAGCAACGCTACTTGCGCCATCTACGAGCCAGTCTGCACCTTTGATTAGAATTACAAAACCACCGACAAGTAAGAGAATTTGTAAGAATATATTGCTTTCCATATTTATTTTGTTTCGTTTATGGTTATATTATATCACACTTTTTCAGCCTTTTTATGCAAATAAATTGACTAATTTTGGATAACAAAAAATGGTGCGAATGAAGAGACTCTAACTCTCGTTGGCGTAGCCCGAGAGTTTTAACTGGAGAAAGAAATCTGGAGCATAAAAATGGTGCGAATGAAGAGACTCTAACTCTCGACCTCTTCCTTGGCAAGGAAGCGCTCTAAACAACTGAGCTACATTCGCACGTTGCGTATATATTATAGCACAATTTTTTAATTTTTGGAATATCTTGGAGGTGCCTACCGGAATTGAACCGGTGTACGCGGTTTTGCAGACCGCTGCGTAACCACTCCGCCAAAGCACCATATAGATATATTTTATCATAATTTTACTTAAAAGGAAAAATTTGATATAATATGCATATATATAATATAAGGAGTGGAAAAATAATGAGTACAGGAGCAATAATAGGAATAGTAATTGCGGTCGTAGTAGTTCTTATTATCGCAATTATCGTTGGGACTTACAATGGTTTAGTCCGAACTAATGAAAGAGTGGACGAAGCTTGGAGCGATATTACTGTTCAGCTTAAATATCGTGCAGATTTAATCCCAAATGTAGTAGAGACCGTCAAAGGCTATGCTAAACATGAAAAAGAAACTTTTGAAATGGTGACAGCTGCTCGAAGTGCAGCGATGGGTGCTAAAACCGTGAAGGCGGCGGCTGAAGCTGAAGGTGAGATGCAAGCAGCTCTTTCTAAGATTTTTGCGATTGCAGAAGCTTATCCAGAACTTAAGGCTAATGAGAATTTTGTGAAATTGCAGAATCAACTTCAAGATGTTGAAGATAAAATTCAAGCCGCTAGAAGATTTTATAATTCTGGATGCAAAGAACTTAATGCAAAAATTAAAACTTTCCCGACCAACATCATAAATAATATGTTTGGCCACTTCAAAAAGCGTGATTACTTTGAAGTTTCTGAAGCTGAAAAAGCAAAGATTGATAACGCGCCAGAAGTAAAATTCTAATTTAAGTCAATGTATAAACAAATTGCACAGAATAAAAGGCGAACTATATTTATAATGATGGTTTTTGTGGCCATCATTATAGCTATAGCGGCGGCAGTAGCGTATTTTTTAAATGATTGGTGGGTCTTACTTTGGGTGAGTATAGCTTCGATTATTTATGCAGTGATTCAGTATTTTGCGGCTGGGTCGGTAGCAACGATGATGGCGGGGGCAAAGGAAATCGAAAAAAAAGATAATCCGAGGCTTTATAATACGGTAGAAAATCTTTCTATTACTACTGGGCTTCCAATGCCAAAAGTTTATTTAATCGAAGATTTGGCACCAAATGCTTTTGCGACCGGCAGGGATCCTGAACATGCAGTAGTAGCTGCTACGACTGGGCTCCTTGACATTATGAACGATAAAGAATTGACTGCGGTAATGGCACACGAAATGTCCCATGTAAAAAATTATGATATTAGAGTATCGATGATTGTGTTTGGGCTTGTGTGTGTGGTAGGTCTAATTTCGGATATTGCAATGCGGATGATGTTTTACGGAAATCGTAAACGTGACAACGAAGGTAGTCCTGTAGCCTATCTTTTGATTGTATTTGCGGCAATTTTTGCACCAATTTGTGCGGCGATTGCGCAAATGGCGGTATCGCGCGAGCGGGAGTATTTAGCGGACGCTTCGGCAGTAAATATTACAAGATATCCAGAAGGGATGATTGATGCTTTGAAAAAACTTCAATCGCATAGCCAGCCGATGAAAAATCAGAATTCGGCGCAGGCTTCTATGTATATTAATGATCCTTTAAGGAAAGGATTTTTCAATAATTTATTTGGGACGCATCCACCACTTGAAAAAAGAATTGAGAGGCTAGAAAATGGCAAGTGGAACTTCTAGTAAAAAAAAGAAGAAATCTATTAAGGAAACGCCGCCGATTTTTAAACATAAATCATTTAAGCGGTCTTATCGAGAGGATTATGTAAGGGAACTAGAAGTTCCTGGTATGATGTATCATATTCTGTATACTTTCAAAATGATTTTTAAAAATTGGAAATTGTTTTTGCCATTTCTTTTGATAATGACGATAACGGCGATTGCATTTGTGGGATTGATGAGCGAAAACACCTATCGAGATATTCAAAATATTTTAGACCAGACGGCTGAGCAGAATAATGCAAATATTGGAACTTTTGCAAAATCTGGGCTACTTCTCGTGTCTACGGTTTTCACTGGTGGTTTATCGGTAGAATCTAATAATGCTGGAGCAGGAGTCTTTGTGGCGTTAATTTTTTTGATTATTTGGTTAGTTACAATATTTTTGCTTAGACATATTATGGCGGGACATAAAGTAAAATTGCGTGATGGACTATATAATGCAATGACGCCGCTTATTTCTACTTTTGTGGTTCTTCTAGTGGCAGTGATACAGTGTTTGCCGATCATGATATTTTTGATAGCGTATTCGGCGGCAATAGAAACTCATTTTCTTGATACACCATTTTATGCATTGTTGTTTTGGGTTTTTTCGGCGCTGATGTTTTTGCTTTCTTTCTATCTAGTTTCTGGCACGATTATGGCACTGACGGCGGTGACTGCTCCAGGTTTATATCCTATGCAAGCTTTAAAAACTGCAAATGATTTAATGGCTGGAAGGAGAATAAAATTTATTTTGAGAATTGTTGCACTAATAATCGTACTTATAATAATGTGGGCGGTTGTGATGATGCCTCTCATTATGTTCGATCTATTTATGAAGCAATTTTCTTGGACGGTACAAATTCCGTTTGTGCCAGTATGCTTGGTGATTATGACTTGTTTTTCGGGAATTTATGTGGCGACATATTTTTACCTATATTATCGCTATATGTTGGATTTTGACACTAAAGATTCTTTTGCTAAAAAGACCAAACGAAAATAAATTCAATTTTTTCTTTTTTGATTATGATAGAATAATAGTATGAATAAAGTAGAAGCTGAGGAGAGGATTAAGAAGCTAAGAGAGCTGATTAATGATTATCGCTATCATTATCATGTACTGGACGAGTCGATTATGAGCGAAGCGGCAGCGGATTCTTTAAAGCATGAACTTTCGGAACTAGAAGCGGAATATCCGGAACTAATTACGCCGGATTCACCAACACAGAGAGTGGCGGGGAAGGCACTTGATAAATTCGAAAAAGTAACTCATGAAAAAAGAATGATTAGTCTTGCTGACGTATTTTCGACAGCGGAAGTTTTAGAATGGATTCATCGGAACGAAAAGTTAATACCAGGTGGAAAGATTTCTGAATTTTTTACGGATATTAAAATGGACGGATTAGCATGTTCGCTTAAATATAAAGATGGGATTTTTGTGCAGGCAGTAACGCGTGGAGATGGATTGGTTGGTGAAGATGTGACTTTGAATGTAAAAACTATTGAGAATATTCCACTCAGACTTTCTGTTTTAGAAAGAACTCCTTCCTCTTCGGACACACTCAAGGCCGTTCGGCCGAGCTTATGGTCCTCAGAGGAAGGAGTTCTTTCTGAAGTAGAAGTTAGAGGGGAGATTATTATTTTTAAGGAAGATTTTGAGAGGCTTAAAGGGGAGTTTAAAAATCCGCGGAATTTGGCGGCAGGGTCGATTAGGCAATTGGATCCAAAAATTGCGGCTTCGAGGCCACTTAAATTTATCGCATATGATCTTGTAAAACCGAATTTGCCGACGCATAAAGAGGCATACGAGATGCTTAGAAAATTTGGTTTTCAGACTTCCGGTGAGGATAAAGTGTGGAATGGTTCGGATATTGAAGGAATGTTTGAGTATATTAAAAAATTGGATGAGTATAGAAAAGGTCTCAAATTTAATACCGATGGCATGGTGATAAAAATCAATGACCGGAAAATCTATGATGATTTAGGAATCGTAGGAAAAACTCCTAGGGGAGCGGTAGCATTTAAATTTCCAGCGGAAGAGGCGACGACGGTGATAAAAGATATTGTGATATCGATTGGGCGAACGGGTGCGGCAACGCCAGTAGCATTGTTTGAGCCAGTTTCTCTAGCTGGAACTACTGTAAAACATGCCTCGCTTCATAATGCAGATGAAATCGCAAGGTTAGATGCGCGAATCGGTGATACAGTGATTATTTATAAGGCTGGTGATATTATTCCACAAGTAAAAGAAGTTTTGGTTTCGCTTCGGCCAGAGGGGACTGAAGCTTTTGATTTTCAAAAAGCACTAAAAAAACAATATCCAGAGCTTGAATTTGAAAGACCTATTGGCGAGGCGGTATATCGAGTAAAAGGTGAAACTTCGGATTTTATTTTGAAACGAGCAATTGAATATTATGCGTCTAAACCTGCTCTTAATATTGAAGGGCTTGGTGAAAAAAACGTAGTAGCGCTAGTTGATAGTGGTTTGGTAAAATCAATAGCTGATTTGTATAGACTAAAAATTACCCAAGTTGCAAGTCTGGAGAGATTTGGTGAGCTTTCGGCAAAGAATTTGATTACTGCGATAGACGGAAGTAGACATCCAAAATTAAACAAGTTTATCACGGCATTAGGAATTAGGCATGTGGGTGCGGCAACGGCGGTGAGTTTGGCTAGAAAATTTGGGAGTTTGGATAATTTGATGAATGCAACGGAGGAA
Organism: Candidatus Saccharimonadota bacterium; assembly: GCA_030529135.1. Classification (GTDB taxonomy): domain Bacteria; phylum Patescibacteriota; class Saccharimonadia; order Saccharimonadales; family Saccharimonadaceae; genus Nanosyncoccus. The sequence goes on along the minus strand of JAUMXO010000006.1, from coordinate 41,365 downwards.
GATTTACTCGCGATAGGGGATGTGGGTGAAGTGGTGGCAGAGTCGATTTTGGCTTGGTTTGCTGATGCGGATAATCTGAAATTATTAGAAGATTTAAAGAGTCAAGGTGTGTGGCCGATGGACGAAGAGACTGAAGAGCTACCTCTTAATAATCGATCCTATGTTGTGACTGGTACGCTATCAAGTATGGGGCGGGAAGAGGCTGAGGATAAGTTGAGAGAGCTTGGAGCAATAGTAACGTCGTCGGTAACGAAAAATACTACGGCTCTTATTGTGGGAGAAAAGCCAGGTAAATCTAAAACTGATAAGGCGGATAAATTAGAAATTCCAAGAATCTCGGAAGCTGAATTTTTGAAATTAGTGGGGGAATAAAAATTGCCCCCTGGTTTCCCAGGGGGCGTATGAAGGAGTTGACGATTAGCCCCCGTAGGGGCTGGCGTAAGCGTAATTCCATGGAGCCCCAGATTCATCCGGGGTATTTCTAAATACCACCGAATTGCCGGTGCTCCAAACCCAGCAATAACCACCAGGTAAGACTCGGTAGCTATTGACTCCGGATTTTCCTGCTTTCCAGCGGAAAATGATGTCTCTTGCAAGAGGCATAAGATCTCTTCCGAAGTCATCTGAAGTTGGCCTTCCGGGGTCGTAGTGGAAGTTTCCAGCAACAGAGTTAATATCGACTCCGTAGCCAGATGCGTCTACTGAGTTTATGACTGCCCAGCCAACGCATGCTTGGGCGGTTATACTGGGTACCCCGTGCGCATATAAATTGATAATGCGCGCTAGAGTTTGGGCTTGACTCTCGGTGCCGGAATCGTAGATATTGAGGATTCCGGAACTGAAATTGTAACCACTATAACTATTACTATTACTATTGCTATTGTAATAGTTGTTGTTAGGGGGGTAGTAATAATAATTGTTGTTATTTGCCCAATTCCAGTTTTGGTAATAAACTTTCCAATAGTCGTCCCAGAGATCATTCCATGCTCTCCAGTCGTCCTCATTCCAGTCCTCTATTTTGCTCGGAAAATCATGAGCAGAGGCTGGTAATGGTTTTACCAGGCAGCATGCTAAGATTGCTGCGGCGACAACCAGCGTTAACGTTATTTTCTTTTTTTCCATCTTTTCTCCTCCTCTTCTTCTCTATCCCAAAGGTCCATTTCTACAAAACCCATGAGGAGCAAGAAGCCTCCCGCCATGAGTAATAGTAGAACGAATGCAAACATCGTTAGCAACGTCATCACCATCTTCCACCTCCTATTCGTCAACTCCTTTTTAACGTACTATTCTTATTATACCATACTTTTTATAAAAAAACAAGCGTTTTCGCTCGCTTGAGATTTTTATTCGTGTCTTGGTGACCTCAGCGGGAATTGAACCCACATTGACGGGATGAAAACCCGTTGTACTAACCATTATACTATGAGGCCAAAAAAGTGCTAGGTTTATTATAACAAGAATTCTTAAAAATTGCAAGAATAGGTATATTCTACGCGGTAATTTTTACTACCAAAAGGATGTTCAGGATAGATTCTGATGCGACTATTTTCTAGGTCGCAATATTCGGATAGTTTAGCGCTGGAACTAATGTGTTTTAAATCATCATAATGCAATAATTGGTTGAAACTGGTATCATAAAAACCGTGATCGGCATATTTGCTAAATACATTGTTAATAGCAGATTTCGATTCGATAGAATCGGAAATATGCTCAGGGTCGATAGAATTATTTTTTAAGAGTGTTGGATAAAAATAATTTTCGTAATAATCTGCGACTATAGATTCGACCTCTCTTTTAACTAAAAATTCTGGAGTAGCAATAAGGTTAAATATACAAAATCCGATGACAACAACTACTGCTGTAACAATAACACCGAGTATGGTATTTTTTGTAATGTGATAAGAACTTTTGGAAGCGATTTCAAATTTTGGTTTTTTTGGTAAAGGCTCTTGGAATCTTTTGATACGATTTTCTAAATATTTGTTTTTATTATGTGCCATATACTTATATATTACCATAAAAAGTATAAATATGATAATATAATAATATGAGTAAACTTTTTAAGAGAACAAAAATTTTGGCGACGATTGGCCCGTCTGTGTTTGGACCAGAGAAGATTGAAGAAATTATTATGGCTGGGGTGAATGGATGTAGATTGAATTGTTCACATGGGACAAATGAAGAACGTGCAGAGCAAATCAAACAGATTCGTGCAGCGGCGGAGAAAAAAGGACGTAGCGTAGCGATTTTACAGGATTTACAAGGGCCAAAAATTAGATTAGGCGAGTTGGTTGACAACCACTTGGATTTATCTTCTGGTGACGAAGTAATTTTGGAAGCTGAAGAAGGCTTTGAACATGATGGTGGATTGACTTTACCAGTACAGTATAATTTAGTAGAAAAAGTAAAAATAGGCGAACCATTATTCATGTTCGACGGCAAGATAAAAACTGAAATAACTGAAATCGTATCTAGTACTGCTATAAAAGTGAAAGTTTTGAATGACGGATTCGTGATGAGTAGAAAAGGGCTAAATTTACCAGAAACAGATTTTGGCGGGGATATTATTACCTCAAAAGACATGGCGGACTTGGAGTATGGTGCAGGGCAAGATTATGATTTTGTGGCGCTTTCTTTTGTGCAATCGGCTTCTGACATTGAAAAATTAAAACAAATTCTTTTATCTCTCGGTTCTACGGCAAAAGTGATTGCAAAAATTGAAACCAAAAAGGCTATTTCTAGTGATGAAAATCTGGAAGAAATTGTAAAAGCAGCGGATGGAATTATGGTGGCTAGGGGCGATATGGCGGTAGAGGCTGGTGCAGAAGTGGTGCCAATAGTGCAGCGGAAATTAATTGCACTTTGTAGAGCGCATGCAAAACTTTGTATTGTGGCTACTCAAATGATGGGTTCGATGGTAGAAAATCCGGAACCAACTAGGGCGGAAGTTTCGGATGTAGCCACTGCAGTAGTGCAGGGTGCCGATGCGGTGATGCTTTCAGATGAGACTGCTAATGGAGAATATCCTGTAGAAGCGGTAAAAGAAATGAAAAAAGTGATTCTTTATACTCAAAATCATTCGCGAGTTGCGCCGATGAAGAGACAGCCGGAAGGCGAAAAAGCAATTTATGACGCAATTTCTTCTACGGTGGCGAGACTGGCTGAGAAGATTGAAGCAGATGTAATAGTTTGTCAAACTGCTTCTGGCGCTACGGCTGCAACGATGGCGGCTCAAAGGCCGAATGTGCCAATTATTTCGGTAACACCAGATGCTAGGGTGGCAAATCAGTTAGCTCTGACCTATGCGAATTCGGCATTTGTGAGAAAATATGATGAGAATTTTGGGAGAGAATTAGCTTTGGAGCTTAAAGAATCTGAATATCTTCAGACCAGAGAAGGAAAGAAAGACTTACTGGCTGTGATAGTATCGGGCGATAAAAATAAATATGGGACTGATACGATAAAAATTAGGCACGTTTAATCAGCGATTGCTACTAGACCTGGTAATTTTTTGCCGAGAAGGAATTCTAGTGAGGCGCCACCACCAGTAGAAATGAGAGAATAATTTAAGTCTGCGTGATTCTTGAGATAATTTTCGACAAAGCCGGCAGTATCGCCGCCGCAAATGATGGTGGTAGCGTCTTGGTTTTTTCCGATTAAATCAGCGATGATACTAGAAGCGGTGGTAAAAGCAGGATCTTCGACTTTGCCCATTACGCCATTCCAAATAATAGTTTTAGCGTTTTCGATATATTTGGCAAATTCGGAAGTGGAGATTGGGCCGATATCTAATTTATTACCCATGGAGTCTTCATCAAAATCGTGGGCGACGATAATTTTTCCGTTTTCAGATTTGTATCCATCAGCGGCAATTTTACCACCGACTAAAATATGATCGGCAATATTGATAAATTTGTCAATTAAAGGTTGTTTGTCTTCTACTTTTGAGCCACCGATAATAAGGAGTACGGGATGTTCTGGGTTTTTTAAAACTTTGGTAAGGTTTTCAACCTCTTTTTCTACTAGAAAACCGGAATATACGGGTAAGAAATTTTTGATAGCATCCGTAGAGGCATGAGCACGATGGACTACGGCAAAACCATCTTGGACGAAAACATTGGCGTTTATAGAATCGATAATATTTTTGATGAAATCTGGATTATTTGCTTCTTCACCTGGGTCAAAACGGAGGTTTTCAAGCAGCACGATTCTCTCATCTTCTGGAGTGTTAATTTTTTCGGCTTTTTTAGGTAATTGATAAAAACCAATTTTTTGATTTTGAAGAAGATTTCTTAAAGTGTCTGCAACTGGTGAGAGTGAAAAATCGGGATTTTCTTTGCCTTCTGGGCGGCCAAGATGAGAAATTAGAACGATTTTTTTGACATCATTTTCTAGCAAGTAATTAATAGTGGGGAGACTAGCACGAATACGGAGATCGTCGGTAATTACGCCGTCTTTTAATGGGACGTTGTAGTCTACGCGTATTAAAATAATTTGATTTTTTAAGTCTATATCTTTAATCGTTTTCATATTTTGATTATAACATACCTAAATACCGGTAAGAGGCGTAATGTCGGCGCCAAGATGGCGGAGCCGTACGGCAAAGTCTTGGTAACCGCGATTAATAGAATAGACATTTCTGAGGATAGAGGTGCCAGGAGCGGCGAGCATTCCAATTAATACTACTACGGCTGGGCGAAGTGCTTGTGGAGCAACGAGCTCAGCTGGGCGCCAATTAGTAGGTCCTTCAACGTAGAGACGGTGAGCATCTAGTAGTTCTACTTTGACATTAAGGTTGGATAGCTCGGTGGTGTAAATGGCACGATTTTCGAAAACCCAATCGTGGATCATGGTACGGCCTTCAGCGACAGCAGCAATTACTGAGAAGAATGGAAGATTATCGATATTAAGACCAGGGAATGGCATTGGATGGATTTTGTCGACTGGTGCAATTAAATCGGATTTTAAGATTTTTAGATCCACTAAACGAGTGCGGCCGTTGGCAGCGAGGTATTCTTTGGTTTTTTTGAATCTAGCATTCATGGATTTCAGAATTTCAAGTTCAATTTCGAGGAATTCGATAGGCGCACGACGGATGGTAATTTCGGAGTGGGTGGCGTAGGCAGCAGCAATAAAGCTCATGGCTTCGATTGGGTCTTCAGAAAGATTGTATTCTACGTCTGCATCAATGGTGGATCTACCACGAATTACTAAAGTGGTAGTACCGATACCAGAGATTTTAACGCCCAACTTTTCCAAAAAGAAGCACATATCTTGGACCATATAATTAGACGAGGCACCGACAATAGTAGTGCGACCAGGGCTAAGAGCAGCAGCCATGAGGACATTTTCGGTGACAGTGTCGCCACGTTCGACTAAAACAATGTAGCGATCTTCATATTTCTTAAGTGTGTGTTGGTTGACTTTAACTTGATAGAAGCCACTGTTTGATTCAGCGTCAACTTTAAGACCAAAAGATTCCAGAGCTTTTAGATGCGGTTCAATAGTTCTGACGCCCAACGAACAGCCACCGGCGTAGGGAAGTTGGAATTCTTTGTAGCGATGGAGTAAAGGACCAAGTAGCATAATTACAGAACGGGTTTTTCTGGCGGCCTCTACATCCATTTGTTCTAGTTTTAATTCGCGTGGTGATATAATCTCTAAATCTCGATGGCGATTTTGCCAATGACATTTCACGCCGATAGATTCTAGGACTTCAATAATACGAAAAACTTCTTCTATACGAGCGATTCGGTGGAGTATGGTCTTGCCGGAATTTAGAAGTGCAGCCATAAGGAGAGCAACAGCAGCATTCTTAGATGTGTTGACTGTAATTTCACCGCTTAGCTCTTTGCCGCCACGAATACGAAAACTTTGGGAGACTGAATCATTAATAGAGAGAATTTGGGTGCCGAGGGCTTCGGAAAGTTTTTTAATCATCTCTAGGGAGACGTTTTGGCCACCTTTTTCAATACGATGAATAGCCGACTGGCTGGTACCAGTAGCTTCGGCGAGTTCACCTTGCGTCCAACCTTTGTCGGTGCGCATTTGTTCGATAGTCTCACCAATGACTTCTTGATAGGTTTTCGGTTTTTTCACTACTTAATTATATCACCAGATGAATATTTTGTAAATAATAAATATGTTATAATGGAACAATGAGTGATAACTTGGAGGTTTCGAAAATTCTAAGGGGTTTGAACCCGATGCAAAAGGAAGCAGTGGAGTATCTTGAAGGTCCACTTTTGATTTTAGCGGGAGCTGGGTCGGGAAAAACTAGAACGCTTACGCATCGAATTGCAAATTTAATATTGCACGGAATAAAGCCAGAACGAATTTTGGCGGTGACTTTTACCAATAAAGCGGCGGGAGAAATGCGAAGTAGGTTATGGAAATTACTTCAGACTGAAACTTTAGATGAGGAGCCGCCGAGGAGTTTTATGCCTTACATGGGGACTTTTCATGGAATTTCGGTGAAAATTTTGCGAATTGAGGCAGAAGCGGCGGGGCTTTCTCGTGATTTTGTAATTTACGATGCGGACGATCAGGTGGCGCTTATTAAAAGGATTTTGAAGAATTTAAAACTTAATGAAAATAAGAATCTAAAGCCAAAAGGAGTTCTCTCGATAATTTCTAACGAAAAAAATCAAGGTAATACGCCAGAAGTTTATGCAGAAAAGGCGTATTATCCAAATCAAAAGCAGATAGCGCAAATTTTTCTTGAATACGAAAAAGAAAAAGAAAAAAATCATGCATTGGATTTTGATGATTTGTTACTTCGGACTTTAAAACTTTTTACGACTAACAAACAAATAAGAGAAAAATGGCAACAGAAGTTTGAGCATATCTTAATTGATGAATATCAGGATACGAATGTGGTACAATATCATTTGGTAAAAATGCTCGTTAATAAAAAGCGTAATATTGCGGTGGTGGGAGATGATTGGCAATCGATTTATTCTTGGCGAGGGGCAGATTTTACAAATATTCTTAATTTTGAAAAAGATTTTCCGGGTGCAAAAGTAATAAAATTAGAACAAAATTATCGTTCAACTGGAAATATTTTGGAGGCTTCGCAGAAGATCATTAACAATAACAAGACACGATCAGAAAAAGTGCTTTTTACCGAATCGGAAAAAGGTGCACCGGTAGAAATGGAATCTTTGGTTGATGACAAAGCAGAAGCAAATTATGTAGCATTAAAAATTTTGAATCTTAGGCGAGACTATCCAGATTTGAGTGATTTTGCGGTTCTATATCGAACGAATGCACAGTCGTTAGCATTTGAAAAAGTATTCATGGAAATGAATTTACCATATAAAATTGTGGGCGGTGTGAGATTTTACGATCGAAAAGAAATAAAAGACGTGTTAGCAATTTTGAAGCTTATTGTGAACGGACGAGATTTGATTAGTTTAGAAAGAGTGATGAAAAATGTTTTATCTGGAGTGGGTGCGGTATCGATAGGGAAAATATTAATGGCAGTGGCAATAGTGGATAGTGATGAACCTTTGTTTGGAATAGATTTTTCTACAGTTTTGTCTTCGGCTAAGGCGCGAGCGAGTTTGGAAAAATTGGTAGGGTTTCTGGCGAGTGTAAAGGTAGACAATTTTGAAAATCCGGGAGAAATCGTGAAACAGCTTACGGAAAAATTTGATTTTTCTACATTAGTAGATGATGGTACGCCAAATACGGATGAACGGATGAAGAATTTGGAAGTTTTGGCAGGGAATGCAAGTGAATATGCAACCATAGAAGAATTTGTGGCTGATGCGGCTTTGATGTCTTCGGCGGATGAAAAAACTGCAAAAAATGCGATTACATTAATGACTCTTCACGCGGCGAAGGGTTTGGAATTTCCAGTGGTATTTATTGTGGGGATGGAAGAAGGACTATTTCCGTCGGCTAGAGGTTCGGAAACCGAGTCGGAATTGGAGGAAGAACGGAGATTGATGTATGTGGGAATGACGAGGGCAAAACTAAGACTGTTTTTAACCTACGCAAGAAGGCGGAATAATTACGGTACTTATGGATTTTCGATGCCATCGAGATTTCTGAATGAGTTAGGATATGGTGGCGGTTTAGGTAGTAGTTTTGAAGATGGCTCGGATAATGTAGGTTCGCTTGGTTATGGTTCTGGTGATTTTGATCTTGACAATTCTGATGCTAGTTCTAACGATGTTGAACTCGATGCAGATGGTAATATAATTTGGTGGTAGGCGCTATTTTATTTTTTCATTTAGTCGGGCTTTGGTAGCCCAAGTATCAGCAAGTTCATTTAATTCTGTGCCGACATGGCCGCGAGTCCAGATCAGTTTGACGTTGTTTTCTTGATAAAGTTTATATAATTCTTGGACTAGCTCGAGATTTTTGATAGGGCCGGATTTTTTCTTCCAATTATTTTTCTCCCAGCTAGGCGCCCATTTGGTAAGGACGTTGACCCAAAATTCTGAATCGGTGTGAATTTCGCAACCTTCATTTCCGGCATACTTAATAGCTTCTTTAAGTGCGGTACCTTCCATTTGGATATTTGTAGTATGTTTGGCATTGCCTAATTTGGCTGGGGATTTAGTCTCTTCGTCTATTACTGCCCAGCCACCAGGGCCTGGGTTCGGCTCGGCGCTACCATCAGTCCAAAGAATTTTCATATTCTTATTGTATCATATGACGCACGTAATTATGGTATAATAAAGATATGAAATTATCAGAGGAATTAATCTATCGTGGTTTTATGGCAGAAACCACCATTAAAGATCCAGCAGAGTTAGACACTAGGGAATCTAAAAAATTTTATTGGGGGGCGGATCCTTCGGCAGACTCACTTACGATTGGGAATCTGGCGGCTTTAATGATGTGTGCTTGTTTTGTGCGGCACGGATATGAGCCAGTACTATTAGTAGGTGGGGCAACAGGACAGATTGGCGATCCAAAAGAGAATGCTGAAAGAGATTTAAAGCCGCTCGAAGAGATAGAACATAATAAAAAATGTATTAAAGAGCAGATTGAGAGAGTGATAAATAGCGGCGATGGTAATGTAAAAGATCATACGACGCCTGGTTTGAACATGGTGGATAATTTGGATTGGTTTAAAAATCTTGGCTATTTGGAGTTTTTGCGTGAAATTGGTAAAAACTTTTCCATGACCCAACTACTTGATAGGCAATTTGTGCAGAATCGGATTGGTGATGGTGGATCGGGGATTTCTTATGCGGAGTTCTCGTATACTTTAATACAAGGTTACGATTTTTTACATCTTTTTAGAGAATATGGAGTGAGTTTGCAGCTTTGTGGTGCAGATCAATATGGGAATTGTACATCTGGAATACATCTTATTAAAAGGCTTGAAAATGCAGATGCAGACGTATGGAGTACTCCACTCGTGATAGATCCGGTAACGAAGAAGAAGTTTGGGAAATCAGAAGGTAATGCTGTATGGCTCACTGCGACTGACAATGGATCAGGAAATTATACCTCTATCTTTGATTTTTATCAATTTTGGATGAACCAGTCTGACGAGGCAGTAGAAAATCTTCTGAAAATTTATACTTTATATCAGCCAGAAGAAATTGACGAAATGCTTGCGCGACATCATGAACATCCGGAGGATAGATTGGCGCAAAAGGCTTTGGCGCGTGGTGCGACTACAATAGTGCATGGAGCTGGGAATGCGGAAGCAGTGGAGAATCTTTGTGAAACGTTGTTTAATCGAGAGACAGATTTTTCGGAATTTTCCGAAGATGAACTGACTGAATTTGCGGCGTATTTGCCGGTTGTAGCAAAAGGTGCAAATTTAGTTGATATTTTAGTATCTACTGGACTTTCAGAATCTAAGAAAAAAGCTCGTGAATTTATTTCACAGGGGGCGGTATCTATTAATGGGGTAAAACTGGTGGAAGATGTAGCAGTAAATCAGATTGCAATTATTAAAAAAGGTAAAAATAAGTTTGCGATTGTAAAATAGTCGGAGTAAAATGCAATATTTAGCAGTTTTAGGTAGACAAAAAGAAATTTCGCTAGCGGAACTTGAGGCGTTGTTTAATGACGTGCAAATGATTTCTGATGGGTTAGCAGTATTTACATCTAAAAGAATGCCAGAAATTAGTAGGCTAGGTGGTACGCTTAAAGTTGCGGAAAAAATAAAGACGCCAGTTTTAGAATTTTTGGCTGGTTTTCCAGACGGCAAAATTACTTTTGGAGTAAGCGATTATTCTAAGAAAGCTTCAAAAAAATCAGCAAATTTAGAGGCGATGAAGTTGAAAAAGATTTTGGTGCGGCATGGAAGATCGGTGAGGGTGGTAGCCAATACAGATGCTATACTTGGTACCGCCACGTCTTTACATAATGGATTATATGGAAAAAGCCCTAGGAAAGCTGAATTAATAAAAATTGAAAGCGATTGGTACCGAGTGATTGGTGTGCAAGATATTGATGCATATAGTCGGCGAGACCAAGCTCGTCCGGCTAGAGATGCTAAAGTGGGGATGTTGCCACCGAAGTTGGCACAGATTCTAATAAATCTTTGTGGGTGTTTGCCGAAAGGTTCATGTGTCCTAGACCCATTTTGTGGTACTGGGGTAGTTTTGCAGGAGGCACTGCTAATGGGGTATCGGGCGTATGGTACGGATGTTTCTGAAAGGATGATAGAGTATACAGAGAAAAATTTAAAATATTTTGATTTTTCAAATTTTAAACTAGAAGTGGGTGATGCGACTTCTTGTGAATGGTCAAAAATTGATGCGGTGGCATGTGAAGGGTATCTTGGAAAGCCGATGAGTAGGATGCCTTCTGAGGTGGAACTAAAGGAGCAAAAACAGGAATGCGGAAATATTGTTCTGGGATTTTTGAAAAATTTGTTACCACAAATCAAATCTGGCACTCCGGTGACGATTGCGATGCCGGCGTGGCTTACTGAAACTGGTAAATATTCTAGGCTTCTAATCCTTGACGAAATTAAAGATATGGGGTATAATGTAGCTAATAAATCGTGCGAGGGGCTTCTATACCACAGAGAAGGTCAGATTGTCGCGAGAGATATAATAATATTAAGGAAGAAATAAATGTCACATGTAAAAGCTGGCGGTACCGCCAAAAATATACATAATAATCCTGGTCAGCGTCTTGGCGTGAAACGTTTTGGTGGCCAAAAGGTTAAAAATGGTGAAGTAATCGTACGCCAGACTGGTTCTACGAAGATTGCAGGTCCTGGCACTTATATGTCTGCTAATTTTACTATTCATGCTGCTAAAGATGGGGTAGTAACTTTTGTGAAGACTAAAAAGACGCATTTTTCTGGGAAAACTTTGCCTAGAGTCAGAGTAGAAGTAAGATAAGAGTTTTTGCCGGCTTGGACTTGTTTGCCGCTGCTAATGCAGCGGCTTTTTGTGGTATAATTTATTTATGGCTAAGAAAAAGGGCTTTAAGTTTCCGTGGCGCGCAATTATTATGCTTGCAACTTTTGCCCTAGTAGGATATGTGGTATATCAAAACTGGGACGGATTTATTGAAACTTTTGAGAATTTAAATCATGCTAATATTTTTGTGATTTTACTTTTAATTCCTGAACAATTGTTCATGTATTATGCCTGTGGACAGATTTTTTTCTCATATCTAGAAAGTAAGTACCATAAAGTTTTTAAAAAGAAAGACAAATTAAAAATTTCGACAGAAATGAATTTTGTAAATCGTGCAGTGCCAGCTGGTGCAGTTGGTGGATTGGCGTATCTAACTTATCGTTTAAAACCCTATGGCGTGAATGCTGGGCAGGCGAGTTTTTTGTATATTTTTAGATTCGCGGTAACGACAGTGGTAAATTATGTACAGGCATTAATCGCCATTTTAATTTTATATGCATTGGGGTCGGTGCCAGAAGAGGCAACATGGATTATTTGGGTGTCACTTCTTATGAATATGGGTGTATTTGTAATACTCGGATTAATCATATATGTGGCGAGCAGTAAAAAGAGAATTGAATGGTTTGCAATGATAGTGGGGAGAATAATTGCGTTTATAACAAGGTCAGTAACGTTCGGGCATAAAAGGAGCTTATTTAGAAAAGAAAAGATTCAGGATTATTTTTTAAGCATCCATGATTGTGTGGTGATTGTCAAAAAAGATAAGAAATCTATGATTAAGCCGACAATTTGGGGGTTTGTCTATAGTCTTTGCGAGATTGGAGTGTATTGGATTGTGGCATGCGCGCTAGGAAGACCAGAGATTTTGCCAGTAATCATGGTGGGCGAAGCGATTGGTTCGGTATTTGATGGGATCGTACCGTATGGTCCATATGAGCTTGGTATGGCGGGTGTGATGGGAATTTTGCTTGGTGGAACAGAGGAAGCAGTGGCAATTTCTCTGATTGTGACGGTGATGGCGAGAGCTTTGTCACTGATGTTTACGATTGCGACGGGAGTTGGGCCATATCAGCAGGCAATTAGAGGTAAAGATGGAAAATTTAACACCGACTGAGTTAGTAGCATTAGTAAACCAAACACTTGACTACGCCTATTCATCCGTAACTTTAATTGGTGAAGTAAGTGAATTTAAAGTAAATCAAGGAAAATGGGTGTTTTTTAATATAAAAGATGAAGAAACTAGTGTGCCATGTTTTATGACCTTATGGTCACTTCATACGCCACTGGAAGATGGAATGAAGGTAGCAGTAAAAGGGGGATTAAAAGTAACAAAATGGGGAAAAATTTCTTTGACGGTTTCGAAAATAGCACCAGTGGGTGAAGGGTCATTAAAAAAAGCGTTTGAAATTTTGAAGAAAAAATTAGCAGACGAAGGCTTATTTGATCCGGCTAGAAAACGAGGAATTCCAGAAGATTTGACGAGACTTGGGGTAATATCATCTACGCAAGCGGCTGGGTATGCGGATTTTGTGAAAATTATAAATGCAAGATGGGGAGGTATGAAGGTTCTGGTAGCACATACACAGGTACAGGGTCTAGATGCGCCTGAGCAAATTATAAGGGCTTTGAAATATTTTAATGAACGTGGTGATGTACAGATGATTGCGATACTTAGGGGTGGTGGCAGTAAAGACGACCTGGCTTGTTTTAATGATGAAGAACTAGTGCGAGCGGTGGCAGCGTCGAAGATTCCAGTAATTTGTGGAATTGGGCACGAAGTGGACGAATCTTTGTGCGACCTTGCTTGCGATGTAAGAGCCTCTACGCCATCTAATGCGGCTGAACTTTTAACTCGGGATAGAACAACCGAAAAAATCATGGAGAAAGTAGAACGAATTCGAGATAAAATCAATTCGGAAATTCGGATGCTAGAAAGTAATTTAATGCAGAAAAAACGGATTATAGAGACTTTGAATCCAGAAAATGTATTAAGACAGGGATATGCAATCATCGCAGGCGATTATGCAATTGGAAGTGTTGTAAAAATTACAACATTAGATAAAGAAATGGAAGCTAAAATTGATAAAATAAAAGAAAGGGAAAATAATGACTGAAGAAAAAGCCGACAAGAAGACCAAAAAGAGTCTGAATCAAAAAATTGAAGAATTAGACAAAAAAGTAGAATGGTTTTACTCGGACGAATTTGAGATTGAAAAAGCAGTCCCCAATTACAAAGACGCTTTGGAGCTTTCTTCCGAAATAGAAAAAGATTTAAAGAATCTTAAAAATGAAATAGAAATTTTAAACGAAGATTTTACTAAATAATATTTTGTGATATAATGTGATTATGGATAATAAGCAATCTTTTACTTCTGGGCAACCTGGACAGCCAACAGCGCAGCCTGGACAGCCGTTAACGGCGGCATTTTCGCAGCCAATTACATCACCGCGAGGTGCAGATATGTCACAACCAATGCAGCCAGTGCAGCCGGCGCAACCGATGCCGGAGGCGCAAAAAAATCCCATAACTGGCGTGCCGATGATTATGCAGGCAGCAGCGGCAATTCCGGAGCCTAAGAAAGACTACAAGCCTTTGATTAGGACCATTGCGATAATCGCTTTATCTTTGATATCTGTAACTTTCATTGGTCTGTTTATCTGGATGTATACGCAGTATGATGATGCGCGAACGAATGTGGATGGGCAAATTAATGTGGCGGTGACCAAAGCAATAGATGAAAATACTATGAAATTAGAAAATGAGTTTGCAGAACGCGAAAAATATCCTTTTCAAACTTTTGCGGGGCCAGAAGATTATGGTGGGTTAACGTTTGAATATCCTAAAACCTGGAGTGTATATGTGGCAGCGGATGCTTCTCATGGTGGTGATTTTGAGGCGTATCTTAACCCTGTGGAAGTCTATGAAGTGGGTGACACTACGATTGATGCGCTTAGAGTTAAGGTTTTAAATACAGCTTTTGATGATGTTGCGGCGATGTATCAGCGAGATTTGGAAGGCGATCAACCAACTTTACGCTTGGAGTCAGTGGTGATTGGTCAGAATAATGATATTCCTGCAAATAAGTACATCGGAATTATTCCGGGCACTGAATTTGATGGCTACATTATAGTATTTAAGATTCGTGATAAGACTGCAATTTTGCAAACCGATTCGAAATTATTTGAAGCTGATTACAACACTTTACTTGCTTCTGTAAGATTCAACGCCTAAAATCTATTATTGATGATATAATAGATAATATATGTTGGAGGTAGATGGGGCAAGCGTGGTGGCGCGTGAATTAAAACGGCCGCTTTTGGAACTGAGACAATTGGCTCTTGGTTTTGATGGGAAAGGTAAAGGTGATGAAGAAATTCGAACCGAGATGGTGGGAGTAGCAGACAGGGCGATGCATCAAGTGGATGATTTAATGAAAATTCAGCATCTTGGTAACGGAGATTACAAGCTTGAGCCAGTGGCGGTACGGGCAGTCTGTGATGACGTGCTCCAGGAAGTTGCAAAATTATTTGGTGATAAAACTTGTCAGATGAAAGTAAGATATTCTAATCGGCAGAGATTAGTGATGGCAAATAAAGAATTACTTGGTAGCGTAGTATATAACTTTTTATTAGATGCGACGCATTATGCAAGCATAGATACTAAAGCAGAATTAAAAGTTAGGGAAGTCAAAAATAATGTAGTAGTGGAAGTAAGAGATTTTGGACCAGCTCTTCCTATAAAAATTTGGAGGGAGATGAAAGATTCTCTAGTAAAACAGCCAAATGATATGGCGATGCGTCCCGGTTCTTCAGTAGTGGGGCTTTTTATTGCTTCAAAATTTTCTAAATACATGAATGCGAAGGTGGAGGCGGTGCGACATCAAGATGGCACGAGTTTTTTGATAAAACTGCCAACTCTAAGACAGATGTCTATTTGGGAGTTTCGATGATTTTGGTTTTAGATGACGATGCAGTAATCGGTGGGTGTTTGTTGAGGATTTTGAAAAAAAAAGGAAAAAATGGACGATTGTTTAATAATGCGATTGAGGGAATAGCGGCGATAAGTGAGGAAGTGCCTGAGATGATTTTTATGGATATATTTTTGACAGGGCCAGATGGGTTTACGCTTCTTAATGAAATAGCATCGTATCCAGATACTATGAAAATACCTGTAGTAATAATAAGTGAAAAAGACTTTTCTGGTGAGAATTTTTCTGAATATGGCGTGGTTGGAATATTAGATAAAAATACGATGAAACCGAAGGATATAGAAAAATATGTTGATGAGTATGCAAAATGATCTGAAAGATTTGAAAACGAGAGCTTTAATACTTCGGCGGACGAATTATGGTGAGAGCGATCGGATTTTAAATTTAATTACGCCAGTCGGTAAGGTTTCGGCGATGGCTAAAGGAGTTAGAAAAGAAAAATCTAAACTGGCTGGCAAAATAGAGATGTTTACGCTTACGGAGGTAAATTTGCATTTTGGCAAAAGTAATCTGGCGACTTTGACTGGTGCGAAAATGGTAAAATTTTATGCAAACATTTTAAAAGATTTTGAAAGGCTGGAGCTTGGTGCTGATTTTTTGAAAAAAATTAATCAGGTTTCGGAAAATATAGAAACGTCGGAACATTTTGAAATATTAAATCAGAGCTTGGCGGCTCTTGATGATGGTTTGGATACAAAAATCGTTAATACTTGGTTTTTGTTTAATTTAGCACGAGTGATGGGAGAGCAGGTAAATTTATATACGGATATAAATGGAAATAAGTTGGATGTGGGTAGTAAATACGTTTGGGATGTGAATGAGAAAGGTTTGAGATTATTTAACAATGGTGAAATTGATGCGAATGCAATAAAAATTATGCGTTTAATGTGGACGACGGATTGTGATGTAATAAAGCGAATTAAAAATATAGAAGTGTACATGCCGGAAATTTTGAGAATTGCGAAGGCAATAAACAACCTGTAAATATGATATAATACTAGTATGAGTAATTTAGAAGATATTGTAAGTTTGTGCAAAAGACGAGGTTTTATTTTTCCTGGTTCGGAAATATATGGCGGTATGGCTGGG
This sequence comes from Candidatus Saccharimonadota bacterium, assembly GCA_030529135.1. Classification (GTDB taxonomy): domain Bacteria; phylum Patescibacteriota; class Saccharimonadia; order Saccharimonadales; family Saccharimonadaceae; genus Nanosyncoccus. The sequence continues at coordinate 24,936 of JAUMXO010000006.1, read as the reverse complement.
ACTTGGGATTTTGGTCCCCTCGGTGTGATTTTGAAAAAGAAGTTAATGGATTCATGGTGGTCATTTTTTGTGGAGTCTAGAGACGATATGTATGGAATTGATGCGGCAATTTTAATGAATCCTCGTACCTGGGTGGCATCTGGGCATACTTCGACATTCGCAGATCCCTTAGTGGAATGTAAAGAATGTAAATCACGATTCCGTGCAGACAAAATTGCAGACGGTATAAGTGAATCGGTGACTTCGGAAGAGTTTTTGAACTTACATGTAAAATGTCCGGTATGTGGTAAAGAAAACTGGGGTCCGATCCGAAAATTCAACATGATGTTTTCTACGCATATAGGGGCGGTTTTGCCAGATGATGATGCGGAATTGATGGAGAAAAATGTAGCATATCTTCGTCCGGAAACAGCGCAGGGAATTTTTGTAAATTACAAAAATGTGCTAGATACTTTTTATCCTTCTTTGCCATTTGGGTTGGCGCAGCAAGGTAAGGCTTTTAGAAATGAAATTTCACCTAGAGATTTTATCTTGAGGGATCGTGAATGTTCGCAGATGGAGATTGAATATTTTGTAAAACCAGATACTTGGGAAGAAAATTTTGAAGTATTAAGAAACTTGCAGCATGATTTTCTAGAGAATATGATTGGTCTTCGCGCAGATTTTATTCATGAATATGAAGTGCCAGCAGAAGATAGAGCGCATTATTCTAAGCGTACAATTGATTTTATGTTTGACTACCCGAATGGACTTGAAGAATTGATGGGGTTAGCCTATAGAACAGATTTTGATTTGTCTAATATTGCTCGTGAATCTGGAAAATCGATGGAATATCGTGATAAGGTAACGGGAGAAACTTTTGTGCCGCACGTAATTGAGCCATCGATTGGCGTAGAGAGATTATTCCTAGCAGTACTCTCAAATGCTTATACCGAAGACGAAGTGAATGGGGAGAAACGTGTCGTACTAAAATTACCAGAAAATTTGGCGCCGTATAGATTTTGTGTGTCGCCGCTACTTAAAAATAAACCAGAATTAGTAGAAAAAGCTAAGGAAGTGTATCAAATACTTCGTGAGAAATACAAAAATGTGACTTGGGATGATTCGGGAAATATTGGTAAGAGATATCGTAAACAGGACGAAATCGGTACACCGAAGTGTGTGGTAATCGATTTTGATACACTAGAGGATAATTCGGTAACTATTCGCGATAGAGACACTACTAAGCAGATAAGAGTGCCTGTTTCTGAACTCTAATAAATGTGATATAATGTGGGAATAAAAAGGAGATATTTATGGCAGATTTTAATAAAGTTTTAACTCCGGGGGACTGGGAAAAGGGTGAATTAAATGTAGTAATTGAAATTCCAACTGGTTCCAATCACAAGATTGAGTGGGATAGAGAGCATGCGTGTTTTATGCTAGACAGAGTAGAGCCAATCGCCTTCGCTAAACCATGTAACTATGGATTTATTCCGCAAACTTTGGATGAGGATGGCGATGAGCTTGACGTTTTGATGATTACCGATCAACCATTAACGACTGGTATTTGGATGAAAGGTCGGATTCTGGGCGTGATGAAGTTTGTGGATGATGGTGAAGTAGATGATAAAATTATTTGTGTACCAGAAGATGACAGAAATAATGGTGATAAGTATCAAAAATTAGAAGATTTACCAAAGAGAACCTTGGAACAGATTGAATTTCACTTCAACCACTATAAAGATTTGAAAAAACCTGGTACTACCGTGGTGAAATCGTTTGAGGGAGTTGATGTAGCGAAGAAAGTGATTGCTGATGCAATAGCTAGGTATGAAGAGGTTCATCCGGAGGTGAAACTTGCTAAAGATGCAAAGGAATTTGCCGGTGAAGTAAAGACTAAACTAAATGAAAAACTAGATGAAGTTTCCGAGAAAATAGAAGAGGCCGCAAAAGAAATGTAGATATAATCGAAAAATAGTGTTGTGAAAAATACAACACTATTTTTTTGTTGTGTTTAACTTTCTTGTGGTATAATAAGTTTATGCATATATTGGTAGTGGGCAATGTCTTAAAAGATGTTTATTTAAATCTTGACTCTAGAAAAGAAAATTTTGAACAAGATCAATCTGGGGTGGAATGGGTAGATTTTGGTTTTAACGCTTCGGAGCACCATTATTTCAGTAGAATGAGTAGCTTTGGTGGTGCAGCAATTACGCTGGAAGTTCTACAGAAAATGGGTCTGGACGCAGATATTTCAGATACGGATTTTCATTTTGATGAGAGTGGGCCAGTAAATAATAGTCCAACTGGAACTTACCGATATATTTTGACTTCTGATACAGGGGTGGCTTACATGGTGCCAACCGATGAGCAAAAGACAGTTTTCTCTACGCCTTCTGAAAAAGTAGATTATTTATTTGTAGATAGGTCGGCATGCCTTACCCCTACTGTGATAGATAGAATTATGGCCTATCTAGACTATTCTAAGAAAACAAAATTGGTACTTTATCTCAAAGATTTAATGGTGGAGAATTTATCTGGACTAGTGAAGCATGCAGATTTGGTGTTCCTAGAAGAAGGTAAGGGAACTCTAGAAAATTATCCAGAAGCAAAAATCATTAAGATATCCGACAAACGTTTAGGTTATATGGGATATACTGAGAATATTGCAGTAAATAGAATTGACAAGATGACGCATCTTTCAGCCTATTCAATTATTGCGGCGACGATACTTGGTGGATTCATCTTAGGAAAAACCGTAGAATATTCGCTTAGAATTGCTCGGATTAATGCAGAGAATGCAACGCTTGATTCTACGCTTAGTATTGATGAACTGGAAAATATTGCAACTTCTACCTCTGAAAGTAGCTTGGAGCTGATTGCGGCAGCTTTGATGATGCCAGGGAAGGGAATTTTGGCAGCGGATGAGTCTGGTGGTTCGATACATAAGAAATTTGAAAAATTGGGGATTGCTGATACGAAGGAGAATCGACATGAGTACAGGGATTTACTTTTATCTACTCCAGAGATAGAGAAGTTTTTGAATGGGGTAATTCTGTTTGATGAAACTGCTAGAGATGTGATGCATGATGGACAACCTGTGCCGGATTTTTTGATATCAAGGGGAATTGTGCCAGGAATAAAGGTAGATAAAGGACTAAAACAGCTGACGGATTTTCCGGAGGCCTTGCCGGAGGAAACTTATACAGATGGAATAGAAGATTTGCCGGCGAGATTGCGGGAATACTATCAGATGGGACTCCGATTTGCTAAATGGCGGGCGGCTTTTGAAATCAGATTTGATTCTGAAGGGAGAGTAATCACACCGACAATAGCGGCGATTAGAGAGAATTGTCGAATTTTAGCGGAATATGCAGCAGCTTGTCAGTCGGCAGGTTTGGTACCGATTGTGGAACCAGAGGTGCTATATGATGGCGATCATTCAATTGAGCAGTGTTCGAGAACTACTGGTAGAATTTTAGACGAACTGTTTAAAGCGTTAAAACGACATGGGGTGAATCTAAGGGCTTGTATCCTTAAAACTAATATGATTATGGCAGGCAAAGATTATTCTGGAAATACGGTAAAAAGTGGTACGACTCCTGACGAAATAGGTCGAGCAACGGCAAGATTTCTGCATGAATATGTCCCAGTGGATTTGGCTGGGGTGGTCTTTCTCTCTGGTGGGCAAACTCCAGAGCAAGCAACAGATAATTTAGCGGCAATTATGGCGCATGGGCCATTTGCGTGGCCGGTAACGTTTTCTTTTGCAAGAGCTTTGCAAGACCCAGCTTTAGAAGCCTGGAATGGTGACAGCGCGAATATTGAGCCCGCTAAGGTAGCTTTCTCTGAAAGATTGATGGAAAATATAAAAGCAATAAGATAATTATTTGATAACTTCAAGAATACCACGGAGAGCGTAGGCAGTGTCTTCATGATTTCTTACGGTAATAGTATCAATACCCATTTTTACAACAGGGTAATCGTTGCCACCAGGTTGAGTCATATCGCCAAAGTAGAGGATATCTTTCTTTTCTACCTTTAGTTCTTCTAAGAGGTGGGTCATGCCGAATTCTTTGTTCATGCCAGGGGTGATGGCGTTGATAGAGGTAGTGCCACCGATTTCGTAATCAAATTCCGGAGCGTATTCTTTGCATTTTGCGACGATTTTTTCGCGTTTTTTGCAATCTGGATCCCAGGCATATTTGTCGTCGGTAGAGGCTTTTTGGCCAAGAGCTGAAAAAGTGACTTGAGAAAGGCGATTTTCAATAATTTCATCACCTGGCTGTAATTTATCTTCTTCCCAATAGCCTAGTTCACGAGCGGATTTTTCGATAGTCTCGGAGATTTTTTTCACTTGTTCATCTGTAAGAGGATAGCTGTAAACTAGCTCCCAATCATTTTTTGAGGTATTGAAGCGGTAATATTGCGTCCCTTGGGCCACAAACAAGTGTAGGTGGCTTAGTTCTTCTTTAGTAGGGTCTTTTAGCCTATTAACAATTTGGACTAGAAATTGGTCGAATTTTTGGCCAGAAATTGGGCAAATTTCGAAATGATTTAGGCATTTTTTTAATAAATCGGCAATTTCGTCTGGGATGGGAGTTTTGGCTATGTTTAATGTTTGATCTATATCAAATGCAAGTACTTTTTTCATATTTTTAGTATACCATATAAACATAAAATCTTGGGAGTTTCGTGCCGTGATAATCTTCAATTATATTACGACACTCCACCTCCCAAGCACAAAAAATCAAAGATTTTTTGCTTGATGTCCAAAGATTTATGCTTCTGTGCTATAATGATGATATGAAAACTTATATTGTGGGCAACTGGAAGTTGAATTTTAACGTGGGGGAAGCGTCAATTTATCTACATAAATTGCAGAAAAAAATATCAAATTATAGAGATATAGAAGTGGTGGTGGCGCCGACTGCGGTTTGCTTGCAGCCTCTATCTTTGCAGATTGAACGGTCCAAAATGAAACTTGCTGCGCAAAACGCATTTTATCAGGATTTTGGAGCTTATACGGGGGAGATTTCGTTTGCGGAGCTTTCAGGACTAGTAAATTATTGCATTATTGGACATTCAGAGAGACGATATATTTTTCATGAAGATGATAAGACGATTGCAAAAAAAGTGGCCGCTTGTATTAGAAATAAAATTACACCAATTCTTTGCATAGGGGAAATTGAAAGCGAGAGAGCATTTGGTGAAACGAAAGACGTAATTCACGATCAGCTAATGGGTGGTTTATCAGAGGTAAGTGAGGAAGATATAAGTAAAGTGATTGTGGCATACGAACCAGTTTGGGCGATTTCTTCTACGAAAGACGCAAAACAAGCTACTCCTGACGAGATTGCGGAGGTAGTAGAAATGATTCGTGGGAATTTGAAGGAAATTTATGGTACAAAAGTAGCCGAAGCAGTGCCGGTACTCTTTGGTGGGAGCGTAAAGCCAACCAATGCGGGTGCATATTTGACTGTGCCTGGTATAAATGGACTTTTGATTGGCGGTGCGAGCTTGATACTTCAGCAATTTACTGATATAATAGACACAGCAAAGAGAGTGAAAAAATAAATTATTATGAAAAAGCGTTATATTGATTTTGTGCCAGTAGCTAAGGAGAAAAGTAGTGCTTCTGCTACTTCTGGTGCGGTGAAAACTACACCAAAAGCTACAAAAACTACTTCAAAAACAGCGACCAAGAAACCTGCTGCTAAGGCAAAAATCACCAGAAAAGATGCTCCGGAGGTGCCAATAGAGGATTTATTTGCAGAGAGGACGCAGCCGGCGGGAGTGTCTAAGGGGTTAAAAACGCAGAAAGAGTTGAATTTTGGGGTGATAGAGGATTATCATCCGGATACCGTAAATAAGGGTGTTTCAAAGAAAGCTGCTCCACAAGAAGAAGCTTTAAGTAGAGAAACAGCAAAGAAGCCGATAAATAAACCTTATGTGAGGCCAGCAACGCATTTTGTGAATACAGAGAAGATTGAGAAACGACCTTTGTCAAAAAGTGTTGCTACGAAGAAACCAGTGGTGCTGCCGAAAAAGGAGATATCGGATCCAGCTAGGATTATTACTAAGCCGGAAAAGGATTCGAAGGCAGGGTTAATTATAGCGGTGATTTTGACTATTATTTTAGGCGCGGCAGCTGGTACGGTGGCATTTTTGCTACTGCCAAAGTAATTTTTAGTGTATAATTAGGTGCAAAGGAGGTGATATGGCGATACAAAAAAATCCTTTTTTAAAGTATGTAATCAAGGATAATAAGGAAGATTTTTTTCATTCTTCGGCTTATGGTAAGGCGCAGAGTGGTGCTAATATGGGGGCGGCTTCGACAGAGAGCTATCAGGTGCGGGTGAATATCGATAGGAATCGGCAGAATGTAAAGGGATATAAAGATTCGGAGTTGATGACAGATATAAAGGATAATACGCCGAAAGCAAAGACTTACAATCCTTCGGAAGATATTACTGCAAGAAGTGCTGGTGATGCTGGTGTTGGCTCTGGCGCTGGTTCTAACACCGGTGCTGGTGTTGGCTCTAATGCTGGTTCTGGCGGGTCTGGCATGGCGACAAGACGAGCGATGATGTCGGCGAGGACACCTATGACTACAAAAACCCCTAGCATTCCGATGAGAAAAATGATATAATTATAGGTATGGTGGGATTAGCTCAGATGGTTAGAGCGTCTGATTGTGGTCCAGAAGGTCGTCGGTTCGATCCCGATATCCCACCCCACAGTGAAGTGGGTATCAAAAAACGATGAGCCGTATTTCATAAACGGTTCGATCCCGATATCCCACCCCACAGTTTAATATTATGCGGGTGTAGTACAACGGTTAGTATGCGAGTTTTCCAAACTCGAGAAAGGGTTTCGATTACCCTCACCCGCACCATTTTTGTTGCACAAAAATCTCAGAAAAAGGGAATCGTTGTTCCAATCGATTACCCTCACCCGCACCAGTGTTGATAAACAGCCTCTTTGAGAGGCGTTTTTCATCTGTTTAGAGGAAGCGAATCTAGGATAAATATTATATAATTATTGACAAAAATACGTAAGTGTGATATAATGGGGTCAATGTAACTTTTAAATATTTGCCATGTATGGCCATGGGGGCCAGAAGGGAGGGTAATATGGCGAAAAGTAAGGAACTGATGGCGAAAAATAAGAGACTCTCGAAGGAAATAGAGTCTCTGAAGGCTGCAGATGCAGCAGCAGCCAAGAAGGTTGCTGCCACCGAAGATTATTATAAGAAACAGCTTCGGCAGCAGAAGCAGCAGGATCAGCAGGCTGAGGATGATGAACAGCAGCAGAAAACTGACCAGCAGCAGAAGGAGGCTCCGCCTCAGAGGCAGCAGAAGAAGGCTAATCCGCCTCAGGATGTAGCTCCGGCCACCTTGGATTATACCTACCACAAGGATGGGGTAGGCAAGGCATACAAATATTGGGACGCGGAAACGCGTACCTGGGGAATTACATCTGATTACTGGGCGGCTCGTCAGATAGGTGGGGATATCTGGTCGGTCATCTGGGTATGGTATTCAGATGGCCAGATTGACCATCTCCTCTCTGTTGAGGAGATGAAGAGATACTTGCCTTAATCTCAACACAACACCCCCTCCCTCGTAAGAGGGAAAGTTACAAGTACTTTAGGAAACCCTGACCGAAAGGTCGGGGTTTTCTAATGCTTGACTACACTCTGACTAGAAGTCGGGGTTTAATGCTTGGCTATACCCTGACGTTTTGGGATATTGCCATAAGCGGAAAACATGGTAATTATATTGACAAAATTGCTTATGTGTGCTATAATGAAAGTAGTCTGAGTTTTGGGTAAAGTTTTTTCAGAACAGAGAAGACCCTTAACAACCGAATCATCCCAGGTTTCAAAATAATGAAACCTGTTGCCTATATATACGTCCCTATAACTGTTGTTTAGTTGATGGGGGCGAAGGCTCCCATACTTGAAAAGGAGGTGGAAGCCATGCTGGCATTCCTTAGTCTTATTGTAGCATTGGTAGTGGCAGGTTTAGTATTCGCCAATTCTAAGCGATTTGGCGAAGAGAAGGAGGTTATACTGGTAAAGGTCATCATATATGGTCTTCTTTCCGGTGTAATCAATTTCTTGGCACCAAAGGTACCAATCTTCATTGCGGTACCATTCTTTTATGTGATCGTGTTGGCACTGATGGGTTATTTGATTTATTGGTGGCATCAGGAAGGAAGCAACGTACCAGAGCTTTTAATACACTCTGGTATCATGTTTATCTTGATGCTTATCGGTAAATCAGCGGCGGCAAGAGTGATTGACACCAATTTGCCGAGAGGCTTAATTGGGGTTCTTAACGGAGCTCCATTAATGCTTTTTGTTGTTGGTGTCGGCTTTTTCGCAGCCGATGCAATATGGTTCAATTTGGAGCTAGAAAGTCTGCCGGAAGGAAATGTTGATACCGATACTACTTCAGATGATTCTGAGGACGAGTATTGGGAGGTTGAAGAAGAAGGAGGTGAGGAAGATGTCACAGCAGAAGAATAAGAAGTTTTTGGGTTGGTTGGCAATTATAATCGCCTCCATTGTTGGAGTAGCGATTATGGCGGTTTCGGTGCTGGGAGCTTTAGGTCTTCCTAAGGCTGCCGCGCAGGAACTTCCGCCAGAGGATACCACGGAGGATCTTTTTCCGGTGGAGGATTTGGCGGCAGTACCAGAACCTACGCCGGAGCCGGTGGTCAATAGTACCGTCGACGAATGGACCTGGCATTTTTATAACCAGGAACTGCAAGATGACGGCAATGAGTCCAATAATTACGACTTTGGGCCTAATCCTGTGTTTGAAAACTTGTCACTTTCACAAGTGAAACAAGTGTTGCAAGACAAAAAGCCGACAGACACCGTGAAGGTGTCTGATATCATTGGGTCGGCGGAGATTGATGTTCTGGACGAAGACTTTAGAATTCGTTTAAGAAACGATCCGGCGCTCGGTGCAGCTGATATGGCTTGGTTCGACTCGATCATGGGCACTCGCTATCTCGGAGTATTTTATGACGAGTGCGAACATGAGTGGGACGCAGCAATGAACAAGGCCAAGTCTGACTTCATGAAGGATCACGAGCAGTACTATAATGCTCTTGATGCCTTCGATGCATATCTGAATTCCGCCACCAAAAAAGAGGTCCGAAGGGTTGAAAAAGGCTTAACGGATCAGATGTATATGAACCCCTTCACCGTGGACAAGGTCCCTGACATTATCGTCATGGAGACCGACAACCACAGCGGGTGGTTCCTGGTGTACACTTTCACCATTAAGGGAACTACCACGAAGGAAGTCATGTACCGCATCGACTGCGGCTACCAGCCCACCAACGTGGCTGAAGTTATGAAGGTGAAGGTAAAACCTAACCCGAATAAACAGCAGCAAGGTGGTGGTGGCTCTGTCGGTGGCGGAGGTATATCTGGTGGCGGCGGTAAAGCTGGCACCTCCCTCAAGGGTGGAGGGACTGTACCTGGTAAAACGCCTCCGACTCCGACTCCGAGTCCGAAACCGACTCCGAAACCGGATCCGAAGAAGAAGTACGATAAGGATCCCACAAAGGGCACTCCTGTACTTCCGAACGACACTTCGGGACCGGGGCCGGATACGAATAACGGTAAAGGAGCGCAGTACTCCACTGCTGATCAGCCCGGTAATTCAAATGATTTGACGCCGGAGCAGTACCAGCAGATAGTAAAACAGTTGGAAGAGGCTAATAATCAGTCTAGATCTGGTGGCGAGGATAACACACCCTCCACCCCGCCGCCAGATTCTAATACCACTGTCGATAGTAACGCTGACAGCGGGAATGGTAACGGGAGTATTGATACTCCTACGCCACCGAGCGATAGCTCGGTTAGTAACGATTCGCCGGGAAGTTCTTGGGACGGGCCTCCCGACTGAATCTGTTCATATATAGGCAAAGGGTAGGGCCCAGTGAGCTGGACAGCTCAAGCACTTTATTTTTTACGTCCGGCGGCATTTGCCGCCGGGCTCTACCTGGACAGAAATTTACTAAGATAATTTGAAATTTGAGACGATTCGGTTGTATGAACTAGAGGAATTTTAACAATTCGGCTAGCAAGAAAGGAGTTTTTGAAGTTTTGATACAAAACTCTAAAATATCAACTTAATACGATTTATAATTTTGAAAGGAATTTAAATTATGAATAAATTTGCTAAATCGGTTTTATCGGTGACTGCTGCTACGATTGTAGCTACTGCATCGATGACTCCAGCTATAGTGAATGCGTGGGGTGACTCTGACAATGGTCGTGCTACTTACACTCTTTCACAAATCAATGAAGGCAAACTTGGTAACAAGATTACCTTTAACTCTATTACCAATGGTAAAATTGGTGATGAGCGTAATTTCGTAGGCGCTAAGGTTGCTTCTGGTAATGCCAGTGTTTACAATGCCGACGAAATTAATGTTGAAGACGGTCAGACTTATACTATCCGTCTTTATGTCCACAATAACAACCCTCAAGGTACCAAAACTGTAGCTAAAGATGTTTCTGTAAACTTTTCTTTGCCTACAGTAGTGGCTAAAGAACAAACCGTAATTGGTTATCTCAACTCTTCTAACGCTAAACCAACTCGTTATTGGGATGAGATTAAAATGAAATCAAATGATGACTTTTACATTGAATATGTAAAGGGTTCTGCTAAATATACCAACACTCAAGGTACTTTTGCTTTATCTGATACTGTAATCAATGATAATGTCAAAATTGGTTTTAAGACTATGAATGGTGAGATTCCTGGCTGTTACGAATATGACGGTGAGGCTACTATTCAGGTGAAAGTTCACAAATCTGTGTCAGCTAAGCTTTCCAAAACCGTACGTATTAAAGGTTCTGGTAATGGCTTTACTGAAAGTGTGAACGCTAACGTTGGCGATGAAGTAGAGTTTCAAATTGAATACGTAAACTTACTTGGTGATACTGTAAAAGACGTGATGATTCGCGACATTTTGCCTACCAACATGGAATACGTGCAAAATTCTACTTATCTTTATAACTCTAACTATCAAAATGGTAAACAACTCCCAGAAAACACTGTTACCACTTCTGGTTTGAATATTGGTAGCTATAATTCTAAGGGTAATGCTTACGTTCGCTTTACTGCGAAAGTAATTGACAAGACTTTAGCTTGTGGTTCTAACCAACTTGTAAACTGGGCTTCTTCTACGGTTGCCTCTAAAGTAACCAAAGATGATGCTTCGGTAATGGTATCCAAGACTGGTGGTGTTTGTGATGAGAAACCAACTCCAACACCAACCCCAACCCCTACCCCAACTCCTACTCCTCAACAACCTGTTGTAGATAATGGTGGTACTCCTACTACTATTCCTTCAACCGGTCCTGAGGGTATCGTATTTGGTGCACTTGGTACTGGTGGCTTAACTACTTTAGTTAGCTATGCTATTGTTAGCCGGAGAAAATTCTAAGTTCATTGGCCGCTTCTAGCACAAGAACTCAGATGATAAACGAACCCTGCATTTAATGCGGGGTTCGTTTTTTTGTGCGTAAGTGGCTTGGTAATTTTTGTGATTTTTTGTTGTAAAATCGATTATGCTTATGATATAATGAGTGTATGAATCCGTCGTCTAATAGTGGTGGGTTGGGTGTCCCTGGTACAAAACCGGGCGTGATTGCTAGTGGTCCAAGTGGTGATGATGACAAGCCGAAACCGATTGTGAGTGGGCCGGATGTATCTGCGCAGCCGAATGCTTCTATGCAACCCAGTAGTCTTGTGCAACCTGGTGGTTCTGTGCAGCCTGGTGCATCTATGCAGTCAATGGCATCTGTGCAATCTGCGCAACAGACTATGCCAACACAGTCTGTACAGCCGAATATACTAACACAACCGAACACCCCAGCACAGCCAAATATGCGGCCAGTAATGCCAACGCAGCCAGGTGTATCGATGCAGTCAAATACACCGACGCGACCTAGTGTGTTTACGCGGCCAGGTATGCCAATAAGGACGACAAGCGATGATCCAATTATACTTGATAATAGCGACGGTAAAAGGAAATCTAAACGCAATTGGATAATTGGCGGGATTTTGATGCTGGTAGCGGTGGTGACCGTGGTACTTGCTATAGTGATGGCGACGCGTGGAGGTGGTGGCGGTAGCCATAATAATGGTTATACCGGTACAAATGGTGATTTTTATAGATATGCTAATTATCTTTTGAATGGAGACGACAAGGAAATCTCTAGTCTGGGTGGAGAGTATGATGAATCTCGTGAGTATGCAGCGGTGAAGGCTCTTGAGGATAAGAATGTTGATTTTTTCAATAAAGCTAAGGAACTCTGGAGTGGATTTTATGAGAGGATTATGAATGATGACAAAATGGCTACTACTAGTAGACTTTATGGTGATACGAAAGAAGAGAATGCGTTACTGGATTTTTTGTCAAAATATGTTGCGGTAAAAGATTATTGGGTAGAAGAGAGCATCCTTGGTTTGTATTACGATAATGGTAAAGACAAAGACAAAGCATTGAACCTTATAAAAGAAAATTATGCAGAATTGAAAAATACCGTGTATGAATTTGGGATGAATTATGCCAATGCAGCCGAAGAAGCAGTAATAGCAACGTTAAATTTGTATGATGCGTATGATGCGTTGGGCTGCATGACGAATGAAGACGATGCTTGTATAGAGAGAAATTCTACTGCTTTGTCTGCTGTGTCTGATGCATATGCGACAAGTGTAGAGAATATGCAAAATAATGATTTAGAGATATTGGACGAATTGAGGGAGATGATGAGGATTTGTTATCAAATAGAAAGGGATTTTTCTTTGGATAACAACTGGATTATAGAAGAATATAAAGATGAGGATGGCAATGAAAAATAATTTTATTAAAAGGATTTTTGGTTGGTCTGGCGTAACTTCTTTGATTGCTATAATGATAGGATTATCTATAGCTCATGATACGTTTGCTGCTAACAGCTATTCTTGGGATGAAGTGAAGCGAAAAATAACCATTTCTTCGATAATCGATTGCTATGATGGTGGTGGATTTGCTTCTGATACAATTCTGAAAAACACGGATTCGAAAAAAGTAATTAAAACCAAGCCAGATGTCTATTCCGTCGAAGATTATAAGACTACCAAAGAAAATTGTAATAAGTTTATTACAAGCATAAAAAATACTACATGGACAGACGATAACCTGAAGCCTGTTTATTTGAAAGGTTTAGGATACAAACCTGTCGGAGTAGATGTTAGTGAATTTACGGATTGTAGATATCTTATTTGGAGGACAGCCGGCGGCATGTCTTATTATACAGATAAGAAAATTTGTGTTATGTATGACAAGAATGCAAACAACAAGATATTAGATGTAAGCGTCAAAAAACATACTCTTAAAAAAGATAGTTCTAATCATAATTATTTAAGAATGCCTGAGAGTTTAGTAAAAATCTCGCTCGTTGGAGAAAGTAGTGTAAAAGTGGAGATCGGTGGGCGTGGTTACGATAATGGAAAATGCACAAAAAGGGATAAACAAAAAGTGATTATTAGCCAAGATAGGGGGGATCCAGCCGCTTTCTTTGGGGCGCTTGTTGATGGTATATTGAACAACGGAGGTGCTGTTATTGGCGAACAGACTATTGGTGGAGTAGAAGGAGGTGAAAAAATATGTATTTCTTATACATATAATGATCTTAGCGATGCTAGCACGGGGGAAGATGCTTCTCCTTTTGGTGAAGACCAAAAATTTGAATTGAAGGTTACTGATGAGGTAAAGAAGAATGGCGTCAATTTTTTGACTGGACAGATGCCTATGAGTGGGGCTAAACCAAGTTTTTCTGAGCCAGAGAAATTTATAACATATCAGAATTATTTACTTGGTCATTATGGTCCGAAGGTATGCTGTCTGACATCTATAACTGAGAATCAAAAGAAAGCAATTGATCAACTTGGGTGGAAACGAACTACACTTTACGGTGGTGGTGAATATAATACTTGTTATGTTGGTGGCATAAACCCTACTGATACAATGGGGGGATTTAACGGTACGACTTTTGGGGGTAATGCTATAGCTGATTATAATTCTGTGATTAGTGGTTTAAACAGTTTTTCTACTATCAGTCGTGGGGTTTCTATTTTTGGAACTGTCAATATTCCACCGAACGATTGCCCGGAAAACATCATAGAAGAAGAGCAAGAGGATGAAGGTGCTAGCAAGCCGAATCCAGGCAAGCCAATCAATCAAAGCACTACAGACAATAGCGAAATAGTTGATTGTAACGATTTCACTACGGTAGGGCCGATGCAATGGTTGCTTTGTCCTACGATGAACAATATGGAATATACAGCCTCTTGGCTAGACAACATGTCGCAAAAGTTTCTCGAGGTAAAGACTTCGGTTTATGATAATGACGATATCGAGAATGCGTGGGGGCTTGTGCGAAATATAGCAAATGGATTGATGGTTTTATTCTTCTTGATAGTTGTAATTTCGCAATTGACTGGATATGGCATAGATAACTATGGCATTAAGAAGATGCTGCCTCGTCTGATATTAATAGCGATACTTATGAATTTGAGTATTTATATATGTCAAGCTTTGGTTGATGTATCTAATATTGCTGGAACAGGATTGAGGGATATGTTTGGTGGGATTGCTAATGGTGTTGATAAAGTGGGTGAACCATCGTATGTTGGGACAGCAGTTGGTGGATTGATTGCGGCCGCTTCGACTGGTGGGCCGGCTGTAGCCACTACTGCTCCTGCGATAACTGCAATTCTAGGTCCAAGTGTGGTAGCAATAATAATATTAGTGATTATAGCTTTGCTTGCAATTGCGATTGCAGTTCTTATATTGCTTCTTGCGGTAGGCGCTAGGCAGGTTATAATAATGTTTTGTGTATTGATTTCGCCGTTTGCATTTGTGGCGTATGTTTTGCCAAACACTCAACAATTATTTAAAAAATGGGCTGAGCTGTTTAAAGCTGCATTGATTGTTTTTCCGATACTTGGGGCGTTATCAGGGATCAGCCAACTTCTTAGATCCTTAGAAGATGGTGCTGAATTGCCATGGTATACACATTTGATATTGTTAGTATTGCCGTATCTTGGATTTTTCTTAATTCCGATGCTTCTCACGAACGCAATTAGCGCGTTAGGTAAAGTAGGTGCGGCGTTAACTTCAATGGGCAATACTGTGAGAAGCGCTGGGCGGAATGCGGTGCAAGGTGGACTGAAAGCGGTACAGGGTACGGAAGGATATAAGAATGCACAAGAAGAAGCAGCAAGGACTAAGAGAATTAGAGATGCAGCCAGAAGAGTAGGGAGATTTAAGGGGAGAAACTATGGTAATCTTAGTGATAGTGAAAAGAGGCAATGGCAAAAGGCTCAAGATATTCTGAATCAAGCTAAGTATGAACAAGAGGGGGCTAATATAGGGCCACCAGTGGAGGTTACTGATGCGGCTGCCGTGAATTATGCGGATGCACAAAGAAGAAAGAAGCTGTCCGATGATTATGAATTGCAATATAGCGGAATGACAAGGTCCGGTCTTGAAAGTGCACTTAATAATAGCGTGAAAGCTTATGCAGATAATCGTAATGAGAGTACGGAGGCAGCTCTCTTGGGAGCGATTAAAAACGCTTCTGCTCGCGGTATGGATAAAGAGATGTTGAATGGTGCATTGGGTAATATTGTCCTTAACTCTTCCGATAGTCATGACTCTAGAATTATTGATCAAATGGCTGCTACTAGTAGTCTTCCTTTGAGTAGCTTCGGTAAGGACATGGGAAAATCAGAGAATTTATCTATGTCTTTGAATGACTATGCTTCTGGAGGTGGTCCTATAAGTCTGGCAAGCAATATTGAAGGGAAAGGTCCAAACCAGCTTAATGGTGTGAATGATGATATATTAGGATATATGAAGGAGAAAGGAACTGCAATTAATACGCAGACTTTACTTAATGCTGCTGGAAATGCTACTGACAATAAACAGCTAAAAGAAATAATAGACTTACTTAAAAATAATCATGGTAAACAGAATTACAGCTTGAGTATGTCAGAGTTGGCAAAACTAAAACCTGAGTTGCTAGACCCAAATCAAGGAACGGTAAAAGGGCGACCGGCGTTAGACCCATCAACCTATACTAATGCTTTGAATGAAATTAAGGCAACGATGAATACCGATCCTACGAGGCAGCTTATTAACTCTATGCCTACAAGGACCAGAGAATTGCTGGGTTTGCCTGAGGTCCTTCCTAACAGCCCTCCTGATAATTCATAGCTTGCTGCTCATTACGGATAAAATTGACAAGTATTTTAGGATAGGATACAATAAAAAGATAAGAAATAACCTATGAAATCCTACGAAAATGTATTTATCTCTAGTCTTACTACCATGCGGATTGGTGGGACGAGTCGGCATGTGCTTGAAATTGAGTCGGAAAATGATATTCCCGAGGCTTATAATTTCGCCAGTGCTTATTGGTATCCTACTTATATCATTAGCGGTGGAGCTAATACAATTGGGCGGGATGAAGGCTTTGACGGGGTGATACTCCTGAATCGTTTGCGTGGTTTTAATGATAACAATGGTGAGATTACTGTGATGGCAGGTGAAAACTGGGATACGATTGTGGATTATGCTTGCGAAAAAGGTTACACAGGTGTAGAAGCTTTGTCTAGAATTCCGGGTCTAGTCGGAGCGGCGCCAGCGCAAAATATTGGTGCATATGGGCAGGAACTAGCTGGTGTGTTTAAGAGTGCTAGAGCTTACGATACCGCAACGCATACCTTTATTACACTCGAGAAAAAAGATATGCAGTTTGCCTATCGTAAAAGTATTATGAACACCACAATGAAAGGGCGCTTCTTTATTACTTCCGTGACTTTGGAGTTTAAGAAAGGTCATATGGATAGACCATTCTATAATTCAATGGAAAAATATATCGAAGATTATGGTTATGCGGATTTTTCGCCAAAAGGCGTGAGAGAAATTGTCTCGGCGATACGCAAAGATAAATTGCCAGATCCTAGAGAGAAGGCGAGTGCGGGCTCATTTTTCAAAAATGTCTATCTTGATCCAATCGAAGCGGAAAAGGCTGAGGAGAAAGGTTACCCAGTACATCGTGGAAGAGATGGTAACAAAATTAATTCGGCTTGGTTTGTGGAACAGTGCGGGTTTAAAGGACAACTACTTTATGGTATAAGAGTAAATCCAGCGGCACCACTAGTTCTTATTAATGAATCTGCGGGAACTTATGCGAATTTGGCTAGGGCTAGGGCGATGATTACGAGTACGATTTATGATAAATTTGGCTATTGGTTAGAGCAGGAGCCGGTAGAAATTATTAACACCAAGAATCGCGGAGCGCAAAGATAAATGGTAAGCAAAGTGAAGGTCCTAGACGGGCGAGAGCTAGCCGGTTTTATTAAAGAGCGACAGGCTGGCGAAGTACGAGGTTTCTCTAGGAAGCCCACGCTTTTGATTATTCGTGATTCGGATAATCCAGTAATTCTTAAATATGTGCGGCTAAAAATGCAATATGGTGAAGACATCGGAATTTCTGTGATTGATTATAAAGCTAATTCTGTTGCCGATATTGCAGAGAAGATTGCCTCTGCTAATAAAGACAACGCTATTTCTGGAATTATTCTGCAGCTGCCGATTCTTGAAAAAGAGAAGACAGATACTCTGACGGAGATGATTTTGCCTTCAAAGGATGTGGATGGGCTTTCTTCTCATGGCGATTTTGATTCGGCAACAGCTACGGCGATTTTGTGGTTACTTGCTGGATATGGAATTGAACTTAGTGATGCGAAAATTGCGTTGGTAGGGCGAGGAAAACTAGTGGGTGCGCCACTTTTTAAAATATTTACCGAATCTAAATATAATGTGGAAATGTTTCATCGGGGGTCGGATCTTACAAAACTTGTTGATTTTGATATAATCATTTCTGCAACTGGAGTGCCAGGATTAATTAAAAGTGAATTTATAAAACCTGGCGCGGTGGTGGTGGATGCAGGGACAGCAAGTGAAGATGGAGTAATAAAGGGTGATGTCTCTTCTAAAGTGCGAGAACGAGAAGACTTGCTTGCGATTACTCCAGTAATTGGCGGGGTAGGTCCGCTAACGATTACATGTCTGTTTGATCATGTGATACAGGCGGCAAAAAAAGTTTGAGATATTTTAACCATGAGCGATGGGTAGGGGGTTGATTTTATAATATGGGTATGCTATAAGGGGTGACAGGAGATAGGTGCGGGCGTAGTTTAAAATAAACGTGGTTAGATGAAAGGAGGTTGTATGCAGATAGAACTGGAAGAAATGAAAGTGACTATTAAGCTAAAAATTACTCCTGCTAAGAAGCAGAAGTAATCCAACCATAATTTAATCCTACCATACACAGCTGTATAAGTCAACGCCTATTTCCTTTTTAAGTATAACCCCGATGAATTGCTATGTCAACGGGAATATGCTACAATGATATTAATTATAAAGTGGAGAAAGAATATGGCAAAAAAAGATGCGGATAAGGGTGTGGAAAATAAAGACACTAAAGATGATGGCAAGAACGAGGCTTTGAAGCTGGCAATTGCTCAGATTACCAAACAGTTCGGAGATGGTTCAATCATGAAACTTGGCGAGACGCCAAAGATGGATGTACAGCTACTTCCTTCTGGATCTTTGTCTCTAGATTTGGCGCTTGGTGGCGGTTGGCCGAAGGGGCGAATTATCGAGATTTACGGACCGGAATCTTCTGGTAAGACAACTTTAGCCCTTCATGCGATTGCGGAGATCCAAAAACAAGGTGGGCAAGCGGCGTTTATTGATGCGGAGCATGCACTTGATCCAGCCTATGCGAAGAAAATTGGTGTAGATACTGGGAATCTTCTCATCTCTCAGCCGGACAATGGCGAACAGGCTCTCGAGATTTGTGAGACTTTGGTGAGGTCTAATGCAGTGGATCTGATCGTAGTAGACTCGGTGGCGGCTTTGGTGCCACAGGCAGAGATTGATGGCGATATGGGTGATGCACAAATGGGGCTTCAGGCGCGACTTATGTCTCAGGCAATGCGAAAGCTCACTGGAATTATTTCCAAGTCCCGTGCCACAGTGATATTTATCAATCAGATTCGAATGAAGATTGGGGTGATGTTTGGAAATCCAGAGACTACAACTGGTGGCAATGCTCTTAAGTTCTACGCTTCGGTGCGAGTAGATATTCGAAGGATTGGGCAAATTAAGGATGGTGATAACGTTGCAGGCAATAGAACCAAGATCAAAGTAGTAAAGAATAAAATTGCAGCGCCATTTAGAACAGCAGAATTTGATATTATGTATAACGAGGGGATTTCAAAGACTGGGGATGTACTAGATTTGGCGGTAGCTAATGGCGTACTTGAAAAGGCGGGCGCGTTTATTAAATATAACGGAGAAACGCTTGGTCAAGGACGTGAGGCTGTGAAAAAATTATTTGTAGAAAAACCAGAGCTTTTGGCTGAAATTGAAAATAAGGTACGCGAAAAATTAGGAATTTAGCTTTGGATTAGGAGGTAAAATGCATAAAGAAGAAATGTGGCAAGTTTATAATCCAAATGGCGATCCTGTCCCCGGTGAAGGTTGGAATTCAGCTTTGAATAATCCGGAAAAAACTGGGTCTTCGAAAATCGTAGGCGTGGCGGTGGTGTTCTTGTATCGAGTCTCTAGCGATGGGGTATTGGAAATATTGTGGCAGAGAAGATCGGATAAAATTGATCGTTATCCTGGAGATTACGACATTTCGGCGGGTGGGCATGTAAATTTAGGGGAATCGTTTGTGGAAGCAGCGGTGCGAGAAACGCGCGAGGAAATCGGAGCTGAGATTGATGCAAGCGAGCTTCGTTTAGTAACGGAAAGAGGTTTTAACAAAAATCGTTTTGCGTGGGTGTATGCAGTTGATTGGACCAACAAACCGGAAGACTTTCACTTTAATGACAAGGAAGTAAGTGAAATTAAATGGGTGCCGTTTGATGAAACGGAGGAGTTCCGAGTAAAATACGCGAAAGCACCACTAAAAAAAGACGAATTAACTTTCGCGCTTCTTGGTGAATGGTTTAAGCAACATGGATATTAGAATCACAGATTTAAAGCAGGGAGTGAGGAATCCTGACCGGGTGAATGTGTATGTGAACGATAAGTTTTCCTTTTCTTTGGATGTTTCGCAGGTGGTGGATTTTAAAATCAAGAAGGGTTTAGTGATATCCGAGGAGCAATTGGAGGAATTTAAAAAAGCTTCAGAATTTGGGAAATTATATCAGAGGGCTCTGGAATGGGTATTAGTGCGACCGCGAAGTATAAAGGAGACGAGAGACTATTTATGTAAGAAGATTTTTGAGAAAAAATTAGATAAAAACTATATCGATAGAATTATTGAGAAATTACAGTCCAAAAAATATCTCGATGATGAACGGTTCGCGGAGTATTATGTGGAGAATCGGTTTGTGAAAAAAGGGGTGAGTCTTAAAAGGCTTAGGATGGAGCTGATGAAAAAGGGCGTGTCAAAAGATATTATTGATGAGGTTTTGGCGAATTCTGATAGAAATGATGAAGAAGAAATTGCAAAAATTATTGCTAAAAAACGAGCGAAATATGATGACGAAAAACTTACTGCTTATCTTCTTCGGCAGGGGTTTCTATATGACTCGGTGCGGGAGCAGGTTCTTCGGTCTTCCGAAACGGATTGACGAAATTTGGTACGAAGTCTTCTTTTAAGGCGCGTTCTTTGATGGTTTTGGCTTCGTTTTTGACGATGACTTTGTCGTCGGTCACTTCAGCGATCTCGACGCGAGGGATGACTAGTTCTGGATCCATAAAGCCTTTAATGGCGGTACGCTTGACGATGATTTGTTGGACGGAAAAGTTGTCTTCCGTGACGGTAAAATCAATAATTTTACCGAGTTTGGTGCCTTTTTTTGTCACGACTTTAAGCCCAATGAGATTAAAATTCAGCTCAATAACTTTTTTAATTTTGACTACGTCGTCAGGGCTGACAAACTCGTCACGAGAGTCAATAACGATGCCTAGTTTAGAATATTCACGAATAGATCTAACATCTAGAAGGTTGCCGCCATCTTTATTTACTGCGCCGTAGGCGCGGAAAGCGATGATTTTAAGATTGTCAGGATTCACAATAGAATTTGTAATCGTGGCGACTCTGCCAGAATCTTGCATACTTAAGATTGGCGAGTTCATAAGTTTTGAATTAGCAATTAGCATACTTTTATTATAGCACAAGTTTCTTTGCATCTTCGATATTGTAATCGCCGATTTTTGTGCGTCTTAGTTCCTCGCAATAAGCACCAGTTTTTAGTTTTTTGCCGATATCTTCAGCGAGAGTTCTAATATAAGTGCCGGAAGAAACATGACAGCGAATTTTAAGAATGGGATAATTGTAGTCTAAGATGTCGATACTATAAATAGTGACTTTTCTAGCAGGAATTTTGAAATCTTGATTTTTGCGAGCGAGTTTGTAAGCGCGCTCCCCATTGATTTTGATAGCGCTGAAACGTGGTGGGGTTTGCTTTATTTCGCCCACAAAACAAGAAAGGACAAATTCAATCTCACTCAATTTCGGATACGAGTTGCTTGTGCCCGTCTTTGCGGGGCTCGCACCCTCATCCTCGGTAATAACCTCCGGAAGATCTTTGGTTAAGTAAGGTTGAATTTGCCCTTCGGGATCGCCAGTGGTAGAAATATAGCCAAGCTTTAAAGTAGCTTCGTAAACTTTATCTTTTTTTAGAAAATCGTTAGATTTTTTGGTAAATTTACCAGAGAGCAAAATCATAAGTCCGGTGGCAAAGGGGTCTAGAGTACCGGTGTGACCAACTTTAATTTTGTGGCCAAATTCTTGTTTGAGCTGACCGCGTACTTTGGCTACCACGCCAAAGCTGGAAATGCCGGCGGGTTTGTCTATTAAAATGATTTGGTCTTCTGGATTTTCTGGTTTCACCCCTTGATTATACCATGATTCTGTGGTATAATGGTGCTACTATGATAACAAAAGAGAATAAAGATAAAGCTATTGCCAGTGTCGCTCGAAATAAGAACGATGTTGGTTCTCCTGAAGTTCAAGTGGCTATTCTGACTGCTCGCATCAAAGAAGTGACTGAGCATGTTAAGAATAATAAACATGACTTTATGGCTAAACGTGGTCTTATCCAGATGGTAGGGAAGCGTAAAAAACTTCTAAAATATCTCGAAGAGACAGATTTTGAGCTTTATAAGAAGACCGTTTCCAAACTTGGTCTCAGAAAATAATCAAAAAACTCGCTAGATAAAAATAGCGAGTTTTTTGATTAATTGTTATAATATTATTAATGTTGGTATCGAATATCTTGGCATTAGTTTTTACGATTATTACATTAATTGGTTGTATTTTTTATATCTTCAGAGCGTCTAAGAAGACTATGTATTCTTATAAGATTATGTTAGTGGTGGGCTTAATTATATTTCTTGGGTCAACGATAATACTTTTAGCATCACAATTGTCAAATTTGATAGAGATACAGACGGAAGTCGGGGATCTTGGGCCGGAAATTCTTTATATGAGCTTTTTGGGACTATTTTCTGAGGTTTCTTATTTGGTTTTTCCGATTGCAATAATTCTCTCTGGGCTTTTGATGCTGGGTAGTATTGTGGTGATTTATCGCGAGGGTAGGAATTTTAACAATTTACTTGGTATATTTATAGGTGTTTGTGCTTTGGTGGCAATAGCTTTAGATATTAATTTGGATAATATTTTGATAAATTTTTTGGATATAACTACTCGCGAAGATTTTCATTTAGTAATTTTCCTAGAAAATATCGTGGATATTACTTTGGTATATTTTGAATGTATGCTGGTGGCCTCATTTGTTTGCACTATTAAGGCTGGTCGGCATCGTCCGAAATTAGAGCAGGACTATATGATAATTCTGGGATGTTATCCGGGGAAAGATTTAAATCTTACTCCGTTTCTTCGGGGGAGAGTGGAAAGAGCGCTTAGTTTTGATAGAGAGCAGCAAAAACTTGGTGGTAAAAAATTGATTTTCGTGGTGTCTGGTGGTCAGGGTGGTGATGAGGTCATTTCTGAGGCAGATGCGATGGCAAAATATTTGGAGATGAAAAAAATACCGCGCGGGCGCATTTTGGTAGAAAATCGTTCGATAAATACTTGGCAGAATATGCGTTATAGCAAGAAAGCTATCCTAAAAAATCTTTCTAAAAAATCCATAAATTCTCTTGAGGATGTAAAGATAGCTTTTGCTACTTCTGATTACCATGTTTTTAGGAGCGGTATTATTGCTAATAAAAATGGTCTAAAAGTTGAGGGGGTGGGTAGTAAGACAAGATGGTATTTTTATATAAACGCGGCGGTCAGGGAGTTTGTCGCAAATATTGTTAGTGAGTGGCGAGTGCATCTGCTTAATGTTTTGGTGCTTAACCTGATCATGGGTGGGTTGATAGCTCTAAGTTTGGTTTTTGAAATTGTTTGGTAAATATAGTGAATGGTTTTAAAGACTTTAATGAGCTACTCTGAAGTTTAGTAAGACATGAAAAAGCCCCAGCATAAGCTGAGGCTTTTTGGGAGGGTATCTAGAAAATGTCTAGACCATGTTAATAATAGTCTCGGCATTCTCTTTGCTAGTGGAGCTTTCGAGGTTACTCTCGCTGATTTCGTGATAATCGCGAAGAGCGATCGCCTCTTCGTCGAATTCACGGAGGAATTCAGCGATACGCTTGAACTTCTTGGTCACCTCAGGAGACGGGTTCTCATTTTTATATTTGAGATCGTGCTCCAGGGTAGCCCAGAGGTTCATTGAGTAGCTTCTCAGCTGGATCTCGATAGGGACCAGCTTGGAGCCATCTACTCCGGTGAAAACTTCTACCTTGCATCCAAGATGGATACTGGAGTAGCCATTCGGCTTGGGCTCTGTAATATAGTCTTTCTTGTCGACTATGTTGAGCCCTGGAATCTTTTCCAGAAGACCTACGAGCTTCTGCACATCATCGATATATTTCGTGACGATGCGGATCCCAGCCACGTCCTTGACGTTCTCGCGGATACTTTCAATGTTTAGCTCATACCCGCGAGTCTTACATTTACCCTTGACTGACTCGAAAGTCTTAATGCGACTTTCAATCAAGTCAAACGGGTTGTCCTGACCGGTCATTTCGAGGGCCTCTTTGAGGTTCTCAATGCGGGTCAGGGTAAGTCTTAGCGCAGCTCTGCTTTCGGCGGCATATTTGTTATATTCTAATTTTAATGCCTCCATTTCTATTCCATGCTGCACTATCTTTTCGCTCATACTCATTTTTACCCCCTGTTAAGCTACTAACTGACAACAGTTACATTCTAATTATATCACACTTTTGCTTAAATGTCAATGTTTCGTAGAAGATTTTTTGGCTGTTGTAAATTTTACAACACTATTTTATAGAGGTAGAGCTTAATTTCTGGAAAAAATTTCTTGCCAAAACGCTATGTGGGAGGTATTATTAAAAGCAGTAGAGATCATACACAGTTATTTGCATAAAAATAAAAAGTAGCAATATCTAAATTAAAAAAGGGAAAATAAATGGTCACACAAACATTAAACATAAAGCCTTCTTTTCGCATTCGCGGAAAAAGGACTTTCATACCACGAGCTGGTCTTCTGGCTTCGTTTTTGATATTAATAATTATGGGGTTTATGATAGCGCCTATAGCGCCAGATTCAAATTTAGTTGAGGCTGCTGCTAGAGTATCTAGTATGGATCTTACTGTAAATACTACCGGAGCTATGCTTAACATCGTCCCTACTTCTTATGATGGTACTTTTGCTACGAGTAAAGATACTGAACGAGCTAATATCGAAGTAGCCACTGATAACTATACAGGCTACACTCTAACTATTAAAGGTACCGATAATACTG
>JAUMXO010000005.1 GCA_030529135.1 Candidatus Saccharimonadota bacterium | reverse complement strand
TACCGTAGCTCAGCTGGTTAGAGCGTGGGACTCATAAGCCCGAGGTCGGTGGTTCAATTCCACCCGGTACCACCATGCATAGGCTCCAGTAGGGGCTATTTTTTGTTGGGAACCACCGGGCTTCGCCAACGGTGGTTCAATTCCACCCGGTACCACCATGCGTATGCTCCGGTAGGGGCTATTTTGATTATTGGAATTTTTGCTAGATGGCTAGATAATAGTATTATGACGAATGAGATGGCAACTATTTCTAGAGGGAAATTTACCGATAATGTTTGTTCTGTTTGGACTTCAGTTTTGAAGCCAGTATTTGGAACAATTATTGATTGTTCCTCATCTTTAGATGGGATTAAGCTTTTTAGGATTGGCATGATGCTTTCTGGAATATGCCCAATAACAAGTTTTTCGGCATTAGAAACTAAAGTGTATGTATAAAATAGAGAGTAGTTATCACCAAAGGTGGCTTGAGTGTATGCTGCATCGGCTATGAGAATTGGGGCCAAAGCTTTTACTAATTTTGGCAAGTTTTCCTTGATGATGGTAAATTCTGTTTCGGTAATTGCAGGAGTAGTACCAAACTTATTTTCATAATCGCTATATTCGCCAATATATCTTGTAAGATATGCCAGAAAATCATCTACATCAGCATCCGTGGCTGTACCATTTAAAACTCTAACGAGTTCTTGATATGGTGGATAATTGTTCAGAGCTTCCTCCATAGTTTCGCCATATCCGCCAGTCATTAAATCTATAAAAGCATTTCCAGCAACCATGCCAGCCATCCCTTTGCTATCGTCTTTGATAAAATTTAGAAAGTCGCTTTGGTTATCTAGAGTTCGTAGTTGGTAAGCTTTCATAATTGCTGAAAGTGGAGATTTGATTTCGGTATCAAAATATTCGCGCGTGAGTCCATGATTATAGACAAACTGAAGCCATGCATCCATAAAATCTCTGCCGTTTAAAATTCCAACCTCTTGAGTCATTCCGTCGTTAGAAGCAAGTAGATTTATTGCTTTAGAGCTATCTGCTAGATTGGAAATATCTATTACAGATGAAGTGATTTCTAGATCGGCAGGATGAATTTCTTCATATACGCCAGTATTATAAAATCCCCATAACTCAGGAAAGACATAGCCAAGTAGTAGATCGTTTCCGTCTTTTACGTCGTGGATATTTGAGTAGTTGGTTTCAGTTATACTTGCTCGAGGTGCACCAAAGGTATAAGTATAAAAATCTTCTGGTGCCAATTTGTAATTCGATATATTAGTATTGATGTTTTTTGCGGCAAGATCTATCACTGCGCCACCACGTGAATAACCGACCATCCAAATTTTATAATTAGAAAAATCGTGATCATTAATATATTGATTCAATCTATTTACAATTAAGTTGGCAGATTCAGTAAAGCCAGCATGATCCCCGCTTGTCCCTACATTGAAATTCGAAAGCCACTCTGTCATGTAGTTGTAATTTCGTGGTGCAACGACAATTAGTTCTTGTCCATTAGCAAGGGTTTTATGACCGATGGTCGTACCCATGGAGTGACCATCTTGTTCTGAAGAAATATCCCAACTTTGATAATCTGAAAATCC
Source organism: Candidatus Saccharimonadota bacterium (assembly GCA_030529135.1). Classification (GTDB taxonomy): domain Bacteria; phylum Patescibacteriota; class Saccharimonadia; order Saccharimonadales; family Saccharimonadaceae; genus Nanosyncoccus. The sequence goes on along the minus strand of JAUMXO010000005.1, from coordinate 48,916 downwards.
AAGTTGATCAAGCAATCCTAGCAGTTTTGGATTTGGCGTACTAGATGTGGATGGGTAACCATCAGCTTGGTTTTCGTATCCTGCTAGTGCTAAGGCATAAGACATGGCACGTAATTCTGGGTGGTCGCCAGGAGATGATTCATAAAAATAGGCATCACTATATTCAATAGTTCCAGTTTCGTCTAATGCATCATACGCTGTTTGCCAAGGATTTTCTGGATCTTCCACGAATCCGTAATAAGGGTAAGTTACGGTTAATTTTTCGGATTCTATTGCTGAAACGTTGCATAACGAAAATAAACTAAATATAGCAGCTAGACCACATGTTAATATTTTTAATTTTAGTTTTTTTGTTTGCATAATGAGTCCTTTGTTTGAATATGACCTGTTTGTTTAATTTTAACATAAAAAGTTTAAAATTACTACTAAATATTACAAATAGCATTATAATGTAAATTATGTTATAATATGTGAGACGTGCGCCCGTAGCTCAGTGGATAGAGCACCAGCTTCCGGAGCTGGGTGTCGTAGGTTCGACTCCTATCGGGCGTACCATTCCCAAAAGGGATTTTTTTATTGACTTTTTTTGCTGTTGGTATTATAATATATATCGTACGGGGTATCCCGCGGTTCCTTAAAAAGGAGGTATAACTATGATAAATCAAGACAATTTTTTATCTAAAAAGGCCTATCATGCGATGCTAGCAGCTCGTGATGAGATGTTAAAGGCTGAGAAGAAAAAATCTCTCAAGAACGACATAGCTGCCAAGAAGTATCAAATTGTAGACGAATTGCAAAAAAGTTACGATGAAGCTGGAGAAAGAAAAGACGAAAAATGGAAGGAATATAATAATGAACAGCTTAAGTGCAAGGAAGAGATTCATGAAATTATCGTTACAATATCAGTATGTAACGAGAATGAGGATTCCCTTAGAATAAAGGCAGCTGATCCTAGCACTGATCCTTCTTCTGCCAGAGTATATCTAGAAGGCGCGGAGTTTTATAAAAGCCTCGCCAAAAAACTTATGGTCGAGCGAGACGAAGCAATTGCAAAAAAACGTGCGATGCCGCGTCCGGATAATCATGAATGTGAGCAGATTTTGGAAAATCTGAAGGCTGCTCGTGCTGATCATGCGGAGGCCTTGGAGGAGTATCATTCGGCCAAGAATGAGTTTACTCTTAGGAAGATGGAGTTTGATCGTCTGAAGAAGAAGTATGATGCTATACGCTATGGCGGTCAGGATGATAGTACTTGTAAAAACAGGCCTAAGAGGCTTGAAAATGATGAAAGATTGCTTATGGAGGCCAATATCCCAGAAGATGATTGGTCTATCTGCGCTATGTATGAGCGCGCTGATGGTAGAGTAGACATTTATATCGGCGACGGAGCTGATCATGGTCATGTTGTGATGCATAATGGTCAGGTTGAGTATTCACGTTTGCCCTAATTCGTATACTTAATAGTACATACATCATAAGTTTGCTCCTTTCTTAAAAAAGGTCGAGCTAGTCTCGGCCTTTTTTATTTTTTGTATTATAAACTTGATGATTGATATGATGAAAATGAATATCTAAAAAAATGGTACCGCCGGAGGGACTCGAACCCACGACTTTCTGTTCCGAAGACAGACGCTCTAATCCACTGAGCTACGGCGGCACAGTTTAATTATAACATTTTTTGAAGGTTTTAAAAGCATAAGCTAGAGGTAGGGGGTTGATTTTTAACTTTAGATGTGTCTATAATTTTTCATGCAAAAAATTTTGAGTTTTTTGTGGGGACGGGGCTTACACCAATCGTGGGGAATAGTGATGCTTTCGGCTGGGATTTTGATAGGTATGGTGCTAGGCTTAATTTTTAAGATCAATTATTTTGGGGCATGGTGGTGGCTTATTCTAGTAGTTTTTGTGTTTGTTTTGATGTATTTTTGGCCAAAGTTCTTGACGGTGGGGTTATGTTTGATTGCAGGGATGGTGCTGGCATTTTGTCGGATAACAACGGTACTTTCCTCTGATGCGGAAGTGAATTTAGGGGTAGATAATTCCACAGAAGAATTAGTGATGGGAGCGAGGAATTGGCTTGCAGAAAGGATTGAGGATGAGCTACCAGAAAGGGAAGCAAAACTTGGAATGTCATATTTATTAGGGATGAAGACAGAACTGGACAAGGAACTTTCGGAGAATTTAAGAATGGTGGGATTGACGCATATTGTGGTGGCGAGTGGAGCGCATCTTTCTATTCTAGTAGAAATCGCTAGAAAAATTTTTGGGAAGATATCAAGATTTGCAGGACTTTTGTTTTCAATACTATTTATTTTGTTTTTTATGTGCATGGTGGGTTGGACGCCTTCAATTATGCGAGCGGGAGTGATGGCGATTTTAACTCTTTTTTCTTGGTACGTAGGAAGAAAAATTGCGGCATGGCGGTTGATATTAATGGTGGCAGCATTTACATTGATGCTAAACCCGCTATTCTTGATCAGCTTGGGGTGGCTGCTTTCATTTGCAAGCTACATGGGGATTATGATGCTAGGCCCGGGTCTTTTGAGGTTTTTCTATGGCGGGAAAAAACCGGGATTTATTGCATCGACGGTGCTTACTACCATTGCGGCGACGTTGATGACTCTACCAATTACACTGTATTATTTTGGACAAGTGTCTATTATTTCGGTGGTGGCAAATTTGTTAATTCTTCCGACTTTGTCATATGCGATGGGACTAGTATTTTTGACTGGTATTTTTGCAGGGGTGCCAGTTATCTCGGCTTGCGTGGGATTCTTGGCGGAGAAATTGTTAGATTTTCATATTTTGGTGGTGGGGTGGTTTTCTTCTATGGAACAATTTTTGATTCGGGTTGATCCGTATAATCCAAAAGTGTTTCTTTTATATTTGGTTTTAGTGCCGTTTCTGGTGCGAGTGATTTGGAAAAAAATGAAATATGGTATAATGAAAGCATGAACGGTATATTTAAGGAATCAACACTAGTAACAATTGATAAAATTAAGAAAGGATTTTTGTGGGCGGCGGTTTGCTTTTTGATTGGTGGGCTGGTGCTTGGTGCGATTCTTTTATTAACGGTTGATAAGATCTCTCCAGAGACTTTTAACCTATTGAGAATTTTGGCAACGGTGGGAATTTTGACATTAGTGCTTTTTGTGGGGGTAAATAACCTTATCCGGATGGAAAAAGGTACTAGAGTGGTGCAGTCTGTGGCTTTAATGGGGCTAATTAGTGGGGTTTTGGCGGCGATTTTGGGGATGTTTTTGATATGGGATGTGATACCATCATATGATACAGCTCTTGTTCGCAGAGATTATTGTACAGATACATATAATTATAATCAGCTGCAGACTACTAATGGAAAAAGGACTAGAATAGAGGAATACGAATGTGATGATAGTGTTTTTGTTGAAGATACCGTGCCATCTGCGACGGCGATAATAACTTCGATTTTGGTGTCTCTAGCTGGCATGGGGTTTTGGGTTTCAAATGTGCTAAGCATTAAAGAGACTACAAAAGTAGTGAAACCTCTAAAGATTACTTCGGTGGCTTGTGAATTGTATTGTACGGTTTACGGAATACTATTGTTATTCCCAAGTTATATAGATATTCCATTAAAAATGGCTGCTTTGTCTGGTTTTGCTGTTTTCGCTTTTGTGGTAACAGCGCTTGCGGCTTGGATTATTTCTAAGACTACTGGCAAAAAGGCGGTAGATAAAAATATTGAATCTAATCCAAGAACTGACGAAGAACTCAGAGCAGAAATTGAAGAAAAAGTGCGCCGTGAGATGATTGAGAAAGAAGTACGAGAGAAAATGGAAAGAGAAATGAGAGAAAAAACAGAAGATGGTGATCAAAATGTGTTGCTAGAAGAAACAAATGAAATGACGATGATGGATAAGATAGACCCAATAGAGACAGATATAAGTGAGGCGGGGATGAATGAAGTAGAAGTAGCAGAAAACAGTGGTGCAGAGGAAAAAATAGTAGAAACAGAAGAAGATTCTATAGAATAGACATCTCTAAGAAAAAGTGGTAAAATAAACTAAAGTTATAATATTAATTTTTGGGAGCTAAAAATGTCAGGACATAGTAAATGGGCGACGACTAAACGACAAAAAGCTGTGGTGGATGCGAAGCGAGGAGCGCTTTTTACTAAAATTGGAAATCAAATTGCGATTGCGGCTAGAGCTGGTACGGATCCAAACATGAATCCGAGTCTTGCGATGGTGTTAGAAAAGGCACGTCTTGCTAATATGCCGAAAGCAAACATTGAGCGAGCGATTGCTAGAGTCGCGGATAAATCTGCGGCGGCGTTGATTGAAGAAGTTTACGAGGCCTATGGACCTGGTGGCGTAGGAATTGTAATAGAAGTAGCAACTGACAACAAGAATCGGACGATGCCAGAAGTACGTCATACTTTAGATAAAAATGGCGGTCGGATGGCGGATCCAGGGAGCGTGATGTTCCAATTTGCAAGAAAAGGTGTAATTGAAATTTCCGAAAAAGGCGATGATGCCGTGATGGCAGCGCTCGAAGCTGGAGCAGAAGATGCAACTGAAGAAGATGACTACACAGTGATTTATACGGATGCGTCGGATTTGATGAAGGTAAGACAAGCTTTGGTTGATGCAGGGATGACAGTAACTTCAGCCGAACTTCAATATGTGCCAACCTCTTATGTACCAGTAGAAGCTGAAAATGCGGAAAAATTAGAGAATTTGCTGTCCGCGATAGATGATTTAGATGATGTAACAAATGTTTATACGAATGCTGAGTAGAGTTTTTGTAGCTTGACAAATAAGCATAAGTGTGATACAATGGGGGTAGAGTATGGATTTTGAGGCAAAAAAGTAGCCCCCAGTTACCTGGGGGCTTTTTGAGGATTAGAACAGGCGCACTGATGAGAACACCGGTGCGAGTGTGTTTGCTACGGTGGACATCATTTTAATGAAGATGTCCAAGGCGACTCCGACTACGTCTTTTCTGGTGTCGCCAATAGTGTCGCCGACTACAGTGGTCTTATGGGCATCGCTGCCTTTTTCATAGCCTTCGAGCAGACCTTCTTCAACATATTTCTTGGCATTGTCGAAGGCTCCGCCGGAATTGCCCATGAAAATAGCCATAGGAATTGCTACGAAAGTAGCTCCGACAAGCATGCCGCCGACGAACTCGTATCCCAATAATAAACAGGGGATAGGAATGACAATTGCCAGTATTGATGGTATCAACATTTTTCTGAGGGCTAATTTGGTGGCCATTTCGATGATGGCTTCGTAATCTGGCTTTTCTTCGCCGGTTAGAATGCCGGGGTGATCCGTTAATTGCTTGTCGCCAGCATCAGCCATGGCTACAGCGGCGTCGATAGTGTTGTACATCAGTAGTGCCATAAAGTAGGCTACCAGTACTGCGCCAACAAGACCACCAGCGATAGTGATCGGGTCTGCCATGTTTAACGTGATTTCTCCGTCAGTGAAATTGCCGACATAAGCAAAAATTAAAGAGACTGTAGCATAGGCGGCAGAGCCAATGGCAAAACCTTTGCCAATTGCAGCGGTGGTGTTGCCAGTAGCATCAAGCTTGTCGGTGATAGCTCTAACTTCAGGGTCTAAATGACAGCCTTCGGCTATACCGCCACCATTGTCTGAGATTGGCCCAAAGGCATCAATCGAAACAGTGGCGCCGACGAACGACAACATGCCGAGTGCGGCGATTGCTATGCCATACAGTCCGCAAGTGATGTATGACAATACGATTGAAGCTGCAATAGCAATTCCGGGCGGCAGACAAGATCTAAATCCGAGTGCATCTCCTAAAGTGACCAAGAATGCGGCGCCTTCAGGAGATACTTTGGCTAGAGATTTTACAAATCCATAATCTGTGCTTGTATAAATCTCTGTGATTTTACCAATGCCGACACCAGAAATTATGCCGAGTAAAGCCGCAATACACGGTGACAACCAACCAGCCTTCCAGTTAGGATAGACTTCGATTTCGCCAAACATAGCATACGACACTATTAAACTGCCAGCGATAGTAATTCCTGCGGAGACATATGTAACTAAGTTTAATTCTCCGGCAGGATTTTCACCCATGCTTTCTTTTCTGAGCATAGCTGTTCCAATGCCGATTACACAACCAAATAAACCAATGGTAGCAATTACGACAGGGAAAAGACAGGTCAGATTGTAAAGATCTGTGGCGGTAGAACCATTCTGCTTAAAAACGATTCCGGCGATTAGTGACGATGCAACCAGTGTTGCTACGAAACTTTCCAACAAATCGGAACAATTACCGGCGATATCGTTGACGTTATCACCGATAAAGTCTGCCAAGACATTAGGGATTCTCGGGTCATCTTCCGGCAAATCATGCCGTAATTTGTTGAGAATATCCGATGAAATGTCGGCAGATTTGGTGAAATTTCCACCAGCAACACGGTTGAACATGGCGACAGTTGAACAACCTAGGGCATAGGTCGTGCATCTCATGATATTGGCATCACATTCCAGACCGGCGATTAATCCGTGACCGGTAGAATAGTCCTTGAAAAACAGGTACTGTATGATATAGATTATTGTGATACCGAGCATACCAAAAGCTTGAACTGATAATCCAGAAATGCTACCACCCTTCAAGGCGGTCCAGACAGTTCTGCCAACTGATTTGCTCTTGAAAGCACGCCTAGCTACGCGATAGTTTGCATAAGTGGCACCATACATACCGATAAAGACGGCGGCACTACTCATGCATGCTCCGAGTGCAAAGGTTAATCCACTAGTAGACTCAATAAAAAGTGAGAATCCTAGTGCTATTAATACTACTACTGGAACGATAGTCCGATATTCAGTTTTCATGAAGACTTTTGCTCCTTCGCGGATAGTTTTCGCGAGTTTGAACATGCTGTCTTCTTCAGGTGTTGCATGATTCTTGCTCTTTTTGATATTAAAGTAGTTTTTGACTACCATGAGCAAGGCTACGGCAATTATGCATAATGCCGCTATGTAGGTTCCCATATTGATATTCATGACAGCTCCTCCTTTTTAATGTACTAGTGTTCTTTGCGCCTGCAAATAAAAATGGGCCTCCTCAAGCCCACTACTATAATTATACCACAATTTGAGTAAAATTACCAGTTATGATATAATTGTAAATGGAAGGGTGGCCGAGTGGTTTAAGGCACTGGTCTTGAAAACCAGCATACGAAAGTATCGCAAGTTCGAATCTTGTCCCTTCCGCCATTTTTGTTGTACAAAAATATTAAAAAGCAAGATATCGGATCTCGCGCTTCGCGCTCGATGCGAATCTTGTCCCTTCCGTCATAGTCGCCATTTTTGGCGTTTTTTGATATAATGAAAACATATGAAGAGGTGTAAATATATTTTTGTGACTGGTGGCGTACTTTCTGGTGTGGGAAAAGGAATCACGGCGGCTTCGATGGGCGCGATTTTGAAAGCCAAAGGCTATAATGTAACAATGCAAAAATGTGATCCGTATTTGAATGTGGATGCGGGGCTTTTAAATCCGGTGGAGCATGGGGAATGTTTTGTGACACATGATGGAGTAGAAACGGATTTGGATCTCGGGCACTATGAAAGATTTCTAGATTTTGAGACTTCGAAATATTCCATTACATTGTCCGGTTCGATTTATAAAGAGTTAATTGAAAGAGAACGAGCTGGTGGGTTTCATGGGAAAACAGTGCAATTAGTGCCACACTTCACGGATTTGGTGCAGGAGAAAATTGCTCTAGCTTCGAAAGATAGTGACGTCCATATTGTAGAGATTGGTGGAACGGTGGGTGATTATGAAGGCTTGCCATTTATTGAAGCAATTCGGCTTTTTGCTAATAAGGTGGGCAGGAAAAATTGTCTATATCTCTCAGTGGTGTATGTGCCATGGATTAATACGTCTAAAGAATTAAAAACGAAGCCGGCTCAAAATGCTTTAAAGGATTTGCGTGGTTTTGGTATTATTCCGGATATTGTCTGCGTCAGGACGGAAAAGCCTGCGCCGAGAGCAATCTGCGAAAAAATTGCGGCATTTTCGGGAATTTCAGGTGATGCGGTGGTAAATTTACCAGATATTAATTCAGTTTACGACGTACCGTTTAATGTTTTGAAATCTGGAGTTTTGGATATTTTGAATGATTTTGTAGGCGACACAAAAGAGCCAGATATGACTAAATGGAAGGATTTCTCGGTTTTGAGAGCGACGGATTTTGGTCAGACCATAAAGGTGGGCTTAGTGGCGAAATATGTGGGAAATGAAGACACTTATATTTGTGTGACAGAAGCTTTAAAGGCGGCGGCAGCATATAATAAAGTAAATTTGGAACTCAAATGGGTTAATGCAGAAGATTTGGAAGAGAATTCGGCAGAGAAGATGTTGAGTGGACTGGACGGGATTGTAGTACCTGGAGGGTTCGGGGTACGTGGAGTGGAAGGAAAAATTAAAGCGGCGGAGTATGCATTAGAAAATAATTTACCATATCTTGGGCTTTGTTTAGGATTGCAGGTGGCTTGCATTGCGGCTGCTAGGCGTGGTGGTGTGAAAAAAGCAAATTCTGAGGAATTTGGTGCTGAGGCAAATAATAATGTAATTTATATTATGGAAGATCAAAGAGGCAAGGAATCAACTGGCGGAACTATGCGGTTAGGAGATTATCCGGCGAAGCTTAGAAAGAAGACTTTGACAGCGGAACTTTATCGTGAAGACTTTGAAAATGGTGACTATGTTTATGGTACAGAGGTTCTAAAAAGTGGCGACGTGAAAGTAGTTGAAAGACATCGACATCGTTATGAAGTGAATCAGAAATTTTTGCCAGAAATCAAAAAAGGTGGAGTGGAAGTCTCAGGAACTTCTCCAAATGGGAAATTAGTGGAATTTGTAGAGGCTCCGGGCTGTGATTTCTTTGTAGCGACACAAGCGCATCCGGAATTTAAATCAAGGCCTTTAGCAGTGCATCCGTTGTTTTATCATTTTATTAAAAGAATCAAGAAGTAGTAATGAAGAGAGAAAAAGAAATCATAAAAGTCAGCATCTTCGGAGTGATCGTAAATCTGATTTTGGTGGGCTTTAAAGCGACAGTTGGGTTGATTGCAGGGTCAATTTCGATTGTGCTTGATGCTGTAAATAATTTGACCGACGCAATGTCTTCGGTGGTGACAATTATTGGGGTGAGGTTGTCGCAAAAAAGGCCAGATGCAAAACATCCTTTTGGCTATGGTAGAATTGAGTATTTTTCAGCACTGGTTGTAGCAATTATCGTGCTAGCGGCCGGTCTAGTTGCTTTTAAAGAATCGATAGAAAAAATTATCACGCCAGAAGAGGCGGATTATTCGGTAATTAGTTTAGTGATTGTGGGCATTGCTGTAATTGTAAAATTTTTCTTTGGTCGTTACGTCAAGAATAAAGGTGAGAAATTGAACTCTGGGAGCCTTAGGGCTAGTGGAATTGATGCAATTTCGGATGCAGCTTTGTCGCTTTCGGTGCTAATAGGGGCATTGATTAGCTTTTTTTGGCACGTGAGTTTGGAGGGTTATATTGGCGTGATTATTGCAATAGCGATAATTAAGACGGCAATTGAAATATTGATTGATGCAGTGAATGATTTGATTGGTACAGAAACGGATGCAGAACTGAGACTAAAACTCAAGAAGACGATTGATAGTTTTGATGATGTGCAAGGGGTGTACGATTTGGCATTGCATAATTATGGACCAAATAAGAAAATCGCAACAGCACACATTCAAGTGGCTGATGAGCTTCGCACGAAAGAGATCCATCATTTATCTAGACAAATAGAAATAAAAGTTTTCGAAAAATGTGGAGTGATTTTAACAATTGGAGTGTATGCAGCAAACGATAGCGGGTTGGCTAAAAAAATGCGTTCTTTTGTGGAAGAAACTTTAAAAGACTATCCTACTATAAAACAAATGCATGGATTTTATCTAGATGAGGAATATAAAGTGTTGACATTCGATTTGATATTTGATTTTAATGAGAGAGAAGCGGAGGAGAAAACTAAAGAAATCCGACGAAAAATAAAAAAGCGTTATCCAGATTATGCGGTATATATAATACTTGATACCGATTTGCTCTAGCGGTGTTTTGATTTTCTAGAGCTTATGGTATAATTGTTTTATGGATGAAAGGGAAATACAACAAAAGAGGCGTGATAACGAGGAAAAGGCTACTCGTGAGCGTTCGAAAATACTTGGCTTGCCTTATCTAGATGCACGAGATTTTGAAGAAACAGTGCCTCTACTAAAAGATTTAGTGACAATAAAACAGATGCACAATGATTTTATCCTGCCTTTGTCTAAAGGTGGTGGTGACCAGCACTTTCAGTTTATGGTAACAAGTCAAACGCCAAAGTCTGTGATTGACAAAATGAGACAAGACTATCTGGATCATGGTGAGAGGGCAGACTTTTTCTTAATTTCTGGGTCGGCGTACAAAGTCCTGATGCTTAGATATGATCCACCAAAAGAAGTAAAATATGATGATATCAAAATTGGTGGTGAGGGTGACTCTAAGACGATTGAGTCAGTATCCAAGACGTTGGCAGGAGTATCTACCGAACAAGTGTTTGATTATTTGATTGATCAGGCAGATAAGTTGGGGGCATCGGATATTCACATTGAGAATTTGCGTAACGAAATTAGGATTCGGATGCGTGTAGATGGGCTTCTTCATCCAGTAGCAATAATTGATAGAGAAAGATATCGAATTTTAATGGGGGAGCTATCTTCTAGAGCAGATGTTTCGACTGCCTCTAACAAACCACAGTCTGGGCATATGCAGAAAGATATTACTGTGAATGGAGCTACGCATCTTCTTAATATTCGTGTAGAGACGATTCCGACGATGTATGGGCAAGATGCTGTGCTTAGGCTTTTCAATTTCGACGAGTCGCTTCTTAATTTGAAATTACTTGGTTTATCGCAGAGTGAACTTGCAGAGATTAATGAGGTGATTTCACATCCGAGGGGGCTAGTGCTGATGGTAGGTCCTACTGGTTCGGGTAAATCTACTACACTTTATTCAATGTTGAATGCGCTTAATAGTACGGATAGGAAAATTATTACGCTTGAGGATCCAATCGAGTATGGCATTACAGGTATTTCTCAGATTCCAATTCATACGAATGATGGTGGTTCTTTTGCTGAAGGTCTTCGTTCGGTGCTACGTCTAGATCCAGATGTAGTAATGGTGGGCGAGATTCGTGATGCTGATACGGCGAAAACTGCTATCCAGGCTTCTATTACTGGTCACTTAGTGCTTTCATCCTTCCACGCAAATTCTACCAGTGCGGCGTTTAGTAGGATGATTGATTTAATTGGCGTAAACCCAATTTTTTCGAGCTCCATTAGATTGGTGGTAGCACAGAGGTTAGTAAGAAGGTTGTCTAAGTCTAAGAAGGCTCGTAAAGCTACTGAGGCTGAAGCAAAATATATTAAGGGTGTGCTTGCTGGTGTAGACAAGAAATGGTTGAAAGGGATAAAAGGAATTGATTTTGATATGCTTGACGATGCTGAAGATAAGAGTGCTCCAATATATACAGATGACACAATGAAAGCAACTAAGTTGGATAAGGCTTTAGCTAAAGAGGCGTATTTTGATATAGAGCCGGATGATATTGAGTCTGGCGATATCACATTGTATGATCCAGTACCAACGGATAAAGAACCATTTGGCTATAGTGGACGGACGGTAATCATGGAACAATTGGTGGTTTCCGAAAATATTCAGGCATTTATTCGTGGTGATGTAGCTGACGTAAATACAGATGCAATTGAAAAAGAAGCAAAAAAGAATGGAATGTTGACCTTGGAACAAAAAGGAGTGCTAGCGGCACTCCGGGGTGAAACAACTTTGTCTGAAATCTCCAGGGTAATATAAAAACAAAGAATTAGTGTTATAGTAGGATCGACAGAAAATGATGTCGCGAGCTGTTCGCTCGCTCCATTCGAACCTGTATGGTAGGGCAGGTTGGAATCGAACCAGCATTGTATCCTTAGAGGGGATATGTCCTATCCGTTGAACGACTGCCCCGTACTATATATTATACACTATTTTTCTGGTTTTCTCAACTTATAATAGATTGAGGGAGCGAATCTAATTGGCGCTAAAGCTTGCTGGGCGGTATTTTCCATTTTGACGAGACCTCTGGTTTTGAAAACTTTCTTTAAAGTTTTGCTGCGGAAATTAGAAACAGAGAGAACTTTTTCTTGTTTAAAACCGGTTCTTCTGAAGATCTCTTCTACGTATTTTGGATGGTAGTTGTAAAAACCAGTTTCGCAGATCTCCGTGTAGTTGGAAGGTTTTTTGGAGAAAGGATTTTCCTTAGAGCGATGCGTGATATAGCGAGCCATTTTGGGAAGGGTACGCTTATTGGCTACTTCGATGACGGCTACACCACCTGGTTTTAGTACGCGATACAATTCTTCGATAGCGGTATCGAGATGCTCAAGATGGTGAGTGACACGGACCATCATGAGACCGTCGAGCTCGTTGTCTCTAAAGGGGAGTTTATAAATATCGCCAGCTTTGGTATCAATTTTGTCGCCGTAAATTTCTTTAGCTTGAGCAAGTTCGGATTTCGAATAGTCAAAAAGATAGATTTTGTGAGCACGTTTTAAATATTCGTTAGCAAGGCGACCATAACCACCACCGATGTCGGCGAATTTTTCCATTCTTTTGGGTAAAAGTTTACGAATAGCCATACGGTCAGCCTGATCTTCATATTCGCGATCGGCATCTTCCCAGAAGATTTTTTTGTAATCGTAACCGTTGTAGTCAGAAACGACTTTATTAGTCTTTGCCATACATTATAATTATACCACAAATTAGATAGAAGGGGTTTTTACAATAAATTTGACAGATTTAGCATCAGTGTTGCCGAAATTTTTGTAGCTGGCGGCAGCATTGATGGTGCTACGAGCATTTCTGGTGAAGTTTGATAAATCTTTATTAGCAAAGTTGACGAGCCTATCGATACCTACAGTTTTGAAAGTACTTAGGCCATCTTTTAGGGTGACAGAGCCTTCGTAGAGTTTGGTTTCGCCTTCGACTAAGTTACCAAGACCTTTTGAGATTTCGGTAGCACCAGCGGCGAGTTTGGCGGCGCCGGCGACTAGAACTTTGCTACCATTAGCGGCCCGTTCGACATTATCGGTGTAATCGATAATGCCATCTTTGAGTTTAATGAAACCAGCAAGAAGTTCAGTACTCTGAGTGAGGGAGGCAATACTTTGTTCGAGGGTGGTTGCGGTGGCTTGATGTTCCAAACATATAGCGGGAACATTTTCTCCGCCGCAATAGGCAGAAATAGCTGCATTGATTTGTGTTAGGCTGTTTTCAAAGTTCGAGATAACTTGAGGCAAAACTACACTGTAATTGGCTGTAGTAATAGTGATACCTTGTTCGGCCAAAGAATTATTAAGATTGTTGATTATGCCTTCGATAATAGTGGCGATTCCGGATCGTAAGTCGTTGTTATGTTCGGTAAGAGTATTTAATCCACTTGATATAGCGGTAGCACCAGTGGATAGTTCTGAAATTCCACCAGCCAGAGTTTTGGAGCCTTCAAAGAGGGTTTTAGTGCCATCAAGGGCAGTGCCAAGACCGTTTGAAAGTTCGGTGGCGCCGTTTACGAGTTTATTAATACCATCTTCAAGTTGGTAGACTGAGCTAGTAAGTTCGTCCAAAGTATTTAATTTAGAAGTATCTAAATCAGCTAAGATATCGTTTAAAAAGACGGTATAGGTATTTTCTAATTTGAAATCTGTAGCGTCAGCTTCTATAGTAAAGTTATCTGGCAGAAAATCTACGCCAAGATCTTGATTGATGCCAGCGAGACCATAGCCAGTGATAATATAGTTGTTAGAGCTTTCGCTGATGATTTTGCCATTTGATACTTTGACGTTGTTAAATTTAGCGCTATCCAATGTAACACCAGTGACGGCCAAGAATGGAACAAACTTACCCTGATATTTAGCAGTGGAGTCATAATTATAAACGATTTTGACGTGGCCGGATTTTCCTGCTAGATCTTTTCCAGAAATTTCTTGACCATCAAGATAGTAAGTAACTTTGAAATTAAATGGCAATTCTTCGGTGCCTTTATAAAGAGTGCTGCCAATAAATTTTGATTTAGGATTACCATTATCGTCGGTTATGACATAGACCGTTTCGTTTTTGGAAGTGCTAATTAACTTTGGTGTGGATAGACTATTGGTGGTAGCTAAAAGTGGGGTGCCATCAGTATTTGGTTCGGCACTGGCGTTTTCGTTTAAAACGGCGATACCGGTGCCACTTAGAATAGTAGCAGCAATAATGCTTGATACAATAATTTGCTTTTTCATTTATGATTTCTCCTTTATTAACTTTTTCATGCCTAATGTAGTTCTAATTACAAGTGGATCAGTTAGAATTAGCATAGGTGCAAGGAAGATTGGGACAACGATAATGGAAATAACAGCGCCACGTGCCATTAGCATGCACATAGAACTGATAATGTCGGCGCGTGAATATACGCCTACGCCAATCGTGGCGGCGAAGAGGACGGCACCAGAAATAATAATAGATGGGATGGAAGTTTTTAGAGCAATCGTGGCGGCTTCTTTTTTATTTTTGCCGTCTAGGCGTTCGCGTTTGTAACGAGTAGTCATGAGAATAGCATAGTCAATGGTGGCACCGAGCTGGATGGTGCTGATACAAATTGGCGTGATGAAAGATAGTTTTTGACCGGTGAAGTAGCTGAGACCGAGATTGATGAAAATAGCGGCTTCAATGACTACGATAAGGATGACAGGAAGCGAAATACTCTTAGTAACGATGGCAATAATAATAAATATAGCAGCAATAGAAATAGCGTTTACAACTTGGAAGTCGACGGAAGTAAGATTAATCATATCTTGAGTGGAAGAAGACTCACTGACAAGCAGAGCATTTTGATCATACTTTTTGATGGTATTATTGATATCATTAATTTGGTTGGCAATTTCGTCGCTGGCGGTTCTGTATTCAGAAATCATGATGGTAAGCTCCCATTTATCACTTCTTGCAACATCTACGATGTTACTTGGTAAAATATCCATTGGAACTTCAGTGCCGAGGACTTCTTCTAGGTTTAAGACGGTTTTGATGCCAGCGATATTTTTCAGGTCGCTAGTCATATTATATACAGTGTTCTGATCTAAGCTGGAACTGGTGAGAGTCATATGGACGTTGGCCATATTGAAGTTTTCGCTAAGTTTTTTATTGGCGACAGCGAATTCCATATCTTGAGGAAGGCTATCTGAGATAGTGTAATAAACATTCTCATTGGCGTTTTTATAACCAATGATGGCTGGGGGAAGAATAGCCACGAAGATGATCAGAAGGGCTGGGAAAATTTTGACGATTTTTTGGCTAAGCCAGGTAAAGTCTGGAAGAATACTTTTGTGATCTAGCCTCTCAATAACTCTACTAAAGGTGAGAATGAGCGCAGGAAGGACAGTAACAGAACCGATAACACCAAGAACTACACCCTTAGCCATGACGACGCCGAGATCTTTGCCGAGGCCAAAGGTCATAAAGCAAAGAGCAAGGAAGCCGGCGACGGTGGTGGCGGAACCGCCGAAGACCGAGCTCATGGCATCCTTGATGGCTTTTTCCATGGCGCGATTGTAATTTTTTTCCTTGTCTTTAGCTAGATGTTCACGATAAGTATGCCAAAGGAAAATGGAATAATCCATAGTAACGGCGAGCTGCAAAATAGCAGAGAGAGCTTTGGTAATATATGAAATTTCACCGAATATAATATTGGTACCGAGGTTGATAATAATCATGACTCCGATACTGGCCAAAAAGAGCACTGGTGCGAGCCAGTTGTCTAGAAGAGCCAGCATGACAAGTAGTGCTAGGACGACAGCAATAACGACGTAGAGGATTTCTTCTTCTTCGCAGAGTTTTCTGAGGTCGGTGGCAAAGGCAGACATGCCAGAGACATAGGCGTGACTATCGGCGACTTCTCTGATTTTTTTGACGGCGTCCATGGTTTCGTCGGCGGAAGTAGAAGTATCAAAGAAAATAGCAATTAGGGATTCGTTACCCTTCTGAAATTTGTCATAAAGTTCGTCAGGGAGGATCTGAGCAGGGATGTCGTTTTCGTTTAGAGTGCCATAGCCGAGGACTGTATCTACATGTGGAATGCTCCTAAACTTATCTTCTAACTTGGCTTGTTCTGATTCTGGTAAATCTTCGGTAATAATCATGGCGAAGGCGCCTTTGCCGAAACTTTTAAGAAGCTCATCTTGGCCCTTGACGGTTTCCATACTGTCGGGTAAATAGGTAAGCATGTCGTAATTGACGCGGGTATTTAGAAAACCAATGATAGAGGGAATCAAAAGTAAACCGGCGAGTGCCAAAATAAGTTTTCTGAATTTAACCACAAACTTTTCCATATAAAACCTTTATTGTCTATCATTGTATCATATTTTTTAGAAAAATACAAGAATACTTTCGTTTTGCTTGTGGTAAAATAGAAATATGAGGACATTGAGGCCTAGGGGTTTTGAGAGAGTACGTGCTGCGTTTTGTGTTTTGCTGGCTTTTGTGTTGGTGTGCGTTGGTAGTACGCAATCTGTTGCTGCGTTGACAGATAAACAGATAAATTTGTATTCGCAGAATAGTATATTTCTCTACGATCCGGAAGCGGATTGGTGTGATGACGAAGAAGAAGACCCTGATAATCCATTAGGAGATGGGAGTGATGGAAAGCTTATAAGTGGGAATTTAGAGGAAGCGATAAAAGAGTACGGGCAATTTGCAATGGAGATGCAGCGTAAGTATGGAGTGCCGTGGGAAGTGGTATTTGCGCAGATGGCATTAGAATCTGGCGTCGGGACTGCTGGTATAGCAATTCATGGGGCGACAAATAATTGGTTGGGTATTAGTGGCAAGGGTGATACTGGTCAATCTTATATGGTTTGGGATAAAAAAAATAACAAATGGAGATACTGGGCAATATATAGTTCAGTTGAGGCGTGTATTGAAGCATGGGCTGGAAAGAGTGTACTGAGAAATGGGAGATATGACGATGCTTTTAAATATTTAAATCCGGATAACTATAATATACATGGTTTTTTGGTTACTATGATTAATGTTTATGCTCCAAAGGAGGATGGTAATAACCCAGAGGCTTATGTGGCTAATATTGAAAAGTATCTTAATGGTTCGGTTAAAAAAGCGCGCGAAGAAATGGGTTGGCCAAGTTCTGCGCAATTAGCGGCTAATGAAAATATACCAATTGGTGGAGAAGAACCGGTAGGGTCTTATTCTGGAGATGATATGTCTATGACTGTTTCGCCAAATGTGTGCTTAGATGACACCGAGAGAGGCGGGCAGATAAATATTTTGGAACTTCTTAAAAATGGAGGTTATACATTACAAGAAGCAATAAAATTAATAAGTGCATATATGGAGGCAGCGAAAAGGGGGGAACAAGGTATTGTTATGGTTGACGGAGTAAGCGTAGGTGCTAACAATATAACTCCTCCTGATGGTACCTTAAATAATTGCGCAGCTTTTGTTGAATGGTTTCTCAAGAGATATACTACCGCTACGGGCATTAATTTATGGGGTCCTGAAACAATAGAGAGTAAATTGAATGGAGTTCCTGGTTTTAAGACTGGCTCAACGACACCAGAGTTGTATTCTGTAATGGTGCAAACACCATCAAATCAAAAAGATATAAAACATGTTGCTATAGTGCTTGGCATCGATACGGATCGGAATAAGATTATTCTTGGTGAGGCAAGTTATCATAATGGGTATGTTGAAGGTAAATGGCCCGGTGTTCACGAATATGATTTAGATAAATATACTGATGGAAATCATAGATACATACATATAGATGATAGTATATTAAGGAAAGAGCAATTAAAATGAATAAGCGAAGAATTATAATATTGATTTTGGTAGTAGCGTTGTTTATTTTAATTCCTATTATTATTTTTTTGCTCTCATTAGGAGGATTATTTAATAAAGAAAAAGGTTTTAATATTTCTAATATGGATGAATATTTAAAAAAAGTTGATCCGGATGATAAAAATTTTTTGCTTTCTGCTCTTTTTAAACAAGTAAAAAATTTTTCCGATGCTGATTTAGAGAATAATTTGGTAGAGGGGGAAATCCGAGATGGTAGCTATAGCGAAAAGAAAGAAGGTAAAGTTACGACGTCAGTTTTTTTGCTTGACATAGATGCAATTGGGCAGACTTATCGTATTTCGTTTCCTTGGTCATATTCGGATGATGAAGATATAACGACTGGACTGTCTATTGATTGTCCACCTAGCGATCAATCGAAATTTCCGGATAATTATTGTGAATCGGCATATACAAATAGCTCTTCCATCGAAATTTATTTACCGTATACCGGAAATGTAGATGGGCAAAAATATGAAGTTAAGAAGAATTATTTAATGGAAAATGAATTAAAATTATTTATGGTTGCTTGTGGTAATGACGATTTGCTCGAGGCGGCAAAAGCTGATTTCGTAAACTGGATTAATAATACTAAATTTTTAGAAAATATTTATGACATAGATACTGTAGATACTTGTACTCAATTTAATTCTGGCAGTTTTGATCCTAACTAAGAAGATAATCTAACAAGAACTTAGCCGTAAAGAAACCGGCTAAGCTATCAGATGGATCGAGAACTAGAAAATAGTAGGAATTAGTGCGTTCGATTTCTTCTACGGCAAATTCTAGAGTGTCGGTAGTGTGAAGATAAGAAACGGTCTTATCCATATATTTTTCAGCACGGTCGGTTTTTTTAACTTCAAGAGCGTTTAGAGCTTCTGTATGAATAATGCCTTTAACGTGATCCTTATTATCTACAACTGGAAAATTCGTAAAACCAGATTTATAAAGTCGATCTAACATTAGAGGGCCCAGGAAATCTTTGGCGTTAACAAAGACCATTTCAGTTTTTGGTACCATCAAATCAGCAACGATACGATCATCAAAGCTCATCACGGCAGCAATGCGAGCGCGGCCTTTTTTGTCTATAATAGATAATGGTGTACGCTTGATTACGCCAATAAAATCACTTAGGTTTTTAGGTGTGTATGGTTCTGGTGGAAGCGGATCGTTAGCCTCCTCTTTTGGATTTGAGAATTTTGATAAAATTCGTTCGAACATGTTATAATGATTATAACACAAAGGAGTTTTATGAAAAAATATAAGGGTTTTTCCAAGATTGGAGTGGCTATTGCAGTTGTAGCAGTAGTGGCTTTTATTGGTATAGCAACATTTCTAGTAATAGATGGCAATAATAAAGCGACTAATTTTGATGATTATAATTTTTATTCGGTGATTGCTCCAGATGTCCATAATGGCAATATTGGTGATCATGTAAAAAATGATAAAGATGGATCCTTTTCTGGCGAGCCAATTTATATTTTTGAGTATGCCGATTTTCAATGTCCGGGTTGTGCATCGATTAATCCCCGAATCAATCAAGCCATAGATGAATTGGACGGAAAATTAGCGGTAGTATATAGGAATCATTTGCTTAGTTATCACCAAAATGCTACAGCAGCAGCTTCAGCGGCAGAAGCAGCTGGGCTTCAAGGGTATTGGAAAGAATATGCGGATAAATTATTCTCCTCTCAGTCTGAATGGGAGTACAAAAGTGGCTCAGAGCGAACTAATTTGTTCGAACAGTATTTTACAGAAGTTTCTAAAGGAAAAGGTGATTTAGAGAAATTCCGAAAAGACATATCTTCAGATAACGTATCAAAGAAGATTAGTTTTGATATGGGAATCGGTAAACGCATTACAATAGAAGGCACGCCAGCTTTCTTTGTAGAAGGACAATTTATTCCTTGGAGCTCTTCTGAAGGTGGCTCTGTCACGATTGATGGCAAGACAATCACTTGGGACAAGGCTTTATCCGGTGCGGATTTTGTGGCAATTTTGAAGAAAATCGCAGAAGCAAGATTTGGAGCATAATGTAATAAATAAAAAGAACCTCTTTTTGAGGTTCTTTTTTAGAGCTTTAGCACATTAAATCTCGATAAACTCTTGCCATTCGGCAGGTGGTATTTTTGCGTTTGATTCTGCCGAACGTTTTTTGGTTTTTTTGATACGCATGTATCTAATATTCTCCTTAGTATTAGTTGCTTTGCGACCTAAATAGTTTAAAATTTTTACAGCAACGTTTTCTATTCTAGCAAATTTTTTCAGGCTTTGCAAGCACAAAATTAAAAGACAGACATGTGCTCTGGTCTTTTTTGATTTTTAGATATAAAAGTGATATAATTAGCCGCATGAGAGTTAAGACTTCAAAATTGAATGATTTTTTAGGTAAAGAGGTAGAAGTGGCGGGTTGGGTGAATAGCCGGCGCGACCATGGCGGATTGATTTTTATTGATTTGAGAGATTTTGAAGGTATTGTGCAGCTAGTAGTGACGCCGGATACAACGGAGGCTTTCGAGTTGGCCGAAACTGTGCGTGATGAGTTTGTGCTGGCTGCTAAGGGTGTAATGCGAAAACGTGAGCCAGAGCTAGTTAATCCGAATATTCCGACTGGCGAAATTGAATTAGTAGTAAACGATTTAAAGTTGGTGAACCGAAGTGAGCCTTTGCCGGTAAATACTCATGATGACGGAGATGTTTCTTCTGAGGAAATGCGATTAAAATATCGGTATCTAGATCTTAGACGGCCTTCTATGCAGAACAGGCTAAAAAGACGAAGTGAATATTATCGGGTAGTTCGAGACTACATGTATGAACATGGTTTTACGGAAATTACTACACCGATTCTTGCTAATTCTTCGCCAGAAGGGGCAAGAGATTTTTTGGTGCCTTCACGCTTGCATCCGGGTAAATTCTATGCTTTACCACAGGCGCCGCAGCAGTTTAAGCAGCTTCTCATGGTGGGTGGAGTGGAAAAATATTTCCAGATTGCACCATGTTTTCGTGATGAAGATCCGCGGGCGGATAGACTATACGGTGATTTTTATCAACTAGATTTTGAAATGTCTTTTGTGGAAGATGGAGAGGTGGTACGAAGGGAAATTGAGCCTCTATATATTAAATTGGTGACGGAATTTGCAGAAAAGAAGATTGTCTGCAAGAGCGAAATAGCTAAAAGCTATATTCCGGATGATGACGTGGTGCCGAGACTCCCTTATGAAATAGCGATGGATAATTATGGTGTAGATAAACCAGATTTGCGTTATGGAATGGAATTAGTTGATTTGACTGATGTATTTTCTGATACTGATTTTAAGGTGTTCAAACAACCATGCGTGAAGGCTTTATGCGTAAAAGGCGGCGCGGAATTAACTAGGCGAGAGATTGATGAATTTACTGAACAAGCAAGAAAGCTTGGCGCTGGTGGTCTAGCCTATATATTATATAGTGGCGGGGAGGCTAGATCGCCAATTCTTAAATTTATGTCTGAAAAAGAGATAAATGAAGTGAAAGAAAAGATGGGTGCAAAAGATGGCGATGCAGTATTCTTCGGTGCGGACACGCGAGATCAAGTGAATAAGGTTTTAGGACAGCTAAGAATTGCTTTTGCAGATAGGTTTGAGTTGAAGAAATCTGATGAAGTGGCACTTACTTGGGTGGTAGACTTTCCATTTTATGAGTGGGATGAAAAAAATAAAAAACTAGATTTCGGTCACAATCCATTTTCGATGCCAAAAGGTGGAATGGAGGCTTTAGAGAAAGCTAAGACTGATGCAGAAAAATTAGCGTTAGTGGCTGATCAATATGATATGGTGATGAACGGGTACGAATGCGCTTCGGGGGCTGTAAGAAATTATAATCCAGAAATTATGTACAAAGTGTTTAATATTCTTGGATATAATAATGAATATGTGGAGGCAAGATTTGGTGGAATGCTTTCAGCGTTTAAATTTGGTGCTCCGCCACATGCTGGTTGTGCGCCGGGTCTTGATCGAATTTTTATGATTTTAGAAGACGAAGACAATATTAGAGATGTAGTGGCGTTTCCAAAAAATGGAAACGGTGTGGATTTGATGATGAACTCACCTTCTGATGTAGATGCGGATCAATTGGAAGAAGCACACCTTGCAATTTTGCCGGATGAAGACTAATGGAAAATTATAAAAAAATTAGAAATTTAGTAATTTATGGAGGGGCAGGGATTGTTATATCGATTCTTGTGGTAAGCTTGGGGTTTTTGATATATGGTAGGATCTACTCGGCTGGCGTGACTATTATGGTGGCTCCTTCTATTGCAAAGGTGCGGATAGGCGAGATGAATTTTTCGGCTTCCGAAACGATAAAAATTCAGCCAGGAGAATATGTGGTAGAAATATCGGCAGATGGTTTTGAAACAAAAACTGGTAAGTTGGTAGCTGAAGCAGATAAAAATGTGGATCTAAACCTGTATCTTGAACCTTCTTCTGATGCCACGGCCAATTGGTATGATGAACATGCGAGCGATGCCTTGATAGTGGGCGAAATAAAAAATAAGGAAATGCTAAAAGAAACAACAAAATTATACGAGAAATATCCGGTTTTGAAACAGCTGCCTCTCGTTGTGGAGTATTTTTCGGATGACTATAGTAAGTATGTAAAATATGTAATAAGTTATGAGATTGACGATTCTGAGAATGGTTTTCATTTAATAATGAAGGATTATACGGGTGAAGGTGTAGGGGCGGCAATTACTAAACTTGCTGAAATGGGAATGGACGTAGTGGGGCTCGGTATAGATTACGAGGATTTAAGCCAGCAAGATTTGAACTATAGAGCAGAGTAAAAATCACGAGTGTGCTTTGCTTCTACGACTATTTAACGCTTGCTATTTGGGTTGTAGTTAAATCTGTATTTATCTTTATAAATTATTACTTGGTAGCCATCTTTGTCGGTTTCGATTTTGATATATTCTTTCTTGTTCTTGTTGATATATAGTTTAAAATCGTCGTCCGGGTTAACATTTTCTAGATATTTGTATTCATCGAAACTTGGTATATAATCACCAGTATTAATAGATTGCCAAAATACTTCTCCGTCTTTTTCGAAGCCGACATCATAAAAATGTCCTAAATCTTCATCCTTATGATCATACCATCTATCAAACCAATGATAGTAAAAAATTACGTCTTTTTCTTCATTGTCAATCTTGGTATGTCCAGTATTTTTAGTTTCTTTTATATCAATATATCTTTTCGTCATAATCCCTTCGTATAATGGTCAGGGTGATCGGACTTGAACCGACGACCTCAGCGTCCCGAACGCTGCGCGCTACCAACTGCGCCACACCCTGATACCGATGGTCTGGGATAGGAGATTTGAACTCCTGACCTCACGCACCCCATGCGTACGCGCTACCAGGCTGCGCTAATCCCAGTTGAAGTCTATAAAATAGCGTGGAAGTTTTATAAATGTATTATAACATATTTTTGGAGGTGTAAAACGGAATTCGGTATGCGGATATTGTTCTTTGACTTTACAACGACGAGATTACTCATGGAAATTTTTATGCTATAATATGGTTGATAATAGGAGCTAAAATATGGCAAAAGCTGAATTATTCCAAAAAGATATTCCGGAGAAAGAAAGAGTTTTTTATTATGTTAACGAAGAAGATGATCCAATTGAGACGAAGGAACAGGAGAATAAGATCGAGGTTAGTTTGCCAAAAGATTATCAATTTATACCGAAGAATCCATTTGTGAGGCTGTATAGTTCTGCTCTTTATCATATTTTTAAGCTTTTTGGACAATATTATGAACGTGGTTATTGGCAAGCAAAATTTCATGGTAGAGATAAATTGAAAAAAGCTCGTGGTAAAGGTTATGTAATCTATGCAAATCATACAAACCCATTTCATGATGTATTTGGGCCAGCTATTGCAGCAAATAGACGGATTTTTACAGTAATAAGCCCGGTGAATTTATTGGTGCCCGGCATAGGCAAATTTTTACCTCTTATTGGTGGAATGCCACTAGGTAAGACCAAAAAAGAAAAAGCTGCTTTTAACGAAGCTGTAGATAAAAGACTAGCTCAGAAAAATTGTTTGGTTATTTATCCGGAAGCGCATGTGTGGCCATTTGCGACGAATATTCGTAAATTTCCGGCTGGCGATCGTTCGTTTAAATATGCTGTGCGTAATGATTTACCTATTTTTACTATGACTACGACTTATCATAAACGTAAAAATAGAAAACGCGGTGATTTACCAAGAATGGATATATATATTGATGGACCATTCTATCCAGATCCAAAAAAATCTGAAGATGAAAATCGCGCTATACTCGCTAAACAAGCCTACGATAGTATGCAAAAGATGAGTAAACATAATAGTTACGAATATTTTAAATATATAAAGAAAAGTAATAAAAAATAAGAATAAAAAACGACCTAAAATGGCCGTCATTTATGCTGTGGTCTGGGTGACAGGACTTGAACCTGCGACCTCGACTTCCCAAAAGTCGCGCGCTACCAACTGTGCTACACCCAGATGTCAAATTAATAATGGGCTTGAACCTGCGACCTCGACTTCCCAAAAGTCGCGACGCTTATAACTGTGCTACACCCAGCTATATTTATATTATAGCATATTTTTGAGAAAAATTGAGGAGATTATGATAGAATAGTATATATACGAAAGGAGTAAATTGTGGCACAGGTAAATCCTAAAAATTCTGTGAGCGGTACTAATAATGGAGCTTCTAATCGTTCCAATATGATGAGAAGTGTATTTTTTACAGTGATATTAATTTGTCTTACGGCAATGCTGATTGTAAATTGGACGAGTAAAGGTCCCATAAAGACCGAAGTACCGATTTCGGAAGTAATAACGAGAGCCAATAATCCAGATGGAGATATATCGAAAATTACAGTAACTGGGGATAGTTTGGATATCACTTTAAAAGGAAAAGATCAACCGACGGAGACTTCGAGAAAGGACGCATCTGGGACGCTCTATGATCAGGGTCTGATAAATCATTGTGAAAAATTAGAGGGTGATGAACTAAAAAAATGTAACGAGACCTACCCTACTATTGAATATAAAGAAGATGTAAATACCTGGGGGATCGTACTAGACGTGGCATTGACAGTACTCCCAATCATTGCAGTAGTAATTTTCTTTTCATGGATGATGAGGCAAGCTACGGCAGCAAATAGTCAATCGATGAGTTTTGGCAAAGCTAAGGCTAAAATGTATGGTCCAGATAAGAAGAAAGTAACTTTCAAAGATGTGGCAGGGAACGAGGCAGCTAAACAAGATTTAGTAGAAATTGTAGATTTTTTGAAGACTCCAAAAAAATACGAAAAACTTGGAGCAAAAATACCGCGTGGCGTGCTGCTTGCTGGTGATCCTGGTACCGGTAAGACTTTGATGGCAAGAGCGGTGGCTGGAGAAGCAAATGTGCCGTTTTTCTCGATTTCTGGGTCGGAATTCGCGGAGATGTTTGTGGGCGTAGGTGCTTCTAGGGTACGAGACTTATTTAATAAAGCTAAGAAAAATGCCCCTTCGATTATCTTTATTGATGAAATTGATGCAGTGGCACATAAACGTGATGCTAGAGGCGGGGCTGGTCGTGAGGATGAGCAAACATTAAACCAAATTTTAGTAGAAATGGATGGGTTTGACAACGATTCTGGTGTAATTGTGATGGCGGCGACTAACCGAGTAGACATGCTAGACAAAGCTTTGCTCCGTCCAGGACGTTTTGATCGGCACGTGAACGTAACTTTGCCAGAAAGAAAAGATCGTTTGGAAATTTTGAAGGTACATTTTAAAGGTAAACCAGTAGAAGCAGACGTAGATTTAGAGTCTTTGGCCAAAAAGACTGTGGGTTCTTCTGGTGCGGATCTTGCTAATATTGCAAATGAAGCAGCTATTACGGCGGCTAGAGAAGGACATAAAGCGATTGCGAACGCTGATGTGGTGGAGGCCTTTGAAAGAGTGGCGATTGGTCCTGAACGCAAGAGTAAAGTAATGACTGATAAAGAGCGAAAGATCACGGCTTATCATGAAGCAGGTCATGCAATTGTGGGTCACGTGCTTCCTGATTCTGATCCGGTACACAAAGTGACGATTATTCCACGTGGTCAGACTGGTGGTGTGACTTGGTTCTTGCCGCCAGAAGATAGGAGTTATAAGAATATTTATGAACTTAAAGATATCTTGGCTAGGGCGATGGGCGGAAGGATTGCAGAAAAATTGATTTTTGGTACGGATGCGATTACGACTGGTGCTTCCTCCGATCTTAAGAACGTAGCAGAACTTGCTAAATCTATGATTGTAGAAGAAGGTATGGGCGCAGATACGCGTAACTTGGTTTTTCCTGGCGAGGAGACCGGATATTATACTATTACTACCGGTAAACCATATTCTGAAAAAACGGCAGAGTTGATTGATGCAGAAGTAAAGGATTTGTCTGATGAGGCAGCAAGAAGAGCAGAAATAGTCTTAAAAGCCAATAAAAAAGTTTTAGATAATTTAGCGGAAGAATTGTTGAAGCACGAGACCTTGGAAGAAGCGGAACTTGAGCCTGTGTTAAAAGAAGCTAAAATGCCAGCTGCTGCAAAGTTGTACCAGAAGGATTAAGTTTTTAAAAGAATTAAAAATTAGTTTAATTTTTAAGGTGAAAGTGTATTTTGTTTTTGAATAGAATAAAAGAAAGGAAAAAATGGAGCGCTTGCTAAAATATTTTAAACCAGAAAAATACGAACTATGTCTTGATATTGACAAAAATAAAAAGACTATTGGTGGGATGGTAAAAGTGATTGGCGAAGCTTTTTCTGATACAATTAAATTTCATGCAGTGAGGCTCAAGATAAAAGACGTAAAAGTGAACAATAAATCTTGTAAGTTTGAGACTAACGATGGGGTTTTGTCGATTTTTGGGGTAAAAACAGGGAGCGCAGAGATCCTGATTTCTTACGATGGAAAATTAAATGAAAATATGCAGGGAGCGTATATTTCTACTTATAGTTATGATGGTAGAATTGAGACTATTGTAGCAACGCAATTTGAGAGTCATTACGCTAGAGAAGCGTTCCCGTGTATTGATGAACCGGCGGCGAAGGCGATTTTTGATGTAAAAATTAAAACACCTGACAAAGATGATATAGTGCTAATTAATACACCTTCGCCAAGAATGAGTACGTATTTACTTGCATGGGTGATTGGAAAATTTCACGGTAAAAGTATCATAAACAAGCATGGTGTAAAAATCACAACCTATGCAGCATTGAACCAAGATTTAGATGCAGTAGATTTTGCGAACGAAATTGCGGCAAAATCTTTGGAATTCTATGACGATAACTTTGGCGTAAAATACCCTTTAGAAAAATTGGATCAAGTGGCTTTGCCGGATTTTGAGGCTGGCGCGATGGAAAACTGGGGGCTTGTGACATATCGGGAATCGATGCTGCTAGCTCCATCTTGTGCTTCGCTTAGCACGAAAAAATCTGTAGCGCTTACGGTGGCGCATGAATTGTCGCACCAGTGGTTTGGTGATTTGGTAACAATGGAATGGTGGGATGATTTATGGTTAAATGAATCTTTTGCGAGTGTGATGGAATATTATGCGGCTGATTTTATTCATCCGGAGTATAAAATTTGGGAAGGCTTTTTCACGGGAGATTCCCTAGCGGCACTTAAAAGAGATTGTCTTGATGGAGTGCAGTCAGTACATCAGGACGTAGAAGATCCGGAAGAGATTGCGACATTATTTGATCCAGCAATCGTTTACGCAAAAGGTGCAAGATTGATGTTGATGGTGATTCGATTAATGGGCTGGAATAATTTTTGCAAGGGTATAAAAGAATACTTTGAAAAATATAAGTATAATAATACAGTGGGGGATAATTTATGGGATGCGTTGTCGAAATATGCGGATTTTGATGTAAGAAAAATGATGCATGCGTTTATTGATAAACCGGGATATCCAGTAATCTTAGATGATGGAGCAGGCGATTTTAAAAATTTTACTCAGAAAAGATTTTTGCTAGATTCTGAGATGAAAGATTCGGAATTTATTTTGCCAGAGATTAAAGAAGATATGAGTGGGCATTACATTTTAGACCTTTCGGATGCGGAATTTGAAGAGAGACTGGCTGTCTTTGATACATTGGGACTAGAAGAAAAATTAAGACTTTTGATTGATAGAGAGTTGCTGTCTAAAACCGAACTAACGTCATCGGCATCGCTACTTCCATTAATCTGGAAATTTCGAAATGAAGAAAAGGCGGCAGTATGGAATATTATTCTTACGATTGTGTCGGGGTTAAAAATTTTCTTTGCATATGGTAGTAAAGAAGAAAAAGAATATAAAAAATTCGTAAAAGAATTGGTGCGCCCTGAACTTTCTAAAATTGGTATTACGGCTCGTGAAGGTGATGATGAAAATGTGCTCAGATTACGTGCAGTTCTCTTGGCATTAGATTTTTATGCGGAGGATGTAAGTAATTTAAAGAAATTAGCTAAATTATATGATTCTAGATATGAAAAATTAAACCCAGAAGACCGGTCGAATATTTTGGATGCGAAGTTGTATTTGGAACCAGAGCGCTTAGACGAATATCTCAAGGCATACAAAAATACTGCAGATCCAGAGGTTAAATTTGATATTTTGGTGGCGATGACTTTGATGAAAGATAAAAAGAGTTTAAAGCGAGTGATGGAACTTTTGGAGCAACCAAAGGTGGTGAAGCCGCAAGATCAATTTTATTTATATTTATATTTATATAGAAATCCAAAGATAAAGGATGAAGCGTTTGAGTGGTTAGTTTCGCATTGGGATTATGTAAAGAAGATATCGGGTGATAAGTCGCTTGATAATTATCCACGTTATATGGCGGGAACTATTAAAACTGAAGAAGATTTTGGAAAGTATTGTAAGTTTTTTGAGCCCCTATCATCTATGCCAGCATTGGCTAGAGCGGTAGAGATGGGAAAGAATGAGATTCAAGCTAGACTAAAATTAATTAAGAGTGATAAAGATAAGGTTATTCAAGAATTAAGAAACGTCAATAGATGATGGCGTAATGGTGAGAGTGGAACCGGGAGTAGCGGTTCCAGATAAAATGGCGGCGGCAACAAAATTTTCTATGGTTTTTTGAACGATGCGACGCATTGGACGAGCGCCCATTTTTGGATCATAACCTTTTTCGATAAGAATTTGTTTGGCTTCGTCTGTAACTACTACGGAGATTTTTTGCTCAGCGAGTGTTCTGTTAGTGGAAGTAATCATAATATCTAAAACTTTTAGCAAATCATCTTTTGATAAAGGTGAGAAGAGACAGATTTCGTCAAAACGATTTAAGAATTCTGCTTTGAACTCACCATTTGAAATGAGGGAATCGATAAACTCATCTTTAAAAGTATTAATTTCGATTCCTTGATTAATTTTTTCGCGGATTTCGTCGGCGCCAGCGTTGGAGGTAGCAATGATAATGCAGTCACGAAAACTGACTTCGCGATTTTTTTTATCCCTCAGGATGCCTTCATCTAGAACTTGAAGCAAAGTGGTAATAACGGATGGATGGGCTTTTTCGATCTCGTCAAGTAGAATGACGGAAAAAGGTTGTTTCATGACGCTAGCGGTAAGGCTTAAGGAGTCGGTAGCGCCGTCTTTAATAAGACGAGAGACGTCATCTGCGGTGACAAATTCGTTCATGTCTAAACGAATAATATTTGATTCGCCATTAAAATAAGCTGCAGCAAGGGCTTTAGCTAGTTCAGTTTTGCCGACACCAGTAGGACCAAGAAAGAGAAAAGTACCAATGGGGCGGTTTTGGTTTTTGACGCCGGCGGCGGCTCGACGGAGAGCATTGGAGACAGCGGAAACGGCTTCTTTTTGGTTTATCATACGTTCGTGAATGAGATTTTCTAAATTTAATAATTTATTGCGATCTTCGGTGGCGGAGGCGATTTTGACTTTGACGCCGTAGGATTTTTCAACTGCATCTTGCACGGAAAAAGCGGTGACTAGGCCGTTTTTAGAAAAACTAGCAGCGGATTCCAGTAATGTCCTGGCTTTTCCTGGCATAACGACATCATGGATATATTGTTCGCTTAAGCGATATGCTTCAGTGAGTGCGCGATAAGTATATATGACGTTTTTCTGAGACTCCATGAAAGGAACTTGGTCCATAAGAATTTTAAGGGTTTCGGTGCGATCGGTGGGATGAACGATGATTTTATTGATGGAGTTTGCGAGAGCGGGATTTTTGGCAGAAATTTCCAAAAAATGTTGTTCTTCCATAATGAGAATGATACGAATATTACCAGCTTCAATGGTTGGTAAAAGTAAATTACTGATATCGATTGAGCCTGGTCCTTCTTCAAAGAAAAGATGAGCATTGTCTAGACAAAGGATGATATTCTTGGCAGAATAAATTTCATTAAAAATTTTAATAAGAATATATTCTAAGTCACCCTGATTTTTACTAGCGGAGATAAGACTAGGTGCATCGAGGGAATAAACTTGACGATATCTAAGATTGTTTGGCACATCTGAATCAGCATTCATGAGAGTTTCGGCGAAAGTGCTAACGATAGTAGAACGACCTGAACCATACGCACCAATAAGTGCAACATTTTTACGACCAGGATGTGAAAATATATGAATCATTTTTTGAAAGATTTCAGCATTTTCGGCTTGCTGGATTTTTTCAGCCGTGTTTATGTAGCGACTAGAAAGATTAACCGCGAAACGTTCTAATGTAGGTGTAAAACCGAAAGCAAAATCACGGGCGATGCCGCCATTTTTGGCGTGCTTTTTAGAACTTTTTACTAGGCCATTTAGGTAGTTAAACCAAATAATGCCTTGATATAAATCATCTAATGAAAGTTGAAGGCGCTTTAAAACTTCTTCGTGCTCTGGATAGTTTTTAATGATAGAAACTGCAAGAATGGCGCCGGTGATTTCGGTGGAGTTAAGCTCGTGGCAAATTTCGCAAGCGGTTTTGTAAACGGATTCGATGGGAATTTCGACGGCAATTTGTTCAAAAAAAGGAACGGTAAGTTCAAATCTAGTCATAAGGAAAGAACCACTTCTGGTCTGGGGAAGAATTTGAACTAAAGTAAAAGCGGTGAGATTAGGCTTTAATAGTTTTAATAAGTCTTCAGAAATAAGATCGGTGAAATTGTTGGAATTTTTGGGTGGAATTTCTTTTAAGGCGTTTTTGGCCCAAAAAAGAATAATAATAGGAAAGCTGGTGAAACCTAGCAAAGTCCAACAAAGTGGATTTTCAAGAAAGATTAAACTGATACCACTGGAAAAAAGTATGAGAATTAAGAGGATTAAAATAATAGTAACAGGCGGATTGTTGTAGAGGTGTTTTTCGCGTACTAGTTTGACGCGAGGGTTTTTAGGATCGTAAGAATATGCATTCATATGACGACCTTTATGATAGTTAGGACAACTCCAATGATTGGAGTGAGAGGAATAAACGGCCACAGGATGATAATAACAAAACTAATAGTACCGCCAAGTATAATAGTAATACAGCCAGCCAATAGCAATATAAGCCTAGAGAAAAAGCCGACAATGCGCGAGACTAGACGGTCTATAAACATATGAAATTTAAGATCTAGGGAACTGTTTTCTTTAGCGGAATCAGCGGAAATTTGGCGAAACGGTTTAAACAGAGTATGGATAAGTGAGTTCATGGAAAAAAAATCGATAATACTTAGAAATACATCGTGAACTTTTTTAATAAAAATATTCCATCCAGAAGCATACCACCAAGTGAGTGATTTGATAATAAACATATTCTTATTATACCGCATATGATTAAATAAAAAAATAGGTCAAGCCTATTTTGGAATTATTTCACTGGTGCTCGAGACAGGGGTTGAACCTGCACGATATTGCTATCACTAGCACCTGAAGCTAGCGCGTCTGCCAATTCCGCCACTCGAGCTTGTCTTAGATATATTATAGCACGAAAACCTCTTGGGTCTGATTTTTGCATAAAAATGTAATAGATGATACAATTTTAGTATGATACAGGTGAATTTCAACCCAAGGGTGGAACTCGATAAAATTGAAAAGATTATAGAAGAAATTAAGAGTGACTCGATGGGGGGATGGGCGGATTTGCCACTTAAGTTTGATACGACTGAATTGCAAAATATCAAAGATACAGCAGAAAAAATTCGTAAAGAATCAGAAGTCTTGGTGTGTGTAGGGATTGGAGGGTCATATCTTGGGCATCGAGCAATTATCGAAGCGCTTCGTCCGCACGGAATGGAAATATTATATGTAGGGAACTCACTTTCTAAACGAGAGTTAGACCATACTTTAAGAAAAATTGGGAATCGGGATTTTTCAGTGAATGTGATTTCTAAATCTGGCACTACGTTGGAGCCGGCAATGGCTTTTGAGGCGGTGAAGCAGAAACTAGCGGAGCGTTACGGTGTGGTGGGCGCGATAAAACGAATTTATGCGACTACGGATGCAAAGAAAGGAACTTTGCATGCAGAGGCAGTACGAGATAATTATACTAGATTTAAGATTCCAAATAATATTGGCGGACGCTATTCGGTGCTTTCGCCGGTGGGGCTTTTGCCAATGGCGGTTGCGGGCATAAATATCAATGAACTTCTAAGAGGCGCGGCTGAAATGGCCGAAAATGTGGATGAGACGTTTTTGATTAGCGATATAGCGGGTGAATTGGAGCTAGACTCTGATGAAAAAACAAAACAAAAGAGTAAAATTAGTCCGGCAATTAAATATGCAGTGATGCGACATTTACTAAGCAAAAAGGGCTATGATACAGAAGTATTTGCGACATTTGAGCCAGCGACGGCATATTTCAATGAATGGATAAAACAATTGTTTGGAGAGAGCGAAGGAAAAAATCGACAGGGAATTTTTCCGGCCAGTGTAGTATATTCTACGGATTTGCATTCGCTTGGGCAATTTATGCAAGATGGACGGCGAAATTTGTGGGAGACGATTATTAATTATCCGACGGATGAATTGAATGCAAAAGTAGTAGAAGCGGTGCAGACTGCACATATAGCGGGTAGAATTCCAGTGCTTAAGATTGATTTAGAAAGTTACGACGAGAGAGGTTTTGGTAGCTTGATTTATTTCTTTGAAATGGCCTGTGCGATTTCGGCAAAACTTCAGGGTGTAAATCCATTTGATCAGCCTGGCGTGGAAGCTTACAAAGAAGAATTAAGAAAACTAATGGAAGAAAAATAGTTTTTATTTGTAAAATTAATTTTGTGATATAATAAGCTTATGGATAGACTACGGTATGATGGGCCTGTAGTGCTAGCGGTACTAGATGGGGTGGGCTTAGCTCCAGATGGACCTGGCAATGCAGTAAGCAGAGCAAGAACCCCTTTTCTTGGTAAAGCTGCGAGGGAATATTTACATGTGGCTTTAAATGCTTCTGGTGAAGCAGTGGGGCTTACGCATGATCAGATGGGAAATTCTGAGGTTGGTCATACTACGATGGGGTCAGGACAGATTCAAAAACACGGAATTTCCTTGATTAATGCAGCATTTGATAGTGGTGAAGTTTTCAACTCTGAATCCTGGCGTACTGCAGTGACGAAAGGTTTAAATGGTGGAACTTTGCATTTTGCGGGAATTTTTTCAGATGGCGGCGTACACAGCCATATGGCACATCTTGAGCAAATGATTACGAGAGCATACAATGAGGGTGTACGTGAGATGAGAGTACATGCAATTTTTGATGGTAGAGATGTCGATCCGTTTTCTTCTACGATTTATATTCAGAGATTTGAGAATTTTGTGAGAAAATTTACAGATGCTAACATTAAAATTGCCTCTGGTGGTGGTAGAATGGTGTGTGTATCTGATCGATACGAAAATGATTGGGGCATGGTGAAAAAAGGTTTCGATATGATGGTGCATGGGCAGGCAGAATATTTTTTCCGGACGCCGGAAGAAGCGATCCAGATCCTTCGGAGGATTACTCCAGATGTGCAAGATCAGTATTTGCAACCATTTGTGATAGTAGATGACATGGATAAACCGGTGGGATTAGTAAAGAAAGGCGATGCGCTTATCTATTTTGATTTTCGGGCAGATAGAGCGATAGAAATTGCGCAAGCGTTCACGTATTGGGATTTCCCGTATTTTGATAGGGGTGATTATAATCCAGCGGATGTGTATTTTGTGGGTATGACGGAATATAATTCGGACACCCATGTACCAGAGCATCGTTTGGTACAGCCGATACAAATACGCGAGACTTTGAATAGGTTTTTGGAAACTAGGGGAATATCTCAACTTGCAGTAAGCGAGACGGTAAAGTTTGGCCATATAACTTACTACTTCAATGGTTGCAGCTATGAAAAAGCTACTGGTGAGGAATTTATAGAGATTGAGTCTGATACGAGACCATTTGAGACTAGACCATGGATGAAGTCTGCAGAAATTACGGACGCAGTGATTGACAATTTGTCTAAATACAAATTTATACGTTTGAACTTTCCGGGTGGTGATATGGTGGGGCATACTGCTGACGTAAATGCAACGATGCAGGCGATGGAAGCAATCGATTTGTCGCTTGAGAGATTGGCGATAGAAGTAGATAAGGTCGGTGGCATATTGATAATAGTAGCTGACCATGGTAATGCAGAAGAATTGCAGGATGTTGATGGAAATAAGAAGACTGCGCATACAACCAATCAGGTGCCATGTATTATTTATGATAATACTGACAATGCAAAAAAATGTGAGCTTGCTGGTGTGGTAAATCCAGGGCTTTCTAATCTTGCAGCTACCATTGCCACTCTACTTGGATATAACGACCATCCATCCAGTTGGGGTAAATCTTTGATAAAAGTGATATAATAAAACATAAGTATGAACGGTTTTGCTACCAAAGTTCGAAGATTTCGGTATAAGTTTCGGCATGAGTTTTTGACGATTGAAAATGTGATATTAATAATCGCCATTTTGTTGTGTCTTAGTTGGACTTATCGTTCGATTGAAGCAATGAATAGAAATTGGGAGCTTTCGGAAGAGTTAAGAATGGCACACAAAAATTTAGAATTAAAAAAGATAGAGATAGAAATGGCTGAACTCGAGAATGCTTATTTTGAAACTGATGAATATAAGGAATTGGCAGCTAGAAAATTTGCAAACAAGCAGCTGGAAGGCGAAAATATGGTATATTTACCGGAAAATTCGGAAGAAGCAAAAAATAAACATTCAGATGAAGTCGTGAAAGTAGAAGAAGAAAAGAAAGAGTATTCTAATTTTGAAAAATGGATGATGTATCTGTGGCCTTAATGGAAGTGGTATAATATATATATGGACAAATCGGGTGGCAAGCTTAAATTAGAGGAATGGCGGAAAGCTTTGAAAAAGCGTGTTCGTGGTCTAAAACATATTAAAGTTAAGACTTGGATATTACTTTTGGTTTTGGTGCCACTTTTATTTATTGATGCAACTTTACTAAGGCAAAATCATATTAAAATGACTGAGCTCAGAGATGCAGTGATGACGGCTGATGACGAGAATGACGATGCGAAGATTGCTGAGACCCTAATAGAATTAAAAGAATTTGTGTTTTCTAATATCGTAGTAAATGTGGTGGAAGATAATGGAGAACAGAGATTGACTTTTGGGACGGGCCCTTTTTATCTTGAACACCAGTATCTAAGGGCAGCAGAGGCGGCTTTGGCTGCGGCGGAAGCGGCACTTGCTGGAGACGCTAATCCAAACGGGAATGTCTACGGAATGGCAGGTGATACTTGCAAAGCTTTAGCGCTTGCTAATGGGTGGACTTGGGATAATGCAAATTTTATTAATTGTATGATGACGGAAATTAATAAATATCCGTCAGCGGCTGAAATCCAAGATACGATTATTGCAGCATTGCCTTCTACGGAGTTATATCGTCATAACTATGCTTCACCGATATGGACCCCCTCGTTTGTTGGTTGGTTGATCCTTCTGACTTTGATAATAATTGTTGTAATTATTATCAGAATGATTATATGGGTTGTACTAAGACTATCCCTGTTATTCATATGAAATTTGAAAAAATAGAGAAAACCTCTTGACATTTTGGGGGTCCAGTCATAAGATAAGAATATAATATAACTTAAGGAGGAAAGCTAGAATGGCTTACGAACATACCAACGGTAAAGGTGTGAAATACTATCTACATAAATCAGAAGTAACTCTTCGCGGTGGCAAGAAACAGACTATCTATTTCTTTACTAAGAACGCAGAAGGTGGCAAGGGCACTCCTTGTGATCTTCCAGCAGATCGCATGGTTTGCGAGAATCCACGCAACGGCTTCTTGACTCTCAAGAAGAAATAATTTTTTAATTTATGCAAAAATCCGCCGTTTTGGCGGTTTTTTGTGCGTACTTTACCGATTAGTGTTTCGCATAAATAAATCACTGACCTGGTGGGTTTTTGCTACGAAATTTATATGTGGTATAATATATGTAGTGTCGGGGTATAGCTCAGTTGGTTAGAGCATGCGTCTTATACACGCAGTGTCCTTGGTTCGAATCCAAGTACCCCGACCATTTTTATTGATGTAAGAATCTCAAAAAGTTGGGTTCGTTCTTTGAATCGAATCCAAGTACCCCGACCATTTTGTTTCACGAAAACTTAAAAAAGCTGGATTCGTTTTTCGAGTCGGATTCAAGTATTCCGATCGCCGCAGGATCCGACTAAAAATCTCAAATTAATTTGAGTTTTTTTGAGGCGACGCCCGGTAGTGTTTTGCGGGGTAAGACGCCATTTCATGATATAATGGTAGTATGGGTAAACATAAGGGTTTTACATTTGTTGAGATTTCGCTTTTTTTGGTAGTGACGGCATTGATATTTATAGGAATTGCAGGGGGGATGCAAAATACAATTTTTCAGCAAAAATATAACGATTCGGTGCAAAATTTTTTGGAATTTTTGAGAGACATTTATTCGGAAGTCTCCAATCCACAGAGTACTGGCTATGGGAATAGCGATCAGGCGATCTATGGGAAGTTGGTAGTGTTTGGTGAGACTACGGATTTGACGGGAGAGAAAATAGACGATGATGAGCATCCGGTTTTTGTATATGATGTGGTGGGGAAAGTTGGTAGTATTGATGAAAATACTTCTGACAAAGATTTGATAGGATTATTGAAAGATTTGCAGGCGAATGTAGCGGTTAAAAAAGGCGAAAAGTTTGAATTGGCGTCGCCAGAAAAATATTCACCACGATGGAATGCGGAGATTGATGACACTGGAGGTGACCCTTTTGAAAAAACTATCCTGGTAGTGCGTCACCCATTATCTGGTACTATAAATACTTTGGTTTATGAATCTCCAATACAAGTAAACGATATATTTAATAAGAATAAAGACGCATGTAATAATAGTTCGGGCTCTGAAGCTATAAAGGCATGTTCTGCAGTTGATGAAATATTATTCGATGACAAAGAAAATGAATTTAGTCCACAGGAAATGGATTTTTGCGTGAATTTAGACGGATTAAATAAAAGTCTTTTTTCATCGCCTCAAGATATTAGGATAACAAAGAATGCGCGAAATGCGTCTAGTGTTTTGAAGATTGATATGGATGGTGAAGAAAATAGATGTAAATAAATGAGTAGTGTATGTTTAAATTAAAAAGATTATGGTATAATTATAATATGGAAAAGAGGGCTTGTTTGAGGGGCTTTACGTTGATTGAATTGGCGCTTTCTTTAATTTTTATTTCCATTTTATCAATAACGGTGGTGCTTTTAATCCAGAATACTGCGGCTTCTTATAGAAGAGGAGTAATACTTGGGGAAGTCAATACCGTTGGAATGGATTTAATAGATGATTTTAGAATATCGTTGCAAAATGCAAGTTCTGAATCGATGGATAAGATATGCGAAGAAAAATATGATAGGATAGATGACGAAAAATCGAGGGAGGATTGCAAAAAAGACCATGGATATAGTTTTATTTTGGTAACAAAGCGTGCGGAGGTGGAGGTGGAAGGTAAACCCTATGGTACTATGCCGGTTTTTGGAGCTTTCTGTACTGGTATGTATACGTATATATGGAATTCAGGCTATTTTGAGGACGCCGGTAACGATGATTTTGATAGTAGTAGAAAAATTGATGAGCGAAAGGTCCTAGGAGATGTAAAAAAAGCAACTTTGTCTAAATTTGGCAATAATTCTACTGATTCTCGGGAACTAGTAGCGAAAGATTTTAGATTATTGAAAGTTTATGATGGTGAAAGAACTGTTTGCGTAAATGCGATGGCTGACCAGGATACCGATGTGTCTACGGGTAAAAAGTTTCCGAATTACAAGCTTCATAAAGATTATGAAAACTCAAAGATTAAAAGTGAATTTTATATCAGTAACTCTATGTACGAGCGTGCGAATAGTCTTGATGACGGCTATATAGAATTACTTAAATCTTCTAATGTAAACGATCTGGTTCTTTATGATTTATTCATATCCAAACCTGCCATAAGCGTATCGAGAGGGAATGCTTTTTATGCAGCATCGTTTATTTTGGGTACTAGGAGGGGTGGAATTGATATTAAAGATAGCAGAAACTGTAGACCGCCATCAAATGAATTTACAGAATTTGAGTATTGTGCAATTAATAAATTTAATTTTGCCGTACAGGCTGGAGGAAAATGGTGAAAAATACACAAAACAATATTAAGACAAAACGGGGTGCAGCGTCATTTTATATCGTGGCGTTTTCTACTTTGATTTTAATGGTGATAGCGACGAGTTTTGCGATGGTGGCCATCTCGGAGATTTCTAGAAGTTCTAACGACGATTTATCGCAGTCGGCTTATGATTCGGCTCTGGCTGGTATAGAAGATGCAAAAGTAGCCTATATAAATTATAGAAAATGTAAAGATGTCGGGAACTCTGATAACACCTATGATGATACTGTCGGTAGTGTAAAATGCGATGATATTATAAGGTGGGTTGAGAGGGAACCTGATTGCAACATGGTTGGACATATATTAGGAAAAATCGAAGCTAACAAGAATGATTTAACAGAGGTGGAAGTAGGTTCTGTAGTAAATGGACAGAATGTTACAAATCAGGCATACACTTGCGTAAAGATTGACACGAATGTGCCCGATTACCGCAAAACGCTTAGCGCTAACGACAGTCGTTTTATGGTGAATTTACAAAATGGTGATGCTTCAACCAATAATGTAAAAAAAATCAGAATAAAATGGTATACTCCATATAATGAGAAAGAGAAACAGAGGGACGTGCGTTTTGAAAACTATAAAGATGGGAAAGTTGTTTTTCCTTCCTCCACTTACATCTCTGCTCCTCCTGTGGTGGAACTACAGATTTTACAGACGGCAGAAGAATTTAGAATGTCTGATTTTGAAAAGACAGTGTCTGAAGGGGGTGTATATAAGACGGACAGGGCTACTTTGTATTTGGTACCTAAAGGAAGTGATAACGAAGAAGAAAACAACTTTATTTCAAAAGAGGATGTAGTTAAAACGAACGATCGTATAGCCTCAAACAAAGCCTTTGAAGTAGATTGTCCTAAAAACCCTACGACTGATTTCTATTGTAAAGTTGACATCGAAATGCCAGAGCCGATTGGTGGACGTTTTCGTAGGAATGATACGTTTACGCTGTCGGTGTCATTACCGTATTTACAACCAAATACCGATTTTGCGATTGAGTTGATTTGTGGTGCTGATGGTGAGCAATGTGCCGAACCTATTGGAGAAACTAATAGCGAAGAATCTTCTGCAACCAGTGACATGGTAGTGCGCTTAAAAAATTCACAGATATCAATCGATTCTACAGGGAGAGCAAACGATCTTTATCGCAGGATAGAAACGAGATTAGAAGGTTCTGATTCCAGTTATGATTATAGTTATAACTATTTATATTATCCATTACAGGTAGATGGGGATGAAGGAGTAGAAAAGCTGTTAGAAGTGGGTTACGAAGGTAATTATAATTTCAGCCCATATAAGACTGATTCAAAACCTGTTCCTGTGCCTATTGTTGAATTCTAAAAAGTATGGGTATATGAGAAAAATCAGCCTAGATTAGGGGGGTAATCTAGGCTGATTTTTACTTTGAATTTAATCCTTCAAAGCTTTGGATTGTGGTTGTGGGGGTTGGATTTGAACCAACGACCTTTTGGTTATGAGCCAAACGAGCTACCAGGCTGCTCTACCCCACGACGTTTTGTTAGATACGTGAGCTATGAGCTTGTATGGAGCTGGCTCATATGAGCTGTCATAATACGGAGCTACCAGGCTGCTCTACCCCACGATATATAATATACAATGAGCTATAAGCTCGTGTTGCTATTATATATTAGATTTAGATAAATGTCAAGCTTAATGGTTATTTTAGGAGTTTTTTGGCTGCTTCTGAGATGGCGAGAGCGGAGGAATCTGCTAAATGAGGAGTGAAGGCTAGCGCTTCTATGGTAAGGTGACGATTGAGACATAAAGATAGTTCACCAACGATGGATTTTGCATTTGGCGCTACTATTGTAGCTCCAATAAGATGGTTGGAATGATCGACGAGAAGTTTAACGAACCCGTATTGATATTCTCGCTTATATAGAGAAGGAATATCTTTTAGATAGACAATAGATTTTTTACATTTAAGATCGCGACTTAAAATGTCTCGTTCGTTAAGCCCTACAGTGATTACGGATTGGGCCATATTAATGTAGCGAGCTATGCCGGAATATTTGGCGGGAGATTTTTGACGATGTAGAAGGTTGTCGGCTAAAGTGTTTGCTTGGGCAACGGCACGTTCGGTGGAGGAATTTGTATCGTCAATACAATCACCAATCGCAAAAATGTCTTTTCTAGTGGTATTAAAGTATTTATCTACAATAATACCTGTGCGTTTATAATCTATACCAGCATTCTCTAATCCATAATCTAGATATGGTTCTGAACCAGTAGCAAGAACGATAGAATCAACTCGTACCATTTTTTCGCTAGCACCGCTCATAAATACGACGATTTTTGAGGCGTAGTCTTCTGTAATGGCGTTAACCTTGGCGTTTGTAACTACTGTAATACCGAGATCTTTGAAATAGGTATTAATGGCGTTGGCGACTTCTTCGTCTTCACGTGGGAGTAAATGACTGCCGCGCTCCATGATAATTACACCACTACCGAGCATGGCAAAATATTCGGCGATTTGCACGCCGGTAGGTCCACCACCGACGACAAAGACAAACTTTGGTAGGCGTCGGATTTTAAGCGCAGTGGTTGGGTCTAGATATTTGACGGACTCGAGACCGGAAATTTCGGTGGCCTTCAGGGCTGAACCGGTGGCTAGGATGAAATTTTTAGCGGTGTATTGGTGTTCGTCTACTGCGATAGTATTGGAATCTAGAAAATGTGCAAAACCATTAATTAAGTGGACACCGCGTTTTTGAAGATTTTCTATAATAGAGGCGGTGGTACTTGTGATGGCTTGGTCGGTATTTGATACAAGAGTAGGAAAATTAAAATGACAGGAGTTTCCACTGATAGCAGGGGAATTAATAAAATTATAATAAGAATGGGCAAAGTCTAGGTTAATTTGATATGGAAAGTCGCGGGTATTAATTTCGGCACCGCCAAAAGCTTGACATTCTACAATAGCGACTTTTTTCTTGGCTTCGGCTAACCTAATTGCAACAGTGCGTCCGGCAGGGCCACTGCCGATGACTATATAGTCAAAATCATAATTTTTTCCCATTTTTTTACCTCTTTATATAATTTTATCATAGTTTTCGAAAACATAAGCTAAATCGGGATTGTATTTATTAAGCTCTTTTGCGACAGCGCGAGTCAAGTCTGATTTAGTGATAATTTTACGTTTTTTGAGAGATTTTTCGGCGGCTTTTAGGGATTTTTTGATAAAAATATTGGCAGCAGCAGGAGCGATATCCAGGGCTTTGGCGTGAATTTTGAGGTTAGATTCGGCAGTCTTGAAAAGTTTTTGATTATCCATAGTAAC
The DNA here is from genome assembly GCA_030529135.1 of Candidatus Saccharimonadota bacterium. Lineage (GTDB taxonomy): Bacteria > Patescibacteriota > Saccharimonadia > Saccharimonadales > Saccharimonadaceae > Nanosyncoccus. The sequence continues at coordinate 6,946 of JAUMXO010000005.1, read as the reverse complement.
TCCTTAACGTGTGATTATCGTAGTAAATATTAATATAGCGAGCAATAGAAAACTAATTGAAATAACTAACCTGAAAAAAGTTTTTTTGCGAACGCGGGAACGTTGAATTTCGGCGAGATTATGGCCAGTTCTAAAAAGTGTGCGAATGGTGAATAGTGGTATAGTAGCGATGATGATGTAGGCTACGATGAAAACAAAACCTACATTGATGGAAATATTAAAAATAGCGACAGAAGATATAATATATAGTGGTAAGGTAAAAATTAATTCAAAAACGCAAGCGACCATACCGAGAACAATAGTGTCGGAACGGTTTTTGGTTTGCTCGGCGTGGTAGATGAGATTTTCGGTAATATGACGTGGGATAAAAAGTATCGTAGTGTTTTTGGATTTGGCAATTTTTTTGGAACGAGGGCGAAAATAGAAGAAAAAAGTAATGATAGCTTCTAGTAAAAAGATTCCAAACATAATCCATAAGAAAATATTGCTTGGAAAGTCTTTCTCGTTGACGAAAAAACTAACAATAATATAAATAGCGAGGAAAATAATAGCGATACAAATTTCTGCACCAAGAATGAAAGAGAGTGAACGATCATCGGCTTTTTTATTGGAGGTTTTACCTAGTGAATGGTGATAAAAAATCATAAAAATGCCAGGCGTAAGTTGCATGAAAGCTTGGATAACCATAGCTAGTAAAATAATAGTTAAAGAGGTGAAAACGCTCATGCTTTTATTATATCACGTAGGGGGTTGCATTTCTAGTAGGGGTATGTTAGCGTAGGGCACATGAAAAAAATTATATTTTTTATTTTATGTATATTTGTCTTTGTGGTTATCGCTATTTGTGATGGGAAAAGAGCGTATGCAAAGACGGAATTACCAGAAATTTTTATAAAAGCCGTAAATCCTGGATATACGATAGACGGAATTTTAAATGTCGGAGAAATGATAGAAATTGGCAGAAATACCTCCGACGATATGACTTCGCTCGCTGGCCTGAAAATAGGCTATACGAACTCTAGTGGAAATACCGTTTTCCTTGCGGAATTTTCCAAGTACATTTGGATGGCCGGCGAGACTATCCTCCTCCGACTAGCTAGCTCGCCTAAAAGCGAGCTAGCCCATGAGCAATACACTAAGACTTTGGCCCTAAAGGCAGGGCCTTTGACATTAATAAAAGATGACGAAATAATTGATTCGGTATGTTGGAATGGAAAAGATGAATGTTCGGTTGCTTTTGATTCTAAAAATCCGACTACGCTAGTGAGGAATTTTGAGAGTGGGGATTTTGAACATTTGTCTGATTATGAACCAGAGTTTATTTTGGAAAGTGTATATATTGAGCCACACGATGTTGACTCTGGTGATGATGGATTAAAAGAGCTTAGTGAATGTAGAAATCTAGAATTTTCGGAAATTTTTAGTTATTACGAAAGTTTACAAAGGGAACAATTCATTGAATTTCATAATAATAGTACAGAAAACGTAAATTTGGATGGATGTTTTGTCCGGTATAAAAACAAAAACTATACCCTTAAAGGTATGATAGCGGCTGACGGATATTTTGTGCGGTATTTAGAAGATTTTAAATTGACAAAGAACCCAACCAATTCTAATATTTTGGAGCTAGTAGACGAAAATGGTACGGTTTTTGATAAATTAGAATACCCTAATGGTCAGAAAAAGGGTGCTTCGTACGCTCTCATAGGGTACGATAAGGATGGCGAAAAAATTTGGAAAGTAACTTATGCTATAACGCCCGGTGAGCCTAATAATTATCAAGAATTTAAAACTTGCGAGGAGGGGAAAGTAATAAATGAAATGACAGGAAATTGTGTAAAGATAAGTGGTATTTCGGAAAAAATTTGTGGAGAAGGACAATATTTGAACATTCTTACTGGAAGATGCAGAAAAATTCCAGAAGATGCAGGTGAGAAAAAATGTAAAGACGGTTATTATTTGAATGAGGAAACGGGGAGGTGCAAGAAGATTGTGGAAAATAATGGTACAGAGTACGCTTTGGTGCCTGAAACTTACGAAGAAGGATCTTCTTTTGTGGCATTATATTTAGTGCTGGGAGTATTGGGCATAGGAGTAGCTTATATTGTATATGAATTTCGGTATGAAATTATGAAAATCCTTAAAAGAATAATAAGGAGGTAAACTATGATATAATAAGGATATGAATGAGAAGATTTTGATGATAAAAAGATGGCTCGGAACCGGGTCTATAAATATATTCGGATACCCAATGTCTGGCAAAGATACTCAGGGCGTACGTCTTGCTGAGGCAATTGGCGGGAAATTACTTTCCTCTGGCATTATTATTCGCGCAAACGAAGCCGAAAAGCATAAGAATTTAACGGGTAAAGGAAACTTGATTCCGACGGATATTTTCTATGAGTGGGTGTTGCCATATTTTGAGCGCGAAGATTTAAAATCTTATCCATTGATATTGTCTTCGATTGGTCGGTGGTCTGGCGAGGAAGACACAGTGATGGAAACAGCGGAAAAAGCTGGCCATGAAATTAAGGTCGCAGTGCTTTTGAATATTTCTGAGGCAGATGTATTAGAAAGGTTTCATAAATTACAGGTTTTAGATGAACGTGATCGTGGAGAACGTAATGACGATAAAGACCTTACAATATTTAAGACGCGCCTAGAAGAATTTAGATTAAAAACTTTGCCGGTTTTGGAACATTATAAACAGATGGAATTACTTGTGACGGTGAATGGTGATCAATCGCGAGAAGAAGTATTTTCTGAGATGATAGATAAACTTTACGATTTTTCGCAGAGATAGGTATAGTATAGATTAGCACTATTGCATTTTGAGTGCTAATTTTGTATAATATAAAATATGAATATCACTGATAGGCAAGAAAAAATTCTTAGTCAAATTATAGAGGAATATGCGGAGACTGCTTCGCCAGTAGGTAGCGTGACTTTGGCGAAACTTTTTGGTGTTTCTTCTGCTACGATACGAGCGGAAATGGCTAAATTGGAATCAATGGGATTAATTGCACAGCCACATACTTCGGCTGGACGAGTACCGACTGATGCAGGGTATCGGTATTATGTAAATCACTTGACAGAGTCTGCCGAAACCGGAAATAACTTTTTTGAACGAGAAAACTTAGCGGAGAGTAGAGGGATACATGCTTTAGAGAAGCGAGTGACTTCACAGTCGCGTGCCGATGCGGCAATCCGAGGGGCAGTAGATTCTTTGGTGGACCTTACTGGTAATTTAGGTTTAGCGACGGTAGACGGACAGCTATATTTGTCTGGTATTTCTAGATTGTTTATGCAGCCAGAGTTTATGGATGCTACTAGGGTGCAGGCGGTGGCGAGATTACTAGACAACTTAGAACCCTGGCTTAGAGAAGCGGCACCAGGTGAACCATTAAATATCTTTATTGGCCACGAAAATCCAATCGGTAAAAATTCGGAGGTATCTTTGATTATTTCTAAGTTTGTGTCACCGTTTTCTAACAGGAGTTACATTGGAGTGCTTGGTCCTACGAGACAAAATTACTTTAGAGTAATGGGGCTAGTAAAATATGCTGGGCGAATGCTAGAAGAAACTTTAAATGAGGAGAGAATATGAAGATGAAAAAAGACAATAATGAAGCTGCAAAACAATTTGATGAATTAAAGCTAAAAAATTCAGAACTTTTGAGTGATTTACAGAGAACGAGGGCGGATTTTGAAAATTATCGCAAGCAGATAGAAATGCAGAAGGAAAATGAGCGAAAAGCTGTGAAGCTTGCTACGGTAATGAAGTTTTTGCCGCTTCTAGATGATCTTGATAGAGCAATCGCCACTTATGCCGAGCTTGAGCCGCTTGCAAAATCTATGGAGAAAAGTCTAAAAGATTTGGGGCTTACAAGAATTTCATCAGAAGTGGGAGTGGAGTTTAATCCTGATTTTCATGAAGCAGTGACAATGGAAGGAGAGGGAGAAAAACAAGTGATTGCGGAGACTCTTCGTCCTGGTTATCTGTATGAGAATGAGGTACTTCGACCAGCAATGGTAAAAGTAGTTTGTCAGTAGCCTTTACATTTTTAGATGTAAGTGATATAATTATATTAAGTTTAAAGTAGATAAGGATAAAAAATGGCTGAATATAGTTTGGCGCTTGATAAGCGTGAAGTAACTGGAAAAAAATTGAAAGCTCTAAGAGCTTCTGGGATGATTCCTTCGGTAGTTTATGGTGTGGGCGAACCGATTTTGACTGCTTCTGAATATGTAAATACTGAAAAAATACTTCTAGAAGCTGGATATCACTCGCCGATTGATCTTACTATTGCTGGTAAAAAACAGCTTGCAATCGTAAAAGATGTGCAACTAGATCCAGTTTCTCGTAAGATTGTAAATGTAGAATTTCATGCGATTTCTGCAGATGTTACCGTAGAAGCGACTACACCAATTGTGATTGTTAATTTTGAAGCTTCTGAGGCATCAAAAATTTATCACTTTGCGATGACTCAAGCAATGGAGGAGATTGACGTAAAAGCAAAACCCGCAGACCTTCCTAAAGAGCTTACTGTGGATGCAGCTAAGCTGACTAGTCTAGATGATAAAATCGTGCTTTCCGACATCGTGCTTCCTGCTGGTGTAGAATTAGCGGATAAAGAACTAAGCGGTGATCAGGTGATTGCATCACTCTATGATCCAGCGGCAGAAGCAGCAGCACGTGAGGCTGAAGAAGAAAAGCCTGAGGTAGACGCAGCCGATGTACCTTCTGAAAATGGCGAGAAACCAGCAGAAGAGGGTGAGGGCGAGAAAGCTGAAGGTGGCGAAGATAAAAAAGCTGAATAATCTGATCTAAAAACCGAGTTTCACTTAGCTCGGTTTTTTGTTATAATATAAAAAAGGAGTAGTTATGGCAAATATATATGATTTTAGAGTAAAAAACCGCAAAGGAGAAGAAGTTTCTATTTCTGATTACAAAGGGAAAGTGCTTCTTATAGTAAATACCGCAACGGGTTGTGGATTCACTCCACAATATGAGGGGATTGAAAAAATATATGAAGAGCTACACGATAAGGGTTTTGAGGTTTTAGATTTTCCTTGTAACCAATTTGGTCATCAAGCGCCAGGTGATAACGACGAAATTCATAAATTTTGTACCGCTAAATACAAAACCAAATTTGATCAATTAGACAAGATTGAAGTGAACGGTGATGAGGCTTCGCCGCTTTGGACATATCTCAAAGAACAAATTCCTGAAGATCCGGAGCCGAAGGGTATGAAAAACAAACTTGCAATGAAAGCGATTGCTAAAATCCCGGGCGTTTCTAAGGAAAAAGGTTTTATTAAATGGAACTTTACGAAATTCGTGGTAGATAAAGATGGCAAGGTGGTGTACCGCTTTGGACCAACTGATGTACCAGCAGATTTCGCTGATAAAATTAGAGAATTAATGTAATTTGGAGATTTTATGGAACTTTTAGATTTTTATGCGGATTGGTGTGGCCCATGTCAAATGTTGAAACCTACGATTGAGGAATTTGAAAAAGCACATCCAGAAGTGAAGGTGACCTCTGTTAATATAGATGATGAAGAGGAATTAGCTGAAAAATATGGCGTATCCTCAATTCCATGTCTTGTTGTTTTGAAAGATGGTGAGGAAGTAAAACGCGAAGTGGGAGTGATGCCACTTAAAAAACTTGAAAAATTTGTGGGGGTATAAATGAAAGAGTATGATATCGTGATAGTAGGGGCGGGAATTGCTGGGCTAACGGCGGCAATTTATGCGGTGCGAGCTGGAAAGTCTGCGATTGTTTTGGAAGGCAAAATGGAGGGTGGTCAGATTATTAATACAATTAATATCGAGAACTGGCCTGGTGATATGCGTGTGACTGGTGTAGAGCTGATTCGAAAAATTAAGGCACAGGCGGAAGAGCTGGGTGCGGAAATTGACTATGTAAATGTAGAAAAAATCGTAAAAACCAAGGATGGGTTTGAGATTTTTGGTGATATGGATGAAAAGTTTAAAGCAAAAACGGTGATACTAGCGATGGGGACAGATCCGCGAAAACTGAGTGATGAGATGATGAAAGACGCCGGGAGGCGTCCGGTTTCTTATTGCGCGACTTGCGATGGAGCGCTTTATAAAGGTAAAAAAGTGGTAGTAGTGGGTCATGGCAATAGTGCAGTGCATGAAATAAAATATCTCAAGGGAATTTGCTCGGAAGTTTACAATATTCATCACGATGAAAAGATTCCTGAGGATGCGGAGGCGATATTTGTGGCGATTGGGCGGATTCCAGCAACGGAATGCGCAAAAGAAATTGTGGAAATGGATGCTCGTGGATATATTGTAGCTAGTGAAGATTGTCATACGTCGTGCGCTGGTGTGTTTGTGGCGGGAGATTGCAGAACGAAAGACTTGCGGCAGCTAGTGACAGCGGCTTCGGATGGCGCGGTGGCCGCGACGGAAGCTGTGCATTATCTTCTATAGCATGAACTATGCTGGTAGGGGGTTGAAGTTTGTCTATGGATGTGTTACTTTTGCCTTGTGGTTGACGTAACTTTTGTTTTGAAAAGTGGTAGGTTCTGGGTAGGGCTCGCAGGAGCTAAGTCTCTCAACGGGAATCTGCGGCTTGGGGTATGTTCTAGGTAAATATTCTGGTTCTTAGTTTCTCGTTAGTAATTTGTGAAAACAAAAAGCGAAAGGAGACTACGTATGGAGATAGAGTTTTGCTTTAAATTCAAACGTAAACCTAAGAACAAAAAAGTTACTGTTGTTTTAGAAGAACAGCAGTAACCAACCACCGGCAACTTCCTAGACGGTTGCCACTTATGCTCATTTTAGCGTAGATTATGAAACCAGTCAAGGCTATTTCATAGACGACATAAAATAGGTGTAGGTTTCAAGAAATGTGGTATAATATATAGAGGTGGCCGGATGGCGGAATTGGTATACGCGTTCGACTTAAAA
>JAUMXO010000001.1:3907-115425 GCA_030529135.1 Candidatus Saccharimonadota bacterium | reverse complement strand
CTCTTGCAGCAGCTTCGGCTGCGTCTGCGGTGGTTCTGGCCTCTCTAGCGGCTGTCTCAGCCTCTCTGGCTACTGCTTCAGCTTCTCTAGCGGCTGCTTCGGCAGCCTTAGCCTCTTTGATTGCATTTTTAAGATCAATAAGTACTTTGTCTTCTGGGGTAGGTGTGGTCTGAATATAAGACATTTCGGCATATCTGCCATTGTAATGATATTGCAGACGACATTCGTTCCCTTCGGTGTAGCCACCTCTGATACAAGCGGCATAATCCTGTTTTTCGAAATGTTTATTTCCCTCTGTATCATAGCCAAGCACAAAAATATGACTAAACTGGTTATCTCCAACAGCATCACCTTTGTCTTCGTGCACAATGCGGTTTTCGGCGTTAATAGTAATCCAATCTTTTGTATCCTTTTTCCCCTGGTAAAGTAAGTGATAACCTGGCAAAACCTCACCAGTTGCTAGTAGGTTATCTACAAAGTTCCATGCAATATCATCATCCCAAGACGGTGTAGGCACAACACTTCTATCTGTCCAGAAGACAAATAGATTTTGGAACTCAAAAGACTCACCTCTGAAAGCTTTAGTCTCATCCGCATAGAATCTCACGGTGCCAGCAGTAGGATTTATCCCTGTTACTATCATACGGCCATTGAAATCCAACTGATACATGGATTCAAATTTACCACCATATTTTTCACGGTAAAAAGAGGTGATACGATCATAGCAAGATTGATATTCGTAGCTACTGCTATATTCGCCGCATTCTGCCATGCTCGCGGCATATTTAGTGTGGAGAGCAGCCAATTCTGGTGCGTAATAATAGCCCTCACCGCTGTTATCGGCGAAAGTTGGCACTAAGCCACCTAAAGTGCTAATGCTTAGCCCGATTAGAGTTGATATTAGAGTAAACTTCTTTAGCATAAATGCTCCTTTTTGTTGATTGATATGGGACCTATGCCATTTTAGATAATCTGCTTATGCCTTGACGAGCTCCACAATCTACGATAAAATGAACATAGGTGGCAACCATCTAGGAAGTTGCCTGTGGTTATGCGTTACTGCTGTTCTTCTAGAACAACAGTAACTTTTTTGTTCTTAGGTTTACGTTTGAATTTAAAGTAGAACTCTATTTCCATACGTAGTCTCCTTTCGCTTTTTGTTTTCACAAATTACTAACGGGAAAACGAGAACCAAAATATTTACCTAGAACATACCCCGAGTTGCAGATTCCCGTTGAGAGACCTATGCGCCTTCACGGCCCACCTACCCAGAACCTACTACTCTTCAGAACAAAAGTTACACCAACCACGACGACAGGCTAGCATGGTAAAAATAAAAAATCAACCCCCTACCTCTTAAATTAGTGAGCATAAGAGTTTTTTCCTCTGTTATTTTGGGCTTAGTGCTTCTGGTAAAGCCAAGCAATAACGGTTTGAAGAGAACAAAAATCCGCCACTAAAGTGGCGGATTTTGTGTTAATTTAGGGTTGGTTATTTGGTTTCGGCTGGTGATACCTTGGCGGCATCGGCTTTTGCATCGCCTTCCTCGTTTTCCTCCTCTGGAAGAACGATACCGATGGAAGCTACGGTATCACCTTCACTCATTTTCATAATGCGAACACCTTGAGTAGCACGGCCAAGGGTTGGGATTTCTTTGACCGCTACCCTGATAGCTTGACCTTTGGTAGAAGCCATAATTACTTCTTTAGCATTCGGGTCTAAGGTGTGGACGGCCACAATTGGACCAGTCTTCTCTGTAACTGAAGCCACCTTAATACCTACACCGCCACGCTTATGTGGTGGGAAGTTAGCCACTAGACAGAGCTTGCCGTAGCCATTAGCAGAAACAGCAATTAGTTTCTGCCCGGCATCGGTGATTACATCCATGCCAACGATTTCGTCTTTTGGACGGAGGCGCATGCCTCTTACACCCATAGCAGCACGACCCATAGCGCGCACTTCTTTTTCGTTAAATCTGGTAGCCTGACCAGCAGAGGTACTAATGACGATATCGTTTTCGCCAGTGGTCTCTTTGACCCATCTAAGCTCGTCGCTTCCATCCAATTTGATAGCAATTAGACCGTTACTTCTAACATTGAAGAAGTCTTTGATAGCGGATTTTTTAATGGTTCCCTTCTTGGTGGCCATAAAGAGATAACCTTCGCCACCAGTTTCACCCTGTTTGATAATGGCTGTAATTTTTTCTTCTGGATGCATATTTAAGAGGTTGACCGCGGCAGTACCTTTAGCAGAAAGAGAAGCCTGTGGAACTTCGTAAGCCTTTAATCTAAACAACCTGCCTTGATTAGTGAAGAATAAGAGGTAGTCGTGAGAGTTAGTAGTAACAATCTGAGCGATTACGTCCTCTTCTTTAGTAGTCATACCCCGTTTACCTTTACCACCTCTGTTCTGGCGGCGGAAATCGTTCTGAGGTACACGCTTAATGTAGTTCTCGGTAGTAAGAAGAATCACGCTTTCTTCTTCTGGGATAAGTTCTTCTTCGGAGAATTTGCCAATTTCGTGATTAATAATCTTGCTGCGGCGCTCATCACCGTATTTATCCTTAAGGGCTAGGAGCTCTTCTTTTACTACTCTTAAGATTTCTTGTTCGGAAGCTAGAATCGCTTCTAACTTCTTGATAAGTTCGTGAAGTTCTTTCAATTCTTCTTCGATCTTGTCTCTTTCTAGGCCTTGGAGACGACGAAGTTGCATCTGCAAAATAGCATTAGCCTGAATCTCAGAAAGACCAAATCTGGACATAAGCTGTTTGTCGGCATCATCATAAGAGGCGCGAATAACTTTGATGACTTCGTCAATGTTATCAAGAGCAATTTTTAAGCCTTCCAAGATATGAGCACGTTCTTTAGCTTTCTTTAAGTCAAATTCGGTTCTTCTTCGGATGACTACCTGACGATGCTTGATAAACTCAGAGAGAATTTCCTTGAGGCCAAGGACGCGTGGCTGAATGCCGTCTACGAGCGCCAAAACGTTGTAGTGAAAATTAGTCTGAAGATCCGTTAATTTGTACAACTGATTCAAAATTTTCTTCGGGAAGGCGTCTTTTTTAAGTTCAATGACTACTCTAGTTTTGCCGCGGGCGGATTCGTTTCTAGCGTCGGCGATATGATCTAGTTTTTTAGCAAGAGCGAGGTCACGAATTTTTTCGATAAGACCTTCTTTTGATACACCGTATGGCATCTCAGCAATGACGATATTGTAACGGCCGTTTTTACGTTCTTCGATATTAGCAACACCTCTTATAGTAACGGAGCCTTTACCGGTGGCATAGGCTTCTTTCATCGGTGCGCCACCATAGACTTCAGCGCCGGTTGGAAAATCTGGGCCTTTGACGTGTTGCATGAGGCCTTCTAGACCGATTTCTGGGTCATCAATCAGAGCGACGGTAGCATCGACTAGTTCCCCAAGATTGTGTGGCGGAATATTAGTAGCCATACCTACAGCAATACCCATCTGACCATTCAAGAGAATATTTGGGAGGGCGGCTGGAAGAACCACTGGTTCCTTCTCGGTACCGTCAAAGTTATCGCGAAAATCTACCGTGTCTTTTTCGATATCGGCAAGCAGCTCGGCGCCAACTTTGTCCATTCTAGCCTCGGTATAACGGGAGGCGGCTGGTTCATCGCCATCGGCAGAACCAAAGTTACCTTGACCTTCTACGAGAGTGTAACGCATTTTCCACGGCTGAGCGAGGTTAACCATCGCATCGTAAATCGAAGAATCACCGTGTGGATGATACTTACCCATGACTTCACCGACGATACGAGCGGATTTAACGGTAGGATGCGGAGCCTTCCAACCGTTTTTGTTCATCGCGTATAATATACGGCGGTTGACTGGCTTCAAACCGTCGCGAACGTCAGGGAGAGCACGGTCGATAATTACAGACATGGAGTACTTGAGGAAGTAGTCTTCCATGGTGGATTCGACTGGTCTAAGTTCAAGACCCTCAGAAACACCTTCTTCGGAAACGCTTCGCTCGCTCCCGTCGTTACGGGGCTCGCTTGCTCTTCTTGCTCCCGTTGTCGCAAGAGGTTCCTCAGAAGGGTTTTCTTTCGGGTCTTTATTTATATCATCTGTAGCCATCTTTCACTCCTTTCTAAAAGTCCAAATCGTCTAAATTAACTGAGGCGGCGCCGGCTTGAATAAAGTTTTTACGAAGGTCGACCTGGTCACCCATTAACTTCGTAAATACAGCGTCGGCTTTTTCGGCGTCTTCTACATGAACCTGCACTAAGACACGGTTTTCTGGATCCATAGTGGTTTCCCAGAGTTGCTTGGCATCCATTTCGCCAAGACCTTTGAAACGTTGCTGTGCAGTGTAGCCAGCCTGCTTGAATCTCTCTTGAGACTCGTCAATCTTAGTACCGGCTTTTCTTCTCTCTTCAATCTTTTCGGTCAGTTTATTCTCGAGGGCAACTTCATCATAGAGATAATCAATCTTGCGAGTTTGGCCGGTGCCTTTGATGAGACCAAATAGAGGTGGCTTCGCCAAATAAACATGGCCAGCCTCAATCACATCTGGCATGTAACGGAAGAAGAAGGTCATCAGAAGTGTAGCGATATGAAGACCATCGACGTCGGCATCAGTCATAAAGATAATCTTATCATATCTAAGTCCGTCTAGATTGAATTGGTCGCCAATGCCAACTCCTAGACCCTTAATCAGAGAGACGAGTTCTTGGTTGGCAAGCATTTTGTCTAATCTGGCACGCTCGGTGTTTAAAACTTTACCTCTTAATGGCAAAATGGCTTGAATCTGCGGATTTCTACCTTCTTTGGCGGAACCGGCTGCGGAGTTACCCTCTACGATGAAGAGCTCGCAGTCTTCCCTGTTTCTGGAAGAACAATCAGCTAATTTACTTGGAAGATTAAGGCCTTCAAAGGCGCCCTTTCTAATGACGTTGTCGCGAGCAGCGCGAGCGGCTTTTCTAGCTCTAGCAGCTAAGGTAGCTTTTCCGACAATTTTCTTGGCAATGGCTGGATTTTCTTCTAGATAGTAACCGAAGTACTCGCTCATTACCTTATCTACGTAACCTCTGATTTCTGGATTGCCAAGTTTGTTCTTGGTCTGACCTTCGAATTGTGGATCTGGGAGTTTGACTAAGATTACAGCAGTGAGACCTTCTTTAATATCGTCACCGGTGAGGTTTTCCTCTTTTTCTTTGAGTAAGCCGTTTTTCCTGGCATAATCATTAATAGTACGATTGAGACCGGTACGGAAGCCTACCACGTGCATACCGCCATCTGGGGTCAACACGTTATTAGCAAATGGCTTCATGATTTCGGCAAAGGTATCGTTATATTGAAGCGCGATTTCGATCATAGCTTCGTTCATCTGTTTTTCTACATAGAATATATCGTCTGAAAGAAGTTCTTTCCCTTGATTGAGACGTTTGACGTAACTTTTAATGCCGCCTTCAAAATAGAAAGATTCAGACTCGCCAGTACGCTCATCTCTTACAGTAATTAAGATACCTTTGGTAAGATACGCCTGGTGACGAGCATAAGATGAAACCCACTTGTAGTCAAAAGTGGTGGTTTCTTTAAAGATAGAAGGGTCTGGATAAAAAGTAATAGAGGTACCGTGCTCTTTTGGAGAGCCTTGGGTGACTTTTAATTCCATGGTTGGTTTACCAACGTCAAACTCGATGTGGTGAGTCTTGCCATCTCGGTAGACTTCGGCTACCATGTGGGTCGAGAGAGCATTTACTACTGACGAACCTACACCGTGGAGACCGGAGGAGACCTTGTAGCCACCATCGCCAAATTTACCACCGGCGTGAAGAACGGTAAGCACAGTCTCGAGGGTGGATTTCTTGGTCTTAGGGTGAATATCTACAGGGATACCACGACCATTGTCTTCTACCCTGACACCGCCATCTTCTAAAATAGTAATATCTATCTTGTTGGCGAAGCCGGCGATAGCTTCGTCGATAGAGTTGTCTGCGATCTCTTTAATCAGGTGATGAAGACCGTCATAACCGGTGGAACCGATGTACATACCAGGACGTAAACGGACTGGTTCTAGACCTTCGAGCACGCGAATCTCAGATGAATCATAGGCTTCTTTTGCCGCCATTTTATTGTACCTCTTCTTAGATGTCTTTATCTATTGTACATCTAAAAAATAAAAAATGCAAGAGATAAGAAGCAGTGGTTGGACATTGTATTCTTACTGATAATTTTCAATAATGGTTTAGTTAGCCTTACATTTTGATTTCGAGAATCTCAGGATTTAAGGTCTCCTGTTCTTCGGACGTTTGGTCTATAGATTTCTCTTTTTTTGGCTCGGCGGCGAGAGCGTCAAAGAGGTCGGTGAGTCCACGATTAACACTGCTACCGACAGCATATTCGAAATAGCCTTTACCGGCAGCCTTGGCTTCACGCCTCAATTGTTCGTAACGTGGATCTGCACCTTCTACTTCTGAAATAAGTTCCTTAATATCCTGGATGGCCTTGAGGGTTCCTTCTTTGGAACGATTTTTTGGCCCAGGAGAACTTGGGCTACTCGATAAGAATTCATTTTCCTGGTATCCGATAGCCTGTGCCTCCATATTATTATCTTTGAACTCTTCCGGAGTATCTATACCCAGCTGATCGAATAAATCTTTAACAGGATTCTCAGAGCCAAAACTATTAAATCCTTTGATTGCCTGGATAACTGTTTCTACTCCATATTGTCTAGCGGCGGTATTAAGTCCGTAGTAAATAATAGCGGCAGCGTTAGATAGGCCATCATTATCTTGAGTTTCCTCTGCTAGCCCCTCTTCTGCCGCTACAGCCATTTCTGACAATTCTGGATCTGACAATGCTGAAGCCTCGCCAGAGTATTTGGGCACGTCGTCAGACGACATGGCATTTTCCCATTCGTCCGCACGGGCTAGGTCTGCCTCGGAAGGCTCTTGATTATGTTTGCTACCTGGATAATTTTCAAAATTGTTATCGTTCATATTTTGATTATAGCAATTTTTTGCTATTTTAAGTGGTTTTATTTAGCCAACCATCCAAGAACCCACTTTGGTCATCAGAAGCGCTGTTAGAGGCCTTTACGGGCGTCTCAGCGGGTGTTTCCGCTTGTGGTTGTGGGGCTGGTGCAGTTTGTAAGGCTGGTGTAGCTGACGGGGTAGATGTAGCAATTTGAGCAGATGTGGCGGCTTTCTCGGTGTTTACGGCATTCCAGCGATCCTGGATTTCTTTCTCTACCTCTTTTCGAGTCTTAGCATATTTAGTGGCAGAGAGGAGTTTAAGATTTTCCATTAGTTCATCGTTTGGCTGACCCATCGGTGGAGGCAAATTAATCGTGAATGGTGCAGATGGCATATCGAACATCATCACCTTAGCTACTGCTGCAAAGTTGGGTGTTTTAGTAAGGTCTTCGGCGGTAAAGGTAGGAGTAAATGCTTTTACCATCAGTTCGGCATCGGTTACGCCGATACGCCCGCAAATGATAGTACCAGCGTTACCAAGGAGCGCTTCCCTGATTTTATCCGTAAGCTGAGTCATAAATTGGTTCGCTACAATGAGGTTAAGGCGATATTTTCTAGCCTCTGATAAGATAGATTCAAAGCTATCTGTAGCAAAATTCTGGAACTCATCTACATAAAGACAAAAGTCTTGACGCTCGTCCTCTGGGATATCCTGACGACTCATGGCGGCCTGTTGGAATTTCATTACAAAAATCATACCGAGAAGGTTAGCATTAATATCACCGAGGCGTCCCTTAGAAAGATTGACGAGGAAAATCTTTTTGTTATCCATAATTTCACGGATATTAAAGCCGGATTTAATCTGGCCAAGAGTGTTTCTCATAATAGTATTAGCGAGAAATGGCCCCCATTTGCTCGAGAACCAAGTAATGACTTCACCGGCATCAGATGACTTTTGCGAAGCTGGAAATTCTTTGGTCCAGTAATCATAGACGGCTTTATCTGTCACATATTTGAGCTTGGATTTTACGAACTCTGGATCGGTAAAGCACTGAGGAATATCAATAAAAGTAGCACCTTTTGGATCGCTCATGAGAAGGAGCGCGGCATTCCTAAACATATGTTGGCCACGCGGCCCAAAGAAACCTTGATTTTGTGGGTCGAAGAGAGATTGGAGCATGGAAATTCCCTCTTGGACAATGAAGTCTTTTTGGTCTTCAGAAGTAAACTCAAACATATTCATACCGACGGGATGCTCAATATCGGCAGGATCAAAGTAAATTACATCGTCGATTCTCTCTTCTGGGACGCGTTTTAAGAGAGCTTCAGCAGCATCGCCGTGCGGATCAATAAAGGCGAATCCTTTACCATCACACATATCCTGAAAAGCTAGATTCTCAAGAAATACGGATTTACCCATACCGGTTTGACCGATTACATACATATGACGACGACGGTCTTTTTCGCCAAGATAAATGGGTTTTTTCACGCCTCTAAATTCATTAGTACCGAGAAATAGCCCTTTGTCCATCAGTTTGGCTGGGCCGTCAACCTGTTTGGTAAGTTGCCTTTCTACGCTTGAGGACGGAATAGCATCTTGCTCTGGGAGATGGTAGATAGAAGCAAGTTCTACGCTGTTTAAGACGCTATTTGTAATCCTTAACGGAAAGAAACGAAAGGTGTAGTCTATAGCGAGTTTCTTCGGCTCTTTCATGGTATTAACTTTAAAACCATTGAGTTCTGGCGAGTTAAACTGAGAGAAAGCACTCAGGATACCATCTAGAATCGCTTCTGAGCGAGGTTTAGTATCTGAGCTTGCTACTACTCGTATCAGAGTTTCAAAGACCGGATATCGCATTTTGTTAGTAATAGCGGTAATTTCATCTTGTTTGATTGGTGTAATCTGTTCGGTCGTTTCGGTCTTTTCATGTTCATCGGGTACTTCCCATGGAGCCCTAATTACATCCATGGCAAATTGACCAATTCCCGCACCCACGGTCTTTTTGGTTGTCTTGCCTTTTTGCATGTCTTCAATATGTTGTTTGGTTTTCTCCGCCCATTTTTTGTGTGCAGGGCGAAAAAGAATTTGTACAGACGCGCCTTCGTCTTGTTTCACCGCGCCTAATGCATTTAGAATCGCCATTGAAGCGTCACGCTTGGCGTCTTCATAGGTGGTAATTGGAAGATAAGACTCTTTGTTTAAGACGAGCTCGGCGCCAGCGATAGTATCCACTGTGCCTCTGGGAGCAAAGATATTTTCTTCCCTTTTTTCTTCGATTCTAGCCGTAGGATAAGCGGATTGTACGGCTTGTCTTACTGTCTCTGTTAAAACAGCTGGGACGACGGCGTAATACTTAATAAAACCATCTTTTGAAATAATTTCGAAAGAAAAGTGACGCTGCCCATATAATTTAGCCTTGAAACCCTTGGTAATGGTGGAAGCTAAAATAGAATACGTCACTTGAGCCTTAGAAATAGCCTCAAGAGCAATATCACGTTTATCTCTACCGCCGCCTTCAATATCGTCCGTGGAGGGCGGCAGATGAATCAGCAGCGGAACCATCTTAAGACCACGTTCATAACGCTTAGACTTCCTGAGCCTGCTAATCTGGCTGCTAAAGATAGTAGCCGCTAAAATGATAGCCGCAACGACAATAATTAAGATGACCACCCAGGCAGGCATTATTTGCCCTCCTCCTTATTTTTGTCTTCCCCTAACCTACGGTTGAAAGAATTATGCAAATTTGCTTCTACCATGCCTGGCTTCTCGTCTGTACCTCTAATTTCGTCGTAAAAATTACGAAGATCGCCGGTTTGACTCAGCTCTTCAATAACATTATCTACCTCTGGGATAGTAGTTTTTTCGAGATGGTCACCGGTAGTTTTGATATGGGCGGGGTTGTATCTATGAGACTGATTTACAGGCTGAGCTGGAGTAGTGATAGTTTTAGGCGTTGTAGGGGCGATCTGCCCAAGTTCAAAGGGATTAGCAGATAGCGGCAAAGACTCAGCGCTTCGAGACTCTGTATCTGGAGATGGTATTTTTGAGGACTCTGTTTTTGAAGTTTCTCTTTCGGGTATGCTTAGAGGCTTTTCGGGAGTTGGTAAATCTGTAGGAACAGAAACATCTAGAGATTTCTGCCAGACTTCTTCATCTAGACTATTTTCTGGATCATTGTTTATCTCTGGAGAAGCGTCCCCTGCGCCAGCAGTAAAATAGGGGTTTTCAGCAGCGTCTTGAGGTTGAGTCTGGAAAAAGCGATCCGGACCAGAAAAAATCCCTGCTGTTTTACCACTATTACTTGGATGACCATTATCCATATGCTTATTTTAGCATACTATCATGATTTTGGGCAAAAATTTTTGAGTTTTTAGGCTTTTTTGTAAACTAAAAATTCGGTCAAAATTAAAAAAAGAGCAATCAGCGAGAGTGTCCAGAGGTTGATTGCACCAAAGGAACGCGCCAAAATAATCATAATTGGGCCAAAAGCTAGCACCGCAGAACAGAGATAGTCTCGACGACGCATAGCTTCTTTTTTGAAAGCAAGCCGCGTAAAAGCCTGCCAGATGAGTGAAACTGCGCTAAAGATGGTAATATATAGTGTTGTAAAAAAAACTAAAACACCTAACGGGCCAATCTCCATAGGTGATGTTAGCGTAAGCATGAGAATAAGAGCTGCGAGACTCAGGATTCCTGCTATTTTCACAACAAAGCTACTTGACATAAGCTTATTGTATCATATTTTATTACTAGTACAATCCCCCAAGTGCCATCCCCTTATAAAATGTGTGTGAGGTTACATTTTATATGGGGAAAAGTGGAAGGTTATCCGGCGCCTAAATCTTAACTATTGGCCGCAACCTTGCCACTTTCTCCGTTTGACCGCTTCACGCAGAGGTGAAGCATAGGTCCTTGCTAGTTTTTTCTTTCGCTCTGGTTTATGGATTTATAAGGTGCTAACGAAAGATTTGCTAACGCGCTCGACGCTTCTTGAAGCTTTCGCTTCACTTAGCGGAGCTCTAGGTAATTCCTAGAATGTAATTTATGGCTAGAAATTACCTTTTGGTCCGCCAAGGACGTTTTTTTATGGTTCTTTTTGATGATTGGCATGATTTTTCATGCGATTTTCCTTTTTTATTTATTATTTTTATTTTAGTCATCACGACTATTTTCACTATAGCACAAGCGAAATAAAAATGCAAGGGGTTTTGGCATTTTTTGTGTTGTGTTTTTTACAGCATATATAGGGTTTATCCCCTGTTTTGTGATTTTGGGTTTTGTGTTGTATTTTTTACAACGATACGTGGTGAAATGGGGTGTTTTTGCGAATAATTTGGTACTAATTGATTTTGTGATGTGGTTTTTGTAGCAGGCGACATTTTTGCTTTGCAAAAAGTCGGATGCTTGTAGTGTAGTCGACGTTTGCTGACGCAAAGTCGTCCACTATCGTTCTTTTCTAGAACATAATCACAAGAAACAACAAAGTTGTTTTTAGTTTTTTTCATCATCCTCCTCAGATAAATAAATTTATCTGAGTTCGGATTCGAAATAAACTAAAAATAAGCCTTGCGGCTTATTTCTTGTGATCATGTTTTATCCTAAATATTACTCTATGGTGGAGCTGCCGGATACTGCCTCCGGGTCCGAGCTATCACTGGGATCTGAATCTACGTGTATAGTTTCCTGTTTTGTCTTAGCAAATATCATCAGCTGCAGAAAACGAAACTGATAAATGCGCAGGCTAGTTTTCGGGTTATTTTTCGCCACTAAAATAACCTTATTCCCATAATATGATAATCTTTATGCTATGGAACCTCACACAAAGACCAGCTTAAAATATCTTAAGCATAAGCTGGCATGTATGCAACATGCATAGCTTTAGTGTTTTTAGCACTTATTCAATACTTACGGTATTTAATCGGCACGCATCAAATCTGTTAACAGTCCGTCTAAGCTTTGTCAGCCCCAACTGCCTTTATTATAGCATGAACGCTTATAGATTACAACAGACAAAAGAAGAAGGTCGGCTAACTGCGAGGAAACCGACCTTCTGTAAGTAGAGTGTGGAGTTATTTTGGCTATATTTTTGTTTTTTACTTTTGAATAATTTTTTTATTCAAAAGCTACCTCTATTATATCGTTAAAAAATGCTAATGTCAATACATTTTTGAATAATTTTTTTGTATTTTTTAGTCGAGTTTTCCACAAGCATTTTGACGATATTTTTGTATTATTGACACAAAAAAATACCATAAGCAATGGGTAGGGGGTTGATTTCGCATATTAGGTATGCTAAAAGATGCGACATGATTAGTAAAATATATTCAGCAATACCTTATGGGTTCGAAGGAAAGATAGTGGAGGTGGAAGGGGACATGAACAGAGGGTTGCCAGCGTTTAATATCGTTGGCATGGCCAATAAGACCATCAGCGAAGCTAGGGATAGGGTGAGAAGCGCGCTTGTAAATTCGGGTTTTTCGTTCCCTGACAAGAAAGTGACGATTAATCTAGCGCCGGCAGATCTCAATAAAGACGGGTCGTACCTAGATTTATCAATAGCTTTATCGGTGCTAGTACTATCAAAACAACTACTTAAAACAGATGTAATGGGCCGGTTGTTTGTGGGCGAATTATCTCTGGATGGCGAGGTACGAGCAGTGAAAGGCATTATCAACATCGTAGAAGAGGCGAAAAAGCTCGGCGTAAAAGAGGTATTTGTGCCACTTAAAAACATCTCTCAGGCCGCATTAATCTCTGACATCACAGTTTATGGTGTAGAAAGTTTAAAGGCGCTATTTTTGCACCTCAAAAATCAAACAGTCCTTCCTAGCATAAACGATTTAGAACCTATTACACGCGCCGCTGGTGGCCTTTCTGGGCCGTTTCTGGACCATATTCGTGGACAAAGTGTCGCTAAGCGCGCTATGGCAGTAGCAATTGCCGGACACCACAATATCCTTATATCTGGGCCGCCGGGGGCTGGCAAGACTTTACTCGCTAAGGCAGCGGCAAATTTGCTGCCAAATTTAACACCTGAAGAGATGGTTGATATCACTAAAATTTATTCCCTGGCTGGAATTTTAAAAGATGAAGTTATGGAGATGCGGCCGTTTAGATGCCCGCACCATACGGCGAGCGCGAGTTCGATCATCGGTGGTGGAGCTGGAGCGATGCCGGGCGAGATTTCTCTAGCGCATAAGGGAGTGCTTTTTTTGGATGAAATGCCAGAGTTTCAGAGGCCGGTCTTAGAAGCTTTGAGACAGCCTTTGGAAGATAAACAGATAACTATTTCTAGGGTAAATCAGAAAACTACCTACCCGGCAGATTTTATGCTGATCGCCACGATGAATCATTGTCCCTGTGGCTATCTAGGAGATCCGACGCATGAATGTAGGTGCACCGAAGTGCAGATTCAGAATTACCAGAAAAAGCTTTCAGGGCCTTTACTTGATAGGATTGATATGTGTGTGACGGTGGAACGAGTGGAAAATCAAGATCTCAGGAAAGATCCTACTGGAATAAATAAGGATATCGCTGCGTATGATAAGGCAGAGTCTCGTCATGAAGGCAAAACTACCTCTTCGGCTCATGCTGTTGTAAAAAATACTATTACAGAGGCGATAGAACGGCAGAAACAGAGGTACGGCAAAAATGGAGTTTACAATGCTTCCCTCACCTCTTATGAGGTAACTAAACTTCTTAAAATGAAACCGGAGGCAGAAGATCTACTCTCTAGTGCTTCTGATAAATTGCAGCTTTCCGCTCGAGCGTATTTTAAAACTATTAAAGTTGCCCGCACAATCGCAGACCTGGAAGGCGCCGAACTAATTGGAGCTCCTCATATTGCTGAAGCGCTGACGTACAGAAGACGACGCAATGAAAGATTATGATCTGTCGTCGTAATAGTTATCAGTAGGGGAGCTTTTTCTTTCATTCGGTGGCGGCGACGAAGTGGTCGTATAACCGTTTTCTGCGTACCACCATTTTTTATAATCACCTAAACTGAACAATCCCCTAATTAGACAGATTGCGTGAACTAAGTACAACCCACATACTATAATGAGGCAAAATAGAAAGAAGTAGAATATTCCGCTATCGCTATCTGAACGATTGTAATGAGCAATCGTTGATAGCAGATCGTTACTCTTCCATACAGAAAAACTAATACATGCTAGACTGAATATTAAAGAAACTGCCAAGTATGAACCAACTTCAAATGGTATAAGTGCGTTGGGTAGTTTCATTAATCTGTAGTTAGACATTAATGAAGGGACCAATAGAAGACTGATAGGCAGCGGAATGATACCAGCACCATAAAGAGCAATAGTGGGGACTCCTACACAGACTAGCGCCCCAAACACTATGCCTGACGCAATCATACCACTTGTTCCTGCGGTTTGGATGATTTTTTTACTTTGTTGTCCGGACTTTGAATTTTTCATCTGTTTCCCTGTTTATTTATTGCTAATGCTTACGTTTATTGTATCATAGCTTAGGTCAAATACAAGCCTCTTCCCCCCTTGCAATTCTTAAGGGTTTTTGTTATAATGGTAACAGGTTAATTCAAGAGTAGAAAGGAATCTCATCAAAAACTCACCAACAAAGCATATTCGTATCAATGGGGAAATTCGTTATCCAGAGGTACGTGTGATAGGTAGCAGTGGTGAGCAGCTCGGCATTATGTCGAGTCGTGAGGCTCAAATGCTTGCGAAGGAACAGGGAGTAGATTTAGTGGAGATTGCCGCTAATGCTAATCCGCCGGTCGTTAAGATTATTGACTGGGGTAAATTCCAGTATCAAAAGATGAAAGAAGAGGCTAAAAATCGTAAAAAAGCTCGCGAAAAACAATCCGAGTTGAAACAAATGAAGATTGGTCTCAAAATTTCTGAAAACGACCTTAACATCAAAGTCCGTAAAATGCGAGGTTTTCTCGATGATGGCGACAGAGTCAAAGTAATGATTGTCTTTAAGGGACGCGAAATGGCTCATAAGGAAATCGGCAAAGAATTGCTCGACAAGGTTGTAGCTTTGCTTGGCGAAGACGCCACCATGGAAGGTAACCCGCAAATGAATGGACGCAACTTATCAGTGCAGGTACGAAGGAAGTAATTCCTACTTCCCTTAGGCTACTGATACGTACTTTTCGGGATTCCAGTTCCCCTTAATATCAACTTAAACGAAAGGAATACATTATGCCGAAATTAAAGACGCATAAGGGTACTGCCAAGCGAGTGAAGATTACCGGCTCTGGCAAAATTGTCCGAGAACGGGCATTTGGCAATCATATATTAGCCAAAAAATCTAAAGCCAGGAAACGCAACATGAAAACTGATGCGGTAGTAAGTGGCAAAATCAAGAAAAACATTAAGACAGCATTAGGAGTTTAGTATGAGAGTAAAAAGAGGTGTAGCAGCACATGCTAAACATAAGAAAATTTTGAACAGCGCTCGCGGGATGCAACATTATCGCACTCGTAGTTTCCGTTTGGGTAAGCAGGGTGTAATTAAAGCTCTCCGTTACAGTTATAGAGATCGTCGCAATAAAAAACGCGATTTACGTGCTCTTTGGATTACTAGAATCAACAACGCTTCTAGAGAAAATGGTATTTCCTATTCCCAGCTAATTGCTGGCATGAAAGCCAAAAACATTACCGTAGATCGCAAGATTCTATCTGATCTCGCCGTAAACAACCCAGACGCATTCAAAGCAATTGTTAACGCAGTGAAGGAGAAATAAAATGGCGATTTGTGAAATTTCAGGTAAAGGCAAGATGTATGGTCACAATGTGTCCTTCTCTCAGAGACATACACGCAAAGTCTTTAAGCCAAACGTATCTAAACGCACCATTATTATTAATGGTCAGAAGGTAAAATGTAACGTTTCTGCCTCAGCTTTAAGAACCCTTAAGAAGAAGGGACTAATCACCAGTCCAAAGGATGCTAAAAAAGCTTAAAGAATACTCAAAAAGCCACCCTCTCGGGTGGTTTTTTGATTAAAGCCGAATAAATTATTTTTCTATAACAATGAGCTTACTCCCGATGCCATTTAGCTCAATGACGTTGTTAGAATTTGCGGTGTTTATAGCATCTACAAAATGATTTTTGATACCCTTCAAGACAGTTTGATAGGTAGTACCCATTGGTATGGTTACTCTTGCGGTGGAGTTAATGGTGTTCACCTCTAGCGCTCCGTCAAATTTATCGTAGTTAGCTTCAATATCGCACTTAGTAGTATTAAGGATAATTTTACCTTTTACTTCCCCTTTTACGTTTAAATATTTGAGATCGCCATCGTATTCTATTTTTTTAATGTCTAGATCTGTAATATTTATAGTGCGAGAATCAGAAGCTAATTCAATCTCATCGATATATTTTTCTGGTAAATAAAGATTTAGAGCCACGTCCATCGCAGGCTGCTTGTTCTTAACTTCTATATCCATACGGTCATACCGGTTATCAAATTTGATTTTAAGCGATTCTTCTGGTTTGGCAGTATCAGATAAAATTTCTAATTTTACTTTTTCTTCTGAATTTTTAAAAATAGAGATTGCTCCGATTTTATTTAGCTTAACATCAAAATGCTTAGAATGGTCAATTTCCATCTCTTCTATATATTTATAACGTTTCTCTGGAATTAAAACTTTTTTATCTTCCATAATGAGTTCGTCTAGGGTGGTATTAAAGAGAATTGCGAGCTGTTTGAGATTTTCAACGTCTGGCATCCCTTCTCCACTTTCCCATTTTGTAATTGCCTGCCTAGAAACATCTAATTTTTCAGCTAACTCTTCTTGAGTTAAATTATATTCTCCTCTTATTTTTTTGAGCTTGTCATTAAACAACATAGTTTCTCCTTATTTTTTAATTACAAGGCTATTTTACCTATTATTATACGCCTTTACCAGCAATTCTCGTTTACATTTTTAAATTTTATGGCTACTTTCCGTAGCAACAGAGATAAAAAAGATCAAAAAGCCACCCTCTCGGGTGGTTTTTTAATAATCGAGCCTTCTATAAGCCGGGTTCTGTAACTATATATAATATATAGTTGATGACCATCTATCTAGACATTACATTGCTATAATGCTCAAGCGGTAAGCGTACATCCTCGAGCAGAGGTTGATAGTACTCCTTGCAACAAGTAGGGTTTGCCTCTATACTACATCGCTATAGTATACCGTGAGCTCTTACCTCACTCTTTTCACCATCGCCCTTGATAATCGGTGGGCAGTTTAGTTTCTGTGGTACTTTCCCTATCCTTACGGACGGTCGCTGTTAGCGACTACCATGCTCTCTGTTGCCCGGACTTTCCTCCTGAAAACCAGGCGGCCATCTTTCAGGCTCATCGTGATTATATCATGACTTCAAAATGTTGTCTATGGCGTGGTTAGCCTCTGCATCCGCTAATGTATTCTCTTCACGTGGTACATGCATAAAAGAGACTGACTCGAAATTTTGAAGAAGCTCTTGGATAGAGTTATAAATAGGAATAATGTCTTGATTTTTAGGCTTCATAACGCCATTTAACTGATTTACCACCATCAAGCTATCAGAGATGAACCTGGCAGTTTTAAAGCCGAAAGATATAGCAATTTCTATACCTTTTTTCATAGCGAAATATTCAGCGCTTCTTGAGGTAGTGAATCCGATAAATTCTCCACCTTTTTTAATAATCTTCCCTGATGAATCTTTAACGCAATATCCGATGCCAGATGGACCAGGATTACCGCGACTAGCTCCGTCTACAAAAATTACACTAGAAGAAGCTGTGTCACGATAAGATGAGTGACTACTAAGAACTCCGCCATTTTCTATCTCAAGCACAGCAGCGGTGGCACTATCTAAATGAATGCCTGCATTATTAAAATCTGAAACATATTTATAGGCCGAATAGCGAATTTTTGGATCAAGTTTACCAGATACAGAAATTTCATACACGACATAAAGATTGTAAAGACGACTGGCGCCCTCTAGAGCGGTAAAAGTAATCACGTCTTTTAATCTGATAGAAGTAACAGTAAGCCCCGTATATTCCATGAGTATATGGTTGATGGCTTCTTCGGGCTGTTCGCCAAATTGAATTTTGCCAGTAGGAAGCTCCCAAAAAACCGGCGCTTCAGCGCGGCCCCGGTTACGCTTCAAAACTAAGATCTTGTCACCGTCTCTGATGATAGCAGTTACGCGAATTCTTTGTTTCATATCCACCCATTTTAATCTTAAAAGCCCTACTGACCTGTTTTCCCCGTAATATATACAAGGTGGGTAAAATCTTATGCGAATAGACCACGGTCTATTGCCACGAAATCCCTTAAACATGATTATTCAGGAAAATCATGCCGCCAGTAAGGCTTAACTTAATTATATCACAGAAGTGCGATAGTAGTAATCTAATTCTAGTGCGCTATTGTAATTATATCACTGTTGCCCTACTAGAAGATAGAAGAAATTGATAATTCCCTCCATGCCATTGAGCATAAGGCTGGAGAAAACGTTGCCGAAAATCAAGATGAGAGCATATACGATAATAAAGCCATAAACTTCCATTTTATTCATAATTTCGCGAACTGAGTCCGGAGCGATAGCATATAACACCCTGGAACCATCAAGTGGTGGGATTGGAATAAGATTGAAAAGCATAAAACCAAGATTAAGATAGACTAATTCTGCAAAAATAAAATATGAGACACCGGTAGGGTCATGCCGCAAAGCGCCAGAAAAATACCCAATCAAAAAAGCAATGAGTGCGATAAGGAAATTAGTTAGCGGGCCAGCAATGGCTACGAGTGCCATACCCCATTCCCTTCCTTTAAGATTGCGGTAATTTACTGGCACGGGTTTAGCGCCGCCAAAGACTGGCGCCTTCATAATATATAATATTACTGGGACTAAGATAGACATAAAAGGATCTATATGTTTAAGTGGATTAAGCGTAAGCCGGCCGGCGTCTTTGGCGGTCCTATCACCAAGCCAATATGCTGCTACACCATGTGCAAGTTCATGTAAAATCACCGAAAAAACAGCGATAATGAGTACTATGACAATCCTGAGTGGATCGGAATTCATTACGACAAAACCACCACTTCTTTAGTGGCCGGCAACGAATCTAGAGATTTTACCTTGAGTTTCTTTTCGGTCCTAGCGGTAAGTTTTAAATCCGTAACCATGCCGTCAACATTACCCATGGCGATGATTAATTTTGGTTCTAATTCACGCACAGCGCGAACTGATGAAGTACAAAGAACGTCAGCAACTAAATCGTCAAGATTCTCTTCGATGTCGCCAATAATACCAATATGAACGCCGCCGACTTCGACATCATAGATAGTTCTACCAGATTCGGTGGCAATTCCTCTAATGGTAGCGTCGCCAATTTCAAATTCACCTGGCCCGGTAATTTTTCCTACTGGTAAATTGGCATCGATTGTTGCTTCGGCGACGTTAAAGTTGATAGCAGTTTTTTTCGTAATAACAGAGATTTGGTCTTGATTTTTACTCTCTAGTTCGAACATCTTTCCTCCTATTTTTTATCTTTAATAATATTATCTGGGTCGATAATTTCGGTGATTTCCATTTCTAAAACGTCTTCGATGAAACGATCGTGTACACTTTTTCTGTAGGCAAAATCTTCTGGCGACATGATGGCATAATTAATCATTTTACCCTGTTTCTTCTCTACTACCTCAGCCCAACGGGTGAGTTTCTTGGTGCGGTCGTTCCCGATGATTAGGAGATCTAGGCCATCTTGGCCAGGCAACCGATTGGTGACAATCAGACCGACAAGATACTTTTGGACTGGACGGCAATATTCAGTCCAGGTGCTTTCTTTGATATCATGATCACGAGTTGTATCAATTTTTTTCGAAAAAATTTCAACCATAGGACGATAGAATGGGTGTTTACTATTGGCTGAATAATAAACTTTATTGTCAAAAGATTCATTTTTAATTACACCAATACTTTCGAGGTTTCCTAGCTCACGCCTGACTGAGTTAATCTGTTCATCTATCACTCTGGTCATCTCGCGAATATAAAAAGATTTAGTCGGATTACTAAAGAATAACTGCAAGAGTTTGGCTCTAGTTTTGGAACCAAATAATTTTTCTATTGGCGCACTATTTTCCTTACTCATTCTGTATATAATTCTACCACAAATTCTTCAATTTGTTCAAGTGGAAGCCAAATAATGTTAGGGTTTCTTTTAAACCAGGTGAGCTGGCGTTTAGCTAGATGCCAGTCTTCATAAAAACATTGCTCTTTAGCTTGCTCTAAAGTTAGCTCGCCTTGCAAATATTTATATGCATATTCATATATATCACTTTTCATGGCGCCGCTACCCCAACCGTATTTTTGAACAAGTTTTTTAACTTCACTGTATAATTCTGGTGAGAACATCTGATCAATACGTTTTTTTAGCCTCTCTCTTAACTCCTCTGGTTTCCATTTGATGCCGATAATGTTATATACTCCTTTTATCTCTGTTCTATCTGAACAACTTTTTTGTTCAAAGTCGCCGATTTTTTGTCCAGTCGGGCCTTTGAAGTGATAGTCGTAGACAAGCGCGTCAATGTAAAGCCCCGTGCCGCCAACAATAATCGGCAAATGGCCGCGGCCTTTGATTTCTTTGATTTTGACCTCAGCATAAGCTTTCCAATCGGCCACCGTAAATCTTTCGCCGGGCTCTACCAAATCTAGACCAAAATGAGCAATACCCTGCCTCTCTTCTTTTGATGGCTTGGCGGTACCGATATCCATGCCTTTATAAATGGCACGAGAATCGGCCGAGATGATTTCGCCACCGAGCTTTTTGGCTAGCTCGATAGATACACCAGTCTTGCCAGAGCCTGTAGGACCTAGAATAATCAAAGTTGTTAGGTTCATAAGGCCTTCAGGTAGCTAGCGAGCTTGGTGAGTTTGACCTTTTCTTCTTTGTCGCGGAGACGGACGGAGACTTCTCCGGCCTCTGCGTCCTTCGGACCGACGATTAATATCGCTGGGATTTTCATGTCAGTAGCGCGCTTGATCTTCTTGCCTAGAGAGTCAGCGGATTCATCTATGGTGTATCTTAGTTCGTTATATTTAAGTGGTTTGTCTAATATGACCTCATCTAAAATACCGGTAATTTTGGCTACGTAGTCGCCAATCTTATCATTAATAGTCAGGACGCGGACCTGCTCAGGAGCACACCAGAATGGGAACCAGCCACCAGTGTGTTCGATAAATACCGACAGGAATCGCTCGATGGAACCAAGCGTAGCGTGGTGAATCATTACTGGGCGTTCTTTCTTCCCTTCTTTGTTGACAAATTCTAGCCCAAAGCGCTCTGGTTGAACGAAATCTAACTGAATAGTAGCTAGCTGATGCTCGCGGCCGATAGCGTCCTCAGCCATAAAGTCGATTTTTGGACCATAGAAGGCAGCCTCCCCCTCTTGCTCGAAGAAATCAAGACCATTGTCGATCGCAGCTTGCTTGATTTGGTCCTGAGCCATCTCCCAGAGCTTCTTGTCGCCGAGATATTTATCTTCGTCGGAGCGATAACTCAAACGGGCGCGGAGTTTTTGCATGCCCATGGTAGTATAAAGCTCTTTGACGATAGCAACTAAACGCTTGACTTCATCTTTGATCTGGGAATTCATACAGAAGACGTGACTATCATCCTGAGTAAGTGAGCGAACACGAGAAAGCCCACCGAGCTCGCCGGTCTTTTCATCGCGGTAGTCGGTAGTAGCCTCCATATAGCGAACTGGCATCTCTTTGTAAGTGCGTGGCCGAGAGGCAAAAATCTGAGCATGGTGAGGACAGTTCATTGGTTTCATGGCAAAATCTTCGCCATTAACCTGAGAGTGAACCATAAAGAGCTCGTCGCCGAATTTAGCATAGTGGCCTGAAGTCTTGTAGAGGTCGGTCTTGGTGATGTGCGGAGTCCAAACTTTCTTGAATCCTTCCCTACCTCTTAGGCTTAATGAGTAATTAGCCATTAATTCCCTTAGTTCAGTGCCACGCGGAGTGAAGAGCGGAAGTCCAGCGCCAACCAAATCTGAGAAACAGAACAAATCCAGCTCTTTGCCTAACTTGCGGTGATCGCGTTCTTTGGCCTCTTCCTGGCGCTTCAGATAATCATTTAGCTCTTCTTCGGTCGGGAAAGCTACACCATAGATGCGAGTAAGCATATTACGTTTCTCGTCGCCACGCCAGTAAGCACCAGCGATGCGAGTAAGTTTGAAGGCGCCGATGTCGTTGGTGTTTTTGACGTGCGGGCCTTTGCAGAGATCGGTAAAAATATCACCTAGGTCATAAAAACTGATCT
Source organism: Candidatus Saccharimonadota bacterium (assembly GCA_030529135.1). Taxonomy (GTDB): domain Bacteria; phylum Patescibacteriota; class Saccharimonadia; order Saccharimonadales; family Saccharimonadaceae; genus Nanosyncoccus. Next base: position 93,177 of record JAUMXO010000001.1, on the reverse strand, counting down.
CCTCCTTCTCTGGCAATTCCTCAATTAGTTCAATCTTGTAATCTTGTTTGTTGTCTCTGGCCCAATCGAGTGCTTCGGTTTTGGTAGACAGGCGCTTCTCCATAGGCAAATTCTTGGCTACGATTTCGTGCATTCTTTTTTCGATTTTGGCGAGATCTTGATCTGTAACCTTGGCTTTACTAAAGTCAATATCGTAATAAAAACCATCGTCTACAGCTGGGCCGATACCAAATTTGGCATCTTTGTACAATTCTTGTACGGCGGCTGCAAGCACGTGGCTCAAAGTATGACGCATCGATTCAAGATCTACTGATGATTTCATTTTTGCCTTTCTCTTACTCTTATATATATTATAGCACAGATATGGGAATAGTGGGTGATGGAGGCAGTGGATTTGCCAGAAAAAATAAAGAGCCTGCGACTCTTTCTTTATTTTCTGGTGGACTACGATACAAGAAGTCCGAACCTACATACAAGGAAGATATATTGGCTGGAAAGAATATAATATTCTGTTATCAACCTTTTTCTTTCAAATAGTAAACTCGTTACTATTTTTGTATAGGGTCATTCCAATTGTATCAATGTCCTATATTCATAGTACTATATATACGAAAAGTAACTGATTATCTCGCGTGTACATTATAGCACAAAACATTTTGCAAGATTTACAAAATGACACAATTTGTGAAATATGGTATAATATTGTTATGGAAAAATCTTTTGATGAAAACGAAAAATTTATACAGTTCGCTAAAGAAACCTTATTGGGCTGTAGTGATATAATCTTAAAGTGGTACGAAAAAGAAAGCCCAGACAAAACTCTGTATTTGAATGAGTACGTTGCAAAATGCGTAAACGAATTCATTCAAAAAAGAATCGACAACGTCTTTCCTACTCACTCTTTGTTTACTAAAGGTAGCAGAGATGTCGGCGACGTAGAATACGAATGGATATGCGATCCACTAGACGGAGCATTTATTTATTCAAAAGGATTTACATCCTGCGTTATTTCTATGACATTAGTCCACAATGGCGAACCAATTATTGCAGTTATCTACCAACCATTTACTAAAGATTTTTATACTGCCGCCCAAAATAATGGAGTATACAAAAATGGCCAAAGAATTCACGTTAGTCATGACGAATTAAAAGAATTTGGCTGCATCGAAGAAGAATGGTGGCCAGACGCATACTACGATATAGACCACGTGGTTCATAATATAGCAAGAGATTATCGTATGTATCCTTTACACTTTGGCTCAGTAGTATATTCTGCATGCCTGATTGCCGAAGGCAAACTCACGGCAACGCTATTTGGTGGTAGATTAGTCGGAAAAAATCACGAAGCCGCCGCCGTGATGCTACTAATGAAAGAGGCTGGCGGAAAATATACCGACCTCACTGGCAAAAATATCGGCTTTAAGGGCGCAATGCATGGCTTTATTATTTCCACCATCGAATCGCACCCCCAAATATTAGAAAGTGTAAAAAAATATCTTGAGACCCCAATTGTTTGAATCATTGCAAATCATGCATACCAAAATAGACCCTAGCATCGGTTTTTATTACGACACAATTTGCGATAATCTACCAAATAGTATTCTACTAAAACAAAATGCACTATTTCGCGCAATAAGAGATAATAGATTATTTTTATCTCATCAAACTAGTAGGATTGAACAGATAAAATCTTCAGGAATGGTAAATCCTGGCTGGGGCTGCCTAGGCGAAGTTCTATACACTACGCCTATATATGTTTATGGCGGAGCCGTATTCCATGACAATTTTTTTAATTTAGTGTTATCTCATCAAAAAAATAAAACAAAAGAGTTGGTCGTAAAACTAAACACTAAAAAACTAAAACTCTACGGCATGAATTATTTGCTCGCCGGCCAGTCATTATTTGAAATTGCAGGTAATTCTTACTTAAAAACCACGCCGGAATTTCAAAAAGCACTACAGTTGTCAAGAAAATTGTCGAAAGAAATTAGCATAATTAAAAATATCGATGAAATCTCCATTTTAGCAAAAAAGCATCCTTTCTTTTCATACATGTACTACGAATCATTATCGCAGGTTGTTATGCTTTCAGCAGAAGATGAAAAAACCAAACAACTGCTAAATCGCGGCGAGTTCAACGCAGACTGTTATTATAATATTGTTAAAGAATTCTCGGGTATATCAAGTAGTAGATTCGATACATCTTTCTTTTGTCCGAACCAGAAAGAGCTAGAAAAACTGCTAATAAGATTAGAAGAACATTATGGCATAGAAACTAACTCCAAAAAAATCATAAATTACACAATAGATAATTTTAACGCCATCATCAAAAAACTAGCCAAAAAAGGCGACATCAAAAAGCATTTCGCTGGACAGTTCTTAAAGGACATTCTGAAGGAGAAAGACTTAGCCTTTCTGTTAAGCGAGTTTAACTCATATCTAAACGAGTACCGCAAAGAAAATCACATCAATCTGATTATAAACTGCGCCTCATTAAAACCAGAAATCGGAATACCGATAAACACCGACGTCTGTTTTTTTGAAAAAACAGCCGGTGGCAACCTTGAAAAGTTAGAGCTTACTTATGGAAAAGTAGCACTCTAACGTCTTTTTCGTTCACTGCCGAACTATCCCACATTTCTTTAAAACGGAGCACTTCGCTTAGATATGCCTTCTTTATCTCTCGCCATTCATTATTTTTCATGCGACGATTTTTGTATTTATTTTTGGCATCTAAAATTTTCTCTCTATCCCAAGGAGAAGAGAGCTCGATCATTTCCAAAATCATTCCCTCATCTTCTTCTTTGCAATTCATAATACGCTTTTTAATTTGTTGCTCAGATTGACCAAGATTAACCGAAGAGCTTGGAATACTTTTTGATTGTTTAAAGTACGGATATATACCTCTAATAATCCTACTATAAATAGCGCCTACCTGAACATTTTGCGGAATCAAATTTTTTAGATCTTTGTCTTTCTTCATTCTTTCGAGCGCAATCCCACCGATATTTGCGTGATAAAATTCGTCCAACCCGCTAACCACTACTACGCCACGTTTTTTGTACTTAATAATCGGATATAGCACATCGGTCGCTGTGAACACATGGTCGACCAGCACAGGAAAATCTCTTCCTCTAAGCTCCAGACGGTCATATGTCTCATCCGTCACTTCGGTATTATTATTAAAATCCGATAAACCTACTACCCTAGCCACCAAAGAAAAAATCCTTTGATGATCCAGATCGTTATGAGTTACGATTTCGCCGTATTTTTCATCAAAACCAAGTTTCTTCATAAAATTTACATATTGCTCGGCGAGATTCAAAACCTTTTCTACAGAAATGTTTCGTGCGTTTATCGAACCTAAATCATTCACGATGAAATGCAGGTAAATATGGGTTTTCTTTTGCAAATCAAGCAATTTTAGAATTTCGGACATCGTACCCATTGTTGGTGGGTTCGTGGCACCCACACCACTCACTATCACGATATCGCTCTTTTCTAGTTTAGTAATCTTTTTTAGGTTTGGAGTATAACATAGAAATTTGTCATTTAGCTCGTTATTTTTACCATAACCAAAAAAGATGAAGTCGTTCGGAAACTTAACATAGCCATTTCGTCTTATGGTATCCGAAATTCCGCGTTTCATCTTGACTAGCTCATTCAAGAGATGTCTAAAACTGATGTCACTCTTTTTCATATTGAAGTTATATCATATTTATACTAAAATGGCAATATGCATATATCGCTAGAGAAAACTATAGTAAAGATAGTTGTAAAAAATGCCGCTGAGAAAATCTTTTTTCTAAGAAGAAGCGGCGTGCATCCTTTATATAAAGGACAACTTGATTTACCAGGTGGGTTATCGGAAAAAAACGAAAACCCCATTGAAACTGCAACCAGAGAATTAAAGGAAGAAACTGGTCTCGTCATAGATTCAATCCCTACTTTATTATTTTATAAAAAAATTCTTATCTCAAACGAAACAATAAACTATTATCTGTATTTCGTAAATGTTGATTCGCTAGATAGCTCGAATATTAAATTGAGCAGCGAGCACAAATCATTTGAAATGATCCCAGTAAACCAAATAAAAAATATCGATTTGTCACAGTTAACCGATAATTATATTCTATCTGCAATCGATTTCCTAAAACAAAACCCCACTTAAAAAAGTGGGGTTTAAGTGCGTTAGTGGTGTTTAACTAAAATAATTGATCTTCATTGCTTTTTTGACTTCCGAAAGGGTACTTTCCGCTACTTTGTTTGCAACGATTGTCCCCTTTCTTAGAATCTCCATCAAATCCGTTGTCTTAGCAAATTCTTCTCTGCGCTCGCGAATCGGGGTAAGTTCCTTATTAATTACATCAAACAAGAATTTCTTTACTCGGCCATCGCCAATTCCACCTTTCTTGTAAGCGGTTTTAAGCTCGTCAAGATTCTGAAATTCTGGGAAGAATTCCCTAAACGATTCGTTCGTCGCAAAAGCGTCAAGGTAAGTGAAAAACACGTTGTTTTCAAGAATTCCAGGCTCATTGATTTCTCTAGGAAAAGAAACAATGCTGTTGATCTTCTTCTTAATGGTTTTTTCATCATCAGAAAGATAAATACAATTACCAATTGATTTGCTCATTTTTTCGTTGCCGTCTGTACCAGGCAAGCGAAGACAAGCTTCATTGCCAGGGAGTATAGCCTTACATTCAACCAAAGCATTAGTTTTGTAAATACGATTAAATGAGCGGACTATTTCGCGTGTCTGCTCAAGCATTGGTTCTTGATCTTCGCCAACCGGAACCAGATTAGCTTTAAAAGCAGTGATATCGGCAGCTTGGGACACTGGATAATTAATGAATCCAATCGGTACGCCCTTACCAAAATTCTTTGCACTAGTCTCAGCCTTGACGGTTGGATTGCGAAGTACGCGATTATATGAAACTAGATTCATATAATACATCGTGAGCTCGGGAAGAGCAGGGACCATAGACTGGATAAAGAAAGTAACTTTCTTTGGGTCCAAACCTACAGCTAAATAGTCCAACATTACTTCCCTTACGCTCTCGCAAATTTTATCAGGATTATCTGCGTTATCCGTAAGAGCCTGAGCATCCGCTATCATTACAAAGAAATTGTCATAGTTACCTTGATTTTGCATTTCAACGCGAGCCTTCAAGCTTCCTACATAATGTCCTATGTGGAGCTTCCCTGTCGGTCTATCACCTGTAAGTATTATGTTTCCCATTTTATCTCCTTCTTATTATTATACACCATTTTAAGCTGCAAAAGCACCACAAAAACACTTTCTATTTATATTATGTCACATTATACTAAAACTGTCCATAGTAGTAGTGCTGGTGGGTGATGAGGGGCGGGGATGTCGCTCGCTAAAGCTCGCTCCATTCGAACCCTGGGCTCGAGCCCAGAATCTAGCAGAAATAAAACAAGCCCTAAAGGGCTTCTTTTATTTTCTGGTGGGTGATGAGGGGCTCGAACCCCCGACCTTCTCGGTGTAAACGAGACGCTCTAGCCAACTGAGCTAATCACCCGTTTTTTATATTATATCATACCTGAACAATTTTTAACACCATAAGCGAAATCAAAGCCTAATGGATAGACATCTGTCTGCTAGATTCCGTATCTATTCTGCCACTTCCCTATTTTTATGCTAGAATCGTGACATCGGTGCATTGGAGGAGAAAGGATTTTTAAATGTTAAAAATTGTAGTATTTGATAGTGGGTACGGTGGCGAGCTTTTCGCCGATAGATTAGAAGAGGAGCTACCGGTAGCCGATATTATTAGAGTAATAGATTGGCGAAATGCAGATAAGATTCAAAAAAGCCCAAAAACTGCCAGACGGGCAGCCTTGCTAGCTTTAAAACCATATATAAATCGGGCCGATCTAATCGTTTTTGCAAATCACCTTCTAACCGTTACGAGTCTCAAATATTTTCGTCGCAAATATAAAGACCAAAAATTCATGGGACTAAACCTGCCAGAGCCCAGTACTTTCATGAATCGTCCAACCGCCATCCTCACTACCAAAGCACTTGCGCATACCATAAATTATCGTAACTATATTTTTCGTTTAAAGCGCAAAACAAATACTATCTGCCTGGACGCCTGGCCGGCGTTGATTGATGATGGCGAATTAACTGATCAACTTATTGATGCTGAATTTAATAATTTTTATCATAAATATCATTATAAACCTGCTGAGATTATTTTGGTTTGTAGCCAATTTAATGATATTCTTCCGAATTTGAGACGAATTCTTGGAAAAAATATCAAAATTCACGATAGTTTTCAGGACGCTATTACTGAAGTTGGCAAAACCCTTAAAATTCGTGGTGGCACCGGAAAAAGAGCCCATTAACTTGCCATTCGTTGACTTTTTGTATAATTTGTTATACAATGGTTAGGTAGGGTATGTTTTACTGAAAAAGTAAAAAGTAACTTAAAATCTTATTAGGGAGGTAAAATTCATGGACTGTCTTAAAAACCTCAGCGCCAGGCTGTTTTTGTGTTTTGCTATTTTGGTCGGGTATATGCACACATCCGTTTTAGATATAAAAGCCGAAGAAATTGCAAAAACCACAAAAGCTACGGAAGCTATGATGGTTGCGGGAGCTATAGATACTATAGATACTGCGAGTAACATAGAAGTACCTGAGATTATTTTGGTGTCGCCGACAATTGATTCCATATTGGTTGAAACTAGTTCAATTGATCCTAGTATAGTAGATTCAGAACTATTAAACTCTGTTCTACTAAATCCCACTTTACCAGACGCTGCACTACCAAACCTTGCACCAACAGATCTGAACTTGCCTGATCCTGCCTTGGCGGATCCTGCTTTAGTAACTAATGACGAAGAGACAAAGCTAGCTGAGTTGGAATTTCAACGGCTAGCTAAGCGATCACAAGATGTAGAAACACTGAGTAGATTAATCCAAACGGAAGGAGGTTATGCCTTTGAGGACAAAGTTTGTGTAGCGCTTACCGTACTACATAGAGTGGACAACCCAGATTTCCCTGACACTATAGAAGAAACAATCAACGAGCCTTCGCAGTACGCAGACCTCGCTCAAGGCGACGTCCTGGAGGAGAATGCTAGGGCGGCGGAATATGCAATGGAGGCTTGGGAAAACGGCACATCTTATTCTATTCTGCCGAGTCAGTTTTTATTTTTCCATGGGAACGGAAAGAAAAATAGTTTCCACGATTATCATGGACAATATTACAAATTGCCTAAATTATTCTAACACACTAAACCCTACATTAAGGGGCCCGGACGGGCCTCTATTTTTTATATTTCGATTAATTCATAATCAGTAGAACCGAGACCGAGAGATTCCGCGTAAGGCAAAATTGCACGACCTTCTCTGCTGTCAATACGCTCCATTAAATCTTTAGCGCCAGGATCCTTAGAAGCCCAAATGGCGTCAATAAAGGCTTGGTCGTTTGCTACCGGATCTAAAGAGCCGAAAATACCGATGTCGTTCATTACTGGATCACCTTGGTCGGCAGCACAATCACAATCAAGCGACAGGGCATTTGCTACCGTGATATAGATAATTGGCTTGTTTCCTTCCCTCAGATAATCTGCTACAGCCGTTGCTGCCTCGGCCATGGATTCGATAAAATCTATCTGCTTGTGTTTGAGAACCCAACAAAGTTTAGGGCTTTTGGTTTTGCCGCAAGAATGAATGTAGGCTTTGCCATTTCTGGAAGCGATGCCGATAGACTGATTTTTGAGATTAGCACCAAAGCCACCCATGACATGACCTTTGCCATGAGCTAGATTGATAATAGCGTCGTAATTTGCAAAATTCTTACCAATTAAATCGTACTTCAAATGCTTCCCGTTTCTTACTGGAATTTCGAAATCACCTTCGGCATCCATAATATCTACATCAGCATAGGTAGTAAACCCGTGTTTTTGGGCTACTTTAATGTGGTCTTTAGCGCTATTACGTGCGCCAGGGTAGGCAGTATTACATTCAATAATTACGCCATTTAAACTTTTTACAAACGGGCCAATGAGCTCGGGTTTTAAATATCCTTTTGCACCGTCTTCACCGGTGGAAACTTTAACGCCAACTTTGTTTTGTCCATTATTAGTGATATCTACGCCTAATGCTTGATAAATTTTTTCTAGTCCTTTTGGCGTAATTTCTTTGGTAAAAAATACTTTTGATTTTGTCATAGATACTCCTTTTATTTTTTAATAACTTTTTTAGTGACATCAAACTTTTCCATGTACTTCCCTATCATCAGCCTGGTCTGAGCATAATAAGCCGCAATTGACTGATACAAAATAGAGGTGATTGGCATTAGAATCCATTGAAGAAGCATAAAGATTCCTTTGCCTTTACGATATTTAGCAGGACGTGGTGGGAGCATTCGAAAAGAAATTAAGACCGTAGCAACTAGACCAATCATAGCAAAAGTTTCAATGACGCTAACAATATTAGGGAGATTATATCCTACCATAGTATGCGCAGACATGTTCATAATCATCGGTACCCAGGCGCCAAAAGTAATTAGCGGCGCCATAATCGCGAGAGTGACGTGACCATCTAAAAGACGCCAAAATTTAGGAAATAACTGCCAAAATGGTACTCGACGTTCAGACTTTTTGGTAAATAATCTCACGCCCACGTATGCTACGTCCGATGCGCCATAATACCAACGACGCACCTGGATAAACTGAGCCTTAATGGTTTTTAAGAAGGTTTCGTCTATAACCGCATCTTGATAAATAGGAATTCTGATTGGCAAGACAGAATAGTCTCCGTCAAAGAAGAATAGACTCCGCCAATATTGATGCCCGTCTTCGACAATAGTGCGTTTACTCCAAAAATCCATCGCAATAAGTGCCTGCAATGGTTGTGAGTGGCTAGCAAAATTCCTGATAACATGTGGGCGCATAGTAGAAATTACGTTGAAGAATGAGTTTGATACCGCTATAACCCGCGTAGGAGCTGGCGCATCCCAAATATTATTCATAAATAGAGAGACTGGTTGATAGCTAAGGCGCTGACGATTGGGATGGGTAATAAATTCATAAGCTACACTATCCAAATATTTAGCATGAACATGATTGTCGCTATCGAGCGAAGTGACGATTGTATTATCCACTGGGAGATGCTTCTCTTTAAAATATTCAGAAATTCGATGGCCAGCATAAGTAAGATTGGGACCTTTACCGATAACTTCATCTGGAAGGTTGTCTGGATGCTTGATTAAAAGAAAATCTTTGAAAACATCTTTAAATTCTTTCTGAAGAGTTTTGGCGGTTTTTTCCATCGCTTCCCCGCCACGTGCTTCGTAAGCGAGCGCCAAAATAATACGATTGTTTGAAAAAGTAGATTTTTTGATTGCATTAATAGACGGGCGCAAGACGTCAATGGACTCATCATAGGCGGTAACGATGACGACATGCAGGGTTTTGGCGGGATTGGGATATTCACCTGGCATGGCGGCCATAAATTTAAGATTCTCAAGATGCTCGTCAAAATGATAACTTTTAGAATTGTTGCCCCGAAGACGTTCAAATGCTGCGTGAGGATCAGACAGGTCTTTCAAACGGCTGTGCCAGTCTACTCGTTCGGCACGCTTGATAACTTCATAACCCTGAATAGTACGATAAGCTACGGAAACCGCTTTTACGAGCGTAGAGGCAATGATAACAAAAAGATAAATCGCACCTAGTACTGGTTCAATTACTGATAGCACAAACAATAAAATGACGGCTAGATAAGAAATGAACCCTGGCAAAATTTCAAAAAATCGGTATTTGATAGTCCTTTTACCTCTGGGGATTTCTAGATTTTTACGCATCCCGCCTTTTAACCCTCCTGAGAAACTAACCGCACGAGAACGATGAATGTGCCTACAATTAACGTGCTGGTAGTGATAAGGAAAAACTTAGTGATGCCGGCGCCGCGCTTATGAAAAATGCGGACGGCAATAAAATTATGCAAAATTCCAAAAAGAATTGCGAGGAGCGGAAAAGCAATAAATTCAGTCCAGGAACCATCACGATAGCCACCGATGTCACCATAGCCAACTTTAATAACCGAACTGGCTGGATTCAATTTCACTAAACTAAAGATTGCTAAAGCCAGACTCGCAAGAAAATTTATAATCATCAAAACTAACATTAAACGCTCGGTTTGATATATTTTTTTAAGATCGGCTTTGTAATCTTTCATGGTGATAGTTTATTTATTGTCCTTTTTGGAAGCAGTAGCTACTTTTTCGATATCGGCAATTTTGTCTACTACCGTATTGACATGCTGAATGAACATAAAATCGCCAACGATGCCGATAATACCAGTAGCGATCATAAAGCCACCAATCATTTCGACAACTGCGCCTTTGTTGCAGATGATGATGATACCAAGTGCCATCATAATAAGAGCAAGGATGACGACATAGATCCAACTTTTTACGCCAATACTTGATAGCTTTATAGCAGTATTAATACGAACAAGAGATTCGTAAATGATAATAACACCAATGACGACACGGAAAATGGCGGCGATATCTTCGCCGATAACAAGTGCGGCGACGCCGAGTAAGATAGAAATTACGCCAAATAGAAGGCCGTTATTGAAAAAGTCGTATTGTCCTTTTTCGTAATAATACATAATAACCTGAAAACCACCCTTGACGATAAAGAATACACCAATGAAATAGGCTAAAATTTTAATCGTGGTGCTTGGCCAAACGATAAATAATATGCCCAAAATTATCAGTGCTAGTGACTCTATGATTGAGCTCCAGGCGACTTTTTTAAGATTGCCGCCAACCTGCTCTACTGGGCGTTTGATAACTTCTGCCTTTGGTTTTGCCATACGAACTCCTTTAATTTATTATAACCATTATATCATACTTACAAAAAAATGGAGCCGATGGCAGGGATCGAACCTGTGACCTGCTCGTTACGAATGAGCTGCTCTACCAACTGAGCTACATCGGCATACTGGTTAAATCTGGCCTAAGGTGCATTCGTCGAATGAGCTGCTCTACTGTCATGACTGAGGAGCTACATCGGCATACTGGTTAGCAGTAATTATACCATAAAACCATAAATCTTAGAAGTTTCGCATCGTGATAATCTTCGATTATATCACGATGCTCCACCTCCGCGCGTAAAAAATCAAAGATTTTTTACTTGATGTTCTAAGATTTATAGTTTTTTGTTATTACTGTTAAGGCTGTGGAGAATTTTAGAGCGAGCATGAGAAGTGATAATTTTATCGAGCCAAGAAGTCTTGGGGAGCTGATTTTTAGAGGTTAAAATCTCCACCACATCGCCATGTTCTAATTTTTTATTCAAATTAGCCATTTTGCCGTTAATTTTAACGCCTACTACATGATCACCAATCTCCGAGTGCAAACGATACGCGAAGTCTAGAGGCAGGGCACCCTGAGGCAAATCTAAAATATCACCTTTGGGAGTATAGACAAAAATGCGATCGGCAAAAAGATTGAGTTTTAACTTTTTCAAATCCACTTTCTTTCCTTCCCTGAGCTTTGCGGCAGTCATTTGAAGTTCGGTAATCCAGAGTAGATTGGTAGGTAAATGTTCAATTTTGCCTTTTTTGTAATTTTCAGTTAATTTTTGCTCATTATAATAAAAACTAGCAGCAAGACCATGTTCCGCGAACTCATGCATTTCTTTTGTTCTGATTTGAAATTCAACGATATGCTTATCTTTAGTGATAACGGTAGTATGTAGAGACTGGTAGCCATTCTGCTTTGGCATGGCGATATAATCTTTGATGCGGCCATTCATCGGCGTATATAGTGAGTGAATGATACCGAGAGTAAGATAGCAGTCAGTGATGTCTTCTACGATAACTCTGAGCGCTGTAAGGTCATAGATTTCATTAATATTTTGGTCGTGTTTGGCAAGTTTTTTGTGAAGTGAATAAACTGACTTCACGCGACCAGAGAGGATAAATTTGATTTTTTCTTTTTTGAGGGCGCTAGAAATTTCCGTTTCGATTTTTTTGAGTGAACGAGCAGCCTGTTTGTTGTATTTTTCGATTAAATCTTTGAGATATGCATATCGTTTGGGGTCTACGTATTTAAAAGCTAGGTCCGACATCTCTACACGAAGAAGTCCCATATTAAGTCGATCAGCCAGAGGGGCGAAAACATCGAGGGATTCTTTGGCGATTTTTTTCTGTTTATCGGGTGGGAGGGCACTCAGGGTCCTGAGATTATGGAGCCGATCGGCTAGCTTAATTATTAAAACCCTAATATCATCACCCAATGCCACCATTAGTCTTAAAAAATTGTCTTTGGTTTGCGGTAGATAAGTATCTAGATCGCGCATACCGTTTCTAGCTACAGAAAGTTTGGTCACCCCATCTACGAGAAAAGCGACAGATTCGCCAAATTCCTGTTCGATGTCTTTTAAAGTAAGTTCCGTGTCTTCTACGGTATCGTGAAGAATGCCGGCTATAATGGTATCTTCATCCATTCCCCAATCTTCGAGGATTTTTTTGACTGCCAAGGGATGAACAATGTATGGCTCGCCAGTTTTTCGGAATTGACCCTCGTGAGCTTTGGTAGCTATCGCCACAGCTTTTTTAACTCTATCCGAGTCTCTTTTCATAATTTTATTTTAATTTATTGATAAGATTTTGTAAATCGCTTATATTCTTACATTTAAAAGTAAGGCTCTTGCCTGAAATTTTTACTACGGTATTATATTTGGCAGAAAGTACGTCTTCTTCTTTATGATATTGATCGCGTTTGATTAAGGCGGTGGAAGATTTTTTCTTATGATCTTGAAAATAACGTTCCACTTTTCTAGCGGTCCAGCCTTCTTCAACTATTTTAGGCAGGATTTTTCTAATGGTTTTTTCATCTCTACTAACTAGTGGGCGCATCACACCTTCGGTGAGTTTTTCTTTAACCATGACATGTTTGACATCTTCTGGTAGATTTAGAAGTCTTAAGGTATTTTGAATGGTAGCTTCGGACTTGCCAACTTTAGCGGCGATGTCTTCATCCGAAAGATTAAATTGATTTTTGAGCTTGGCATAGGCAGTAGCAAGCTCGATAGGATTCAAATCTTCCCTCTGAGCATTTTCGATAATGGACAATTCTAGACGATTTTGAGAGTCTAGACTCCTGATGATAGCAGGGATTTTATCTAGGCCAGCGATTTTGGAAGCGCGCCAGCGTCTTTCACCGGCAACGATCTTATACTTACCTTCTTCTTTTGTAACTACGATAGGCTGGAGTACTCCATGTTCTTTGATGGAGGCGGCAAGTGCATCGAGTGCCTCGGGCGCGAAATCACGACGAGGCTGATTTTCGTCTGGGAAAATCTCGGAAACTTTGAGCTTCTTTAGCTCGGATTCTTTCTTATCTTCTGTGGCAGTGAGATCAAATTCCTCATCTACTAAATCTGTAGGAATTAAAGCATCGAACCCGCGACCTAAACCTTTTGTGCTCATTTGGTACGTTCCTCCACTTCCCTAGCGAAGCCTTTATAAGCTTTGGCACCACGCGAAAATTTATCATAATCACCGACTGGCACACCGTGAGATGGAGCTTCGGCTACGCGAACGTTTCTAGGAATAGTAGTCTTAAAAGTTAACTCTTTGAAATATTTTTTAATTTCGGTAAAAACTTGGGCGGACAAACTGGTACGCTTATCATACATAGTAGCGAGCACACCGAGAAGGGTAAGATTTGGGTTGGCCTGTTTTTTGACTAGCTTCATCGTCTCGAGCAATTGAGCCACACCTTCAAGCGCATAGAATTCGGTTTGAACCGGTAAAAGTAGGTGGTCTGCAGCAATCATGCCGTTGACTGTAAGTAGACTCAGCGACGGAGGTAAATCTATAATCACGTAATCATAGTTTGTCTTAACGCTGTTAATAGCATCCCGAAGGCGAACAAATTTTTTGTTCAATCCGGCTATCTCTACTTCTGCATTAGCAAGCTCTGGGGTAGCGGGAGCTAAATCGTAATTTTTATACTTGGTCGGGCGAATGCACTGTGCCATACTGGCAGCGCCGAGCAAAATTTCTGTCATAGTAACACCAAGACTTTCTTTGTCGTTTTTGTCAAAGCCGAGACCAGAAGTAGCATTACCTTGAGGGTCAAAGTCAACCAGCAAAGTCCTGTATTTATCTTTGGCAAGGTAGTAGCATAGATTTACAGCGGTGGTGGTTTTACCAACACCTCCTTTTTGGTTAGTGACACAGATTACCTTCGCCATAATACTTATAATTATAACACAAGTTATTATAAAACAAAAACAAGTGGTAAGAAATTCTAAAGCGTGTCCTTCGGACACGCTCCGGGCCGCTCAGGCCAAGTCTTTAAGGTCCGTAGGGCCCGTTTAGAATTTCTTACCACGTTAAGCGATTTTGGTAATCTCAATTTCAGAGTATTTTTGGCGATGGCCAGTTTCGGTATGAACACGCTTCTTGCTGTGATAGCGGATTACGCGAATCTTATCGCCTTTAACCTCTGCGTTTTTCACCTTAGCCGAAACTTTTACACCTTTTACGGTAGGAGTACCGACGGTGGTTTTGTCACCATCGATCACGAGTAAAGCATCAGTTTCGAGCTCTTTGGTGCCTGCCGGGAGGAGGTCCACCCGTAGGGTCTCTTTTTCCTCGACGAGATATTGCTTCCCGCCTACGAGGATAACTGCTTTCTTCATATAAATCCTTTGTTTATTCTGTTAATTATAGCATGGATAAGGATTTTATTCAAGAGGTTTAGATTTCAGAAGCTGATTCAGTTTTGCAAGAGTTTCTTGGTAGCTAGGATCGTCTTCGGACAAATCTTCGAGTTTATCCTGGAGATTGGTAATTTCAGATTTTTTGAGTTCAGTCTGATAACGCTTAAGGAGTGTGGCAGCCTCTTTTTCGTAATCTACTTCTGGCATATTTTCATAGCTAGTGTTAAAAATTAACTCTAGCTCCGAAAGCCTAGTTTCGTCTTCTGGCATTTTGAGAGGAATTTCGGTCTTAGTGATACCACCAAAAATTTTGAGCGAGAGCAGGGCGTCTTCTAATCTTTTCAAGTGATCTGGCAGGGCCTTAGTTTTAGGCTTTTTAAGGTATTTTTTAGTAGTAGATTTTTTTAGCTGACGGCCTAAGCGCTCGCCTTTTTCTCTTAAAGCCTCCACAGTCACATCGAGAGTCTTGGCGATTTTTTGTTCGTAATCTTCGTGTTCTATCTCGTCTTTAATAAGAGAAAGGAGGTGAAGCGCTATGTCGGAATATTTCTTTTTGTCTGGGGCAAGCGAGAGGTTGAGGGATTCGGCATACTTTTGAAGGAGCCAGTCGACCGCTGGAATACGTTCGTCAACTGCAGCTCGCCAGAGGGCAGGGTCTTTTTGAATTAGTTCATCTGGGTCTTTGGCGCCATGATAGTTGGAAATAATTGTTAAATCTATACCAAGCTCGCCGGCTAGCTCTACGGCACGCTCAGTAGCCTTAACGCCAGCAGCGTCGCCATCATAAGCCAAACGAATGTCTGAGGTAAGGCGAGAAAGAATTTTGAGATGTTGCTCGGTCATAGCCGTTCCAGAAGTAGCCACAGCCTCTTTGACGCCAGCTTGATGCGAAGAAATTACGTCCATGTTCCCTTCTACTATAATCACATAGCCATTTCTTCTAATAGCTTCTTTGGCTTGATAAAGCCCAAAAATAAAACGTGATTTATTAAATAAGAGCGTTTCTGGAGTGTTGAGATATTTTGGCTCTCCGCTACCGATAATGCGAGCAGTATAGCCAATAACAGAGCCATCGGTATCGATAAACGGAATCATCATGCGATGACGGAACAGATCTTTCTTGAAGCGATTAAGAAGCCCAGCAAATTCCAACTCTTCTAGAGTAAAATCACGTTTTTTGAGTACATCTATTAATGCATGGCCGTTTTCTGGAGCGTAACCAATCTTAAACTCTTTAACGGTGGAACGTTCTAAATTTCTCTTATAAAAAACATATTCACAGACTTCGCGACTATGCGCCAAACAAGCCTGATAATACCGCGTAGCCAAAACTAATGCTTCCCTAGCGCGAGCTTTTCTTTGGGCGAGTCTTCGATCGCTACCTTTATTAAACCCACCATATTTAGATAACTCCACGCCGGCCTGACGGGCAAGTTTTTCCATAGCTTCTTTAAAACTAATGCCCTCGACTTCCATGACGAAAGTAAAAATATCGCCACCTTTATTAGCGGAAAAATCATGCCAAATGCCCTTTTCTGGAGATACCATAAAGCTAGGGGTTTTATCTACACCCCATGGGGAACGACCTTTGAGATTACGGCCAGCTCGTTTCAACTCCACATATTGACTGATGACGTCTTCTACGGGAAGCCGAGATTTTATTTCCTCCTTCGCGTCATACATATGTTATAATAGTATTATATCATGGACAGTCAGGACTATTTGGATCAAATTACAGCGGCCTCGAGGCCGGTAAAACCACCCAAAAAAGGTCTCCAAGGAATATTAAGTTCGAAATATTTGAAATGGGGTGGGATTGTAGTAGCACTATTTTTAGTGATTTTGCTTTTTGGCTCTATGTTGAGCGGAAAACCATCTATCGAAGAAGAATGTATAGAGCTAAAACTGCATTTAGATGGCACTACGGAGCTAATTACGGATTTCCAACCCGATGTAAAATCGCTATCATTACGTTCCCTTTCCTCTTCACTAAAAGGGCTTTTCTCTAATATTTCTTCTCAGATAAATAGCTATTTAATAAAAGCTTACGATTTTAATGATAAGCATATCAAAGAAACTACTATGCAAGAGGCCGAGGATAACAAAAATCGCTTAGGCAACGAGCTATTTGATGCAAAGATAAATGGTCTTTTAGACCGAGTTTATGCGCATAAAATGGCACTAGAAATTTCTGCCGTGGTGAGTGATGAAAAATATATTGCTGACGTAGTTGAAGATGGAGAACTAAAAGCCTTTTTGGCAACATCCCAGGATAGTCTGAATAATCTTTATACTCAATTTAACGATTTTTCAGAGACTAATAATAAATAAAGGAGTGTGTTATGGCTACAAGTAAAGCCAAAGAAAAACTGGGGGAGATACGCGAAAAAAATTCAGGTTTTCGCAAGGAATTTATCGAATTTATAAACCGTGGATCCGTGGTAGACCTTGCTGTAGGTGTAGCGGTAGGTGGAGCATTCACTGCGATTGTTAATTCCCTAGTAAACGACATTGTGATGCCAATCGTAAGTTTGATTGCTGGTGGTGTAGATTTTAGAGATTTAAGACTCGTAATTCCGAATTTCTTCGGTGGTGATACTGAGGCAGTAATCGCTTACGGTAATTTTATTCAAAACGTAGTGGAATTTTTAATTATCGCGTGGGTAATTTTCATGATTATTAAGGCGATGAATCGAATTAATCGTAAAAAAGATGCCAAAGCCGCTGCAAAGGAAAATAAAAGTAAAAAATAGCAAAAACGTTTCTATAAAAACCTATTTTGATTTGTGGTATAATATACCCAATATAAAGGAGAAAAAATGAAAGTATTATGTGTTAATGCGGGATCGTCATCGCTTAAATTTCAGCTTTACGATATGCCTGCAGAAATTTCTATTATTGGTGGTTATGTTGAAAAAATTGGAGCAAAAGATAGTTTTTATACTATTAAACATGAAGGCAAAAAGACTGAGATAAAAAGAGTTATAAAAGACCACGCTGAAGCTGTAGAAGTGATGCTGGAAGAACTAGTAAATTATGGAGCGGTTAAAGAGTTGCAAGAGATCCGTGGAGTTGGACATAGAGTGGTGCATGGCGGTGAAAAATATGCCAAATCAGTCGTAATTGATGATGCTGTAATAAAAGATATTAAAGAATTTTCTAAATTTGCGCCGCTCCATCACCCTGGCAATATTGCTGGAATTAAAGCTATGCAAAAGGCACTTCCAGAGGCTGTGCAAGTTGCGGTTTTTGACACAGCTTTTCACCAAACTATTCCAAAAATTCAATACATGTACCCCGTACCGATGAAATGGTATGAAAAATACGGAGTTAGAAAATATGGGTTTCATGGTACTAGCCATAAATATATTACAGAAGTAATGCAAAAAAAGCTTGGCAAAGAAAATATTAATTTAATTATTTGTCATGTAGGCTCTGGTGCTAGTATTACCGCGGTAAAAGATGGCAAAAGTTATGACACTACGATGGGACTCACTCCGCTTGATGGGCTAATGATGGGGACTCGATCTGGCTCAATTGATCCATCGATTATCAAATATATGATTGATGAGGCCGGAATGACTTATGATGAGGTCGATGATGCCTTGAACAAAAAGTCTGGTCTTTTGGGAGTTTGTGGGTTTAACGATAATCGTGACGTGGAAAAAGCAATTTCCGAAGGTGATGAGACTGCACGATTAGCGCTTGATATGTATGTAGACCGGATTGATCGTTATATTGCGGAGTATTATTTGGAATTAAATGGCGAAGTGGATGCTATTGTATTTACTGCTGGCGTGCTCGAAAACGGAGCAGAAACTCGTGAATCAATTATAAATGGCCTTGCCCCACTCGGAATTAAAGTCAATCAGGAAGTAAATAACGCGATTGCGAGCTTTAAAGAAATTACTAGCGGAATAATCACAACCGAAGATTCGACGGTGCCTGTATATGTTGAGCCAACTAACGAAGAAGTGATGATTATACGCGACGCTTATAAACTTTGTAAATAACGTTCCATTAAGAAAGGATTCTGCCAGAAAAGGCGGTTAAAAATAGCAAAAAGTGCGATTTCTAATTGTTTTTGATATATAATTTAGTTATGTATATAAGCGATCTAATTGAAGATTTTTTAGAGCATCTCGAGATTGAATCCGGTAGGAGTAAAAAAACTACCGAAAATTATCGTTTGTACCTGGAAAGATTTCTAGAAATTGCAACGGAAATCTTAAATAAAGACGATATTAAAGCTTCAGATATAGATCGCGAAGTGCTGAGAAAATATCGCCTAAAACTCAACCGTTATGGCTCAGAAAATGGCGGCGATGATTTAAAAACTATCACGCAGGCTTATCATTTAATAGCGCTGAGAGGCTTTTTTAAGTATTTAGCCCGGCGAGAGATTAAGTCACTTGATCCTTCCCTGATAGATTTGCCACATGTGGTGAGAAAGCAAGTGACGTTTTTGCATTTTGATGAAGTGGAAGATATGTTGGAACAGATTGATCTCTCCACAGAATCGGGACTAAGAGATAGAGCGATTATTGAGCTACTTTATTCTGGAGGGCTACGCGTTTCGGAGTTGGTAGGGTTAAACCGAGATTCTATTAACTTAGAGAGGCGTGAATTTATGGTGAGAGGCAAAGGTTCCAAAGACCGTCCGATTTTTATCTCAGAGACTTGCGCAGATAGAGTGGCAGATTATTTAGATGCTAGGACTGATTCCCTGCCAGCGTTGTTTCTGAATAATTCACGAAATTTACAGGCGGTAGATACTTCTGGAAATTACCGACGAATTACCGCACGAAGCGTAGAAAGAATTGTCGAAAAATACGCTAGACTAGCTGGAATCACCAAACACGTTTCCCCACATACCTTGAGACATTCTTTTGCGACGGACCTTTTGATGAACGGAGCAGATATCCGTTCGGTACAATCAATGCTAGGACATGCAGATATTTCTACAACGCAAATTTATACTCACGTGACCGACGCACATCTCAAAGAAATACACGAAAAGTTCCATTCGGAGACAAAATAGCTTGCTTTTATTGCCTGTTATTTACTATAATCAATCACAGCTGGATCATATAATCTGATGGTGGTACTAATCGTAGAGGCTCGCTTGGCACCTGGTGGGAACCAGCATGAACGAATGCTAAAATCGAAGTAAGCGTCCTTTGGTTCGAGACTACTTGTTGGATTGTCGAGGTCCATAATTTGATGCTGGCCTTTGATGGCAATAATATAAATACCTTCTACGCGTTTGATGTTTGTTTGCGTGTTTGTAATTTGGCTATAAAAGCTATCTTCTTTACTATCTTCATCCAGAGAGGTGCCAGCAGTAGCCCCTCCATACATAATTCTTGGAAATGTCCCTGCCTCAAAAAAAACTTTTTTACCATTAGTAGAATCTGGGAAGTTGCTTGCTATAATAATATCATTTGCGTCTATTTTCCCTTCCTCATTGCCACCGAGATTGCGAATATTAATGATAAAAGGATCCCTTCCGGCTTTGTCAGAAAGAACGCCATCCCCTTCATACAATTCAGAACAGGTCTCGGGATTAAAATTCACTTCATAAGCTGGTGCCGTACTGCTTTCTGCCTCTTGTTCGCTCATAGCTCGTTTTGTAATTTCCTGCCATAAATCATGATATCTATTTTTACTTGTATCTTTGGACTGACTATCATTCATATAGGAATCGTGGATAAATCTAAGTGCCTCAGCTTGAGCATCTAGATCTTCCCTAGAAATAGTAACTTCTAAGGCAGTCTGGGCGTTAGAAGTGCTGGCGGATATTACTGAAACAATTACGATGGCTACCATAGAAAAAATACCGATAGCAAGAGCTACTTCCACCAACGTATCACCTATTTTTGTTCTCATGCTTTTATTATATCATGCTTATGAAAAAATCGGAAAAAGTATATGCCACAATAAAGGCAAAAACTAGAAAAGGCCCGAAGTAAATTTGGTGATTTTGGCGTTTTTTGAGCGTGGGGATAGTAACGATACAAGCGGCAAAATTGGCTAGAAAAAGCGCAACCATAGAAATCCATGGACTGCCCAAGACAAGACCGGTAGTGGCAGCTAGAATCCAGTCGCCATCACCGACCCATTTACCTTTGGAGATTAAATATAATAATAGGTAAATACCACCATAAAGACCGGCAGATAAGAATGGCTGGATAGAAAAATTATTAATGAGCGTGGGGGTGATGGATGTGATAGCTAAAATTACCGCGACCATTAAGGCAAAATTAGGAAGTTCGCCACACATGCCGTCATAAATAGCAAGGAAGATAAGTGCAAGCGTAAAAATTGTCACCAAAATGAAAGTATACCAATCTAAAGGCGTGGCAGTGTTAACGTTGACAGTAGTGCTAATAGCGGCTAATGCAAGCGCTGTGCTAATTTCCGAAAAAATTTCTAGATTGCCGATTTTTTTGTGACATTTTCTACATTTTCCTCTTAGAATGAGCCACGAGATAATAGGAATATTATCATGCCATTTCAATTGCTTGCCGCAGTGAAGACAAACGGAACGTTTTCCGAGCGACTTTTGATGTGACTGATTGGAAGATTTGCTGTTTTTTTCTTCCCTTAAATGCAGCCGCCTTGCCTGACAACAAAGAAACGAGCCAAAAGCGGCGCCGATGATAAACACAAAGATGGAAAATACAATCTGCATATCCTTATTTTACCATAAAAAAACACCCTCTTTTGAGGGTGTTTTAGGATTATTACGGCTATTCCGTCGCTTCTGTTTCTGTCTTATTTCCGATTGCGCCGCTATCCTGGCAGAAATAACCACCGCCTTCGATATAACCATAAACCGCAAAGGCACGATTTGCATCATCTGTGGCAGGTTGTGGATCTCCATTGTCGTCAACGCTTCTACAATTAGCCTTGATAATAATGAAAACTTGAGAGCCAGTCGAGCCGGCCTCTCCTTCGTTCCACGTCCCACCTGCACTCTCACATGCAGCTTTATCTGTCGCTTCTCCCTTAGAACATGTCGCAATACTACCAGTTAATTTGTCGCCAGGAGCGGGAGAGCCTGCTGTTTGCCATGCATTAAAGCTATATGCTTTTAGTTCGTATGCATTACCACTAGGGTCTTCGCCCGTACCATTAATCCATCTGCCAGCTGATAGTACATGCGGGTCTTCTGTATTGGTGCCTTTTCTAAGTAGGTTTGATAGCTTCCCGTTGTTGCTAGACATATATGAGTTAACTGCGGCTACGAGCATTGAGTAGTCGTCGCGACGTTGGGTGTTGCGCTGCGCACGCTGAAGCGCTGGGAAAGCGATAAAGACCATTAAGAAGATGAGACCAGCAATAGCAAGCACCAACACGACCTCAATAATGGTGAAGCCACGTTTTTTATTAATATTGTTTTTACTAACCATATATTCCTTTCTGTGATTTACGTCGCACAAGAAGACTAGTGCGAGATATCTTTATTTTATAATAACAAACTATCCGTAAAAAAACAATAAGCATTTTAAGTATTATAACAGTAGCGGCCGGCGCGTTCCATGATGTATACTACTGCGACATTGCGAGGGTTACTAGATTTAACGGCATAATCGCCTTCACAAGTAGCACCGATAAAAGTGTATATAATATGGTTTACTCCGCTGTTTAAATTTGGATCGTCTGGATTATTGGCATATTCAACTGATTCTTCATTCTTTACGCCATCCGGAGAATACTTACAGACTCCACTAGTATCCAGCTTACTTCCATCACTTTTTTTACAATCTACGACAAAAATTTCGTAATCGCTACCATCGGGATCTTCTAGCTTTTTGGTGACATAATCTTTAACAAAAGCTTGCCAACTATTTAACGATGTGGATGTAAGTTCATCGTTCCATGTAAATCTTATGCCGTCTTCATCATATATAGGCAAAGCCCCACGGCTGTTATTAGTTTGGTAACTTTTTAGCGCCGCAACATATTCCATAACGTTGGCTTTTCTTTCGGCATCACGCTGAGAGGCCCAAAGACTTGGTAAAGCTATGAAAGCCATTAAAAATATGATTCCAGCGATAGCTAGAACTAACGTTACTTCTATAATTGTAAAGCCAGTTTTACGTTTCATATTTCAAGTATATCGCTAGAGCTTAAAAAATTCAAGCCACTGAGATTCCGAGAAGATTTTAGACGGCTACAGAATTTACCAGAGAGTAGATTGGAAGCAGAGTGCCGCCTACTACAATACCGATAAGACCAGCCATAATTACCATAAGAATTGGCTCAATCATGGTAGAGATATTATTGATTTGATTATATAATTCGTCTTCGTAGACTTTAGCGGCTTTACCGAGCATTTCGTCAATTTTACCAGATTCTTCACCAATACCGGCCATCTGTGGAACTAATGGAAGCATATATTCCCTCTCTACTAGCGACTCAGAAAGAGTTTTGCCGCCTTTTAGCATTTCAATAGCCTTAGAGTATTCTTCCTCTACTACAACGTTGGAAACGGCGTTGATAGCGATAGTGACGGAATCTACCATTGGTACACCAGTAGACAAGAGCATTTCGGCAGTACGAGCAAAACGTGAAACGTAAAGTTTTCTAAACAAACCACCAAAAATTGGAACATGAATCTTGATACTATCCGCAATATGACGCCCGGTTTTAGTTCTTTTAATAAAGAAAAATAGACCAACGCAAGTGGTTGTAATAACAATAAGAATTAACCACCAAAAGCTCACAAAGAAATTAGTAAGATTCACAAGGCCCTGAGTAAGACCCGGTAATTCTTCTCCCATGTCTTTATAAAGGCTTTCTACCTGTGGGACTACGGCGAACATCATAAAGAGCAAAACTGCAATAATTACCACGAGGATAATAGCTGGGTAAACCAGTGCGCCGCGAATCTTGCTGAGCATAGCTGCATCTTGTTCTTCCTGATCAGCAAGACGCTTCAGAGCAATATCTAGAGTACCGGATTTTTCGCCAGCCTGAATCAGAGCAAGATAAACTCCGTTGAAAATATGCGGATGAGCAGAAAACGCCTCGTAAAGACTCTTACCAGATTCAGCATAGGCAAGAATTTCTTCGGCAACCCCACGCATGCCTTTACTTTCGGTCTGTTCGGCTACAGTACGAAGAGCAGTAGAAAGCGGAAGACCGGCACCGATTAGAGTAGAGAGCTGGCGGGTGAACATAATACGATCTTTTTGGGTGACGCGAGAGGTGAGTTTGGTAAGCGGATTCGTACTACCTTCTTCTACAAGAGTCTCGGGAATTAAGCCTTGATCTACTAATAGACGGCCTGCTAACTGTTCATTGTCAGCCTGAATATTGCCTTTGACTATTTTGCCGGTAGCTTTTTCTTTGGCACGATAATTATAGCGTTTCATGTTTAGCCTCTAGCATAACGATTAAGTTCGTTAATATCTACGGCATAATCACAAGCTACTTCGTAGCTAATAACCCCGGCCTGAATAAGGCGAGCAAGCTCGTGATCCATAGTTTGCATACCTTGTTCAGCGCCAGTCTGGATGACGTTATCGAGCTGGAAAGTTTTACCTTCGCGGATAAGAGAGCGAACGGCGGAATTTGTAACCATGATTTCGGCGGCCACTACACGTCCGCCACCAATAGCTGGGACTAGGCGTTGAGCACAAATGGCTTGAAGAATATTAGAAAGCTGAGAGCGGATTTGTGGCTGTTGATGAGCTGGGAAAACATCGATCATACGATCGAGAGATTGAGCAGCGGAATTGGTATGAAGTGTAGCAAAAACTAAATGTCCGGTTTCCGCAATGGTGATGGCGGCCTGAATGGTTTCAAGATCGCGCATCTCACCAATAAGAACTACATCCGGGTCTTCACGGAGTGCTGACCTTAGAGCTGCGGAAAAACTAAATGTGTCATAATGTACTTCCCTTTGTACAATGACGGCACGTTCTGAAGTATGAGTAAACTCAATTGGGTCTTCAATGGTAATAATGTGGACGGCTTTTTCTTGATTAATTTTATGGATTAAAGCAGCGAGCGTAGTAGATTTACCGGAACCGGTAGGTCCAGTGACCAAGACTAAACCGCGTGGATAATCAGCAAAAGTACTAACTACTGGAGGCATACCGAGCTCATCGATAGTGCGAATTTGATTTGGGATAAGGCGAAAGGCAGCTGCCATCTTACCGCGTTCATGAAAGGCGTTAACACGGAAGCGTGCCACATCACCAAAGGCAAACGAGTAATCAAATTCTTTATCTTTTAAGAAAATTTTTCTTTGATCTTCATCTAGCGTGGCGAAGATAATCTCTTTAAGCATAGTAGCATTCAAAGCTGGTAAGCCTGCAATTGGAGTTAGAGCGCCATCTACGCGTAAAATTGGCGGCAAGCCATATTGAAGATGAAGGTCAGAAGCATTGCGACGGACACATTCTTCCAGAAGTAATTCGATTCTGAGGTTGCTGCTGCTAGATTGAGACGTTGAAATAGTAGAAGTAGCCGGAGTTGATTTTGCGGCACTTGACGTAGCAGCCGATGCAGCAACTGGCGTAGTATCTGTTGATGTTGTTAGAGATGTTTGCCCACTATTTTCCATAATATTTATTATACCACAAGCCTTTTATTTTTACGAGATATCACTGGCTACACGGTTGACCTCCTTAATTGTGGTAATACCAGATAAAACTTTAAGTATACCGTCTTGACGCATAGTTACCGTACCTTTCTCGCGAGCAAGACGCATGATTTCGGCAGCAGTAGAGTGACTAACAATCATTTTTTGGATATCTTCATCTACGACGATAGTCTCATAAAGACCGGCACGGCCGGAATAACCACCTGGTGTTTCTTTGGTATCGCGGCCTTTGGCAAGCATATAATATTCGTCGCTTTTGACCGGAAGGCCAGGATAGCCTAAATCTTCACCAACCTTTTCTATGTCAGCCTCGGTCTGTGGCAGCAAATCACCAACAATTGAGTTAATACTATTGGTTTCAAGGTCAGATGATTTATAAAGATCTCGTTTTTCGGTGACACGCCGAACTAAACGCTGACCAATAACTAAATTTAAAGTAGACGCTAGCAGAAATGGCTCAACACCCATATCTAGAAGACGTGGTAAGATGCCAGCGGCAGAGTTAGTGTGAAGAGTGGAAAAAACTAGGTGGCCGGTGAGAGCAGCTTGAACGGCAAGTTGTGCTGTTTCGCTATCACGGATTTCACCAACCATTACCACATCTGGATCTTGACGAAGAATGCTTCTAAGACCAGATGCAAAAGTAAGACCTGCATCTACGTTGACTTGAATTTGGTTGATTCCCTCCATTTTATATTCAACCGGATCCTCCAGAGTCACAATATTAATCTCTTCGGATTTAATCTGTTGGATTAATGCATATAGCGTAGTAGATTTACCGGAACCGGTAGGGCCAGACGTTAAAATCATACCGTTCGGTTTTCTGATCCCCTCCATAACGTCCCGAAGGGCGCGTCCGGCCATACCCATTTTATCAACTTCCATACTGACACCTTTTTTATCTAGCAAACGAATCACTACTTGTTCTCCCCAGGTGACTGGCGAAGTAGCGATACGAAGATCGATTTCTTTATCGTCTACGAGAACAGTAAATTGTCCATCTTGCGGGATGCGATGTTCGTCAATCTTAAGGTTGGCGAGAATTTTGATGCGTGAAACCAAAGCCGGTGCAACATTCTTTGGTAAATCCATAATTTTTCTAAGGACGCCGTCGATACGGCAGCGAATAATTAGAGAATTCTCAAGCGGTTCTATATGAATATCGGAAGATTTAGTTTTAGCGGCATAGCTTAAAATGGTAGATAAAGCCTTAGAAATTGGCGAATCCTGAACGATAGTTTTGACATCGGCGTTTTGAGCCTGCATCGCCTGCTCTTCATTAGTATTGCGAACAGCTTCTTTGACGCCAGAGAAATCACCGTGATTCTTTTCTAGCATTTCGCGAATACCGCGCTCGGACGACATCCAAACACGAACAGGCTTGCCGACGAGATTAGCAATGTAGTCGGTAGCCTGGACGTTAGTAACATCGCTCATGGCGATATTTAACATGCCGTCTTTTTCGCCTAGGGGAACGACCAGAAAGCGTGTCTGA
This sequence comes from Candidatus Saccharimonadota bacterium, assembly GCA_030529135.1. GTDB lineage: Bacteria > Patescibacteriota > Saccharimonadia > Saccharimonadales > Saccharimonadaceae > Nanosyncoccus. The sequence continues at coordinate 66,340 of JAUMXO010000001.1, read as the reverse complement.
GTTTCGTAAGGGATCATGACCAAAATATCCTGATCGATTGTGACATTTTTTAGTTCAACATATGGCACGCCTATGATTACCGCAGTAGCATGAGATACCATATCTGGAGTGATAGCCCGTTCATTGACGAGTGCGTCCAAAATCGACCTATCGGATGCAGAATTTTGAGCATTGGCAACTAAGGCAGGATCTACTAGACCCTCAGCAACAAGTAGGTTTAAAATTCTCGATTCGGCTTCTCTGGTTAAGACCGCCACTGTTTACTCCTCTATACAATTACCGTCGGCATTATAGCTCTTGCAGTCAACGTATGTCTCTACGGTTGGGTTGAGCGCTCGATAGTTAAAAATCTCAGGGTTGGGTTCATTTACATTAGCGCTAGCTGGGTTGGAAATGGTTTTAACGTTTACCGGCTTAGGATTCTGAATAATATTCGTTAAAATCAAAAACGTAATGACTACTCCAGCAATAGCAGCAACGATAGCACTGATTAAATCTGTTTTCATTTATTTGCCTCCTAATTTAACACTTTTAGTACTGATGTTAAGCGTAGATGGCAACATATAGTAAGCTGTGGCGCGGGCCTCTAAACCGATAGAGCTATTGCTGCTCCAAGTGATGGTAGCAGTTTTAATGTCAAAATTACGAATAGAGCGTTCAACATTATCTAAAAGCTTATAAACAGTACCGGCGCCAGACTTAATAGAAAGACGAACGGAAATAGAATAAAGATTGGTACCAAAACCAGCTGGGCTAATTTCTCCAGTAGGACTGAGGGATTCTGGTTCAGTACCGGAATCCCGGAAAATTTTATCAACACTAGCAAGCAGAGCTTCTTCATTCTCGTATGACGGCAAAGCATCTGGGATTACACGAAGTGATGAACAGCTCTGGATTAGATCAATTGCGGCAGTGAGTTTTTTACTGTCTTCTTCAGCTTCGGCGTCATTATAGTTCTTCTCAAGTTCGTCATAGGTATAGTTTTTGCCGGTGACAGAATTGATGCAATTTGCATTACTGGTGTTCGGCACAGAGGCCAAGGCTTTGTTTGACGCAATGTTACGAAGAATATTATAGCGTAATGTATTAGGGACGGAATTGACAGTGGTTTTGTTAGAATCGCATCTTTTAAGCTCGTCGTCACTATAAACTTCGCCAGAAGGCTTCTGGCAAATACCAATATTTTTAATAGTATCTGAAAAAGCCACAATGGATTGATCTTGAGCCATAATAACACTAGCCTTAAAAGAAATTTTGTCGGCAGATTTAATTACTACAGCAACAGCGGCCCCAAAGAAAATGGCAGCACCAAGAACAGCCAGAATCATGTATTGCTGGGACTTAGAAAATTTGGTTTTCTTGGTTAACGGATTTTCTTTTAACATTACTGCTTCCCTCCATTTTGTTGGCTGCTAGTCGGGGCAGAGTTACAATCAGCATCATCTCGAGCACAGTCGGCAGCTTTTTCGGCAAACATGCTCTGAATCTGTGAATATGAATCGGTGACGTTACGACGGCCAGATGGAGAAAGAGCTAGCATATGATGATTGTTGAAATTAAAAACTTCTGGAGCAAGATAAATAACCGCGGAGAAGCGTAATACTAATTCATGGCTGGAATTACGACCATTAGAAGACTGTTCAATACTAATGCCACCAGAGGAATTATCTTCACTAGCTGGCACAAGTTTGCAAGAATCATTGAAAGACGTCCAAGCAATATCGCCATTATCTTTTTCAGTGCCACTATAAGTGATACAAGTGCTATTGAAGTGAGCGACATTTTGAATTTCACCATCTAGGTTCATGTGGCCATCCTTATACCATTCAGCATATTGTGGAGTACGCCAGATGCGAACTACGTTGTTGCCATTATATTGTTCGATAACGTAACCTTCGTGAGCAGCTGCAAGTTTGGCGGCTTCTTTGGCCTGTTTTTGAGCTTCAAGAATTTCTGAAGGGTTGCTAATAGCAGTACCGTCACTATTCTCTAGTCTCATAGTGGGGTTAACAGTATTCTCCTCGTCTTCCTCGTTCTCTTCATCCTCTTCATATCCGGGATTGCATCCTTCACCATCAATTAGCCAGAAAGCATAATAACCTTTGGTCGCGTCTCTTAGAGTAGCGCCATCGTCGCCAGCCTCGACCATGCAATAAGCTGGAATAGAGTTACCTTCTTTGTCCACATATTCGCCGTAATCATAGCGCATATATTGCATAGATTTTTTAAACGAATCTAGCACATTGTAGTCAATGTATGGTTCAGAACCGGCGTTGGCTTGAGCATCAAAAGTAAACGTAGGTTGTTCTTTAGTAAGATCAATCGATAATTCTGAAATGTTGATATAATCAGCTCCGACTGGGATAAGTGCAGAAAGAATATTGAAAGTGCGAGATGCAAAAACCTTATTATTAGTGATGGCGGTGACGTTGCTAAGTTGGTCGCGGACGGTAAGGAATTTATCGAGATCTTTATAATCAGTAATCTTTTGTTCCATAGCATCGATAGTTCTCTGTTTTGCGTCAATAAAACCCTGTTGACCGCCAGCGATAGAAAGAGAGACTAGTATAGTGATAAGGCTACCAGAAGCAACAATGATACAAATGAAAAAAACGAGGTTGCGGAATTTGAGAGTTTTGATAAACTCATTTTTAATATCTGGGACTAGATTGATTTCTCTAGCCATTAATCATTGCTCCTCTCGGAAAGACCAATAGCCACAGCGAATTCAGAGGCGACCGGCATGAGTGCATGTTGTTGTTCTGGCGTGGTCCGAACGAGCTGCCAAGGGTTTCCTCTCATAGCAGGAATTCCAGTTTTGGCCTCAATGTACTCTGGAAAAAGCGGAATGATACTGGCATAACCAGACAAAACGACACCACCGACTTTACCGTTCAAATATTTAGTTTGGAAAAAACGAACGGATTTAGCAAGTTCGGATGCATAGGAATCTAAGGATGGACCAAGAATTTTAAAAACTTGGCCTTCTACTTTTTCTTCAGAGAGACCAAATTTAAGAATAAACTGACGAGCTTGTTCTTCTTTCACATTGAGACCAGTGGCAACTGCGCCAATAAGTTGTGCAATACCGCCAGGAATTGAACGCACGAGGCGTGGTTGATTTTGGTACATAATAACGAGATCGGTAGCTTTTTCGCCAAAATCTACAATCAGTGTAGCGTCGAGAGCGCCCGGAATAGCAAGTGCACGAGCCATCGCGAGTGGCTCTGGCTCCATAGCGATAACATTCAACCCAGTTTTTTCAATAGTTTCTAGGAGTGGCTCAGCATACGCTCTAGCAACTGAGCTAACTAATATTTCGGTTTTTTGTGGATCATTAGGGCTAAGACCAAGAATAATATAGTCCGCCTTGGCATCGTCAAGTGGCATTGGAACGTACTTATCTATTTCATATTTGAAAACTTTAGCCAACTCTTTTTCTGGAAGCGTATCGGTTTCTACGACGGAGGTGAAAGTTTTATTAGCCGGAAGACCGACTGCTACGCTCTTGGTCTTGATGCCGGCCTGTTCTACGGCGCCCATGATGGCTTCGCCTAGATGTTTGCGACCAAGTTCAGTCGTATCTGCGGTAAGTTTTTGATCAATTGGGATATAGGCATAGTGAATCAAGGCCCATCCGCTATGCTCGTCGCCAGCAAGCTGAACAATGCGCATTGAGTTTGTGCCGATATCTAGCGAAAAGAAATCGCCCACGCCATGCAATAAATTCATAGTTTAATTATAAGCTTAAACGAATTAAAAGTCAATCTATTTTGATTGTTTCAACCAGTAGAATCTTTCTGTGTTACCATGCTTGCCATGCATAATATTGTCTTTCTTCTTTAAAACCACGAAATTGTTGTTTTTGAGCCAATTTTCAAATTTTTTAATAATATCCCTTCTGATGGTTTCGTTTTTGACGATACCATTATGTAAGTCTTTTTCTTCTGCCTCAAATTGAGGTTTTAACATAACTAAAAAATCTGTGTTTTTATTAGATAGATTTTCTTTGGCGTATTTTAAAAGCTTGGTGAGAGAAATGAAGGAAACGTCTGCTAGAATTATGTCTGGAATACAAGATAGTTCTACATCGGGCCGCGTCGCCGTCGCCCGTCGACTCTTCGAGTCGTCCGCGTCCCAAGGGGCGGTCTGCCACGGGGACAGCGCGCTCATCCTCGCGCTGCCGCGCTCCGGAGTCCCTCGGTTAGAACTATCTTGTATTCCTACATCAAAAATATCAGTTTTTTCGTGGAGTTCGATGCGTGGGTTGGAACGGAGGGGTTCTTTCATTTGATTGGTTCCCTTTTCTACGGCGAAGACTTTTTTGGCGCCGTGATCTAGGGCATATTGAGTAAAACCGCCAGTGGAAGAGCCAATGTCTAAAACTACTTTGTCTTTGAAATCAAAATTGAAGGCGCGTACAGCGCCCTCAATTTTGAAATAACCTCTATTTTTTACGCTCGCGATATTCATAGGTGTCCGTATCTACTGAGACAATATCACCTTCTTTGATGAAAGCTGGCACTTTGACCACCACACCAGTTTCTAAGGTAGCGTCTTTCATTACGGAGCTAGTAGTATCACCCTTTACTGCGGTTTCGGTATAGGTAACTTTGAGCCAAAGATTTTTCGGGAGCACTAGATTAATTGGGGTGCCATTGTAAAACTGGATTTCCATTTCGTCACCTTCTTTCATAAAATCTTTAGACTCGCCGACCATATCTTTTTGAAGTTCATACTGTTCGAAAGATTCTGGATCCATAAAATAGAATTTTTCGCCATCATTATACAAATATTGTACTTTTTTGGTAGTGACTTCGGCTGGCTCAATTTTTTCTTGACCCTTAAAAGTCTTTGGCAAAAGCGCACCGGTGATGAGATTTTTTACTTTGACATTAACGATAGAACCGCCACGACCCATGACTTTTTGCGAGTATTCTACCACCTTATACGGCTGGCCATCTATCGTCACGAGGGTATTTTTCTTTAGATCTGTAGGTCCGTACATTTTTACTCCTTCTCCTTATATTAATTATTGGAAATGAATGGCAAGAGTGCTAAATGGCGTGCACGCTTCACTGCAATAGCGAGTTGGCGTTGTTGTTTAGCGGACAAGCCAGTCTTTGCAATTGGTTCAATTCGACCATAACTATCGATGTAGCGGCCTAAGGTTTTGGCATCACGATAATCGAAATAGAGGTCTTTATCGTTCTTATATTTTTTCATTTATACTATCCTTCCTTAATTTGTTATCAATTAAAATGGCACTTCTGATAGATCTACTTCACCATCTGGAATATCAGTAGGCATATCCGAAGAAATGTCATCTGATATAGAAGAGCTACTGCTAGAGCTATACGAGCTGGATGAACCACCATCTCTATTCGGTGCACTGCCGGTGAAATTAAAATCTTCAACGACGATTTCGACGTTAGAACGTTTATTGCCGGCCTTGTCTTCCCAGCTGCGTTGGTTGAGGCGACCAGAAACAAGCACTCCGGAGCCTTTTTTAGCATACTGAGCAATCATCTCACCGAGTTTGCCCCAAGCGGAACAATCGATGTAGGATACATCTTCTTTGTTTTCACCACCAGGGCCACGATAAGTGCGGTTAACAGCGACCGAGAAAGAACAAACAGAATTACCAGAAGTGGTACTTCTAAGCTCTGGATCCCTAGTAAGATTACCGGTAATAATAGCTTTAGAAAATCCGCGCATTAGGCCTCCTCTTCTTTAGTAACTTTGCTTTCTTCTTCAGAGGCAGTCTTAGCTTCTTCAGCTTCCCTAGCTTCTTTAGCGGCAACTGCTTTGGCGCGACGTGGATCCGCTTTCACAATGAGATAGCGGATAACTTCGTCAGTGATCCCTAGCGTATTTGAAATTTTGGCTGGAGCAGCAGTCGGAAGTGAAACGTCAAAGAAATAGTAGAGAGCGAATTCATTGCCATCGATTGGATAGCAAAGGCGTTTTTTGCCTTCTGGTTCTTCTTTTACTATTTTGCCACCACTAGTCTCGATCAATTTCTTGACCTTATCTAGAGCTGGGTCTAAGTTCATCTCGAGATCGGGATGAAAGAGGATAGAAAGTTCATAGTCTTTCATATTTACTCCTTTGGTTAAAGCAAACGCAGATGGGAAATAGCTTGGTTCTCGCTGTCCCAATGGCTCGTTTACTGAGCTAATATTATGCTTTTATTATAGCATAGATAAATATGATTGACAAGAGGTGACTAATTAGGCCTGGTCCGCTGGGTCTTCTGAAGAAGACGATTCTCCAGATCGAACTGGCTCGGATGAGTCGTGAGCTGGTTCAGATTGGGTTAGCTCAGATGGGTCTTGGGTTTCTTCGGGCTGAACTGATTCAGATGGATCCTGAGTTTCTTCTACCTTGGCTGGTTCAGATGAGTTTTCTGGTCCATTAAATTGAGTTGGTTCCGATGGCGCAGTAGTTTCTGGCTCAACTGGTTCTGCTGAAGCTAGTGGTTCTTCGTTGTGGGCTACGTCTGATGTGTTTGCCGGTTCGGCTGGAGTAATTTGATCGGCTGGGGTGGAAAACCCGGCTGGCGCAACTGGGCCATTGGCTTGTTCAGGAGTGATATTTTCTTTAGTATCACCAGTTACGACATCCTCAACGGTTTTTAGAGTACGTCTAGTACGTACGAGATAGAAAACAGCTCCGCCAATGCCAATTAGGATAGCTGCAGCTATAGCAATTTCTACTGGACCAGTATCGACAATTCTAGAAGGAGTTTGCTGGCAACCCGGAAGGTTGGGGTTAGTATTACAGTCTTCCCTGGTAGAAGGTGGGGGTGTAGGCTGGTCTTCACAATTTACGCTAACTTCGGCCCCGGCGGTTTTGGTTTCGGTAGAATTAAAATTGGCAGTGATAGTATTGTTCAAGGTCTTGCCACAGGTTGAGCTATCTTCTTTGACTTGCATTTGATAGATCAATTGAGTGAGGCCACCAGCATGAATATCTCCGGTATTATGACCACTAATATCAATAATATCATCTATAGTATATCCGTCAGCATGTTCATAATCATAAACTTTAGTAGACCCAGATCTTAGAAGTAAATCTGCGTCGTGAGAATCAGTAAGAATAAGATTGGTGAAATTGGTATTGCCAGTGTTTTTAAACATTACTTTGTAGGTGACAAAATCACCTGGTTTGACAGTAACACTATTAAACCAATTTTCCCCATCCGTAGAAACTTGTTTAGAAAGTTCTGAGCCTGGGTTCTCAGCTATTAAAGTATAAGTAATATGACCGGAATATTCAGCGCAACCTGGGAGAGTACCGCCAAGCTTATTGAATCCGATAGGTGTACCCTCGTTAGTAAATAGAGTATAAGGCAGGACTGAGCCATTAGCTTCACCGCTATTATGGATGATAGCTGAACCAGTTTTATATTTCAAAACTACACCGTCAGTTTTGCTGGTAATATAAGCCTCGTCCCAGACTTTGCCATCTTTTGGGGTGTTCGGTGCGGATGGAGTAACGTAACTCCAAGTAATAATACCACTAACCATGCCGCGTTCATTACTGTTTACCATTGTAGGATAAGCAGAAGCAACACGTGTATTAGTAGCCACGCCATAGCCTTTTTCGTTGGTGTCTGAAGCGGCATTATTGTGATAGTAAATATAAACTTCGTATTCGTGGCCCGGGACAATCTCTAACTCATCTACAAAAGTATTTTCGGTGCCAGCTTCGCGAATACGTACAAAATTCCGCTCATCACCTACGGCTACGTTATTGGTAATAGAGTTAAAGGTAGCATAGTCAGCCGGCTTCTCGTTAGTATAAGTAGGACGATCGGTAGGACCCCAAGCCTTGGTGTCGGTTGGAGCAAACATGGTACTGATAGTGACAGTCGTAGCCAGAGCCGCAAATAGCATTATAGGGATTTTGATTTTAGTAAAGATTCGCTTGATTTTCTGATGTTTCATAAGTATCATTCCTTCCTTTTTTATTAATTTTAGAAATCTCCACTATTGAAGTCTGCAGCACGTTCGCTAGCGTTATCATCATTATGTGATTCAGCTTCCTGATTGTTTTGCTCAGCTTGAGCATCGGCTTCTGCCTGAGCCTGCTGAGCTGCCTCTTCTTGAGCTCGTTGTTCTGCTTCTTGTCGATTTGCTTCTTCCTGAGCGCGAGCGGCTTCTTCTGCAGCTCTAGCAGCGGCCTCGTTGGCAGCTTGAGCCTGAGCAGCTTCTTCGTCGGCTTTGGCTCTAGCAGCGGCTTCGGCAGCGGCGGCCTGCTCAGCGGCGGCTTGTTCAGCTGCTACACGGGCAGCCTGTTCGGCGGCGGCTTGCTGTTGTCGTTGTTGTTCGGCTATAGCATCAAAGTTTTTGCGATCTTCAGCTTCGGTAGTTGGCGGAGTGACTTTATTATCAATTGGCAATGGGGTAACACGATCGCCAGCATTTTGTTTTTCAGCTTCAACATTCTTCGGTATATGTTTCTCTGGCTTAGGATCTGGTTTTGGCTTTGGTTTTGGCTCTGGTTTTGGCGTCGGGGTCGGAGTATTTGGACCGCCACCTTTGATAATTTGGGCAGCACCGCCCCCCTTGATAACTTGAGCTACTGGTTTATCGGCAGGTATCGGCGGCACGCCTATTGGAGCCTTCTGATAATTTGGCTGATAGCCACACTTCATATTAAGATCAAGCATTTTTTGTGTCTTAGTCGTACCATCTGAGTTCTCGATAGTACGAGAAATGTCTACCTGAGGAGCGTTGCTGCGTTTCTTAGTGTCGTAACCAAGATGCAGCTCGTCTGGAGTATAATTACCGTCTTTATTGCTATCTACAAAATAAACATAATTAGTTTCTTCGGTGCCATTTTCGTGATAAAATCTAAAATTAGTTTTTTCACTCCTCAAAACTTGATCTAGCTTACCCAAAAGATTCTTCTGCAGCTCACCGCCGCCAGCTGAATTAAATTTATCATCAATCTCTACCATGGATAAGCCTTTAATATTCAGCTCTTCCTTCTCTGTATCGGTAAATATATTATATGCATAGGAAGCGAGCGCTTCTGGTTCTTCTCCGGCCATGCGCATAATACCATTGGTAGCAGCCTCCCTATTATCATATTGGTCGGAATAGTCATAACCATAGGCGTTATATGAAACTTTATTTTTTCGGTCAGCATATTCTGTATAGTCATACTTAACGCCATTAATAGTTTCGCCGGCATACTGAGTATTTTCTACCGAGTTCTCATTAGCGACTTCTGATTCAACTTTTGGTACGGCTCCACCGCCAGCAAGTGCGGCGGCTTTGGCATTTTTGTTGTAACTAGCCATAAACCCGCCTGCAAAAATAGTAACAGCAAGACCAGCGGCGATGCCGGTAATTAAATTCCTAAGGCCAGATTTTTTCTTAATTTTTTCGCCGAGATTACTTGGCGTTGGGGCAGTTTCTGACTTTGAAGTTTTATCTTCTTCTGATGATTCATCTTTTGCGGCAGTAGATTCGGCTTCGCCCGCAACGGATGTTATATTGGATGCCGAAGCTTCGGCTTTAGTTGGTTCAGACGTGGATACTGGTGATTTTACCTCGCTATCAAGCTGACGAATAATTCCTTCTAGATATTCTCGTCTTTTTAGTAATTCTTCGCGCCTTCTGAGCAGGGCTTCAATATTATTGACTTTATTGCCACGTTCTTTATTAATAGCCTCGTTGCTAGCTTCCTTTGACTCACCAGGATTGCCACTTGATAGTTCTGGATTTTTAGGCATTTTCACCTCCTCTTAAAAAATCGTCTCTGAATTTAACCATGGTATCTTCGATTGTTTTTTTCAAATCGATATTGTGTTTTTTGAAAAATTCTTCAAAAGTAGATTCGTTAGAACCTTCGTTATCTAGGAGTTGATTCAGTTCACTACCCTGTTCTTCGGTCAGATTCGCAAGGATAGCCTTTAAAATTTGATGGTCTAACGCACGAACTGCGTCTTCTTTTTCGCTAGTATGGTCGCTAGCTGGCTGATCTGGGTATTTTTCGCTGATGAGAGCGTCCACAAATTCCCCTAGAACTGCCGGATCGACAAGATATGATTCCATGGTTTTAATTTTTTTAGTGTGTTGTATTACCTTTCTGCTCTAAGATTATCATAAACGGAATGGTGGGTCAAGCGTTTTGTTATGGTTTTAAAAAACCGAACGTGGTGTTCGGTTTTTTAAAATGGCTAGTATTTATTTTTAGACTTTCGTTACATTGGTATCCTTTCTTTTGTTTTTTGCTTTTCTGGTCTTTAGACGATACTAAGTATAGCTAATAACATGTGATATACAATATGCACGTATAGCGGATCTATCCTATATAATACTCCTTTCATATTAATGTGCTCCTCTCAGGTATGTCTGTCTTAGTGTTTAGGCCGCAGCCTTGTTTAATTCTTGTTGTCTAAATTTCTTGAGGCCACTGAAGGCTAATTTGGTTTGAAAGTTCTTGATTTCTTTAATGGATTCTTTGCTAACGCTCTTCGGGCTAATGTATTCTCCTTCTGCTTTCTCGTTGTCTCCGTAGATGGCGTAGTCTACATCGATGTCGTCTTTCCATTCCGAATCAACTACTTTGTTTGGGATGTTTAAAGTTTGAGTTTTTAATTTTTCCGCCATGTTTGCTCCTTTTTGTTTTTTATGTTTTTATTTTGGTTTTGGTGGGGTTGTTAGAATGTTTGTTTTATTTTCTAACTTAATTTCAGTATAGCACACTTATGCTAAAAAGTCAATACCTTTTATGGTTAAATAGCTGCGTAACAGATATAAATTAAAGTAGTTTTTGTGAGCTTGGACTTTTGAACTTGTAATTTTCACAGCATAAAGTCAAGTAAAAATATTCTTATAATTCTGGAATATTTTTACATTGTTATGCCGTAAAAATTACGTTCAAAAATCTGGTCTAGATCTCATTATGCTCACAAAAACTACTTTAATTTTTCTCTAACGAGATAGTTATATTATCTTTCCCTATTTTGGCAATTTCATCGTGGGCGTAGTTGCCGTCATCAATCGTGTCTGCTAAAACTTCGGTTTTCACAAGCTCTATGTAATCTTTTGGAATCTCGACGGAAAGACTAAGCTTAATATGGTCGTCCATTTGAAGACCGGCATGTTTTCTAGCAGATTGGACCGCACGAATGAGATCACGAACATAGCCTTCTTCCCTTAATTCTTTCGTGAGGGTCTTGTCTAGTTTTAATTCTTTGCCATTTTTGACTTCTTTAACGTTGACTTCGTCCTTAATAATCTGCTCATAAAAATTGTCTAGCTTGTCACCGTCATATACTAGCGATGCAAGTGGCTGGCGAACCTTGATTTGATCCTCGGTATCGGATTTTTGCATTCTAAGAGCTAAGGCATCTGTAATAATCTGGCGGGTACGAGTCATGTCAGATAGAATGGTATCATGGATTGACTCGTCATCAATGGCGGCTGGCCAAGCTAATAGATGAACCGAATCTTCTTTCATAGTGATTTTTTGATACAATTCTTCTGAGAGAAACGGGGTAAATGGTGCGAGGATAATAGCGGTCATCTTGAGCATGGAATAAAGCGTGTAAAAAGCGGCGAGTTTATCTTCTTGATTATCGTTTTTAGAAAAACGACGACGAGAACGACGAACATACCAGTTGGACAAGTCGTCAATAAACGGAAGAACACCTTGGAGCGCCTTTGGTATGTTGTATTCTTCCATACCAGTAGTGATTTCATCACGAAGTTGGTAAAAACGCTGGGTAATCCAATTGTCTAGAGGAGATTTGAGTCGGATAGGTTTATCAAAATCCTCCGGGCCGAGATTTTCAATTTCGGCATAAGTAGTAAAGAAATCGTAGACGTTCCAGAGCATTGCAAGTTTACGATTAATGTCGGAAACATCCTTATCCAACATGGCAAAATCTTCGCCAGACATGACCGGGCTCATGAGGAGCAAAAATCTGTAAGCGTCGGCAGAATATTGATCCATAAGTTCGTTTGGATCGGTATAGTTACCAAGGGATTTACTCATCTTGCGGCCATCGTTCCCGGCTAATGTACCGGTAGTGATCACATTTTTGTACGCGTTTTTGTGACCGTTTTTAGCCTTGTCACCGAAGGCTCCGATGTCGGCAAGAGCGGTATTAACTACATGTACGTAGTAGAACCAGGCGCGAACCTGGCCGACATATTCTACGATAAAATCGGCAGGATAGTTTTTTTCAAATTTTTCCTTATTCTCGAATGGATAATGTAGCTGAGCAAACGGCATGGAGCCAGATTCAAACCAGCAGTCGAGCACTTTTTCAATACGAGTAAAATGTTCGCCTTTAATATCAAATTCAATTTCGTCTACCCATGGACGATGATAATCTTCGAGTCTCTTTCCTGATAACTCTTCTAGCTCTTTATATGAGCCTACAACTTTGATCGAGCCTTTGTCACCCTTCCAAACTGGCATGGCAGTAGCCCAAAAACGATCACGAGAGAGATTCCAGTCCGGTGCGGCTTCGATATTTTTGGCAAAGCGACCGTGCTTGAGATATCCTGGAAACCAGTTGATATTTTCGTTTTCGGCTAGCATTAAGGGCTTTTGGCCTTCGATATCAAAGAACCAAGACGGGAAAGCGCGATACATAATACGTTCTTTGCTTCTAGGGTTGAATGGGTATTCATGCTGAATATATTCAATTTTATAGATAATTCCTTTTTCTTCTAGGCATTTGGCAATAAATTTGTTGGCGGCCCAGATTTGGATGCCATGCTCATCGGTGTCGCGGACGCCTAATTTGTGAAGTTTGTCAGCGTATTCTTTTATATAATAACCGTTTTCGTCTAAAGTATCCACGAAGTCAATTTCTTTTTCGTGAGCTCTGAACAATTCGTAATCATCTTCGCCGTAAGCTGGGGCAACATGAACGATGCCGGTACCCTCTTCTTCACCTACAAAGTCTGCGGCAAAAACTTTACACTTGGTACCATCTAACGATTCATATTCTAGACCTTCTAGCTCTTTTCCCTTTAATACTCTTTCGGGAGGGTTTGAGCCAAAAATTTGTTCAGCACGCTTAGTGGCAACGATAAGTTTCTGACCGTCTATGTCATAAACACCATATTCCATCTTTTTGCTGATTGCAAGAGCACGATTGGCCATCAAAGTCCAAGGGGTGGTAGTCCAAGCTAAGAAGTAGAAATCCGGAGATACGTCTTTCTCGGAACGCTCCTTCGCGCCCATCGTTACGGGGCTCAATCGCTTCGTATTTGGCTCGTCGCCAAATATGCTCCTCGAAAGAGTATCTTCCGAATTTCTAAGTTTAAACTTAACGTACGCACTTGGGTCAGTGACGGTTTGATAGGCGTCGTTATCCATAGTGACTTCGGCTTTTGAAACAGGAGTGGCAAACTTGGTGTCATACATTAGGACCTTGCGACCTTCGTAAATCTTGCCAGCATCATATAGCTTCTTGAAAGCCCACCAGACAGATTCCATAAAATCTTTATTCATGGTACGATAGGGGTTATCAAAATCTACCCACCGACCGCAACGATCAATGGTGCTACGCCATTCTTCAGAATTAGCAACCATGGATTCGCGAGCTTTGGTAATGTAGTCTTCTAGCGACCACTTGGTGCCGATTTCTCTTCTATCAGTAATACCAAGTTGTTTTTCAACAAAATTTTCAGCAGGAAGGCCGTGGCAATCCCAGCCCCATCTTCTCTCTACTCTGTAACCACGCATAGTCCAAAAACGCGGAACGGCATCTTTAACAATGGAACTCAAAAGCGTTCCATGATGAGGCATGCCAGTAATGAATGGTGGACCATCATAAAAAACATAAGATTTATCTTCTGGCCGCTCTTCGATAGATTTTTCAAAAGTTTTATTTTTCTTCCACCAATCGATGAGAGCCTTTTCATACTCTATCGCCTTTCGGCGCTCTCCCGCTCTATATTTCATGTCTATTATTATACCACAATTTCTCTGGGAAAATAAAGCCCTGCCAATAGGATAATGCGGCTTAAGCTATTTCAGCAAACAACGAACGTTGAACCCTCTAGAGCCCCAGTTATCGGTATATCTTAAAGTCCCTCCGGAGTACATGATAAAGTTATACATACCGCTTGAAGCATTTCGCAAGGCAGAGCTCCACCAAAGCGAAAGTGCCTCGGCTTGATATGTGCCATCCGCCCAATAACCACTAGTAGTTGGATTAAATGTGCTTGGGCTAGAGCCAATAGCTGAAACTAGCGATTGAGCTTCTGACGAATTAGGTAATTTCCAGCCTTTTGGACAAATGTCGTATGTGATTGAAGTCAAAGAACTAGGGCTATTAGAAACGGTACCTGCAGAAACAGCGTTGATATTGTAATAAGCTCCGTGAGTCGAATTGCAAGTTTGATACGGCTCGCTGAACGAAGCACCGGAGGCTAAGCTGGTGGTAGATGTAGTCCAAGCTGATGCAATATTAGAATTGGCGGAAGTGAGAGATTTAGCTGAGAAGTTATTACTGTAAGTGTCGCCTGACCCTGCACAGCCAATAGCCAGGTTCCTGGTCATCCAAATTTGACCATTAGCTAATTTAACGATGGTGTAATTTTGCTCGTCACGGGAGTCTGTCAAAGTATAGCTAGTGCCAACGGTCATAGAAGCAAGCACTGAGTCGAAATCATCCTCACTAATCGTAGTAAAATCTTGTAAATACGCTAGGTCGTCAATTGTCATTGGTTTAGGATTGACAGTAGCGTTAAATATCAAAGTAAGATTATAAGTGCCAGCGACAGTAGCTGAGTTGACTCTACTAGCAAAATTGATAATATTTTCATCATCAGTAATAGAAGTGTTCTTATACCCCACTTGAGTTCCATAATTATCGAATGGATGATACGTGTTTTCGCTAGATAGTCTGTACCCCCACCGGTTAACACCAAAGTTTTCTGCAGTGCTATCGGCTGCCAATGTAGAAATTATGGGATATGATTCATCTATGGCTTCTGTACGGGTAAGGTTGCTAGAATCTGCGGACATCATCAAAGTATAGCCATATTGGCTAGTGGTAGTGACATAAACTGATAAATTATCATCCACGAGGGCAGCCGTGCTGGCGTTTAAGCTAAGAACTACGTGGTCATCTGGTATCGACATCGATAACTCAGCTTCATGCACTTCGGCGGTAAGCAAGGCAGTATTGTTTGCTAGCGCTGCAGGGCTAGGAATAGCATATAAAGCTGCAGCTAGAACGATAGAGAGTGCACTTGAGGGCCAAAAAAGTCTTCTAATATATATTGGCGTTTTTATGCGCATCTTACCCTTACTCCACATTTATATTTTATATATTAGCATAAACAAAATAAAAAATCAAGGTTTGGCCTTGAGCTCTAGTAGTGCATCTTTGATTTCTTTTGGGACGCGGTAGCTATCGCGAATCTTGGAAATTGTTTTATTCTGAGTCCAGACTGGGAGAATTTTGGAGCTTAGAAATTCGTAGGTTTCGTCTGGAAATTTGATAAAGCATTCTGCCATCAGCCAAGCTATAGCCATCCGAATATAATATTCTTCCCTGTCTTTAACTTCTTTGATACGGTCAAAAATTACTGCAAGATACTCTGGCGTAACATAATAACTCTTAAGACAGACTAAGCCGGTGCGAACGGTAAATTCGTGAGAAGATTTTAAAAACTGATCGATTTCATCTAAAAAGTCTTCTTGGTGTTTCTTAATAGATTTAAGAGAACTCACGACCATATCAGTGGTAGCCCAGTTATCTACTTTTTTGATATAATTTGGCAATAATTTTTTCATTTCCTCGTAAGGCAAATGGGCGATGATAAATCCTTGAATAGTAAGTTCCTCATAACTTTTTGGTGATAAGTTTAGAAAATCCGCTGCATTGCCATTTTTGACAATTTTGGCTGCAAGAGCACGTAAATCTGGAGTACGAACACCTAAAAATGCATAGTTAGTCAAAATCCCTTTGATAGCGAAATCGCGATAATCATCGTCCACCAAACGAGTCAATTCTATTTGAAAATCTGAGTAGTTCATTTGGAGTGGACGTCTAATTGGTTGTACGGAATAGTGATCTTGTTTTCTTCTAGAGTTTTAACAATTGTACCTAGGCTGTTGCGACGAGCTTGGAGACGATTCATAGGATCGCAGGTTATCACTACCTGATAATTGAAAGATGAATCCCCGATGGCCGTGAGCCCTTGATAGCCAGCAGAAGTAATGAGGTCGGTTTTTTTGAGATTTTTGACGATCTCATGCATGGCAGATTCGGCTTTTTCTAGTTTTAGATTGCGTGGAAGAGGTACTGGGATATAAACATAACCAGTGTCTACTTCTACTTTATCAATGTTACGGTTGGCGATAGAAACGATGTTCATAGTATTGATGTCTTGAATTCTAGTTGTTCTGATAGTAATAGATTGAACCTGACCAAGATTATCGCCAAATTTAATCAAGTCACCAATTTCATAATAATTGCCGGAAATAATATCAAGGCCACGGATGACATCTTTCAACGCATCCTGGAGCGCGAAGCCAATCACAACAGATGCGATGCCGACACCAGCGAGCATCGATGTGACGTTGACGCCAAAAATTTCCAAAATCGTAAGAGCAGTTAAAATGGCAATAGCGGAGCCAATAATGCTTTTGAGCATACGAATATAGGTACGATTTTTCTTATCAGAAATAAGTTTAGTGCCGCGTTTTTCTTTGACATCGAGAATCCTAGTAGTTAACAAATATAAGGCTATGCCAATTAAAACAACAATTACAGACCAAAGTGCGCGCTGGAACCAAGTATTTTCAAAAATTTTTACGATGAAATCCATAGTTTTATTATACCACTTTAAGCACTAGCATAATAGGAAACTTCGTCAAAAAGCGGCAAAGGTAGGCCTTTCCAGACTGCAACAGCGCCGCCATCCCGATCTAGTGCCACTAAAGTTGGATATTCTACAATGTCGTAAGCTTCACAAAAAGCAGGAGATTCATCTGGATCCATAGTCTCTATTTCTCTACCGGTACGACGATAAAAATCTTCTAAATAATCATTAACCGTGCGTGAATAATCACGCCCTTCTTTAAAAATACAAACTACGCGCATTTTCTCTTAGCCTTTTGTTCTTTTAAAATATTTTCAAAATCTTCTAGAGTCTTAAACTCACGGAAAACGCTCGCAAAGCGAACATAGGCAACTTCGTTGACTTCGGCGAGGACATCTAGAACAGCTTCGCCGATTTGCTTGCTGGTGATTTGGTCGGTATTATAACCATATAATATGTCGGTGGCACGATTGACGACTTCCTCTACCTCTAACTCGGAGTTAAAAAACTTCCCCACGCTGCGTTTGACAGCGAGAAGAAGTTTATCTCGATCGTAGATTTCTTTGTTACCACTGCGTTTCATTACGGTAAGTGGTGGTAATTCAATCCGTTCGTAAGTAGTAAAACGATGGCCATCGGAAGACTCCCGACGACGACGAATCATGGTGCCATCGACGGTTTCGCGACTCTCTAGAACCTTGCTGTCCCCAATGCGAAATTGTCCTTCCATGCCCACTTCCTTATTTTAGATTTAATCTTTTTTCTTCTTGCGGAAACGTTCGCGAAGAGATGGTGGAACGTCCATTTCTTCGTCACTTGCCGTTGATGATGCTTCTGGCTCTGGTTCGCTCTTGATAGAATCCCACATATTGGACTTAGGTGGGGTAGCGAAATCTTTAGCTTCGGTAGTAGTCTTATGGTCTGAGGAAGAAGAGTGGCTGGATGATTCTTTGGCTGGCTCTGGTTCTGGTTCTGGCTCAGCAATAGGCTCACCACCACTATAATATTCGGAATCGAATCCAGTGGCGACTACGGTAACAATAATTTCATCTTCTAGCTCTGGGCGGATAGATGCCCCAAAGATAATATTGGCATCTGGTGAAACGGCACCAGTAATGACTTCGGCAGCTTCTTGAATCTCACTCATACTCATGTCATAACCGCCGGCTACGGAGAAGAGAACGCCACGAGCGCCATCAATCTTAACTTCGATGAGTGGGGATTCTACGGCTTGCTGTGCAGCTATAACGGCACGATTTTCGCCGCTAGCACGACCAATACCCATAAGAGCAGAGCCGGCATTTTTCATAATGGCTTTAACATCAGCAAAATCTAGGTTGATAAGAGAGTGTTCAGTAATGAGTTCTGAAATGCCCTGAACGCCTTGGCGAAGCACATCGTCAGCGATCTTGAAAGTTTCGAGAAGTGGAGTGCGAGGATCAATGGTCTGAAGAAGTCTATCGTTTGGAATAGTAATAAGTGCATCTACTTGACGAGAAAGCTTATCAATAGCAAGGTCGGCGTTGGCACGACGCTTAGCACCTTCAAAAGTGAATGGTTTAGTAGCCACACCGACAGTTAGGATATCGCGCTTTCTGGATTCTTCGGCTACAATAGGACCAGCACCGGAACCGGTACCACCACCAGCGCCAATGGTAATAAATACCATGTCAGCACCATCTAAAGATTTACCAATATCTTCTCTACCTTCTTCGGCGGCTTCGCGGCCTTTTTCTGGATCACCGCCAGCGCCAAGACCTTTACCAATATGAACTTTTGTATCGGCAGTTGAATGATATAGAGCCTGAGCATCTGTATTGATAGCTACAAATTCTACGCCGGAAAGACCCACTTCTTTCATACGTTCAATTGCAGATCCACCAGCACCACCAACACCAACTACTTTTATACTTGCTTTACTTTCCACCACTTCTGACGGTTTTACTTCCGGCATAATAATATATCCTCGCTTTTAGTTTATTCTATAATACACCGAAAATGGAAAAAATTCAAGAGTCAAAACTTGGAAAAGATCTTCTTGAAAATGTTGCCAGATTTTTTGGAAGATTTTTGAGGCTTCTTACTAGATTTTTTAGTAGGAGCGGAGTAAGCCTGTTCTTCGGCAGCCATAATAGCAAGACCAGCAGCTACGGCAAATTCTGGACAGGTGATTTCTTCAGAAACACCGGTAAGATCTAGGGGAACGCCGATTTTGACAGAAGCTTCCAAGGCTTTTTTAGCAAATAATTCAATATCGCGCATGCGCGCACCACCACCAGTCAAAATGACACCTTCTGGTAAGCGCTGATCGTATTTGGCAGTTTTTAATTTCTTTCTAATCTCACTAAAAATTTCTTCTAGGCGGAGTTTAACGACATTATCTACTTCTTTTCTATCGAAGTTGCGTTCATGCTTGCCTTCTTTGCCAATTTTGATAACTGGAGATTTTTCACTATCAAAATCACCGGTAACAAAACGGGTCTTAATTTCTTCGGCCATGTCAGGATCGATGGCGAGAAGAATCGCTAAATCATTGGTAATATTATTAGAACCAGCCGGGACTACACCAACATATTGCAAATCGCCTTCTTCATAAACCGCAATAGAGGTAGTGGCGGCACCCATATCAATGACAGCTACGCCATTTTCTTTTTGCTTGTCGGTAAGAACAGCGCGAGCAGCTGCCACTGCGCTAGGGATTAGCCTATCCGCATGGACTTCGGCGTGTTCGGTTGCCTTCTTTAAGTGGTCACAATTAGGAGTAAGTGCCGATATCACGTTGGCACGCATTTCTAAACGAGCGCCAGACATACCAACGGGATCTTTGATGCCACCTTGCCCATCTATAGCGTATTCTAGTGGGACAACGTCTAAAACATCGCGATTAGCAGGGATACGTCCAGTGACAGCAACATCTTCTACACGATCTAGATCATTATCGTCAATTTCGTGTTCGGTAGTGGAGCCTACCGCGATCATGCCTTCAGTGCGGGTGGAAAGAATCTGAGAACCATTAATGGAGACATAGGCGGAACGAACATCATAATCACCCATGCGCTCGGCCTCTCCAAGCATTTGATCGATAGAACTAGCCGGACCATTGAGATTGGCGGGGACGCCTTTTCTCATACCAGCGGATTTACCTTCATTATAGCCGTAAACAGCAAATTTGCCATCCTTCATGGCGCCGATGACAGCACGAACATTTTCAGTACCGACATCAAGACCAGTAACGAAACGAGGTTTTTCTTCCATATTTTCATTATAGCATAATTAATCGGGTAATGTTAATATTTCATAACCGTCTTTAGTAACTAGAACCGTATGCTCGCAATGACAACCAATAGAACCGTCTTTCATTTTTACGGTCCAGTTGTCGCCTTTTTCAACGTAATTAGCCGGTTTGCCAAGACAGGACATCGGTTCAATACAAATAGTATCTCCTTCTACTAGTTTGTAACCGTGCCCTTTCCTGCCATAGTTAGCAACTTCGGGAGAATCATGCATTTTTCGATCGATGCCATGTCCAACATAGTTCTCGATTACACCGAGATGGCCTTTTCTTAATACTTTTTCTACTGCGTAACCGATGTCACCAATATGGACACCAGGTTTAACTTGTTCAATGCCCTCCCACATAGACGACTCAGTAACTTTAATCATATTTTTGACAGCTGGGCTAGCTTTCTCACCGACGACCATAGTAAAGGCAGAATCCGTGAAGAACCCTTTATAATATATGTCTAAATCGAAACTGACTTTGTCACCTTCTTCTAAAGGTTCGTCTTTAGGGGCGCCGTGGACTAGTTCATCGTTAATAGAAATACAGATAGCGCCCGGAAAATCGTCGTCCAGCATATCGTAAGCAACTCCGGCTCCACGCCTGACAATCTCTTTTCTGACCCATGCGTCGATTTCTTTGCCGGTCATGCCTGGCTTGACGTGTTTTTTCAGATCTTTCAGGAGGTTGCCAAGGATTTTGCCACCTTCTCGCATGGCGGTAATTTTCTGTTGCAATTCCTCTGGGGTAGTATTATTGACGTTTAGCATTTATTCTCCGTAACTTTTTTCAATTTCTTCCCCGTTGACGTCGTCAAGTTGTTGGGTAGCGGCAGGGTCTAGCTCCTGAACAGCAGTAACTAGACGATTGGTGACAGCCTCTACTTCGCCAACGCCATCTACTCTTTTTACAGGGATTTGATTTTGTTCTAATAATTTTAAAATCGGAATAATATTTTGTTCAAAGATCTCCCAACGACGGTCAATCGCGTCCTTACTCTTGTCGTCTTCGCGACCACGCAATTCGAGGCGTTGGTAAAGCTCCGCTTTTGGCACCTCCAGAATAATGGCGCCGCTGATGTCGTCTTTCATATTCTCCATCAACCACTGAGCCTGATAATCAGTACGTGGATAACCGTCTAGAATAACATCATATCCTTCGGCATTAGCAACTTCTATCTGTTTGGTCATCAACCTAATCACATCGTCGTCTGGGATGAGACCGCCTTTATCGATAATATTTGCATATTCACCAGTATCTCTGATGACTTGGCCGACCGAAAAAGTGCGCCAACCAAAAATTTCAGATAAGGCTTTAGCCTGAGTGCCCTTGCCGGAGCCAGCTAGTCCAAATAAAATTATCATATCTACATTATAACATAAAAAAGGATTCAGAGAGGTGCTTTCTCGACGCGCTTGCGCTCGCCCGTTTGCCTTCGGCAATTCGCGTCCCAAGGGGCGAGCGTTACGGGGAGCGCTTCGCCCTTCTTGCTCCCGTCGTCGCAAGAGGGTCTCGAAAGCACCTTCTCTGAATCTCTTATTTTAGTCCTAATTTGATACGCTCGGTTTTTTCGGTCTTGCGTGCTTCCCTGATGATAGCCTTTAATCTTCGCTCGCGCTTGGAAATAGGCTTCGAAAAACGCATCTGAGACTTCTTGAGTGGCATTACACCGCCCTGAAGGACTTTACGGTTGAAACGACGAATAATATTCTCGTTTGCCTCACCCTGATCTTTTCTAGTTACTTTTATAGCCATATTGTAGAGTATTATAGCACAGATTTGAATTTGCGTAAAGGGGGTGCGGCGATTAAGATATAAGGTGTGGGTTTATTTTTTAATACAGCGAATTGAGTTGCCATTACGAGAGTTACTAGTAGTTGAACCAGGATAAATGGTACTGGAAGACGTAATTCTAAGTATCCGCTTTAAAGTCGCCCCTTCAGAGCTGTTTCTAGAAGAAGACCAATAGTAGCCCTGGCTTCCTTGATTAGTGTAGCTACTGGTAGAGTAGTAATAATAACCAGCAAAATTGAATGCTGCGCCTCCATTAGCGAGAGAATTGTGCATATTTTTTGCACCAGTGGACTCGCTACCACCATATGCAGTAGCTAGTTGAGAAAATTCATTTACATGACTATCACGAGCATAGCCATAGGGTAGTCTCCAACCGGCCGGGCAGAGATCCGAAGTGGCATCTCCTGATGTTGATGAACTACAAAATGTGCCAGCAGTTGCGGCACAATAATTATATATTGCACCGTATTTGCTCCCGCTGCCAGAGTCGGTACCAGATATAGGAGCTAAGGACCCTGCCGTATATGAAGATATAAAAGTACTTGTAGTTTTGATCCAACCATTAAATGTAGCTGCAGTGACAGTGGTACTTAAATTAGTGTTGCTACTAGTTAAATCTACAGACAATGAAGACGAGCCAAGATTTAAATTATCCACCATCCAGCAGTTGCCGTCTTTTAGTTTTGCTACAGTGTATGTTTGTCCATCGCGAGAATCCGTAAGAGTAATCCCTACGCCTTCAGTGGCCGCTGAGCATCCAGCCCAGTTTTGCATATAAACTGGTGTTGCTTTTCCCGTAATCGTCACCGCCCCATTTCCAGCCCCCATAGTAAAGGTAGGGTTGCTTGCGGTTGTAGAACTAAGTGTACCAGTGGTGCTGGTTTTAGCCCAGCTATTGAGTTCATATCCGTTAGTAAAGGTAGGGTATAAATAATAAGCAGTATTATAGGTTAGTCCAGACACACTACCACCGCTGGTGGATACAGTACCTTTAAGCGTCCCGCCAGTACCTGATGCTGTCCTGACTTGCACACTAGATACCCCAGTTCCCGCAAAGGTGATAGCGAGACTATAAGTATTTGCTACACAAGTACCATAAAGCGTCGTGGAAGAATCAGGAACGACATTAGTCTGTCCTGAGGTATATTTCCAGCTAGTAGAAGTAGAAGATGTAGCCCAACCACAAGTATGGCCAGTTTTAGTAATAGTTGGCATGGTGACGCTGCTATAACTACCAGTACTAGAGCTCCAGCCGGCATAAAGAGTTGAACCAGAATCATAGGTCCATCTACCTGAAGGATCAGTATAGGTAGTACTGGCTTGAAGAGCTGGCGTAGTAGCGTTAGAAGCAATTTTATTTGTAGCACTAGATTCTTTATACCAACCATTAAAGGTATAAGATACAGTAGCAGAACTAGTGAGGGTAGAAGTACTGGAAATGCTAGCACCAGAGGCATTAGTGCCCGCCGTAAAGCCGGAGAGCGTACGGCTAACCGTAGTATTAGCTCTACTTGGATTAGTAATAGCTCCAAGCGTTGTGTTGCCATAACGTACAGTAGTTGAAGTAGAGCCGAGAGTCCCGCCATTGCCATTAAGCGTAATAGTGTAAGATTTGACAGTGGCGGCATTAGGTTGTACAGTGGTGTCGCCGTAAATAGCATATGTGGTACTGCTACTAGTGGTACTCCCAAAATTAGATGAAGTCGTGCCGCGAACGGTAGCACGATAGCCGTAGTAGTCACTTTCACTACTATCTGATCTGAAACCAAAAGTGGCAGTAGTATTATTAAGATCGTATATTATAGAGTTCCAGCTATCATCACCATATTTACCGCCAGCACTACCAGTACCAGATACTACTATACCGGTAGAATAATTATTATATGCAGAATAAGTTGGATAACTGCCAGACCAGAAGCTAGCCCAGTCATAACTCGTACTTTCTGTCTCATATGCCAGAGTAATATTAAGTGAACTTGCGCCTGGAATGCTAATGACTTGATTCATATCTAGATAATCGCCATAGCCACCGCTAGAAGTACCTGCATCATTGACATTTGGGGTGTGGGAATATTGGACGATATCATTGCTTCCCCAACTGCTAAAATTATAGCCAGTAGACATGGAAGCGACTATGGTATAGCTTTGCCCATAAGTGACGCTACAACTAGTACCAGTAGTGTTAGTTGCGGTACAAATAGTTGTACCACCAGAATTCTTAAGCGATACGCTGGATATACCGGTGTTAGTTTTGAGGGTAACAGTATAAGTCTTTGCTGAAGCAGACGGAGTAAGGGTAGTGGCGCCTGCACCTGGGATATAGCTAGTATGCGCGGATGTTGTACTACCTAGCGTCCCAAGACTAGCGCTATTAGACCAACTACTGAACGTATAGCCCATAGCGGCATTAGCATTTATTCTATATGTTGTACCATAAGTAAGTGAGCAAGCTGTGCCAGTTGTAGAAGTGGTGCTACATACCGTAGATTGATTATTGGTGTTTCTTACCACAACACTTTGAATGCCAGTAGCGGTTTTAATGGTAATATTGTAGTTGGCGGCAGTAGCACTAGGTGTAATTGTACTAGCTCCCGCCCCTACAGTGTAGGTAGTACTTGCGCTAGAAGTGTTTGCAATAGAGCCATAAGAACCAGCATTCCAAGAACTAAAGTTATAACCAGTAGCAGCAGTAGCAGTAAGAGTATAGGATTGTCCATAGGTTAGATTAGAGACTGTACAGCCAGAAGTAGAACTACAAGATGTGCCATTTAGGGACACACTGGATATACCAGTGACAGTCTTAATGGTAATATTATATTTGTTTGGAGTGCAAGTCCCATAAAGCGTAATATTGCCATTAGGAGTGATGGTGTCACCAGAAATATAATCCCAAGTAGTAGCAGTAGAAGAAGTAGCCCAACCGCATGTATAACCACTCTTGGTAATAGTAGGAAGATTTACAGAACTATAGCTGCCGGTGCTAGAACTCCAGCCAGCATACAAAGTAACAGCAGAGGCAGTCGTATAGGTCCATTGCGAAGAAGAGTTGGTATAGGTAGTACTGGCTTGAAGAGCTGGAATAGTAGCATTGCTAGCTATTTTGTTAGTAGCACCTTGTTCTTTATACCAGCCGTTAAGGGTATAGGTAGTAGTACTAGTGGATTTACAATTAGAAGTACTAGTACAGTTGCCACTACTTTGGAAGGTAACTGTAGCACCAGAAGCATTAGTACCATTAGCAGCTAGGCCACTAATAGTTCTGGTGTTAGTAGTGTTAGATTTGGTAGGATTAGTAATAGTGCCTAGTGTAGTATCTTTGTAGCCTACGGTAGTAGAAGACGAGCCACCACTGCCACCATTAGCATTTAGGGCAATGGTATAAGTTTTTACCGTCCATAAAGCCTGCAAAGTAATAGTATTAGCACTACTGCCAGTAGCAGTCTGGTCTATGAAAGCAAGTGAGCTACTGGCGGCATGAGTAGTACCTGGAGTGCCAGAACATGTAGTGCCTGGATGGGTACCAGTAGTGTTTACAGTACCATAACACCAACCAGCAAAGGTGTAGCCAGTTCTAATAGGAACTGCACTTGAAAGAGTAACGCTAGTAGAAGTAGTACTACTGGATTGTTGGCTAGGAATGCCAGACACACTGCTATCACCCGTAGCATCAGTATAATTAATAGTATAAGTGATTGGATTGCCTACTGCAGCTAGAACAAAAGTGTTGGTATAATTACCTGCTGTTTGTGTATAGTCTATCCTAGCTCCGAGACCAATAGAATATTCTTGAGCGGTAGAATTTTTGGTGTTAGTTTCATCAAGTGTATATTCGGTAGTAGGTGATTTGAGATAATCATCACCGCTTAAAGACTGCCAGGTAGATGTACTAGCGATGTATTTACTGGGTTTATACCCCCATTCACCATTGCTAAAGTCTGCTGCTGCGGTAGAAGTAGAAATAGAAGATAGAAACTACCGTCGCTGTTAACCAGTTTACCACTGTTTGTGGTAGTCTTTTCCTTAATGGTTAATTTATATCCTGTAGCATTATCTGTAATAATACCAAATCTAGCTACTTTATCATTGGGTGAAGTAGCAAAAGTACCTGCGAGATCAGTAGGAACAATATCTAATCTGGCGCTTTCGTAATTTGTAGTCATAGTCAGAGAGGTATTGGAGGATTTAGCTGCTGCATCTACTGTATCGTCGCTACCAGAAGCGATAGGGCAAACACCAAAAATTATAAGCGCTGCCAGTAAGACGCTGGAACAAAAACCAGCACGTCGCAAATTTTTGCCGGGAAGGCGAAATTGACGACGCCTACGCAAAAACACTTTGTTTAACACACCTAATAACATTTGTATGACCTTTATGGTTATGATTATATCTGGGTGGATTGATTTTGTCAATAGATTAGTGTAAGAAATTGTGGGCTTGTGAAAATCTGAAAATGGTGTATAATATACATTGTGGATTCGTAGCTCAGTTGGTTAGAGCGCTGCCCTGTCACGGCAGAGGTCGCGAGTTCGAGTCTCGTCGGATCCGCCATTTTTGTTGGAACAAAAACTTCAAAAAAGAGAGACTCGTTTTTCGGAGCGAGTCTCTTTTTTTGTTCTTGTTCCCTGTTTTAGACACCTGGGATAGTAAAGGCATCGGGAGCGTTTGGGGCGGTAGCTGGGGTTGGCTCTGGCATCGGTGGCAATGTTGGCGCAGCATTTGGGTCAACTGGGGCTGGCATCGGCATCGGCGCATTAATGTCTATCGGCGGGGCTGGCGGCGGTGGGAGAATTTGATCGTTAGAATTTTCGCCATAATTTATTTCTGGCATATTGCTAGTCTCGGGCGTAGTACTAACCTCTGGTGCGATTGATGCGGCTGGATTTTCTACTGGTGGCAAACCGTTAGCCATAGGCGCTGCTTCAGCAGTAGTTGGCTCAGCGAGAGCATCTTCTAGCATCTGTCCGTATTTGCTAGTAGCGTCAGCTGGTTCACCAGTGGCAAATGAGTTGATAGGCTCTATGACACCACTATTGGAGATGCTGATTGGTTGATCAGTTGGCGCTGGGATAGTAGTTTCAGCACCAACATTAGATAAACTAGCTTCTGTGGCTTTGAGTTCGTCTAACATACCAGGATCTTCAGTTGGTCTTGGGATAATTGGTGTTGGCGTGGTTGGTTCCGAAGTTAACTCTGATTCTGGAATAGTTGAGCTTGGAATGTTAGGTTTTGGATTTAATAAATCCGACGACTCTGGCACTGGTATATTCACTGAGCCGGTGCTAGCAGACGATTCGTCTGGAGCGGGAGTTGGCTCAGGAGATGTAGGCTCTGTTGGAGTTTTAGTTTCAGAGGGCTCTGCTTCGCTCTCTTCGTGAGAGATCTCAATACCAGGCTCGGTTTCAGTTTGTTCTTCTGGTTCTACTTCTTTCTTGTCATCTTTAGTTGACTTAGAAGATTCGAGTGAAGATAATGAAGTATCTGGGCTAGTAGTGGTACTAGTGGTGGTAGCGGCGGAGTCTTCTTTAGCTTTTGATGCAGCTTTAGAACTAGCAAAGAATTGGTTGTCTAAGTCTTCGGAAATATTAGCAGCTACTAGCTGTTGATCTGCGCCTAATTCGAGTAAGCGCGAGGCAGTCTCTAAAGTATTGGAGAAAGTATTAGCACGAGCAAAACGATCTGTGGCGGCGATAATACCAGCGAGAAGTGCAGTGGACTCTTTTTCGTTTAGTTTAGTCTCGCCAGTAGAGTTTAGGAATAAATTGGCAATCATTTCAGAAACTGAACTAGCACGACGATTGCTCCATTCGATTTCACCAAATTTGCCAGGATTACCGGTGGTGATGTTTATAACAGTAGTACCGTGTATAATTTGACCATAATCACGAAGCGCTGGGTCTATATCTACCCCGTTATCGACATTTATAGCTAAGCATAGATCGACATTATAATTGCCATAGGAAAATTCAAGATCCTCAGCAGAGATACGGTTTTTATATGGCGTAATGAAAACTTTGACAAAATCTCCCTCTAACTTGTAACGAAGGTGATCTGCTTTGTCTTTACTTAGAGAAATAACAAAATCTTGTAAAGCGTCTGTGCTATTCTCAAAGATGCCTTCGGGTTTTAAAAATTGGATAGTTTCAGGAATGCTGCCAGAAAAAATAGCAATAACATGTTTACCTAGACGATCTAAGAAAAGTTGCAGCGCAATGGCAGCCGAAAGTTCATCTATGGACGGATCGCTAGAAAGTGCAATCAAGATGTTACTGGCACTGGCAATTTTTTCGGCAACTTTAGCCATAACTCCATCCGACATTTTGGTTGCCTCGGTAATTTGCTCGGGAGTCATTTTGGCGTCACTCTCGTCTTCTTGCGTTGCCTGCGGTTCTTCTCCCTGCGGTTCTTCCAATTCTTCTTGTGACGTGTTTTTTGTATCAGGTGCTTGTGGAAGATTTGGGTCCACATAGGCGCTGGGGGTAGCATATTCGAGGTCGTCTAGACTTGGAATAGTAAAATTAGAATCAGCTCCGCTTACAATAGCATCTGCGCTGGAGTCCGTACTTGTGCCCGCACCCGAATTGCTAGGGTCCGACACAGATGAATTAGTAGTTGATTGATTGTCGTCTGGCATTTTTACCTTTCTTTCCATAATATTAGCATAAGCTTGATTTTTTTTCAACTGAAAAATAGGGATTTTCGCGGTGCTAATTAGAGGGTTTATATTGACATTTTTTCTTATCTGTGTTATAATATAAGGATAGGGTGGCGTAGGTTAAAAAGGGGGTGATATGGATGAATTCGGTAAACCAGGAAAAACTGGATCGCTATTATGCGATCTTGTTGGAATTTTTGCATAGTGTTGGCGAGTGTCAACACCTGGAGAAGTGGATAGAGAACGTAAAGGAGAACGTCTATCCGGCAAAGGATGTAGCCCTGAGGTATTACCCTGCTGGCGTAATATCAATGGAAATCCAGCTGGCCGAAAAAGAATGGTACATGTGGGAGTATCTCAATAGATACTCCGAAGTAAGTCGGTCGGTCGGACTTTTGCCGATAGACCAGCATGGCAAAGATTTGATAGTTAAATTTGTTGCCGATGCGGCGCGAAGGAGATATGTCCGGGATGGAGCACGGAGAGCACAGCGACGTGGCGAAGTTATACACATCGCCGACTTAATGCGCAGGCGTTATGCACTTGAGCGTAAACGCAAAGAAAAGCAGCAATAATAATCACCCACCCTTTTAAAAGGCCTCTTGATGAGGCCTTTTTACTGGCAAATTATTTTCAAGTGAAGCACCCCCTTTACTTTTTTTGATTTATGGGGTATAATTAAGTGAAGTTATTAATTTTTAATCTATAGGAATATTAGAAGAATGCCGATTATCAAATCTGCTAAGAAAGCTGCCCGTCAGGCAACAAAACGCACCGAGCATAATGTAGAGATCAAGAAGAATATCAAAGCTGCGGTAAAGGCTTTTAAGGCTAAACCATCTGCTAAGAGTTTGGCAAAAGCGCAATCTGAGTACGACAAGGCCGTAAAAAAAGATCTCATCAAGAAAAACACTGCTGCTCGTCGTAAAAGTAAGTTGGCTGCTTATGCTAAGACTAAGAAAGTTAAGTTAGCCTAAAAAGATTGAAGCTGAAGTAAAAACGACTCTACTAAAAGCCAGGGGTCGATTTTACTGGATTTTAAATTTACATCTAGTTTGCTTAATTCTTTTAGAATTCGTTTTTCTTTGTTCCCCTGATTTTTCTGATAATCTTTGATAGCCTGAGAAACAAGTAGGCCAGTAAATCTAATTGGATCCTCTTCTGACTCTAGTTTTTTTAGCATTTCTACAGCTTTTTTGCCGTCTCTTTTGGCGACTCTAAAAATATCAAAAACAATTCTAAAATCGGTTTTTGGTGGCAGTTTGAATTCTTTAATCTCTACCTTGTCTTTGATTTCTTTATAAGTAGTGGTGCGCTTGTCGAGTTTGGTTTCTAAGAGAATAATGTCATGAGGAGTGTTTAAGTACTTAGAAAGTTCTGAATAAATATTCGAGTTGGAGGTAAAGTCGCGCAGAAGAATGCGGCGACGTGCGTCAAAAATAGTAGTACCAAGAAAAATTGATGGAAGATTGTCTTTAGTAAGATCCGCGCAGTCAATAACTTCGTAATTTTCACCTAGAAATTTTTTGACCTCTTGTTTTGCCTTGGCACGATCGTTGCCAGTGAAAATCCTGATCATTCCCTCTCCTTTTGGCAATGCGGGCAAATGTGGGTGCCGCGCCCTGCAACTTTAATTTTTTCTAATTTGGTTCTGCATCTTGGGCAGGGTTGACCTTGTCTATTGAAGACTTGTGCAAATTTATCTAGGTAATCGCCTTTGGTGCCATCGGCTTTTTTGTAGTCTTTTAAAGTTGAACCGCCCGATTCAATGGATTTTTCCATGACATATCTGGCAGCTTTTAACAGATTTTCTGCTTCTTTTTTAGTGAGTTTATTCGCTTTAGTTTTTGGGTGAATTTTGGCCTTAAACAAAGCTTCGTCCGCATAGATATTTCCAAGACCCGCTATGATAGTTTGATCTAGGATTACGGCCTTGACTGAAGTATGATGTTTCTGTAATTTTTCGTAAAATTCTTCGAGCTGCATTTGCCAAGGCTCTTTGGCTAACTTTTTGATAAATGGGTCGTTCTCTACATTTTTGGTATCTAGGACT
This sequence comes from Candidatus Saccharimonadota bacterium, assembly GCA_030529135.1. GTDB lineage: Bacteria > Patescibacteriota > Saccharimonadia > Saccharimonadales > Saccharimonadaceae > Nanosyncoccus. Next base: position 35,744 of record JAUMXO010000001.1, on the reverse strand, counting down.
TTAATAAAACCGAATTTTCTTTGATCGTTAAAATAAAGCGTGCCATTTTGAAGCTCTAAGATAACTCTAGTTTGCTTATTAGGAAGATTATCAAGAAAATTGTCGCTTGGGTGACCGGCAGCGTAGCGTTCTTTATGCCCATCATAAATCAATTGGCCGGTCATCCGAAGGTGAATCATCAAAGATTTATCGTTGTCTAGGTCTATAATTAAGGCTTTGCCAAAGCGACGGATATCTATAATATTTGCTGCCTCAGGCTCGCCTTGGAAAGACTTTTCGCACAAAACCTTAGTATTTTTGATTTTGTCTTTTACAATGAATTTTGCTAGCCCACGCCTGATAGTTTCTACTTCTGGGAGCTCGGGCATCTAAATTTTCTCCACAACTTTATCGACTAAATTATCAAGGTCTTCTTTGGTGTATAGAATATAGTGCCCATCTCTGATGGCGTCGTTAATTTTATCTAATTTTATAATTTCTATAACTTCTAAAATGTCGTCGACGTTGATATCTACTGCTTTTATTTGATTAGCCTGCTCAGCTAAAGCGGCAGCCTCTTCTCTAGAAAAATCAAGAATATAGCGGAAGTTAGTACCATAAAGCCAGAAATCGTTGTGTTTTAAATCCTCTAACTCTATTTCTGATCTGTCTTTGTATTGAGAATTTCCTATTCTACTATTAAAGTCCTCATTGAACATGCAGTCCGTAAGGAGATGAAAAAAATACGCTAAATACATGGGGTCTTTTTCGTCAATTTTGACCTTGTTCTCATTGTAAAAATTGGTGGGGCCATCACCCTCATAATTATAATGGGTCTCCTCGTGATCCTTAAAAACGTGGGGATGATTGAGATAGCCGTTGTTGATATCTGGCAAAATGCACCAGAAAAGAAACTCTTGGCGTTTTTTGCCTTTGATACTTAACTTGTCGGCAAGACGATTGCCGACTTCTAAATGAGTATTCCAGCTTGGCATAGCTACTCTTATTATATAATAAAATTTTATCTTGCGTAAGCGATGTTTTGCGCCATAGCTTGAGTTTCAAGGGCAGCAAGACGCTCAGCGTCGTCGATGGCGGAATTAACCGAATGCTTGACACGAGCGGCCTCTTCGGCTTTTTTAGCATCATTCCAGCGATCCAAAGTACCTACTAAATAACCGGTGATGCGGCGGAGGCGTTCAAATTTGCCTTCGTCAAAATATTCAGCGTGAGCATTAAAATACTCAGCAGCAGTTTTTTCATCCGCGTGCTTTTCAATAAGTTTGATGCCGATCTCTATAAGACAAGAAACATGCATAGTTTCATATTGATTAAAATCTTTTAGGGCGTCTTTGATTTCTTTCTCGGAGATTTTAGCATATTTGTTTAAAGATTTAGTAAAACGTGCAAGGCTGAAATTTTCAGCGTCATTCGGATTTTTGTAAATAATTTTCTTCATAGATTTCCCTTTTCCTTGGTTAAAATTGTTGTTATAAGTATACCTGATTTTTATTATAAGCGCTATATATAGCGTAGTCAAGTATTTTTTTAACACTATATGTGGAAAAGTTTTATAGTTCACCCCAATTGTCGCCTATCGTAACATCTACGGCCAATTTAACTTTTAGCTCTGGTGCTACTTGCTCCATTTCTTGTTTTAAAATTTGGCTAATTTCGTCGGTGTCTTTTTCGTCACATTCCACGATCAAAGAGTCGTGGACCTGCATAATTAAGTTGGCATTTTTTGGAAGTTTTTTATCGATATTAATCATGGCACGTTTCATCAGATCGGCTTCTGTTCCCTGAATTGGCATGTTCCCCGCAGCGCGCTCAGCAGCGGTTCTAATCAAAAAATTAGATGATTTGACATCCGGAGTAGGGCGACGACGCCCAAAATAAGTTTCTACGTAGCCATCAGTACGAGCCTTTTCTAAAGTTTTTTTCATAAAATCCATGATAGGCGCACGAAGTTTTTGGTAGTTATCCATGAACCGTTTGGCGTCGTAAAAATTCATTTTGGTGGCTTCAGCTAGGCCATTAATGCTCATGCCATAAATAATGCCAAAATTGATAGCCTTAGCAGCGCGACGTTGATTCTTGGTGACCTGGTTTATTGGGGTGTGGAAAGCTTCGGAAGCAGTTTTAGTGTGAATATCAATACTGTTATTAAAATCATCGATGAGACTCTGGTCGCCCGACATGATAGCGGCAAGACGAAGCTCAAACTGAGAATAATCTGCAGAGACTAGTTTTTTGCCTTTTGGCGCAACAAAACCAGCACGAATTCGTTTTCCTTCTTCTGTTCGAACTGGGATATTTTGAAGATTAGGATCTTTACTACTCAATCTACCAGTAGAAGTCACATTTTGCGTAAAGGTAGTGTGGATACGGTCATTGTCATCTGCAAGGTCTGGCATCGGAATAATATAAGTATTTAAAAGCTTGCTAGTCTCGCGATATTTAATAATTTCTTTAATTATTGGATGCTCGTTTTTTAGCTTGTCTAATTCTTTTGCACCGGTTGAGTAACCGCGCGTGGTCTTTTTGATTCCCTTAGTAGCGAGCCCTAGATGCATAAACAACACTTCAGACAACTGGATTGGAGAGTTGATATTAAAAGTTATACCCGAGAGAGTGTAAATTTTTTGTTCAAGGGTGTGAAGCTCTTCTTCATATTCTGTGCGAAGTTTGGCAAAATAGTCGCGATCTATCAGCATACCCTTTATCTCCATTTTGTAGAGAACTGGTATGAGAGGAAGATCGAATTCGGTATATATATTATATAGGCGAGGGATCTTGGTTAGTTCCCTGTACTGAACTTGGTAGGCCATCCGGAAATCCATGGGGTCATATTTGTCCGATTGACCGCGGTCTAGAGGGTTCAATAGAAATTCGGCTTGGCCAAGATCCCAGTATTTTGCACCGGATTCTATTTTCTTGGCAATTTCTGTTTTCTCGTGCATTAAGCCCTTGATGTCCCAATCCAAGATTGTGTCGTTAGAGCTTGAAATGGCGCTCTCTCGGGACGGGCCGCTCGCAGGGCTTGGGATAGTGTTTTCTCGACGCGCTTCGTCGCGCCCGTCGTCACGGGGCTCCTCGCTCATTCCGCTCCCGTTGTCGCGGACGGTCTCGGAAACACTATTCCCAAGCCCCCCACCAATTTTCCGGATGAGAGAGTTGAATTGGAGTTTCTTTAAGCCGTTAATTACCTTGTCTTTGTTGAACTCGAAGTCTGGGATGGTTGTTAGGTTGATTGGGGCGTCGAACATAATTTCGGCGAGCTTTTTGGACATCATGGCAGAATCTTTGCCGGCTTCGAGTTTGGTTTTAGTCGAGCCGGTGATTTTATCTAAATTCTGATAAATATTTTCTAGGGTGCCATAATCGTTTAGGAGCTTGGCTGCGGTTTTTTCGCCAATGCCTGGGACGCCAGGGATATTATCCGAAGAGTCGCCCTTTAAGGCTTTTAAATCTAGGAATTGATTTTTTTTGATACCATATTTCTCTTCAATTTCTTTGACATCGATTTTTTCAATATTAGAAAAACCTTTTAAAATGCGCCACATATGAGTATTTTCATCTACAATTTGGAGCATATCGAGGTCAGAAGAAATGATATAAGTTTCGTAATTTTTCGCTTCGTCGGCTTGCTTTGAGAGAGTTCCTATAATGTCGTCGGCCTCGTAATTGTCTAGTTCAATAAAGGACCAGCCAAGATCGTTGATTAGTCTTTTTAGCAAAGGAATTTGAGTGTAAAAATCTTCGCCTGGTTTGACGCGGCCAGCTTTGTAGTCTTCGTAGATGGCTTTTCTCTTAGCGGTGGAAGTTTTTGAATCCCAGGCCACCACAATTTTGCTAGGATTTAACTTTTTAACAATTTCCATAGCGATGGCGGCAAAGCCATAGATGCCACCGGTTGGTGTGCCATCTGGGAGGCTCAAGGCTCCCATGGCATAATAGCCACGGTAAAAGACAGATTTTCCATCAATTAAAACTAGCCGGTTCATAGTTATAGTATAGCACAGATGAGGCTAGATAAATTTAGTTCTTTAGACGTCGGACTTCTTGCGATTGCAATCGCGGCAAAGCATCTGGCAGTTTTCGGTGATGGTTTTTCCGCCTTGGCTCCACGGAGTGATATGATCGGCTTCCATTTCGGTGATTTCAAAGCGTTCGCCGCACTTGGCACAGATGCCGTTTTGGCGCTCGTATGCTTCTCTTTTCATGTTGTCGGTGAAGGCACGGATGCTAAGATTTCTTTCGTCGCCGTTTAATAGGTATTCGTAAATTCCTTTTTTGCTAGTGACGTCTTCATCTTGCATAAGTTGTTTGATTTTATTTTCTAGGTCTGTGGCGTTGTAGGAATTGTTGTGGTATTTGTTGTAAAATTCGCCCCATTCTAAACCTTTCATTTCTTTGCGATACTCTGGGAAAATGGTTTGCACCCAAGCGATTGCGGTTTGGAAATATTGCCAGAGTTCGGAAGCATTGTCGTATTTTTTATCGTTGGCATGCTCGGCCATGTATTCTTCGATTTTGCCATCCGAAATCCACCTTAGGACGGTTTCTAAATAGTCTTGACGGATTGGCGAACCGTTCATATATTTGTCGGCAAGACCGTAAGCTGGACAATTAGATTTGCTAAAATATCTCTTAGCATCAGTAAGCCAAGGGCTGGTGTAGGTAGCATTTCTTAGTTCTTGATCGGTTAACTTTTCGCCGGCAATATTAATGGTTCTAAACCACTCAAGACGTTCACTTTCCTCGCCTTCGCAAATATAAATAAACAATTCATAATTTTCGATTTTTTCTAATTCATCTTTCGTGAGATTATGTGCATATTTGCCTTCAAAAGAAAAATCACCATTTAGATATTGGCAGAAAGAGATAGTGCGCTGCTGGCCATCTAGAATTTCGTAGCCACCGTCATCTCTTTTATTCCAGTACATTACATTGAGTGGAAAGTCTTTTTTGATAGTATCAATAACGGCGCTACGCTTCTTGTCATCATAGACAAACTCACGTTGATATTTTGGGCGGATATCCAATTTGCCATTATATGCAGTTATGCCTTCTTCGTTTTTATCCTCATAGCCCTCGAAGATATCTTTAATTTTAAAGTTTTTGAGTTCAATTTTCATTTGATTCCTTTCGTTTAATTAATATCCTCACGTATGTTTTTTTACCGTTTATTCTACAATCATTCACTAAACCGTTTTTTAAATTTGTAGAATATGGGAAGAAAAAATCTATCGGCTCTTTTTCATGATGGTTATTCTGGCGTATGTAATTTTTCCATTGATTTTCCCTTCTGCATTTTTTATCATCCCTGGAATCGACGTCGTACAAGGATACGAAAGTATGGTTGAATCCTCTCTCTCTCTCGTAAATACTAAGTCTCGGCCATCTTCGCCCTTCCTAAAGGCAACTATTTCAAATTGATCCGGATTGTATTTGTCGAGAAAGGTGATTGGCACCCCCATAACACCATTGTAATCATCCGGTATCTCATTAACCTTATCTACGTTGATAGCGTCATAATTATCATATTTTGGGTATTCTTCTGGGGAATATTTTTTATACAAAATAAGTTCTTCGTGTCTTTTATTATGGTCAATGTTAGTGTACCAAGTGCAATTTCTAAATTTGACTAGCCCTGTTTCTTCATTGTACACACCTTTAGCATACTCGTTGCTATAAACTGGAATAGAAAAAAATGCGTTCCCTCCCTTAAACCCATAGCCAAGCCAAATTTTATTATCTTTTATAAGTGGAAAAACCTCTTTGTAGGTTATTGCATTCATATTTCCAATTATAAGAAAGAGTTTTTTATACTCTATGAGTTGAGCAAGATATTCACGAAATAGTGAAAATGGTGGGTTAGTTACTACAATATCGGCCTCCCTTAGACATTCTATAGCTTCTTTGCTTCTAAAATCACCGTCACCTTTTAGGAGTGTCATTTTGTTTTTCATGTTTTTAATTAGAAGCTCGATATCATACATATCCACTGCACCGTCTTTATTCTCGTCATAAACTTCTGTGATTTCTACTTTGTAGGCTTTTTTGGAATTTAGACTTTTAAACAGTGGCAAATCGCTAAATTCTTGGCCAACAATTGGAGAGCCAGAATAGCTTGTGCAAATTAATTTTTTCAAACCTAGATGGTTAAAATTCATTGCAAAATATTTAAAGAAATTGCTTTCATATGGATCGTCACAATTACAAAATACAGTTTTACCCTTAAAATGTTCCTTATAATGTTTGAGTTCGTTTTCTATATCGGGGAGTTGAGTATAGAACTCATCTTTTTTGGCTTTGTTGGCTTTATGCAAATTCGCATTGCTTCCCATGTTCTGTTGCTTTCTCGCAACAGAAAGGTGCAAAATGGACGCATACTACAAAACCAAAATCGGACGCTGTAGATAGCGTCCAAACTACTTATACAACAGAACATAGTGCCTATTGCCTACAGCGCCCGATTCTAAGCACTATAGACAACAGATATATTCTGCTGTTTTCTGTTGCGTTAAATTATAGTTTGGACAACTATAATTATACCACAGATAGGGCTACTTTAAAATCAGTTCTCTGTTGTTTGCCATTTTAATAACAATACCTTTGATGATTTTGACAATTTGTTTGTCGGTGATTTCGTGGAGGATGGCGATTCTCTTCCCTGCGTCTTTTGACGAGGCGCCACAATGGTAGAACTTTTCACCATCGATGATGATAAATCTGTCGTGAACCGCATTGTTAGTTCGGATGAATTTGATCTTGAGATCTTTTCGATCTTTTTTAAAATCTTTGACGTCGCTGCCGTAGAGACAACTCCCGACATTGTCGCTAAAAAATATCACTTCTATGTTTGGCCTAGCGGCCTGGAGAAGGCGGAGAGTTTTGATGCTGATATAATTGTCTATGATATAAATTCGCTTTTCGGCCTTACTAAGAATATCTTGGTAGGTTTCTTTGGCTCTCATTGGTTCACCATTTAAAATTAAAAACTCTTTGGTTTCGGCGACTTTGGCAAAATCTAGAAGAATAGGAGAAATTTCAGATTTTTTAACTACGCCGGTCATTTCGCTGGCGATTTGATTGATTTCGGTTTTGATCTTGGCGATGTCTTTGGAGTTGTCTATGACTTTTGAAACTACAGACTGGTGGCTGATGATGTAGTCTTTCATGGCCTTGAAAGTCATAACAAGGGCGCGGCTTTGTTTGGTGGCGAGCTCACCTTTTAAAACGGTCATGAGCATATAAATACCCTGTTCGGTGAAGGCGTGGGGGAGGTACCTAGCGCCGCCCCAACTTGAGGTGACATTTTGGCACCTCAAGATTCCGGTTTCCGAATTTGAGGTCAAATTTTTTGACCTTGAAAATTGCTCCGCTTCCAGTTTTGTTAGCTGGAACATAAACTCTTCGCCTTTAAATTTTTCTATATTCCTTTGGACTTGACGATTGAATGCTTTTGTCTCGTAACCATAGAGCTCCGCTAAATCGTAGTCCAGTATCACTTTCTGCCCACGGATGGTGTAAATTTTGTCGGTGATGTTTTTTGGCATAATACTCCCTGTTTTTTAATTAGAGTATTATAGGCATATCTGGCAAAAAATTTCAACCCCCTACCTTTTGTTTATGGTTAAACTAGAGCTGATTGAGGTTGATTTCGGGGAAATTGCTGCGGATGTGTTCGGCGTAGCCGGCATCGATATGTTTCCAGGCGGTTTTCATTCTGTCTACCTCAGAAGTATCAACGAATTGAGAAAGGAAAATTTCTTCAAATCCTTCAGGGACGGGGCGAGACAACATTCTGGCAGTATCCATCTGGGGATTACCAGTACCAGCAAAACAAAAATCAATCACGCCAATAACTTTATCGTTTTCATCTAATAAAATATTGCCGAGATTGAGGTCGCCATGAACCAATTTGTTTTCTTCGGTCTTTTTGATATAATCATGGTCTTTGTCGATATGTTTTTTGTAATGCTCGTGATCTAGCTCATACAGAAATTCGGAGAGAGGCATCTGAACCTCTTTGGGTGCGCCACGAAGATCAATACCGGAAAGTTCTTTGATAAATTTGGCAGTATCATAAGCTACGCCAGTAAGCGCAGTATGACTTAGATGATAGATGCGATCGCCTAAAGTATAGCCTTCGATTTTTTTGTGTACAGAAAACGGACGTTTGTGTTTGTCGTAATGCAGCTCCATTTGTGGAGTATAGTAGCTGGTCTTCCCTTCTACAAAATTACAAACGGCGGCGTCTTTGACAATCATACGCGACCAAAATGGGTTTCTCGGAAAACGGAAAAAGTACGAACCTTTATCAGTAGTCACTTCTATAACAATATTCGTCCAGCCAGTTAAGATATGCTCAGTTTTTTCGATTTTCTTATCTGGCATAGTGTCCGTGATAATTTGATCAAGCGGATCCTTGGTCGTAAAAAAATTACGCATAGGTATATTATATCACAAAAGCTAAATCTCAGGAGTTTCGTGTCGTGATCAATCTTCGATTATATCACGACACTACACCTCCGCGCGCAAAAAATCAAAGATTTTTTGCTTGATGTCCCGAGATTTAGCTTTTGTGGTATACTTATCTTATGGATAATGTAAAAATACTAGCAATTGTGGGAATGAGTGGGAGTGGCAAATCGGTAATCGTGGATTATTTAACTTCCAAAGGCTATCCGAAAGTATATTTTGGTGGGATGATTTATAAAGAGATGGAGAAACGAGGGATTGAACGTACCGAAGATGGCGAGAGTGAGAAAAAATTCCGTGAGGAAATCCGTGAAAAGGAAGGCAAGGATTGGGTAGTAAGACAAGTGATTGCCGAGACGAAAGATTTGATTGCTGCTGGACAAAAGAGAATTGTGCTTGACGGGGTCTATTCTTGGACGGAATATTGCACTTTAAAACACGAATTCCCAAAGGCTTTGACTTTTCTAGCAGTGGTGGTAGATAAAAATTTACGTTATGATAGGGTGGCAGTGAGACCGGGTAGGGCCTTTGATGCAGCAGCAATTCGAGAACGCGATCGGTCTGAAATCGAAAATCTAGAAAAAGGTGGGCCAATCGCAGCGGCAGATTATTACGTATTAAATAATGGTACGATTGAAGAATTGGAAGAGGCAACTGCTAAAGTTTTGAAAGAAATTGAATTTTAGCTTCCCTTCTTTCGTCATCGTTTGACTTAGGAAGATCGGTTTTCTCTGAATATTCTTGAAAAATATCTAATGCGTTCTTGATTTTTCCGTTATAAATCGGATCTAGATCATACACGCTCCAAAGAATCGTGTGAAGATCTGGATAGTTTTGGGCATAGAATTCCATTGCTGCCCTAGTGGCACGAATAAATTCCGCTTCAGTCGCCTTAGAATGACGCCAACCACGACCGCCCAAAAAATGTTCAGTAACAGTAGGGCTGGTAGCGATCATTAGAAGCATAGTTTGATAATTATTCTCTCTTAACATTCCAAGTAAGATATTTTCTACCTCTGGATCTAGTAATGTAACGTCTAAAATAATATCATAACCAGCTTTAGTAAGAGCATTTAAACTCAAAAACATCATGATAGTACTAAATTCATCGGTGTTTTTACGTAAATTTTCTTCACCGTATTCTATTTCAATTTCATTTCTGAACGGATGATAATCTACGAAACGACGAGCAGCGATGAGAACTGGATTTAAATTTTTCATCTCGCAATATTTTTCTACAGCGGGGAGAATTTGGGAAGTTTTACCGGAACCAGAAAGACCAGCAATGCGAATAAGATTTTTATTCTTAGTCTTATCTTTAGTAAAATCCGCGACAATTTGTTTTAGAATTTTGGGGTATTCTTCTAAACTGACTTGCCACTCGTCTTTTACTGGACTTGGCCAGTGAGTTTTCATGTATGTTATGACCTGTTCTAGTTTTTTGTTATCACTTTCAAACATTGATTCCCTTTCTTAACCTTGATCTTTTTGATATTTTTAAAAGTTTGATATTCGCCTTCGGCTTGAAGTTCGACGGTAGCTGGTTCCTTGAATTCTAGAAGATCGCCTTTCGTATCGCTGCCGGGAGTACGATGCAAGATTGATTTTGCCATCAAGATAAATAGTCTTGGGAAGCTGATAGTTTTTAGGGCAGCACTCCTAAAAATATAGGGCTTTTTCCAATCGTCGCCACCCTTCATGACACGGCACATGGATTTGCCACTAAGAGCAGCATAATCAGAGGCTTTCTTGACTGTGGAATTTTTGTTGATAGTGAACTCAGGAAGAAACACTTTCTTCCGACGGTTTTTGAAATACCATTTGGCCAACTCTAGATAAGAGCGCCAGGAACTTTTGTGGCCCTTTTGCATATATTTTCTAAATTTTGGTTCATCAAAAAGTTCAACTGCTTCGGCGGTCATACCAATGGTTACGTAACAAGTAGCATAACGCCAAAATTTGCCGTCTACATAAATCTCGAGAGGGTACAAACGGCTAGCGGACTTAAACGGTTTACTCGCGGTACCCTCCCTGTTGGTCGCGGAGGTCCGCTTGTGAACGTTTAAATCCTCCAGCTTCATCGTTCCCAAAGTTCTAGCGAGGTCATTGAAGTTGCCATATGGGAGAACAGCAAGAGTGACGTCTTTTTGGGAACTCATGATGGCATTGGCAGTAATAGCAGCGGTGGCATCGCCACCGAGAGAAAGACAAATGTCGCCGTTTTTGAGTTCTTTTTGAAGGTTTTTAACGTTATTTTCAAAACCAATTTTTTTGATGGTATAATCGGTAAGATTTTTTTCAGCAAACAATTTGGTTTTTTGATCTAAAATATTTTTTTTGACACGACAATAATTAGAAGAGTTGGGGTTATAAACTAAGATAAGGCGAGACATTTAGGCTCCGATACTAGAAATAATATGTGGCATAACATTGCTAACTCCCCCACCCGGTCCATCCTGGAAGAAGCCACCTAAGAAGCGCATAAATCAAAACGTATAGAAGTATGCCGAGAATGATTTCGAATAGGCGACGCTTGGCTTTCCTGACCTGTTCCTCATTGCCGGCAGCGGTAAGATACTGAATACCAACTATTACAATGCCGAGAACGCCCAAAATTCCTACTAGAATAGTTAGGATATCAACTACAAGTTGGACAACACAAATAATCCCACTACCATTTTTACTATCTTTTCCTTTGTTATAGCAGTCGGTAAGAATAGCGGCGCCTTCGGCCTCGTCAGCATAGACTGGCGCAGTACTAAGAGTAGCTGGCAAAAGATTAATTCCCATCAAAAATACCATAATGGCAACTTTAGATTTTTGAATAATTTTTTTCATGGTAATCTCCTTTACCTTAAATATTCGTGTAATTTTTTGGTATCCTTGTTTTTGCGGAGTTTGGAAAGAGCCTTGGCTTCAATCTGGCGAATACGTTCGCGGGTGACATCAAACTCAGCGCCAACCTCTTCGAGCGTGTGCGGACGACCACCACCGATACCAAAACGAAGGCGAATGATCTTTTGCTCCCTATCGGTAAGAGTGGCAATAATTTCGGAAAGCTGCTCCTTTAAAATCTGGTTAGCAGCAGAATCTTCTGGAGAAATACGTTCTTCGTCTTCTACGAAATCACCAAGCACGGAGTCTTCATCGTCCCCATCACGACCGACTGAAGCATCAAGAGAGGCAATATCTTGCTTGATACGCATGACATAGTCTACTTTATCTGGTTCCATGTGAAGTTCAGCGGCGATTTCTTCGGTGGTAGGTTCACGATTGAGCTCGGAAGTGAGTTTTCTAGTGGTTCGGAGAACTTTATTAATAGTCTCGACCATGTGGACTGGAATACGAATAGTGCGAGCCTGGTCGGCAATAGCACGCGTAATAGCTTGACGCACCCACCAAGTAGCATAGGTAGAAAACTTGAAGCCTTTTTCCGGATCGAACTTCTCGACGGCGCGAAGCAGTCCAGTATTCCCTTCCTGAATAAGATCAAGAAAATCAAGACCACGACCACCGTAACGCTTGGCAATAGATACCACGAGACGCATATTTGATTCGACCATTTTGTCTTTGGCTTTTTTGTCACCTTTGACAATACGCTGAGCCAAATCAGCTTCTTCCTCTGGAGTCAAAAGTGGGATTTTACCAATTTCTCTAAGGTATAATCTGACAGAATCATCCGCAAAAGCATCTACGTTTTCAGGAGTAATTGCGAGATCTTCGTCGGAAAGCTCCTCCTCGTTTTCGATGTCATTTACATCTGGCTCATCAAAATCTAGGCTTAAATCTTTTACATTCAAAATATCATCTTTGTCAACCATTGTTATTATTATAGCATAAAATTTTAATTTTGCTTAATCTTCTAAGAGCTTGCGGATGAGAGAGGTAATGAGATCTTTTTCTGTAGGTTCCGACTCGGCGATCAACAGAGCTAGAGCGGTAAGAGCACGGTCGCTGATTTTGGTCTCACCGTTTTTAGCAAGATTTTCGCCATTGATTGTAAGAAAAACGATGAAGAGCAACGAGCCAATGCGTTTATTGCCGTCGTAAAAGGGGTGGTCTTTGATGACAAAATACAAGAGATGAGCGGCCTTTTCGGCAACAGTAGGATAAAGGTCTTCTCCATTATAACTCTGATAGACGCCTTCGATGGAGCCTTTGAAAGCGTCGTTTCTAGGTTTGCCAAATAAATCACCGCCTTTAACGGATTTTTTGAGACCTTCGATGACCTCAATGCAAAATTCTGGGGTAAGCCTCTTTTCTTTTTTGGATTTTTTGTTGAGGCCAGAAAGATCAATATAACCATCATCGTATTCTTTTAGAGTCTGGAAGCTGGTGGAATATTTAGAAATTACTTCTAAAACGCCGTTAGCTTCGCCAGCATCAAGAGCCTGGTGGGCGATCAGGCGTCTCACAACGCCCATCATGTTTTCGACTTCTTTTAACCTTTTGCTGTCGGCGGATTTGAGGCGCTTTTCGTTAATAGCGACGCCTTTGGCAAGATAATTATGAAGAACAGAGGTAGACCAGATACGGAAATCGGTGGCTTTTTTGGAATTGACACGGTAGCCAACGGAGATGATGGCGTCGAGATCGTACATTTTTACTTTGCGCTTTACCGAAACTCCTCCCTCCTCTTGAACTTGTAAAGATTCTTTACAAGTTCGATTTTCGTCAAGCTCTTTTTCTTTATAAATATTGCGTAAATGATATGTAATATTTTGAGGTTTAACATCAAAAAGTTGAGCAATTTGAGCTTGGGTGGCCCAAATTGTTTCACTTTTTTCGTCTATATCAAGGACGATTTCGCCTTTTTCAATTTTGTATACTTCTAATTTATTACTCATTAAATCAATTGTAGCATACCATCTTGAACTTGTACAAAAATTTTACAAGTTCAAGAGGTGGTGAATTGCAAAAAATTTTTTTCGCGGTTCAGTTATCAAGAAATCCTTGACAAATGGACTAACTAGAACTAGCTAATTCGTCAAACTCTTCCATTGAGGTGATGAGGAGCTCACGAGGTTTGGTGCCGTTGACTGGGCCAATCACACCAAGCTCTTCGAGCCAGACACCAAGACCAGATACGTAGCCATGGGATTTACTGAGGTAAGTTTGAAGAAGCGAGGTAGAGAATTTACCATTTTTCAGACAAATCTCAATGGCTTTTCGAACTAGCGGATCTTGAGGGTCGAATTTACGACCGAGGCCATCCATATCGCTAAGACCGCCGCCAGCACCTTTGAGGGCAACTTGCTGGGCAATGACTTCGTCGTTATACTGAGGTGGACGCTGAGAGCGAAGGAAATCGGTAACTTTTTTAATGTCGCCATCTGGAGTCCAAGCGCCCTGGATGCGTTCTGGGCCATTGGAAGTTTGCTCAGAAGACAATAACATATCACCTTGGCCTAGAAGCTTTTCAGCCCCAGAAGAATCGAGGATGATGCGAGAATCCATTGAGCTTAGGACTCGGAAAGCGATACGAGACGGAATATTGCCTTTAATAAGGCCTGTAATGACCTTTACTACTGGCTTCTGGGTAGCTAGTACTAAATGCATGCCAGCGGCGCGCCCAAGCTGAGCAATACGAACAATTAAAGGCTCAAGCTCTTTTGAGGCCTGCATCATAAGGTCGGACATTTCGTCTATTACTATCACAATATAAGGCATTTTTTCGGTAGTGTTTTCTTCTTCTTTGGAATCTTTGGAGGCGGATTTGGATTTTTCTTCCATGACTTCGTTGTAATCGACGATGTTTTTAACGCCGGCCTCCTCCATGATAGTATAGCGACGATCCATTTCGCCAGCAGCCCATTTCATAGCCGAAAGAGCTTTGGAAGTGTCATTGATAATTGGCGTAAGAAGGTGAGGGATGTCTTTGTAAACGGCCATTTCTACGCGCTTTGGGTCTACGATGATAAGACGCATATCAGAAGGTGAATTCCTGTAAAGAAGTGACATAATAAGCGTATTGGTCATGACAGATTTACCAGAACCGGTAGTACCAGCAATAAGCAAGTGACGCATGTCTGCAAGATCCGCTATGACAGGTTTACCGGAAATATCCTTACCTACAGCGAAAGTAAGTGGATGTTTGGCATGACGCCATTCATCTGATTCGATGATACCACGAAGAGAGACGCCTTCGGCACGAATATTTGGTACTTCTACGCCAATAAGCTGAGTGCCTGGGATTGGAGCTTCAATCCGGACGGTCTTGGCGGATAGCTTATAGGCGAGCTCTTTATCGCGTGCAGAAATCTTAGAGAGGTTAACACCGCCTGGAGCTTTGAGAGTATATTGTGTAACGCGTGGGCCAACATTAGCGCCTTTCATTTCCACTTCGATGCCAAACTCTGAGAAAGTATCTTTAATAATAATGGCATTTTGTTGAATGTTGCCAGCGTCGGCCGGAGATTGTTTTTTGGTGAGAAGATCAGTGGATGGCATTTTCCAATCTGGGTCATTGACCGCTACAAGTGCGGTAGGCGTTTTTTCTGATTCTGATTCGGCAGCTTTTGGTTTTGATTCGGCTACAAATTTAGATTTACGTTTCAAGAAGCCACTTTTGACTGGTGCAGCAGCTGCAGCTGGTTCAGAAATACCGGAGTTAACTTTAATTTCTAGTTGACCCTTTGGCTCTGATTCATTAACGTCTTTTGGAGTGGCTTTTTTGCCAGGTTTAGCCATGTTTTTAGCGCCTCTAAAGAAAGCGAGTGGCGAAAGCTGCAAAAGAAAAAGAAGAGTAATAAATATCAAAAGTATGTAAATGACGATGACAAAGCCTTGATCTAAGGCTTTTAGCATAATGGAATTTAGCCAATCGCCGACGATGCCGCCGTTGTTCCAAATCGCGCCGACGCCCGTAAGCCAAAATAGCATAAAAATTCCAGCAATATAAACTGGGATAGCGACACGATTGGTATCTGAACGGAAAATTTTAACTGCAAGGTAAACTAGGAGCATCGGAATAAAATAGGTAGCGAGACCGAGGCCCTTCAAAAGCGTTTCGTGAACGGTATTTAAGAAAGAACCGCCGTGACCAAACCAAGTAATTACGAAGAAAAGCGCCAGGGCAATCATAAAGACTGCGAACAGTTGGTGCCAAAAGCCACCGGGTAATTCGTACTCAGCGTTCACTTCCCTTTCGGCAGCTTTTCTGGTGCTGGTCTTGCGAGAAGTTTTAGAACTTTTGGTAGTTCTTTTTGTATTTTTTCTTCGTTTCGCTGTAGACATAATATATATATTATATAGCATACTTTTAGGGAAAACGCAAGCGGAATGGAGGTAGGGTTCGTTCAAAAAAGAGCGCAAGCGCTCATTTTATTTTCTGGCTGAGCAGAATTAAGCAGGCATTAACAATCTACAAAGAAACCATTTGCCAAAGGCTAGAAACCTTCAAGATAGAAGATTAGTGTGCAAATCCAAACACCGAAGTACCCATTATTGATGTGCTTTATGATATAATATTAGCTATATTATGTGCTATAAGCGAGGTAAATATGTCTAGCGGAAATATTCCCCCAACCAACAATATAGAAACGAGTCCTGCAACGGAAAGCGAAGATCCGTGGCAGAAGATGGCTAATGAAGTTCGTGCCGAAAGACAATCTGTTAGTACGCCTGAAACCAATGAAATATCGGGTGAGGGAGAAACAGATATTGATGTTCTTTCGTACTACGAGAGCAATGATATACCCACTAACCCAAACGGAGATTTAATTTTAGACCCAAATGCCAGTCAATTCCCTAGAGATGAAGGAAGGCCAAAATGGATAGAATCATATGTATTTACAACCAGTAAAGATGCCGAATTCTTAAGAACTGCAGAGATGGTGGAACTATCTAATGGTAATAAAGTAAATTCAGAACTCCTAAAAAGATGTCTAACGGTTGATGCATACTATTCTTGTGCCAAACGCCATATGCTTGAAGACAATCCCTATAGTGGCGTTGTTAATGCGTTGCAACTATTCTATGGAGACGTAGAAAATATAAGGCAGGGGATGGCTGATATAGGTGGCGGTGATTCTATTCGTAGCAAAAGTGATTTAGTTAAAGGTTTTGCAGCACTTGAGCAAAGTGGGCAGCTCGGCGAATTATCCGATACTGAAAAGAAAAGGCTGGAGGAATTTAGAGAAATTGCTTCGCCAAGAGCTTTTGTTGAAAAAGTACGCGGAACGCAGTATGAAACAACTATTGATGGTAAGCAATGCGTATTGCCAGTTGATAATATATTGACATTTTTATCTTTACCTCCAGATAGACTTAAAGAAATATGTACGACCGACCCTGACGGTAAAATAGGTCAGCTGTCAAAAATGGAATTTGCATATGCAGCGACAAAATATCTAAAAGATAATAAAGTTATTGAGAATTACGCATTACCAGATGATTTGGAAAGTCGCACGAAACGTCTTATGAGTGGGCAGTTTATAGACTTTAGTGCTGCGAATCGATTGACAGAAACACAGGACACGCTATATGAAAAAGCCAATCTGAATTCAGAACTTAGAGATGCAATTCTCGAACAAATGCCTGATGATGTCTCTAGTCTTGAAAAAGCTGCCTACATATACGCAAAGATGTGCACCATACTAACCTATGACAATAAATTTATGGCTGCAAATCAGAAAGGTGAGGCTGCCGAAAAACATAGAAGTCTAGACTATGTGGAACAAATATCGCCAGAAAACAATGAAGTTGTTTGTTTTGAATTTAACATGATATATGCAAAAATGCTTAACGAGTTGGGGCTGAATTTTAAGAGCGAATATAAGAACATGACTAGGGAAAATTATGGTAATGGTCATGCGAACCTAGAGTTTAGGGATGGGAAATTTATTGTTAGAGCAGATTCGGTCAGCAGTATTTTGGGTGGCGACATCGCAAGAGCGAAGTTGGGGTTGCCTCTAATTGGATTTGAATGTGAGAGCAAAAACAAGAGAACTCAGCAGGAATTTCAAGAATCTGTTTCTAGAATGTATGAGTTAGTACAGCAACAAGAGCGAGAGAAATCCCCATGGGATGAATATGACTTATTGACCGAAAATCTGAAACCTGTAGAATTTGATGAAAAGAAATCAATCCTATTAGAAAAACTTAAAACTACTAGTCTATGCGGTATAGATGCCATGACATATGCATTGCAATTGAGGAAAGCTCTATTTAGCGAGCAGGAACGAAAAGATAATGTTTCCGTAGTAGTGTTAAGAAATAATGAAGTTGCTGGCCAAGGTCCCAAGTTGGAGGCTGGTGCTGTTATTGCAATGAACGGAGCGAATCTCGATGAGCGACCAAACGAGACGAGCTATTACTATCTATCGAGCGACAGAGAATTGACCTCTCTTACATTAGAAGACATAAAAACAAAATTAGACAATGGAACGTTTGAATATATCGAGCGTAAAGACCCTAAAATACCAGGGACAATAAGTAGTGTTGAAAAACAGGAGGAACAATAAAATGAATCAACTTGATTTACTACGCAAAAAAGCTGGTGAGCTGCTTCAAAATAGCGACAATGAAAGAGATAATAAGAAGTATAAAATTATAAGTGACTTTTTGAAGGACGATGATTGTTTTCTTAATATAGATATAGAGCATGCATTTGCAATTCTCCGCGACCTCGGTATTAATGAAGAATCGGTTAGCGAATGCTGCTCTTCTTTGATTACGCGTTGACGATATAATCCAATAAAAGTATCAAATATAGCCTTTTTAAACCGTAAAAAGCATAATCAAACAATCCGTCAGGATTGCAAACTTAGTATTCTTTCTGGACCGGCAGGATATTCATCCAAGACCGGTCGCACGAAACAAAAACCGAGAGCAAGCTCTCGTTTTTTCTTTCTTGGCTGGGGTGGTAGGACTCGCTCGTTTACGACCTAGTCCTGCTTTTTTAAGTTTTTATGCAATAAAAATGGCTGGACCGGCAGGATTCGAACCTGCGAATGCTGGGACCAAAACCCAGTGCCTTACCACTTGGCGACGGTCCAGTGTATTTTTATCTTATCACATCAGAGGCAATCTCGCAAGGGCCTGCCAAGAGCGCGGGTCTCTACCTCGTCTGCAAGCTTGGCGTATTTCTTGCGATTTTCACCGGAAAAGTCACTCGGTGGAATCATCATACCGGCTGGCGAGCCAAATAGCGCCGACATCACCGAACTAGCTGCGTTAACTGCGTTGGAGCTGCCAAAAATTGTAGCCAAATGACCATAGATGCGGTCACCGCCAGAAGGGGTGTCTACATTGTGCTGAATTGGGATTTTAATCTCAATTGCGTAAGGGTGCATTTGGTTTTTTTCTGCTTCAGTTGCATTCATTTGTGTAAAGTCTTCGGCGCAGCGCATTTTGATAAGTACGCCGTATTCTTTGTATCTTTTTTGCCCTTCCCCACTACCGGAATTCAGATCATAATATGGGCCAAAACTGTCGATTTGGTCATAGCGGAAAAGTTCTCTGTTGTTGGATTTTTTCATCTCTGGAGAAATAATCTCAAACATTCCGATAGAATCAGCGAAACCAATTTTATATGAACCGTGGTGGCCACAATAGTCTACTTCTTTTTTATCAATGAGTGGCGCAAATTCTTTTTCGTAGAGTTCATTTGCTTTTTTCATGTATTCTAAGTGTTTTTTGGTGGCGTCTAAATCATGATAGCCGATACGAAAGAGCCGGCTGGCATTTTTGCCACATTCTCTACAGATGTAGTTTTTATCCTTTAGCTTGATACGGCCAAGTGCACCAACTTCTTTACCACAAATGCTGCAAGCTTGTTTTGAAAATAAATTACCGAAAAATCCCATTTTTCTCCTTTTAGTTAAATATTGTTTTTGGAACCTCTGGGGGGTTAGCCTCTTGGCTAACCCCTATATTTTCTTTTGATTCATCCATATAAAATCTACTTACATCTTTTTGTAAAGAGTGTCACTGCCGCCGGAATCTTTGACGTTTAAGATATCACCGTTGATTTCGTATTCGGTCTCGAATGGGCCAGAATCATAGGTGATAGTGATCTTGTTGCCATCAGTGACGTAAGTGAATGGCATAGAGGCGCCAGACATGCTATAGCTACCAGTGCCGTCTTTGTTAAAAGTATAGACAAAGTCTAAGCTATAGCTAGAATCTTTATCGTAATATTTCCATTTGCCGACAATGGCTGGGGTGTCACTATTGTTGTTATTATTGATTACTGCGACAGTAATCCCTACAGCCGCAGCGACCGCCACAACTGCACCACAAATGATGCCAATGATTTTGTTCTTGCTCATTATTTTTTCCCTTTTTTCTCTTTGCTTTCGCTTACCACGCTTGCAACCATAGCAAAAACAGTGGCGAGAATCATGGCGCCAAATGGAATCAACCAAAGATTTTCCCATGATTTGGTGATCATGCCGATAACCACCATAATACCAGCTGATAACATAGCCATGGAGGCATATACTACTCCGATAAATTTTTTGTCCATATTCATCTCCTTTGTTAATATATTTTTATTTTAACATGGTTTGATTCAATTTTCTATGGAAATGCGTGGGTAGATGTTGAGCTTGTAAGGGTCGGTAGGCTCGACGCCAGATTGGATTTCGTAATAGGCGGCGGCGGCGACCATGGCGCCGTTGTCACCGGAAAACTTAGCTTCGGGGAAAAAGACTGGGAGATTTTTTTGAAGAGAGTGCCCCGCCATTTCTCTAAGTTTCTGATTGGCAGAGACGCCACCGGCGAAGACGATGGATTTAACTTCAGGGTGTTGTTCCCTGGCTTTCTCGAGTTTTTCTAAGAGAATATCGATAGCGGTTTTTTGGAAGCTAGCAGCAAAGTCGGCAACTTGTTGCTCTGATAAGTGATTTTTGAGGTCATGAGACGGATGAGAGATAGGAAGGCCAAGCTCCTTTTGAACTGCTCTCAAAACTGCCGTCTTGAGACCAGAAAAAGAAAAATCTAGATTGTCTACCTTGGGATGGGGGAGTTTGTATTTATTTTCATCCCCATTTGTAGCGGCTTTAGCGATAGATGGGCCGCCAGGATATGGCAAACCTAAGATTTTGGCGACTTTGTCGAAGCATTCACCAACGGCATCATCGTAAGTGGTGCCGATAATCTCGAACTTATTGTGGGCTGGCATGTAGAGAATCTGGGTGTGGCCACCGGAGATTACCAATGCTAGCAGTGGAAATGTCAAAAATGATCCATTCTCGACGCGCTCGCGCTCGCCCGTCGTTACGGGGAGCGCTTCGCTCTTCTTGCTCGCGTCTTCGCAAGAGGGTCTCAAATGGACATTTTTTGGCATTTCCACTTCCAGCCAGTTGGCGTAGACGTGGGACTTGAGATGATGAACGGCATAGAGAGGTTTGTCGTGCAAGATTGCGAGGGTGCGAGCGGTAAGGGTGCCAATTAAAAGCGAGCCAAGAAGTCCGGGGGCATAAGTAACCGCGATAGCGTCAATATCACTCCACGTACATTTGGCATCTTCTAAGGCTTTTTGTACTACTGGCATCATTACTTCCAGGTGAGAGCGAGCGGCGACTTCTGGGATAACGCCACCGTATTCAGCAAAAATGTCAATCTGGGAGACGACCACATTAGACAAAATCTTGCTGCCATCTTCTACGATGGCAGCAGCGGTTTCGTCACAGCTGGTTTCGATTCCTAGAATTTTCATTTTAGGCTAAGATTTTTTTAGTAACAAATACAGCTAAACCTGGCAGGGTTATTATAGTTATTAGCGGCATAATTCCAGATTCGATAGCGGAAGCACCTTCGGAGGTCATCACACCGGTGTCTGGCGAGGCGACAGTCTTGGTGGCAATAGCGTAGTTAGAAAAGCTGGAAGTCTTGAAGGTAATGGTATGATTAACTGGATCATAAGTGGTAGGGATCACTTCATAGGTACCGTCATGCTTTTGGTGGACAATGACGATTTCGTTGCCATCGATACTCTCGTCTAGTTTAAGGGTGATGGTAGCTTCATTGTCTAATTCCCTGATTTGCTCATCCCAAGTATCGGTTGCAGTGCCTTTATAGATAATTTGGAAAAGAGAAATGTCTAGATATGTCTTCACTTTATAATCGCCGGCGGCATCTTCGAAGTCGGCAATATCTTCGGCATCTAGATCTACATCTTTAACATCAAGGCGAGCGGTACCGTTATCGAATTCTGTACCACCTAGAGTAATAGCACCAGATTCAACAGCTTCGGCTTCAGCCGCTACAGCATCGTCTACAGCAGTAAAATGAGCACCAAGATGGAAATTACCACTGACACTTTCGAAGCTATAAACACCGACTTCTTCTTGGGCTTCGAATCTACCGCCATTAACGGTGAAAGAAGTTAGCTGATAGCCAACATTTGGCATAAGTTTAAGAGTAACTTTGGTACCGGTAGGAATTGCGATTTCGCTGTAAGCACCATTATCCAACTCTTCATATCGTAAATACGGCAAATTGGCCGCGTCGATATCGGCTTTGCTATAATATTTCTGATTATCATACTCGAGCTCTACGAGTGTGATAATACCGTTGTCGACATAATTGTCTTGACCCTTATCGGAATCTTTGTACGACCATGAGAAATTGCCCATAAGAGTGCTAGGAGCAGTGGTGGTAGTAATATTATAAGTATCTGCTTTTGGGATATCACCAAGATCATATTTGAGGACCGGCCATTCGACGTTTCCTAGAAGTGTAGCTCGGTCTGTAGGAACATTATAGGGGGTCCCATTAATACTAACTGACGTAATAGTAGACAAGGTGACGAAAGTAGTGAGTGTAACATTGACGGTGTTAAAACCACCTGAATGATAATTAATAGTGCCATCAAATTCACCAGAAACAGGGGGATGCGGATCAGGCTCACCCTGCTCTAACATCACGTTATTAATAAAGATATCCGCGGCACCATTGCCATCATAGGTATAGTGAACGGCAGCAGTAGTGTCGGGCTGCGGCGGATCGGCATAGGTATTGGCAATTGGCAATACGTAATTTGCAATTAGCGCTGTAATCGTAACGATAAAACCAGCTTTCTTGATGGTCTGTTTGAAAAAAGTTTTTGCACCCATTAAATTCCCTTCATTACTTAAATATGATTATATCACAAAATGCTATTATTTTAAATATTCAGAATACAGCAAACGATCAAAAACACAACAGATTAAATATATCACAGAATGAATATTTAAGCATGATGATAATGAGACCCTCTTCTGATTTCTTCAGCTCTGTAAATTTGCTCTGATACGATAAGCCTGGCAATTTGGTGAGGAAAAACTAACTTCGAAAAACTCCATAAGAAATCAGCTTTTCTTCGAATTTCTTCGGAAAAACCAAAGGCGCCACCGATGAGAATAACGATGTTTTTACTATTTAAAAAGGCATTTTCTAAAAGTGTAGAATATTCGTCTGATGATATATTTTTACCACGTTCATCACAAATTATCACATAGTCTTGACCGGTAAAAGGCCAGCTTATTCCAAGCTTTTTTATGAGTTTTTCCTCCTCGACAAACTCCCACTCTATGCTATAAGGAGTGTGTTGTAAGCGCTTCTCATATTCTGAAATAGCCTCTTTTAGCCAACTTTCGTGCTTTTTGCCCCCGGCGATGATCTTAATCATGTATTTCCTTTCTTAACTTATTGGAACGAGCTTGACGATTTTGGACTAGCGGGCGAGGCTAAGCGGAGACTTTCTCGACTTTGTCGAAGTAGTAGGTGCCGTTATCAGCTTTTTTGAAGACGAAACGGTATTCGGCAAATTTATTATGATTGGAAGCATCTATGGTGAAATCTCCGCCATTATAGTCACCACAAGGTGATGAGGTATTGATTTCGCAGTAGATTTTTAAAGTATCGAGGTCAACGATCCCTGCATTAATGTATACATAAGCATTGTCGCTATCTGCAGTATAACGATTTTTGTAATAGTATCTTTCAAGGGGAGAAGTGCCGCCACAGCCAGGATATTGATATAGGAGATTGGTGATACTATCATAACGCAGCAATGGACATTTCGAAGTTTCGTCATTAACTATTCTAAGATTGGGCTCATTTCCGAAAACCTCAAGATATTTCGCGATAAAGGTGTTAGCATCCACAACTTCCCATCCTGAGTTAGATGACGAATCTGGGATTGCAAATTTTGGTATTTTACCGGAAAGATTAGTCATGAGGCTGGCTAATTCCTCTTGGTTAGGAGAGCGATACAAGTTTTTATGATCGTTTAACTGTGCATTAATTACACTTATCTTATATAATTCACTAACGCCATCCTCACTATAAAGGCCGCCTTCTAAAAAAAGACTCGGGCCTAAAATTATTGTAGAATTAGTATTTTCTGTAAAATGAAGAGTGGCTAATTTACTATCTAGATCGCGTAGGACATATGCGTCTGTGATCTCGGTCTCTGTAACAATTGGCTCTGGATTGGATGGCTTGGTAGGTTCGGTAGGCTCATCAGTAGTTTGGGAGGTAGGCTGTTCTGGTGTAGTTGGTTTTTGAATGGTGATGATGACACCCCAAATTCCAAAACCAATACCGGCAGCGGCAAGTAGTGCAAAAATAATGACTAGCGCAATCAGACCTTTTGGTTTTTTGGCAGGTTTTTGAGGGGTAGGTTCTGATTGTGGTACTGGAGTTGGTTTTGATTCTTCGGGTTCTGGCTGTGGTGCTGGCTTGGGCTCTGACTCTGGCTTGGATTCTGGCTGTGGTACTGATTGATGCTCCGACTTAGGCTCGGTTTCAGTTTCTGATTCTGGTTTGACTTGAGGAGCTACCTCTGGCTGAGATTCGCTAGTTTCCTCTAGAGTTTTTGAATTGTCTTCTGTTTGGCTAGTTGGTTCTTGATTATTTGGTTCCATTTTGTACAAAAAATCCTTATGTTAATTTTGATTATACCATACAAGTGTTTATATTGACAAATTAAAAAACTTGTGCTATAATATTAGGATACTATTCATTTTGCACCATTTAAGAAAGGAGGGGGAATTATGCAGAATGAAAGAACATTAAAAATGAAGCGAGAATTCATGACGCTTCACGAACAGGGCTTCTCCGTAAAAGATATCGCGAAGAAGTTTGATTTAAACCCTGTGACAGTGTATGCTAACCTGAGCGACATCGCAAAGGCAAATGGCTGCACTAGGGAAAGCCTGCTTCGTCAGGTGCATCAGCCGCCCTTAACTTATGACCGGCAGTTTATGCCCGTCAAAGAAGTAGATGTCGGCAAATATCAGGCGAAGTTCAGTAGCTTGAGAAAGGCTGCGAAGGAGCTCAGCAATATGATGGCTGAGTATGTTGAACAGGAGGACAAGATATGAGAACATTGACCTCAAAGGTCGTAAAGACCGGTATCAAGAACGGGTTTACGGTAAAGGATTTTTGCCGTAAATACAGCATCATGGGGGAAGGCGCTTTCCTGGAACAACTTGAAAGGGCTTTTCCTCATGGGGGCTCTGAGCAAATGCTCAGAGAGATTCGGCAAAATGAGAAAAATCGAAGGCCGAAGCGGAAGCAGCCATCTGTTTCTATAACGACTTCATCGAACAATGAGGTCGTGGAAACGAAAGAGGTAAACACTCTGGAGGCTTTAAAGATTCAAGAAGCTTCCCTCTCAAATCAGATCATCGATTTAGAGAGCCAGCATAAAGAACTGGCTGGGCAAAGGAGAGGATACCTCCTGAAACTGAGAAAAATCCAGCAAAAAGTTGACGAGATTTGTCATGAGCTGGAGGAAATGCAGACTGCCTACGAGAAAATGGCCGTTGTCAATAATGACGTCGTAGGGCAGATGAACCAAATATCGAGGGATCGAGCGCAAAAACTTGCGGAACTCACTACGGTCAGAGCTGAGATCGCAAGGTTGGAAACGACCACAATTGCAGTCTATGAAGATTGCGGAGTTGAGATCGTCGAAGGTAAAGAAATTGCCATCGATCCTGAAATTGATGGTCTGGCCCATCGCCTGATAGAGATGGAAATCTGCGAAAATCTGACGATTAAGCAGATTAGAACGTTGGCCAAGATCATCACCATTTCTAGAAGCACAGCTTCTAAGGTGGAGTTTATATTCGACAACTCCAGCCTGGAAGCAGCATTTCTCGCTTCAAAGCCACTTCCCTTCTAGGAAGTGGCTGAGAGTATAATCTTACTCAAAACCACTTCCCTTCTAGGAAGTGGTTTTTCTTTGGCTGATAAATTTTAGAAAGCCAGAGTGAATTCGAAGAAATCTCTAATAAATGGGATAAAGAGGGCACCGAGAAAAATGCCGATGATAAGAATTAGCAAAGCGGCGCGGAAAAGATTGAGAGGTTTTGAAACTTTATAAATTAGGATGAAATCGATAGCAAAGACGATGATGGCAGAGAGAGTGGTGAGCTTGGCCCGACTAAAATTATTATTAGTCGCAATGATAGAAAGAATGAGCATTGAGACTGCTACAGTAATGCCAGTTGGAACAGAATAGTGCTTGATGTTGTAGGTGAATTTGTCTTTGATTCTGGCAGTGTTTTTTTCTAAGGCTAAGACTAAACCCGGGAAGCCGATACAAGCAAAACTGAGTAAACTCATCTCGATTGGACTAAACGGATAGCTGAGCGGCGCAAGGACGAAAATAACCGCAAGAATAGTGGCATAAACGGTCTTAGCCAAGAAGAGCGCGGTGGACCTCTCGAGATTATTAATGGATTGACGGCCCTCGTCGATAATTGAGGGGACACGATCAAAATCGGAATCTAATAACACCAATTTGGCGGAGCGACGTGCAGCATCTGAACCTTCACCGATAGCGATAGAACAATCGGCTTCCTTCATAGCAAGGATGTCATTGACGCCATCACCAGTCATAGCGACGGTTCTCTGATTTTTCCTAAAGGCCTCGATAAGTTTCTTCTTTTGTTCAGGTTTGACCCTAGTAAAGATAGAATATTCTTGAACTAATTTACTAAAATTAAGATTTTTTTCGGTGGAGAGATCGATGCCTCTTAGGTCTCTGATTCCGACAGTCTCGGCGATAGTCTTTACCGTTTCTAGCTCATCACCGGAGATAACCTTGGGTTCGATGTCGTTGTCATAAAAATATTTAATAATTTGAGGGGCATTCTTTCTGATTTCGTCTTCCAGACGAACGCAGCCTAGAAACTCTTTGTTCTTAACGACCGAAATGACACGATAATCACCAGCGTAAGATTTAACCTTTTTGATGATAGCTTTGTTGCTGGTGATGAAATCTATAGCCCCCATAAGATATTCGGCGTCTCTAGTTCTGATGCCAGAATGTTTGCGATCGGAACTAAAAGGTATGACCTCTGTAATACCCTTTATTTCTGCAAATTTGCCACTTCCCGCTAATGCTTTTTTTAAGGCGGTAGATGTAGCGTTTTCGGACATTTGGCTTGCGAGAATGGCATTTAGAGCCGTTAGAAACGATTTTTGAGCCGGGCTCATGGCACTTGGAATTTTGTCGAAAGTTGTGCCATCTGGCAGGATAAAATCTTTTACTTTCATATTACCAGTGGTGAGAGTTCCAGTTTTATCCAAACAGATGGTGTCGACACGGGCTAGGGTCTCGATGGAATAAAGATCTTGGACAAGGACTTTTTTCTTGGATAACCTGATAGTAGCAAGGGCAAGTACGGAAGAGGTTAGAAGAATCAGACCCTCTGGAATCATATTGATGAGGCCCGCTACGGTACTAGTAACGGCGGTGGTAGCGTCGGATTCGGTACGAAATCTAGACCATAGGAGAAGAGCGCCGACCGGGATAAGCGCGTAGCTGATATATTTGACAATTTTATTCATTAACGTAAATAATTTGGAATCAGCAGTTTTGAGATGATGGGCTTCTTTTTCTAACTTAGTAATAGAATTTTCATCACCAACGTGGATAACTTTGGCCTTAGCGGTACCCGCTACCACAAAACTACCAGAAACTAACTCGTCGCCAGGGTGTTTTTCTACGTTATCTTGTTCACCGGTAATAAAAGATTCGTTAACTTCTAATGTTCCCTCCTCCATAATACTATCGTACAAAATCTGGTCGCCAAGACTTAAAATGACGAGATCGCCTTTTTCTATTTCTTCTGGTGCGACCTGAATGGATTTGCCGTTTCTTAAAATAGTAGGTTTTTGTTCGGAAATAAGACGCATTTTTTTGACAATTTTATAGGCACGAACTTCGTTGATAATGCTAATTAGGGTGTTGGCGATGGCGACAAAAATAAATAGCATATTTTTGAAACTACCAACAAAGGCGACCATTAATGCAAGAACAAGATTTACAAAATTAAATAGCGTAAAAGTGTTTTTAAAAATAATGTGTAAAATCGGGTGATTTTTGGAAAAATTCTTCATTTTAGCCTTTTTTCAACTTTTTTAAAAACTTTTTGAGTTGGTAGAACTTGTGATCTACAGGAAGTTCCCAAGTCCCAATCATCTCGACGACTTGACCGCCAAAGCCTTTTTTAAATTCATAAACACCGTCTTTTTGACTGTCATCTGGGAGGCCATGAATGCCGTAGAAGTTATATCGCTTGAATTTTTTCTCGGCAGCATATTTAATCATGTACCACTGGAGTTCATATTGGGCATTATAGTCTTTCATATATTTTTCGTCACTGCCAGAGAAGAGATAGACCACTTCGTCGCCGTAGAGCATGAACATGGCAGCGGATAGAGGGAGTTTAGCCGAAAAGCTACTTCCTCGACACGCTTGCGCCGGCCCGTCGTTACGGGCGGCGCTGCGCTCTTCTTGCTCGCGTCTTCGCAAGAGGGTCTCGGAAGTAGCTTTTTCGGCTTCCCCGCCATCCTCGCGCTGCTGCGCTCCGAAGCCCTTCGAGTCAATCGAAGCCTCTGCTAATAAGAACAAGGCTTCTTTTCTTGGGACGAAGAGGTCATACATTTCTTCATAGTATTTAAGAGGTTGATCGGTAAAATCGCGGCGATGGCTGGTTTTTTCGGTAATGTCTTTGAAGATGCCGAGTTCTGCTTTTTTTAGTTCACGGATTTTGACACCCATTTTTTCGGCTTTTCTAATGTGGCCCCTAGTATTGCTCTTGAAATCTTTCATTAATTCTTCTGGAGTTTTACCATTTAAATCGACTGCGTACATGTATTTAGGCTGAGAAGCATTTTTTAGTTCAAAAAAGCCGAGATTTTTAAGGTTTTTAGCTGCTTCTTGATGATTAAACCCATTTGGGACTGGGTCGCCGTGTCGATCTCTTTCTGTCAATTCGTAGTACGGGCTAATATGAAGAACGTAGCCATTGTGAGATTTGATATATTTTTTCAAACTTCTTACAAAATACTCTGTAAGCGGTTGATCTTCGAAGTCTAGCAATGGTCCGCCGGGAGCGATAAATGTAGATTTTCCCAAAAAAGTAGGCTTGGCTACGAGCATAGAGGCAGCTCTAATTTTGCCATCATGTTTGGCGGCGAGATAATAAACCGTCCAGCCGTTTAGTTCCCGGTGTTTTGCAATTTCGGGAGTTTGCATGAAAGATTTATACGGGCTTTTTTTAGCATAATCTCTAAATTCTTCTTCTGTAATCTCTTCAAAAGTCATATCAGCCTCCTGATTTTGCGCATTAATTTGTAGGTTTTATATTTGGTAGGTTTGATAATAATGTCATAGGTACCAGCGAAATCTACTTCGCGACCTGCAAAAGTCTTTTTGAAGTTGGTAAAACCGGCCCAGGGATGATTTTGGGGGGCGCCCTCTGGCGCGATACCCCAGAAGTCGAAAAGCTTGAGACCTTTTTCTCTGGCGTCTTTAATTAGTTCAATAGTAAGAATGCCAGTGGCATGGAGTTTCCTTCCCTCATCGGATTGAGCGCCTTGAAGATTATAGCGAGTGGTATCGTGATCAAAAATCAGCCCGGCAGCTATGATGTTTTTGTCATGTTTAACTAGATATAAAGTAGCAAAAGGTTGTTTTAGCTCGGTTTTTAAATATTCCTCCGAAAAAGTACTAATGTTTTTCTCTTTAGCAAGAGCTTTTTGAAGGGCAATGAGATATTTGACGTCGTCAGGATTTTGAGATTTTTCCACTTTAATATCATTTTTTTCCCTGTTTTTATAATAACGGAGTAACCTTGACGGCAACTTATTTTTAAATTCATCGTCGGACCCTTCTAAATCTAACACCCAGGTTTCTTTAGGATTCAAGTCGTGAGATTTTTCGGTATTTTGAGGTAGAATTTTGGCAAAATCGGGGTTTCTGGGCTCAACACGGATAAAAATGGCATCTTCTTTTTTGGCTAAAGCTTTTAGATCGTCTAAGGCAAGTCGGAAATTTTCCTTGGTGTCTGCTACGGGTCCATAAGGTAAATAAAGATACGAACCACCGGGAACGCGCTTTTTGATGGCAAGATATTGGTAGTTTGGCCCACACTTAAAAAAACTAGTTTCTTTTAAGTCTTGCTGAAGCTTCTCCCAGTCCTCACTCTGCGTAATTGGAATTTCCATAGTTTTCATTATACCACACATAACTTTTTGTGCTTATTTTTCCCTGTTTCTGTCGTGAATTTTTTTCATTTAAACACGTGCATTTTTTTGACCGTTTATGCTTTTTGTGATATTGCGCTTATGGATCCAAAAACTTCGGCTTTTTTGGTAGTCGGTAGGCAAAATTAATCTGTAATGCTCCCAACTCTAGCGGTTGCTAGGTTGATACTTTGATTTTAGCGCAAGCGGAATTGTTTGTCAAGCTGGTTGCTAGCCCGAATGGTTGCCAGCATAACGGATGTGGCTAAAAATTCCTTTTATGGTTTTTGTGGAAAAGCTTGTGGTTTTGCTGTGAAAATAGTAGGGAACTAAAGCCCTTTTAATGCGCGGGAGCACACCGAAATTGCAACCAGGAGATTTTCGTTGTAAAATCTGGGTATGGCTTACATTCGAAAATTCAAGACGACTTCGGGAGCGACTGGAGTACAGGTATGCTACAAGGAGGGAAGCAAGGTGGTGAAAACTGTCCATGTGGGGTCTTCGTCGTCGGAAGTGGGGTTAAAGAAATTGCTAAAAAAAGCGCAGGGAATCATGGATGAGGGAAAAACGCCGCTTTTTAATCTAGACAGATTTAACAAAAAATAGCCCCGAACATAATGGTTCGGGGCCGAAGAAGGGAGAATTAGAATATATTGCAGCCGTTAAACTGCAATTCTTCTTTCAAACTGAAAGCTTTTGATCACCGAAGAGATGGCGTTAAAGAGGACGGCCGCCTCGTTAACTCGCTCTAATTCTTCGGCAGTTTTAGCATGCTCGGCCGTAAGCAATATCGAATGAAGTGTCGACTGCATGCTTCTTAATCTGCTCTCGTTTAATAACCTGTGGACAGGAATCCTGCGGCGTTCTGCCTCTCTAACTGCAAAGGCGTATTCATCGCGAATCTTTTTTAATTCTGCCGTCTTGTCCATATTTAAGTTGCTATTTGCCATTTTATCACCTCCCTATTTTTTGACAAACTACGAATATTTTACCACATTTTGATAGGGAATGCAAGAGGCGACATACGTGGGTTGATAGCATGGCTTAACGTCATCAACGAAGATAGCAGTACTAGATACAAATTACAGATAATGGCGAATCTAAAATACCTTAGAACTTTACACACTGGGAGCTAGTTAGGATAAAGCTAGAGTACTTTGGCGACTTTGCTATTTTCGGCGAGCTTGTGATCAAGGGTCCAGAGAGGTGTTTCGCCGGAGGTCTCCGTGACAACAGCAAGGTAGCAATCTACAAAGGAGAGTTTAGGGTGTTCGACGTAGATATCTAGAGCACCTTCGATAATAGATTTGTTGCAGACGAGATTGGGGAGCTCAAAAATTGATTTGATTTTTGCAGCGATTTTTTCGCGAGAATATTGATAGATTTTGCCAGATAATACAAATACTACTTCCATCATAGCACTGTCATCGAACACATAGAGTTTTTCTTTGTGAGAAAATAGTTTACGAATCTTTTCTAGTTGCTCTTTATTATCACGAACGATTAGCCTGATAATAATATTAGTATCAATATGCTCGACACTTTCTTTTCTGTGGATTATACCCATGTGTCTCCCTCGATATCTTTAATGCCCTCAAGAGCCATCTCACTGGCAGTCATATCTTTGCTGCGAGGATCTGGCGTTGGAGAAGGATATTTTTTGTCTATTTCGTCGAGTTTTGCCATTACCTCTTCAAAAGTTTTTTGGCGCTTCAGGGTAATGGTTTTTTTGTCTTCGCTGATTTCAACATCTAATTTAGAGCCTTTTTCAAGGCCGAGCATTTTGCGGACTTTGCGGGGGAGAGTGATTTGTCCGACCGAGCTAACAGTGAGAGTGATTGGTTCCATTTTAAATCTCCTTTTTGCTTTAATTTTGTGAGTTGCTTTAAAT
>JAUMXO010000001.1:0-3897 GCA_030529135.1 Candidatus Saccharimonadota bacterium | reverse complement strand
TTGTACTTGTTTTAATTTTAGCAAATCTTTTTAAAGTGTCAAGGGCGAGCTAGTGGCTTGCGTAGGTGATTTTTCTTATGGTATAATAAAAGTGCGAAACTGTAGTTTGTTTATTTATTTTGTCAAATTTGACTGATTGATGCGGCTATTTACGCAGGTTTGGTCAAATTTGGACAAACTATAGTTTCGCGACTAACGTAAATAGTCGCATTTTTCTTGTGAAACCAGGTGCGGCATAAGGAGGTAAAATGGAGGGAATTCCAAAAAATCAAGAAAACATAAACGAAAATAGTAACAATGGCGCTGAAACATTATCTGAAATGCCATCGTTTGAAGAACATATAAAATCTTTTGATGTAGCGGATGATAATGGGAGCCATCCTGATATTATTGAGGAGAGATCGGATAAAGAGAGGACGCCAGAAGAACGACAGGTCGATGATTTGGAAGTGTTATTTAGCTTTTGCGATGAAAAAGACGTATTGAAAATTTTGAGATCTGATGATTATGGGGTACTACTCAAAAATAATGTTTCTCTTGTAGATCTCTTTAATGCCAACGCTCTGTTTGATGAACAATACTATGGTGATGGATACACAAAGGATGAGTGGAGAAGGGAAGGTGATCTATACAATGTATTTGATTTGATGGGTATAGCTGGTGACAAATTTAGCGGTGACAAAATGAGTAAAATCCGACGGAAACAATACGATCGTAATTATCACATTAAAGAGCGTTACACATCGGAAGGTTGGGTTAATGCGTCTAGTTTTTACAATGATGGCGAACGAGCGAACGAGGAACATCTTGACGATTACTACCTTGGCCCCGACAAAGTGCGAGCGGCACAAACAAAAGAAACCATTGCGATTATCGCAAATTCTTACTTTGGAGAAAATGCTTCCCCAGAATCTGCCGATGAATTAAAACAAATAATTTCCTTGAGAGCTGAGGGAAAAGATTTGAGTGACGAACAGAAGGATTTCTTAAAAGACCAGATGAATATTGTAACAGATAGACTTTTGTATGATGGACACGTAATAAATGAGAAAAGGGCTAGAGATATAATGGGCGGCCTCGATTATGCCATAAATAGGTATAACGAGGATATCAATAGTGAAGCCGGTGAGAGGAATAAAAATATTTACAGAGGGACATTAGTGTCAAATATGGCATACGCGGGGAAAGCGATCGATGATTTTCTTAAAGCTGGTAAGCCTGATTTGGTTTATGAAGCGCAACAAAAATTGTCAGAAATGGCTGATGATTACTTTGATATAATGGTCTCCACTAGAATGCTTCATGTGAGTGATGATGTAAATCGTTTTGATGCCATTGACGATTTGGTGTTCAGATATTCAAACCCTTACAGATTAGTTGAACGTGCTAAAGAATACAACCTTTGTAAAAAAGAGTTTGATTGGTTAAATAATGATGAGTATAAAATAAGGGATCCAGATAGAATTGTTAATGCGATAGTAAAAGCATATACCAATGATGGCTATACTAATACAACTATTGGGCTTGAAATTTCAGAGATGACAAAGGATTTGAAAGAAGTAGGAGTAAACGATGAGGCTATTTTGAAAAATTTCGATAGACTAGAACCAACCGATTTTCTTGATGCAAACAGTTTTTATGATGGTAAGGGCGCAAGACTAATAGAAGCTGGAATTGATAAAGAGAGGCTTATCGACAAAGTATTTAGTTCTTGGTATAGAGACGTTGGTCCATTTGATACGCAAGCATATTCCTATGGCGATGAAAGCCCTGCAGAAATTCTAGAGAGAAATGGTTTTGACATAACTGACATTGCCAAAACTTTTGCCCCGGATCATATATCTAAAGGCCTAAAGGAATTTATAGAAAAAGGGGCTGACGCAAAAGAGTTGCTTAAATATATGGCAAGTTATCGCGAGATATTTGAGGGCAATTTTACTGGGAAAGATGGCCACTATCATAGAATATGGTTTGACGGTGTGCAGAAAATGATGGTCTGGGATAATGATCACCCAGAAGGTAGAATGGTACTGAAGGAAGGGATGTATGGCAATAGCGTGGATTATATTGCAATAAATCTAGATACCTTTGCAGAGAATGGAGTGACGGAAGAAGAAATTATTAATGCACTACCTAACGGGAAAATGGCACCAGCTGGGATGTTTATTCCTAAAATGCTTGAATGCAGAAAGTTTAATGCTCAAAAAGTAATGAACTTGGGATATAAAAAATATATAGAATACCTAGATGAAATGGTGAAGGCTGGAGTATATGACAAAGAAATTGCTGATAGCAAATCTGATCCTAGTAAATATTACTCTACGATCGTAGAGAATATGAGTGGATGGGAAAAAGAGAATAGGGATAAGTACTATAAGAGTCTAGTAGAGGAAGAATAATTAGATTAGGCAGAAAAGGTCGGAATGGGTGCCGGTGCGAAGGCAGCGGAGAATTTGAACTTGTTTTTCTTTCCTATAAATCAGTAGTCAATCTGGTTCAATATGGAGTTCTCGCACGTTTTTAAACTCCTTGTTATCTGTAAGTGCGTGATCTTTGTATTTTGCTGGAATCGGTTTTTCATTTGAAAGAATGTCTAAGATGGTCTCCATTTTCTCTGGTTTGTGACCGCGCTTTAAAGCGCGCTTGTACTCTTTTTTGAATTTGTTATCAAAGACGATCTCAAGCATTCAGATAGTCCATCGCTTCCTCCACCGTCTTGAAAGGACCGACCATATTTTTGCCTTCAACAGCGTTTTTGATGGCGCGGCGAGTTCTCAGATTGGGAATTTCCTTGCGGGAAACTTCAAAAGGAATACCATCTTTTCTAATACACTCGCGAAGGAACATATTAATGGCACTGGACATATCTAGGCCAAGATCATCAAAAAGCGCTGCGGCGGTCTTTTTAACCTCGCTGTTAGTGCGAATTGTCATTGTTACATCGTTTGTGCTTGCCATAATCGTTCCTTATCTTAAACTATGATTCTATTGTAGCACACTTTAAATACAATGTAAATACAGTTTTAGATGAGGGATTGTTGGGCTTTGAGGCGATCGATAAGGGCCTGCTTTTCTTTGATTTGATCTTTGGTTTCTTTGACGAGGTGTTCTGGAGCTCTCTCGACGTAGTTTGGATTACTCATGCGGAGATTGAGAGCATCTAGCTCGCGGCCGACTGATAAGATTTTTTCGGTGAGAGCGTCTTTGTAGTCATTTACCACCTGTTCTGGCACGTCTAAATAGAGCTCGTGGTTTGCTAAAGCTAATCTGAGACCTCTAGGGGCGCCATTTAGCGGATTGATGTCTGGGACCTTAGTAAGAGCTTTGATGAGAAGCAAATTATCTTCCACAAGGCTGTCATTATCGTACATGAGCCCATATTTTTTGCTGTTATTGCCGCCTGGAAGGGCCTGTAAGGTACCTCTAATCTCAGACACTATAGTTCTTATGCTTTCGAACTGCTCGGCTGTTATAGGGTCATATATGAGCTTTTCTGGCCATTTTTGAGTAATAATAAAGCCATCAGTCCAGCTAAGGTTCTGCCAAATAGCCTCCGTAACAAATGGGGCAAATGGATGAAGGGCAATCAAGAGATGCTCCAGAGTAACCTTCAGGAGTGGAACGTTGCGATAAATCTTTTGGGATTCGAGGAACCAGTCGGCATATTTATCCCAGATAGTCTGATATAAGGTCTCGACAGCTTCGGCAAAGCGATATTCTTTCATGTCTATTTCGACCTGTTCTAGGCAGCTATTGATTTCGCGGCAAATCCAGTCTTCGCCTTGATTGTCGTTGGTATACGCGTTTGAAAAGGTGCTCTCTCGGGACGGGTCGCTCGCGCCCGTCGTTACGGGGCTCGCGCCCTCATCCTCGGTCGTAACCTCCGGAAGCCCTCGA
>JAUMXO010000002.1 GCA_030529135.1 Candidatus Saccharimonadota bacterium | reverse complement strand
CTTTAATCCGAAGATCACATGCGGTATTAGCCACTCTTTCGAGTAGTTATCCCTCAGTTTGGGGTCCGTTCCCACGCGTTACTCAGCCGTCCGCCGCTCGTCAGCAGCTTCACTGTTCCCTCGAATCGAACAACCTACGATAATGCGCTAGGTGTGTCAAGGAAACGGTGAAGCCCTGTTACCGCTCGACTTGCATGTATTAGGCACGCCGCCAGCATTCATCCTGAGCCAGGATCAAACTCTCCATTAAAGTTGAATTTGAAAACTCAAATTAAAAAATGAACTGACGATGATAATTGCACAACCAAATTGTTAAATAGTCTCTAAAGTCTCTTAAGACTAGTAAAAATATAATCCTACTCGCAGCTTTAGACTATCTCTAGTTTACTCTATGTCACAAATTTTGTCAAGGGTTTTTTCAGAGATTTTTTAAGAATTTTTACTTTTTTCGAGCTGGGACACACCACCAGAGTATAAGCGCAATGCCAGAAAAGACAAAAACGATAATCCACCATGGAAATTCGGCCTGATTGTTCGTTAGTGGGAGAGCCACACGTTCTTCTGAATCCAATGAATCAGGGGTTTGAGATGGAGGAGTTTCTAATGTAGCAGAAGTGACCAGTTCTGAAGTGGAGTTATTGAGTGTAGCATCATTATTCGTCGAAGTAGAGGCTTTGGTTTCATAATATCGCTCAATAATTTTAGTTGTCCCTGGAGTGATATTCGCAGCTAGCGATTCCACGCGAGCGGCGGCAGATTTGGCAAGATCAGATAGATTAGCAGCTTTTTGGTTGGCTTCCTCGGCGATTCTAGAGGCATCTTCGACTGCTTTTAGAATCGTTTGGTGAGTTATGGCAGCTTCCTTAGCAGTTTTAGCAGTTGAGTCGGCTAATTCCCTGGCGATTCTTAGCGCCTCGTTGGCGGTACTAACTGCTGTGTCGGCAGCGGCTTTGGTTTCGTTTGCTATAGATTTGGCCTCACTTACAGCGGCCTCTGCCTCTCTAGCAATGGTTTCAGCTTCTCTGGCGGCAGCTTCGGCCTCGCGCGCAATAGTCTCGGCTT
>JAUMXO010000018.1 GCA_030529135.1 Candidatus Saccharimonadota bacterium | reverse complement strand
TATCCCCACCAGATTATATATAACTCGGCATTTTGGCCGATTTTTTAGCGGTAAATTTCTGTCAAGTACTCTGCGGGTTCTAGGGCGCTATTTTGTACCAATTTTGCAAGAAAAATGTACCAAAAAGCACATTTCTACCCATATAAAATTGGCTGTTAATACCCTAAACAATTCTCGATGACGAAATGGTTGTTATCTAATAGTTTAAATTATAATTGCATCGCTATTTGTTGTAGTGCTCGATTTTTTGTTTTTATGTAGAGATTTTTAACTTTTTCTGAATAGGCAGACTCTAGACTGACATCTTTGGCAAGTTCGTTGTAATATGATATAAAGTATGTCTGTTCTTGATGTTCTATGTTGTCTCCTAATTCTGGGTACCTATCCCGCAAGACTTCAGCTATATGGGTAGCATTAAATAGTTGGTGTAGGTATTGTTTCAAATAAGACTCTCTTAAATCACCTATGTCCGTATTCTTTCCTCTAGTTTTAGTTTCGGCATAATTATCGAAATTCGTATTTTTAAGCGGTCGAGTTTTTAATGCGTCTTGATGCAAGACGTTCCATAAATTAGATACACAGCGCATGACCTGATTTTCGCTTAAGTTATTATTTGGATTCTGGATATAAGATAGTATATTTTTGACATTAGAACTGTCCATTAGCGCATAAGTGGCAATCTCTACACCGAAATCGTCAGTTATTGTATCCATGGTATCTATATCAACACTTGCAATTCTTTTGTTGAAGAATATCTCTGGTTTAACGCGGCCAGCATCGTCAAAGAACTCCGCCAGTTGCGGGAATTGCTTAACAATGTCTAGATCATTCCCGATACTCTTTTCAAGTTCCTCGATGTCATATTGAATATATGGCATTTCCTGACCATTCTCGTCAACTTTCAATGCAAATGCGCGCCTAACTCTGACCTCCTGTTCATTTTCCTTACATTTAAACCAATGTTCTGACGCACGCTTGTCGCCGCCCTCATCTTTCTTGCTCCAATAGTACTGCTTTTCATGCTCGTGTATAAACTTACGGCACTGTCTCCATGCTTCTTCGTCGGCCTGAATCTCTATCTCGTCGCTATCGTGATTCGCTTGATAATAGCCTGCTTTAACTTCGTCTCCATTTTCATCGAGTGCCTTATTTAAATTTTTGTCTACCACTGGGAAACATTCGTTTTGGTTATTTCTCAAAACCTGGTTTAATATATAAGCCATGGCACTACTATTGTCTTTACCGTCTGCCACCATAAGCTTTTGATAATCATGTGTGAGTTCATGGAATGCAACCAACATAAGAGAATAAAGATCCGTAATGGTTTCTGGTCTCGATTTACTAAGTCCTTCTTCTGACGATAGGGACATATCATTGATTTTATTTTGTTCAAGTACACAGTAATCTCGCGTTGAAACACCGGTGTTTACGGATTTCAGTTTATTGTTCTTATTATCCCAACCAGCATTATTTGCAATGATAATTCGTCTTTCTTTTAGCCTGTCGTCGAGCGTATCTTTATACGCAAAATAATTTGCTAATGCTCCGCCTATTTGCGTGGATGAAATAAGGTCTTGTCTTTGTCTTGCATCATTAAACATATAGCATGCAAATTTCTTCGCTAATCCGCTACTAAAATCTCTACTGGAATATAGATAGTCGCCTGCCATGTTAAGTTCGTCTTGAGAAACAGCCTCACTATTCTCTAAGCGATTTTCAATATTTTTCAGAAAACCTTTATATCCAGCTTCGTTTTTATTGAGGCTATCAATCATGCTATCAACTCGATCTGCAGGGTATAGCTCGGATATTATAAGTCTACGATATCTTGGATTGCTAAGAACTGGATTTGTAACTAACTCTGGGTAATATTTTTTGTTATTAATATTTTGAACTTTTTGTTGAGTTATATTTATGATGTATGAAGAGTAGTTTTTGAACTGGTCTGATTTTATAAAATCCTTAGCATTATCGCCTGATAATTGACCAAGAACATAGTGGTCTAATATATCTTTGCCCGAAAGAAAATCGGCCCTAGATTTGGATTCTGGTTGATATTGTTCAAGATAGTTTTTACTTGTAATTTGTAAAGTGTCTGGATTGGAGAGAATTTTTTCGTATTTCGGTATTCGCATATTTGATTTTTCCAAACTGCTCGCAGAATCTGGCTCGCCATACTCATCGTATTCGTCACTCGAATTTCCCCAAATATCATTTGTAGCTTCGTTGTTATTTTCAGCTTTATCGAGAAGATTATTTTTTGCTTCTTCGACTCTTCGAGTGGCTGCTTCTAGATCAAAAGATGGCATATCTTCTAGTGGGTGTTTTTCTGTTTTCGTTTGAAATTCCTCGTTAGTTGAACTAAGTTTTTCTATGTCATCTGCCATGGTTAAATTATATCATAAAACATGGGTTGCTATTCTTTGGCGAATATCATCTCTATAAATTGTTAGCGCCCGCCCAATTCGCCCCCACCATTTTTATTGCATTGACTTTTACGCTATTTCGTGGTATAATATAAGATAGATTCTGTTCTTTTAGGAAAGAATAGAACGTTACGATTGGCTGACCTCATTTTTTATTGAGGTTCTTATATTAAGGAGGTGTGTATTATGTATAGGGAAGAAGAGTTTATGGGCGCCACGATCAAATTTGAATTTAAGAGAACGAACTTCAAAAAAGATTATGGCACTGACACGCTGGTCTACTATCAGACTGGCGGATTTGGCAACAACCCAGACGTCATTACTGTGGATAATGCCGCTGATGAGTCCTACTCTAAGTGGGCTAGCATCCACGAATGTATCTGTTGCGGCCGTTACAGGCTGCTTTCTCCCGCTACTCCCGATCCTCGCCAGCGTTGTGGTGAGATCGACAGGATGATCGTGGAACAGATGCCGGAGGCGGAGCGGGCACCCTACATTGCCAAGAGAATTGAAATGTTCCAGACTCTCTCGGCGAAGAAGTTGAATCCGGCGATGGAACATAGCTTCAGGGAGTCCCTGAAGATCCTCAAGCAGATGCAAGAAGAGGCACAGTCTTAATAAAGAAAGGGGGGTCTAGCTGGCGATTTATCGCCAGCTTTTTATTGGTTTAAATACGTTTGTTGTATAATCAAAGAGTGAAACCAAAAAATATCGTGAAGAATAGTATTATCGGTGCAACTACTATTTTCATAGCCACAATTTTGGTCAGAATGTTTACGCTATCTACCGATATTACTCTAGTAAAAACTATCAAAACCCCAGATTTATCAGAAATTTCTGAAATGTTTTCTGGTGACTATCGGCAAAAAGCGATCGCTCTAGATGGCAGGGTTATTCAGGGAACTAGCATGGAACCCCAGCCCATTGCCTCTACCGCTAAAATGATTCTAAGTCTTGCTATTATGAGAGAAAAGCCTTTCGATCTTGGTAGCCAAGGCGAATCCATCACTATTACCCCAGAATTCTTTAATCGTTACTTATGGTATGTCGCTCATAATGGTTCAAATACGCGTGTTTTAGTGGGGGAGCAAATCAGCCAATATGACGCGCTCGCCTCTGTCCTTCTCGCTTCATCTAATAATATGGCCGATACGCTTGCTATTTGGGCTTTTGACAGCCTAGAGAGCTACCAAAATTATGCTACCAATATGCTTCAAGAAATGGGTATAACGAATACTACTATCGGTGTGGATGCTAGCGGCTACGACGAATCTACCACCTCTACCGCCGAAGATCTAGCCAAAATCGCCTCGGAGCTGCTTAAAAACCCAGTTTTAAAAGAAATCGTCGGCCTAAAAAGTCACGTCGTACCAGTAGCTAATGAAATCCAAAATACCAATAAAATCCTAGGGAATAGTTTAAATAATGGCTCAACAGTCATCGGTGTGAAAACTGGCTATATTGGCGACATTTCTGGCTATAATTTAGTCAGTGCCTATGAAATAGATGGTCATATAGTTACTTTGGCTCTTCTCGGCGCCAACACTAGATCGGATTCATTTGAAGGAAGCGAAAATGAGCTTTTAAAACTAAGCCAAGAAATTACCCATACAATTATTGCAAATAAAGATGAAAAAGTGGGCTACTTAGAAACTTGGTGGAGTGGCCAGCATGAGATCTATGCCGATGAAGAGCTAAAAGTAATCGGGGTTAAAAGTGATGAGCTCCAAATTGATTTATCAGATTCTGGACTCACTGCCACGTTAAACGGGGAAGCATCTAATATAAAAACCCATCACGAAGCATTTCCAAAGTCACCTACCATTTGGGAACGTTTTTTACATGTCTTTGGCTGGCGCCATGAATAAAATTATTGATCGCTAGGCTCAGTGTCAACTTTAATGTCAGATATTTTATTTACTTTTTTAGTTTTGATAATCAAAACTATCATTAGGACGATGATAATAAACATTAAAGCACTAGGAACGGCAACTAGCACAATTATTCCAGTAGTCGTACTAAAGAAAGGCTGCTCTTCTTTTTCATTATTATCCTGTGCTGGTTTGGCATCGTCTTTCGTGGCTTCAGGATTTGTAACAGTGGTTTCAGTAACCTCAGTTGTTTGAGTTGTTCCTGTTGGGCTAATATTGCCCTTATAGTCATTTCCAACAACATTTATCCCAAAACTTCCGGCATTTCTATCTTCAAAAGTAAAGGGAATCGAAGCCTCAATCTTCAACGAACCAGTACCAGTAAAATTAGGGACGATATTAATAAAACCAGCATCTATGATATGTGGCAAGCCGTTTTCCTGCCGGAATTGTGCGGACGCTTTCGAGTTGATTGTATTTTCACCAATCAGCTCAACCTCCATATTTTTGTAAGTAGCGCAGCTAGCATGGCACTCGTAATATATTCCGCCGCCATTGTAATTGTTGAGGGTGATTTTGTTTTTATCTACATCCAACTGAAAACCCGGTATCTGTTGGCCAGAACCAGATGGGCTATTGCAACCACTTATGGTTTGGGTGCCTACATAAAACGTAGAAGCACATGCTGCGTAAGTCTTAGTGGTGTATAAAAGAGGCAACATTAGTAGCGATAAAACTAATGCGCTTGCACAGGAAAGTTTTTTCATTTTAACCCTTTCATTTAGATAAAAACTTATGCTTTTATTATATCACAAACAAAAAATACCCAATCGGGTATTTCGGGGTGTTTTTCGAACAAAGAGAAAACCGCCAATTTTTAATTGAGAGGGGCGGTTTTCCAGGTCATACATATAACTTGTGCAGCCTCGCAGTTTAATCTGCGCAAGTTACCTCTATTATATATCACCAAATGCATAATGTCAACACTTTTTTAAACACATTTTTCAAAAATTTGTTCGGCAAAATTCATAAAATATGTTCGGTAAAATAATATTGACAAAACTAAAGCAGTATGCTATAATTAAAGCATAACCTCGCGATGAGGTGTGTTTTATTAGTATAATCGTGGTGGGCAGAACGGAGATTCCACGATGTCTGGAACCAAAGCTGGCGGTATGAAAGCTGCTGCCACCAACAAAGCAAAATATGGTAAAGAGTTCTACGCTCGTATCGGTAAAAAAGGTGGTCAAAATGGTCACACTGGCGGTTTTGCCGCTAACCCTGCACTTGCTCGCGTAGCCGGCGCTAAGGGCGGTCGTATTTCAAGGCGTGGCCCAGCTAAAAAAGCTGCTTAAACTAAATATCGCATTTAGGACATTTAAATACACCATCTGGTGTCTGAAATCGCGTTAGCCCACAATTAGGGCAACGCGATTTTTGATGTAGCCAATCTCTGTAAGTGTCTAGCTCGCCCTCTATCAATTCTTCATCTATTGGAATTTTATAAATATATGCCAGTTCTCTAGCTTTCTCCCAAGCCTCTACTTCCATTTTGAGCCGCCCGATTTCCGTCTTAAAAACCCGGTGGTGTGATAGGGCGTGCCCCATTTCATGTAAGATTAATAAAGAATCAGAATTTCCACCATCTCCCACAGGGAAGATGATGGTTTTTGGTGGCCTAAAAGCAAATTTTTTTCCACTTCTAAAGTGTAACTTTGGGTAATCACTCTTGAGTCTTGCCAAAAAGGTAGCATCCATAAATCACCGATTCCAATGGGCGTTTGGGCTTACGATAGCGCACGCCATCATTTTTGGGTAAATATTTTACGTAAAGGTTAAAAATTTTGCCAAGCGGACCACCCAGAATAATCGTATTTGGCTGATATTTGGAGATAATATCTGGAATTCCTAAATACACCCTTTCGGCTATCTGCATCATTGTTTTCTTGCCTCGAAGCTCCGTTGCCGCATCTACGTGGAAGGCCTTTTCGAGCGCTGAAGACGCGGCTAGATCCTCCCATTCCGCCGTCTTGCCGTCAATCGTATAAATTTTGTGTCCGGGTTCGAATTTATCCGACTCTACAAGTAAATGTCCTCGTTCGGCAATTCCACCACCGATACCAGTAGAGAAGGTCAAAAAAACCGTCTTGCCAGGCAGTCGGTGCGACTCATAAACTGCTGCGAGATTAGCATCATTTTCAAAATAGATCGGGCAATCGAACAAATTTTGAAAGGTTTTTGCCAGAGAAAAAGTGCCCCAATCACGATTTCCGAATCGGACTGAACAATTTTTTTGTACAACGCCTGGTATTGCTACGATCACTGCTGCCAATTTAAATTTTTTGAATCTTGTTAGGACGGAAGTGAGCTCTCTGATAAAACGCTCTTTTTGCCAAGACGTCTTGAATTTTATACGTCTAATTACTCGCCCTCGGCGATTAAATAGAGCTACTAAAGTTTTGGTGCCTCCAATATCTACTGCTAAATACATATCTCCCATTATACTACCATTTTTTTTAAATTCTACCCTAGACATTTAGAGGATTTCTTGCTATAATAAAAAGATATTTGGGCTCATTCAGAGATTTAGATAACTTGGGTTATGGATCTCTGAATGGGCCTGAAGGAAGGAAAAATTAATTATGGCTGATGCCAAAAAAGTAACATTTGATGATCTTTTGAACTCAGACGAAGATGCATCAAAAAAAGTTGTTGCCGGAGACACAATTGAAGGCAAAGTTATTTCTATTAAAAAACATGAGATTCTAATCGATCTCGGAAACCAGGGAGTAGGCCTAGTCCCACGTCGTGAGGCTTCGTATGTCAGAGATCTAAATCTTGGCGACAAAGTCACCGCCTCGGTTATTGAGGCTGAAATGGACGATGGCTACGTGCTTTTGTCTCTCAGGAAAGCCGTCAAAGACAAGGGTTGGGACGAAATCGGAGCTAAAATGGATAATGCCGA
The DNA here is from genome assembly GCA_030529135.1 of Candidatus Saccharimonadota bacterium. Classification (GTDB taxonomy): domain Bacteria; phylum Patescibacteriota; class Saccharimonadia; order Saccharimonadales; family Saccharimonadaceae; genus Nanosyncoccus. Next base: position 12,544 of record JAUMXO010000018.1, on the reverse strand, counting down.
GATAGTCGAAATCACTCCATATGACGCTAATAGAGGCGGTCTCTTGGTGGAATATGAGGGGATTAGAGGCTTTTTGCCAGTTTCTCAGCTTTCCGCAGAGCACTATCCACGCGTAGGTAGTGCAGACAAAGACGAAATTTTGCAGAGACTCAACTCTCTCGTCGGCAAACCAATCAAAGTTCGTATTCTTGATGCCATCAAGAAGGAAAATAAGTTGATTTTTTCAGAGAAGGAAGCTATCAAGGATGGCTTGGCCGAGCGTTTTGCTAGCCTCAAGGTTGGCGATACCGTTCATGGCGTAGTTACTGGTGTGGTAGATTTTGGCGTATTTGTGAATGTAGATGGTATTGAAGGTCTGGTCCATATCTCCGAGATTTCTTGGGAACGCGTCAATAACCCATCTGATTACGTCAAGATTGGCGACGAAATTGATGCCAAAATCATCGCTATCGACAAAGAACGTTTGTCTCTCTCTATGAAACAGCTTATGGAAGATCCATGGCTCCACGAGGTAGAGAAATTGAAAAAGGGTTCTAAGGTAGAAGGTACTGTCACCCGTATCACTCCATTCGGTGCGTTTGTTCAAATTAGCCCAGCTGTAGAAGCTTTGGTCCACGTGTCCGAACTTGGTGAAGGTTCTGATGTTGATCCAGAGAAGGTCTTTACCTTAAACGAACGCAAGAGCTTCACCGTTCTTGATATTGATAAAGAAGGTCGCAAGATTTCTTTATCAATCAATAAATAAATTTTCACGAAAAAACTACGTCGAAAGGCGTAGTTTTTTTATTGCATTTTTTTAGCATAAGAATTATAATGAAGAAAAGCGCTAAAGAAAGGTCATATAAAAATGCAAAACGTCGACGAATTTATAGAAAGTCTTTTAAACGACAAAGGTATTGAAGTTGAGCCAGAGATAAGAGAAGAGCTTAAAGCCGACATGAAAAAACGTCTTCTAGACCAAATCGATCGTGCTGCGGTCCAAGCACTCAGTGAGGAAAAGGCCAAAGAACTTGCTTTGCTCGTAGAGGATCCTGACTTTACTAATGAAAAAATGACTAAATTTATGCAGGACTCTGGTGTTAATCTTACGGAAGTGGCACTAGATACAATGCTAAAATTTCGCAGCTTTTATCTAGGTACCGAGGAATAACATGAAGGAAAAAGGCAATACTATTAGTGGTGGCTACTCTAACCCAGGCTGGGAAAGCCTCAGTTTAGATGACCAAAAAGCCAAAAAGACCGAAGCAGATCTTTTTAAAGAACAGATAGAGGCCTTTCGTAAAGCCCAAGAACAGGCCAGAAAAAAAGAGTTGGAAGTTAAGCGTACTGATCCTAAAATCGATTTAATTCAGACCAAACCACAAAATCAACAAAAAGAAGAAGTTAATTTTCAGTTAGTAGGTGATCCTTATACTACTAATTTTACTCTAGTTGATAAGCCGCAAACCACCAACTTTGTTTTAGTGGACAAACCCCAAAAAAATCATACTAGCGAGAGTTATCAAGCGCCAACTTCGCAACCTAAATCTAAACAACCTACTTTTGAATTTACGACAATTGATGCACCAGACTCTGCTACTCTTGGTAATATCACCACGCCGGACACGCCAGAAGATAAAAATCCGACCGAAGCTGACATGCTTGCTAAAGAAGAAGCCGACCAACAGGCCAAAGAACATCAGGACCAAGTTGCTAAATACCACGAATTTATTGAGCGCCAACAGACCGAACAACAATTAAGAAAGGCTACAGAAAGTGAGCATGCTGCTAACGCCGAAGAGCTTTCTGATATGGAACAACAAATAAGAAAAGCCGTAGAAGATGAGTACGCTGCTAATGACGAAGAGCTTGCTGATATTGAACAACAATTAAGAAAGGCTGCAGAAAGTGAGCATGCTGCTAACGCCGAAGAGCTTTCTGATATGGAACAACAAATAAGAAAAGCCGTAGAAGATGAGTACGCTGCTAATGACGAAGAGCTTGCTGATATTGAACGTCGATTAGCAGAAAATCCTGATCGTCTTGTGGCTATTAATGCGGACTGGACTCACGATAAGCGTGAACTTGCGCACGATCTTGCTGAACAAGACTTAAATACCGAAGTTAGTAAAGCTAATATTATCAAAAAAATCTGGAAGGGTAATCTTTTCAAGAAATATTATGAGAAAAAATATGAAAAAGAATATATGGAAGGCAAACGCACCGACGATAAAGGTCGCACCCTTAAAGATATCATAGCAGAGCAACATCGAGACGTTATGGAACGTTTTGTTCTTGGTGCTACCGAAGACATGCGGTACATTCATGAAAAAATTGGCAAGAAAAAGAAAGATAATTCTTATGATGGCGAAAAGCTTATCAAAGCCGATTCGAAAACCAATGAACAGATCAAGTCTGCTATTGAGAAATATGCTCGTGCTACCCTAGAACCTGGCGAAAAAGTCTCCGATCTTGATCGTAACTTTGAAAATGAGGTAGACAGGATCATCGCAGAAGCTATTGATAATAACAGATTGGGTAAGGGCTGGAAAGATAATAGTACCAACAATATTCTAGAAACCGCCAAAAAAGCCGCCGGCAGATATAAAGAAGTGGCTAAAAATGCCAAAAACAAAGCCGAACAAGACTTTGCTATGGCACAGGTCATGGCCGGTTTCCAGCTGTATAATGCCGACGTTAGAAATAACGTTCGCACAGATGCTCATCGCGATGCTATCGACAAAATTGTCAATAAACTCGAAAGTAGTGCGTTAGGCCAATTTATCCCCGCCGAGATTCTTGCTGGCGCTGCAGGGGCGGCTATAGGACTCACCCAAACAGGCGCCAGAGCCATCGCTGGCGCTGCTGGTGGTGTCATAGCCTCCAGTTTAATATCAGGCCTTAGAGAGCGGAATCGTATCACAGAGGATCGTGCTCGAATGTTAAGAGATATCGCTAATGGTATGGATTATAGTGGTAGAGGTAAAGAAGCAAAAGGCCTAAGAGGTCAAGAGAAATATGAAGCTCGTATTGGTGACACTCTATACGATAACAAAAAAGCCACCGATCTTATCGATATGATTGAAGAGGCTACCATCTTTGCAGGAAAGTATGGCGATGCCAACAGGCTACTCCAGGCTATCGCTGAAGCTCGCGTTAGGATTGACCTTTCGGATAGTGAACAAAAAGACCTAATTTCATACTCTTCTTCTGATAATCGCGGAAAGGAGCGTTTAAAGCTAGATAAATTGGTTATTAATGCCGAAAAGAAGTTAGGAGAAATCAACTCGGAAGAAGCAAAAGATGCTAAAAAGTCTCTTGAAGCAATGAAGAACGAAATTAAGAAGAGGATCATTGATGGATATGAAGATGAATCTGGAGAGCATCATGCTGGCATAAAAGAAAAAGACCAGAATTTCAAGAATTTTCGTACCATTGCCGCAATGAAGAGGGCGGGTAAAACTCTAGCTCTTGGTACTGCTATATTCTTCGGTTCTCAAGAAGTTATGGCAGCCATCGATCCGAACAAAATTGGTCTTTTTGAAAAATTTGGCCTTATAAAAACTCAAAATGAAGTTAACGCTAAAGAAACTCTCCTAGCCAGTGGTTTCGGCAGATTTAGAGGTGAGTATGAAATGCCAAACGGAGCGACCAACTCTTCTGGTTCCGTTCGGACTTCTGATCCAGAGCAAATGAGCAAGCTAGAAGCAGCTGGATACAAGAAAACTGAGATACAGAAAGCCTGGTCCGAGCCGAGAGAGGTTTTGAAAGACGTAGATCCATCGGAATCTAGCGCTAGAGTTGATGTTAAATATGATGGTTGGGCTAATAATGGTACCAAGATTAGTGATGGCAATGAACTCCGTGCTCATATCGAAAACGGTCAATTTATTTCCACCATGCGTGGTGCATCTACCTTTAATGGCCAAAGAATTGAGTATGACCCATCAAGGATTAAAGCCTATCTCACTATTGGTGATTCCAAATTTGAAATAGCTGGCAAACTTAACGAATCTGGTCAACTCACGTGGGGTGACAACGGTGTATTTACTACTACCACAGGTGAAACAATCAAGGCTATTGGCGACAACGGCGAGAAACTTTATCGATACTTTGAAATCGCAGCCGACAATGGCGTAAAGGATGGCGTACAACATATTATTCCTTTCGCAACTGATGTCGGCACAAACAGCTTTTCGGGTAAAATTCAGCAAGTTGTCACTGACGTAATCGAGCACCCAGCTGAGTATGTCTTCACTAAAGACATTCCTGTCACTGAAACCTTTATTCGTGATGTTTCGTATAATGGGCTAGGTTTTGCCCCAGATATATTTGCCAGGACCGGTTTAGGTGAAGCTACTGCTACGCCAGTCACAGAATCGTCAACAGAAATCGCACCAACTACATTAAATAATTTACCACCAATAAATGGCGCGGCTAATGGCATTTCTGTAGCACCCGCACCAGAGGGACTTCCAGATAATTACGCAACGGTCGTCAATAATGATATTCCGGAGTTACCGAATCAGCAACCAGAACCACTCGGTATAGAAGACAAACAACAAACCGATTCCGAACGTTGGGAAAATGAAATTCGCGATGAGATAGAGCAAAATGCTAACATTATCGGTGGACAGGAAGGTGTTAATATAATAACTGGTAGGGACGTGATTGGCGATGTGAATTCTGAGCGACGTTTCGCTGAATGGTGGAATACCCTTGACGATGCAGGCAAACGATTTGTCCGCGATATAGTCGGAAAAATCAATGCATCAGGCTATTCTCGCGACGTAGATTGGGGAAGAGGTTTTCGTACCTGGCTAGCACTTAATCCCGAAACGCCAAATAACTAATCACAGAAATAGAAGTATGATATAATAGTCATAAGGAGATTTTTGTGAGTAAAAAAGTATCAGACAAGAAAACATCAGACAAAAAACCAGCGACCAAAGCTAAGACAACCAAAGCTAATGCTAGCCCTTGGTTTAAATATTACAAAGAGGATGGTATTCCAGAAACTCTCGAGTTCCCAGATTGTTCCATCGTGGACATGATTATTGGAACCGCCGAAAAATATCCAGATAACGTAGCTTATTCTTATTATGGACACAAAGTGACTTACAAAAACTTTGTCCGCAAAATTGAAAAAGCCGCTCGTGCCCTGAAGAACTACGGCGTTAAAGAAGGCGATCGTGTCACTATCTGTATGCCTAACACTCCAGAGGGAATCACTATGGTCTACGCTGTCAACATGGTTGGTGCTGTTTGCAACATGGTTCACCCTTTATCGTCAGAGAAAGAGCTAGAGTACTACATAAAAATTGCAGAATCCAAATATGTACTCGTAATTGATGCCGTTTTCGATAAAATTTACAGATTAAGAGACACCGCTCAGCTCGAGCGTATCATTGTGGTTCGTCCATCTGATGGGCTAGGCTTCTTAAAACAAAAGCTCTATCGTTTACTTCATATCAAAAAGGTCCGTCTTCCGATGAATGATGGCCGCGTGGTCCTATGGGAAGATTTTATTGCCAACAGCTATTTCTATCAAGGGAATTATCACGAAGAGCGGGGCGGGGCGGACCTGGCTATTATCATGTATTCAGGAGGCACTACGGGCGCTCCTAAGGCGGTTATGCTCTCAAACCTTAATATCAACGCAGAATCGCTCTGCGACGCCACTATGATACGCCAAATCGTGCCAGGAGCCAATGTTCTATCTATTTTGCCGCTTTTTCACTGTTTTGGGCTAGGTGTTTGTATCCATACCCCTCTCTGCAAAGGTATGGAGTGCAATCTTATTCCGGCTTTTTCGCATAAATTATTCGCCGATATTTTAAGAAGAAACACCCCTAGTTTTATTGTAGGCGTTCCTACTCTGTTTGAAGCTCTTGTTAACACCAAGCTTGGCCCCAATGATCTTGAATCTGTCACCGCTGTCATTTGTGGTGGTGATACTCTAAATAGTACCCTCAGAGACAAAGTTAATGATTTTCTCGCTGCTCATGGCTCTAAGGCCAAGATTCGTGTGGGCTACGGACTCACCGAGGGTTCCGGTGCGGTTTGTCTCTCTCCAGAAAATTCATTCAAAGATGGTATTATTGGTGCACCTATGCCAGATATGGATTTTAAAATAGTAAAACCAAACACTACCAAAGAATTGCCGCAGGGGGAAGATGGCGAAATTTGTATTTCTGGTCCACTTGTAATGATGGGATATCTCGGCGACGAAGAAGAAACGAATAAGGTCATCAAAATCCACAGCGATGGCAAAGTTTGGCTTCACACTGGTGATATCGGTCATCTCGGAGAGGACGGTTTAATCTACTTCGGTCAGCGCCTCAAGCGTATCATTATTAGTAGTGGCTATAACATCTATCCAACTCATCTTGAATCCATTATTAACTCGCACGAAGCGGTCGAAACCTCTATCGTGATTGGCATTGATCATCCACACAAAGGCCAAGTACCAAAAGCCTTTATCGTCCTTAAAGAAGGTTATAGGCCGAGCAAGCGCACCGAAAGGGAAATTAGGGAATTACTCGAAAGAAATGTTCCAATCTACGCTCTTCCGACCGCCTACGAATTTAGGGATGAGCTTCCAAAAACCCTCATAGGTAAAGTTGCTTTTAAGAAACTAGAAAAAGAAGAGGAATTAAAAGCTAAATAATAAAAAGCTATGGGCACCGATAAAAAATCAAAAACATCTCCAAAAACTAATAAACGTAAGATTATCATTGTCTGTGGCATCATCAGCGTTATTCTGGCTATCATCGTGACAATCGCGATAGTGGTTGTTCAAAAAAACTCTAATCAGATATCTGGCAAATGGGCCTGTGCCAAATATTCACAGGATACTGATACAAAAGACGAGATTTCTACCTACTTGGTTTTAGATGCCGACGGGACATATACGTTCGGTGACTATAACAATTTAAATGATAATCATTACGCTGGCAAATATAGCTATTCAGACGACAAAGACAAAACCGATTCTACTAGTGGTATAAGCTATTATAATGTTTCTTTTGATACTATTGATGAGTTTGTGATAGAGGGTAAACCGCGGACCAGCTCTGAAAATATGCTAAAAAAAGCCGAAATCGGCATTCGCCAAGACAAAACCCAGCTCGTTTTAGTCTTTATCTCTACTAATATCACTTACCTTTGCGAAAATAAATAAGATAACTTAGGATATTTATAATTTAACCTCACTCTTATTTGTAGTTTTAGAGGTTTCTCTTTTAAAAAGCGGTTTTTACGCCATTCTGGAAAATATTTTTTTAACATCTCGCGAGATTTTGAAAAACCCACTCGTCCCTCGCGGAATTTAGCGAAGTCCTTCACTGAATCAATTAGAAGATTCCAGATAAAAAACCATTCTAATTCATCGTGGTATTCTTCTGTTTTATTCGTTTTCTCAAACCTGGTATAAAGCCCATCAAGCGCTTCAAATATATCCAAATAGTGTGGGTCCCAAGTGGATTTATGCAATATTGAATCAGCGTTTTGGTGGTAGAAATATAGCGGCATATCCACAGAATTAAATCGATCGGTATAGAGTATTAGAGAAGAAATCATTTCCATATCTTCATGGATAATCCCTTCACGGAAGGAAAAGCCATTTGAAATCCACCATTCTCGGCGGAGCAAAAATTGCCACGGGCCTGCGCCGTATCTCACGAACCGACTCTTATAATCACGGGTAGTAGGATCTACCGCCGAGAGATAATTGGAGCGTTTATCTGGATAGATTCTTGTAGCACCCATCATTACTATATCGGATTTATTTTTTTCTGCCGTCTCTATTAAAAGCTGAATGCTTTTTTCCGCTATCGTATCATCTGCATCAATAAACCAGATATATTTGCCAGAAGCTGCTCTCACGCCAAAATTCCTTGCCGCGGAGGCTCCTTTAATACGGCAAGTTATTGGCACTATTTTAAGTGGCGATTTTTTCGCAAATTCACGGGCAATTTCAAGAGAAGAATCTGTTGAGCCGTTATCTACTAGAACCACCTCGGCAGAAACTTTCGACAGTGCTACCGCCGTAAAAATCGATTCCAGACACCTCTTGATATATTTTTCTGCATTATATACTGGTATAATCACTGAAAGTAGCATACCTATATTATATCATTTTTAATTTTTGTTTAAGCTATTAGCGATATCATAAAGACATAAACAAGGAAATTAAATTATGAAAAAAATCAAATCTTTAGAAAAATCTGATCGTGATTATTATATCGCTCCGGATACTATGCACGGGTTCTTTAACTATTCCATTTAGTGTATGTTATAATACTTATATGGTTTGGAAGATTTTATTGGTCTTGTTGGTATCGATGGTGCCGCTTATTGAACTTCGTGGGGCTATTCCTATTGCTATCGGTATGGATCTTGGTCTTCCGGAATGGGCAGTTCTTCTTATCGCTCTTGTTGGCAATATTCTCCCGGTGCCTATTATCTACTTATTTGCTCAAAAAGTCCTAAAATGGGGCCAAAAATGCAAAATCAAATGGTTTAAAAAATTCTGTAATTTTTGTTTGGAAAAAGGCAAAAAAGCCGGCGATAAACTTCTGAAAAAAGTCAAAGGCGGCACTTACGTAGCGCTCTATCTTTTCGTTGCTATTCCAATTCCTGGCACTGGCGCTTGGACCGGTACGCTTGCGGCTTCGATTTTAAATTTAGATTTTAAGAAGTCTATGCTTGCCGTTATTTTAGGCGTCATTACCGCCGGACTTATTATGTTGTTAATTTCTCTTGGTGTATTTAAAATAATATTTGGAGGATAAATGAAAAACATTGTAGAAATCAAACATTTTCGGATGGATTTCGGCAAAAAGACCATTATCAAAGATTTGTCTTTCGAGGTCCATGCTGGAGAAATTTTCGGCCTTCTCGGTGCTAATGGTTCCGGTAAGACCACGACTCTTAGAGCCTTGCTAGGTCTTTATACCCCAACCAGCGGGGAACTATTGGTCGACGGTAAACCTTACAATGCTGAAGATTCCGCTGTCACTATAGGCTATCTTCCAGAAGAACGTGGCCTCTACCGCAAAGAAACCGTTATAGACAACATGGTTTATTTCGGCAAGCTAAAAGGTTTAAACGATCCATTGGGATGGTCACAGAGATACCTAAAGCGCGTAAAATTAGAGGATAAAGCCAATCTCAAACTTGAGAAATTGTCCGGCGGCCAGCAGCAAAAAATTCAGCTAGGTGTCACTATTATGAATAATCCAAAGCTTCTCATCCTAGATGAACCAACTAAAGGTTTTGACCCAATGAACCGCAGACTACTGATGGAAATCATTGAAGAATCTCACCAAAAAGGTGCAGCCATTATTATGATTACTCACTACATGGATGAAGTAGAGAAGCTCTGTGATCGTGCAATTCTTTTAAAAGACGGGGTGGCGCATGCTTATGGCACTATTGACGAAATCAAAAAGGCTCACAAAAACAAGTCTTTGGAGCAAATATTTATAGATGTATATGGAGGTGAAGATGAATAAAAACCCACTTTTAACGGTAACCAAATTCGAATTTATCCGCCAAATCAAAAAACCGTCTTTTTGGGCCACTATTCTTTTGATTCCGGCAATGGTTATTGTCATGTTTATGATATCAATGTTCGCTGGCGGTAAGGCTAATGAGCCGACTTTAGATGAAAATACCAGAATCACCATTACTGACGAAGCCAATGTTCTACCGAAAGAAAACCCGATGGTAGCAAAAATTAGTAAGGAAGAAGGGAAGAAAAAAGTAATAAATGACGAAACGGATTTATACTTCTATATTCCAGCTGATTTCAAAGATACTAAAAAAGTCGGTCTTTATCATATCTCTGAGGGTCTAGACATCTTTAATACTGATGGTCAGGTCATTAAAGTTGTCTTAAAGCAGGCTCTCTCTTCTAAGTTCAGTGATGTTGAAGTTGCTGCGCTTACTGGTAATTTTGAAGTTACCGACAATAAACTTACTAAAACCGGCGAAGAGTCTAATGCGCTTGGCAAGGCTATTATTCCGGGTGTCATTTTAGTGCTGTTTTTCTTCTTCGTCACACTCTTTGGCGGTCGTTTGCTCATGACCGTAGTGGAAGAAAAGGAAAATCGTATCTCCGAGATGATCTTAACCAGTGTTTCTGCCAAACATTTAATTGTCGGCAAAATCCTCTCTATGATGATGCTCGGTGTGATTCAAATTTTAGCACTCATTATTCCATTAATTGTCGCTCTGATTATCTACAAAGACAATCCGATGGTTAGCCAGATCCTTTCCACCATCGAAATTAATCCGATTACTATCATTGAAAATATTGCACTATTTATTTTCTCGAGCCTTCTTGCTACCGGCTTCCTTACCTATATCGGTGCAATCACTCCTACCGCTAAAGATGCCTCACAATTTATTGGCCCAGTGATTATCGGTGTGGTTTTTCCGCTTTATTTCATGTCTAGTTTTATGGCCGCTGAGCCAAATGGGCTGGTCTATTTCTTGACCTATTTCCCACTTTCTGCACCTACCGCTATGATGCTAAGAAGCGTCTTTGGTACTTTGTCTACCCCAGAGCTTATCGTTGGCATTGTAGAAATTATCGTTTTGTCATTTATCGTGATCCGTCTTACTGTTCGGACATTCCAAAAGAATGCCATCAATTTTTCACTCGCTTTACCAAGTTTCTTCAAAATTAAGAAGTAATATTTCTGGCAAACATCCAAATAATTATCGATCCCAGGAAATTTCCAACCACACAGATAATAATAGACCAATCAAATGTAGTCGCTACCCCCATCGTAATAGCGTTAGCGATGCAGTGCTGAAAACCACAGAAGATAAACAATGGAATTCCAAAAATAATCCCAAGCGGTGTGCCTTTACGATAAAGCAATACTGCTATATACATGATCATTCCGCAAAAAACTGACTTCAAAAAGAAAGGGAAAGATATCTCCCAGGCAGCAACTTTGTTCGTTGCTGCAGCTGCAATTTCTGGATCCGTTGCCGCAAAAGCCACTCCGATAAGATAGCCAGCTACTAAATTAACGGCCAAAATGACCAAAAGATCCAGAGTCCTGATGTTGTCGTCCACATAAAAACCGCATTTACCAGTAAAAAGATTCAATCCCATATAACAAACGCCTAACAAACCAAACGCAAAGATCACTGGTCCAATCGGCGAACCAAGTTTAAGTAGAGCATAATCACCTAGCGCAATCAATATCGCTGCAGCGATACTTTTTGAAATTAATTCTAAATATTTCTTCCTGCCCGCCATTTGACCTCCTTACACTTACGATATTTCCATTATACCATCAATTACATAAAGGTAATATGTGGTAAAATTAAAAAAAGGAGTAAACTATGGGAAAAACTTTAATTATCTATTATTCGGCCGAAGGACACACTAAGCGTGTGGCCGAAATTATAGCCAAAACTTTAAACGCAGATACTTTTGAAATAAGACCTAAAGAACCATACACTAAAGAAGATTTAGATTGGATTAACCCTAATTCTCGCAGCACTAAACAGCATGCGGGTGAATTGTCTCAAGAAGTAGAGTTAGAAAATGCTGAAGTACCAAATTGGACTGACTATGATAAGGTTTTTATCGGTTATCCTATTTGGTGGGGCTATGCTGCTTACCCAACAACTAGTTTTGTAGCGGGTAAGGATTTTACAGATAAGATTGTGATTCCATTTTGCACCTCTCATAGCTCTGGAATCGGCGACAGTGATCTTAAAATTAAACATAGTACTACTACTGGCACATGGTATGATGGTTTTCGCTTTTTTCAGGATGCCACCGAAGATAAAATTGTCAGTTGGGTAAAAAGCCTAAGATTTAATAAATAATTATGATATTAATCTAACGGTCGGCAATAATGAGCAGAAAATTAAAGATTCACGGCATTTATAAGCATTTCAAAGGTAATTTATATCTGGTAGAAGATATTATTTATCATTCTGAAACTGGCGAAAAAATGGTGGCTTACCGAGCTTTATATGGAGACAATAAACTCTGGTGTCGTCCATACGATATGTTTATGGGGGAAGTAAACCATGCCAAGTATCCGGAAGTGAAACAAAAATACCGGTTTGAGTTAGTAGAAAAATAGAAAAGTCTAGTACAAATTAATTCAATTATCCCAATCAAACCCATTACCAAAATGGCCGTATTCTGCAGTTTTAGCATAAATTGGGCGACGAAGATTTAAATATTTAATTATTCCATTCGGAGTTAAATCGTACCCTTCAATTTCTTCTGATTTGCCATCAACAACTACAGTTTTTTCTAAAGGCTCGGCATAACCAATTGCATACGCAAGACGAACCAATACTTCGTGAGCTTTACGTTTTCTAAGATAATCAACTGCGATTCGGCGAGCCATATAAGCTGCCGAACGATCAACTTTTGTTGCGTCTTTGCCGGAAAAGCAGCCACCGCCAATTGCCACTCTCGGACCATAATTATCGACAATCAATTTACGACCAGTAAGCCCGGTGTCTGCATCAAAACCGCCTTGATTCCAGTCGCCAGCTGGGTTAATATGAAGTTCTA
>JAUMXO010000017.1 GCA_030529135.1 Candidatus Saccharimonadota bacterium | reverse complement strand
CTCCTCGATCTCTATTACGGAATGCGAAATATTGTGCTTCTTCAAAACTTCCTTTACGGTATTTTTAATATTCTTGTCGTATTTTTTGACTACAACATGGAGTGTGGCATGATTTTCTTCGCCATTTATACTCCTAACGTGGATATGATGAATATCTACAACGCCCTTGACATGTTTGATATCTATCTTAATTTCTTCTAAATCTATATCTTTTGGCGTAATCTCCAAAAATATCTTTACGATTTCGCGTAGATTTTTAGCTGCTTCGATTAAGATGAATGTCGCGACGCCTAGTGAGAGAATTGAATCTATAACTGCGATTCCTGTGAATTTCATCACAATAGAACCGATTAGCACTACTGCCCAGCCTAGTATATCTTCCAGCATATGGAGATTTACTGATTTTTGGTTTAATGAATTGCCATCGCGTGTGACGTAACTTGCGATGCTATTTATGACTAAGCCAATAATCGCAAAGATAATCATGCCGTCGTAATTTACTTCGACAGGGTCTGCGATACGCTGAATTGCTTCATAAATCACGAATGAAGAGCCGACGAGTAGGATTACCGTTGTAATAATGCTCCCAACTAATGAATACCGTGCGTAACCGTAAGTATGCTTCGCGTCTGGTCCTTTCTTACTTTTTCGTTCCAGGCCATATGCAATGCCGATACTTAAAGCATCCCCTAGATCGTGGACTACATCGGAAGTGATAGCGATGCTTCCAGTAATAATGCCACATATGAACTCAAATATTGAGAAGCTGGCATTTAGAAGAAATGCTATTAATATATTTTTCTCGGTTTTATATGCATGGTGATGTGAATGATGCGTATGCTCCGAGCCGTGAAAAGATTTACTCATAAAAATCCTTGGAGTATTAATGGGTTATCAAGATTTAGAGAACAAAGACTAATTTCCGTATCGCGCTAAGGACATAATATTGATACGTACTTAAAGATATTATATCATAAAAAAGGCCGACATGTGTCGACCTTAATAGTGTTTGGTTGCAAATTAGGATTGTATTGCGCAATGCTTATGTTTTGTGCTATAATTAAGGAAATAGGTCAAAAACAAGGATTATTTATGTATCAAAATAAACACAAACACAAAAGTTTAAAAGTAATGGCATGTTGTATGATTGCAATTCTGGCATTATTTAATATTTATGTTCCTAAGGTATCTGCAGCTGAAAGCTACTTCATTACAGAAGGCGATACGCTCGAGCTTGACGAAATCGACCCAACCGAGCCAGATCGGCGTTTAGTTTCGGTAAGATTAAAAGCTGCACGTGAAATGACTATACATTCTTTGCATGGATATTTTACGCCCATCGATGACGAAGATGAAGAATTGCAACACTATATGAGTTGGATGGATTATTCATCTGGCATCAGCCACCTCTGTTATTCTATGTCAACCGGTGAATTCGATTGGAACATCCCAGGTTGCATTGATGATGTCGTCGGCGACGAAGGCATCCATGTCCAAGCTGGTGACACTCTCATCTATGTTACCTTCGAAGTAAAAGATGATGTCGAAGTTATGAAACGAAGCATGCCAGTCACTCTCGACCTCGCTGTTATCGACGAAGGCACCGAAACTGGCAAAGAGATCCGAGACATCACCATGGACGCCTACGTGAGAGCCGGCCACGAACTTTCCGTTTATAAATACATCACAGGCAACGGAAATCTCGATGTGCCAAATATCGTCATCGGCGGTACTGATGTAGAAGTAGGAATCGTGCCAGAACCCGGCAATGAACTAGTATATCTAGAATTAGACGGCCAAGAAGTCACCGATCAGATACAAAACAATGTTTTTAAAGTAACACCCGGCACAGAATCCTTGACCTTTTACGCAACCTTCCGCCGAGTTTATCCAGTACTAGAAGGTGACGGCGGTGAGCATATCATCGGTAGTGAAGAACCATTAGTCTTCAAGATCGATAACGATGTAACAACATTCTGCGGCACAGGCAATCTCATCATTGATGGCGAATATCATGATATGCGTACAGATTGTGAAGTAGATCCAGACAACCAGACTATCACTCTCCCAGCGAGTTTCTTAAACACTCTCGCGCTAGGCGAACATTCCTTTGAAGCATATTTCACAGAACCAGACTCAGGAAGCGCGAAAGCCAGCTTTAAAATCGTAGAGCCAAAAACAGATGATGACGATGATGACGACGAAGACATCGTAGTCCCAAACACCGGTGCATTTACTAGTGAAGGAGGCAGTGCGGAAATAGTAAACGACACGATACCTATTTCTGTGATTATTGGGATTGTTTTAATGGCAGGAGTTTTGGTAAGAAAAGTAGTTCTTCCGTAGAGACCTTAGCTATAAACGATGACGGCGATATGGTTTGTTCTATATTGTTAATAGATAGTTTTGTTCATATGGTTATATTCATCGAAAAGTTCGAGACATAAATCACGACTATGTTGTTCTAGAAAATTTTTTGGTAGATTGTTGCGATTACCCATGAGTTTTTCGAATTTGAGGTCGCGAAAGCCGATTTTTTCATTGTCTTTGAGATTGCAACCATAATAGACTTTTTCAATATTGGCCCAAAGAATGGCGGCAAGGCACATAGGACAAGGTTCGCCAGTGGTATAGAGCTCACAATTGGATAAATCGTGAGTTTGTAATTTTTGTTCGGC
Source organism: Candidatus Saccharimonadota bacterium (assembly GCA_030529135.1). GTDB lineage: Bacteria > Patescibacteriota > Saccharimonadia > Saccharimonadales > Saccharimonadaceae > Nanosyncoccus. Next base: position 17,996 of record JAUMXO010000017.1, on the reverse strand, counting down.
TTTTCTGATGGCGTCGATTTCGCCATGGCAAGTGGAATCGTGATTTTTTAAAACACGGTTGTGGCCAGCGGCGATGATTTTTCCGTCTTTTATTATTATGGCACCGAAGGGACCGCCATCTTTGTTTTTGATGCCGGTCCTAGCTTCTTCGATCGCTAATTGCATAAATTGCGGTTGATACATGTTTTTACACTAGATTATTCTGTAGTGTTCCAACCTGGCATGAGGGTTTCGAGGTCGTAGGCGGTTTGGTTTTTGGTAACTGCATAGTTGGTGTGGCCGCCACTGTATTCGTCGTAGCTAGAACCTTCTAGGATAGCAGTAACATCTTTCACGCCTTTGACGTAATATGGATCATATTTTTTGTCTTCTACTACTGAATAAACACTAAGCATGCCAACTGAACCATCTTTCATGATAAAGAAGATGTATTCATCGCCGACCCCTTGTCCAAAACCGGCGATTTTGTAGGAAGCGATTTCACGACTGAAAGTGAGATAAACAGGATAATTAAGCCCTTTTACGCCGTAAAATTGTTCGATTATTTTTTCGTCGAATTTGACGGTAGCTTTTTTGGTATCGTTTTTATCGATTTCAACTTTAGCGAGTTTGGCAAAGTCGTCAGTATTGTTAGTTAGGGTATAAGTGATATCTTTTTTGGCATTTAGGATTTTTGAATTATCAATTATACAATAGTCGGCTTCGGGCTTTTGATCTTTGATACAGTCGAGTTTACCAAGAAGGGTATCTTTGGTGAAAGTTGTAGCGTCGGTGTCATCAGTAATATTAGCAACGGCTGGAGGGGACATGGTATTCCTGTCGGCTCCGCTGTTATTGTTTTTGTGGAAAAATAAGAAATAAACTCCGCCACCGATAAGTATGGCGATAAGAATAAAAATAGTTATTATATACGGTTTGTTGTTGCTAGAATTTTGTGCTCCCATAGCGCTCCTTTATTATTTATATATTTATTATAGCATGTATCAACAGGGTGGACAAATTAACGAGCGCGTTTGGATTTTTTGCGTTTCTGTTTTTTTATTGGTTTTTTGCCGAGAATATCTATGCGAATGAAGCCGATGGCTGCGGAGGCTACTTCGAACAAAGTCATGACGAAGAGTACGTGATTTCCGGTCAAGATTGTGTAAACGAGATATGGAGAATTACCGATAGCGTTGCAAAGACGAATCCATTTGGTTTTGCCGTACCAAAGTGACCAGGCGTAGATGAGGGAACCGCCAAATGGTAAAAGCGAGATCGGCCCAGCCCAGCTGGCGATAGTGAGCGCTGTCATGACAGCATAAAGTGTCAAAAGAACCCAAAGTGGTGTGCGTTTTTTGTTGAATTTGGTGAAAATAATATCTCGAATGAAGCTTACGACAGACATAAGTGAACCAGTGAAAGCGCCTTTGACGAGATATTGAGCAACAATGAAGGCTTCGGATGCAGTTTGAAGGACCATTAATGGAAATTTTTTCTTGAGCTGCATGCTGACTACGGTGCAGATTAATGCACAAAAACCAAAAGCTTGTTCTGTGATTAATGTGATAAGTGCTCCATCCATATTTTGATTATAACATAAGAATTAAAAGCTTTGATATTCTAGGCCGATAGAGCGATAGAAATCTATGGCGGTGGGGAGATTAAGATTTTTTAGACTAAGATTCGTAATTTCGTCAGCCAAGACTAAAACAAATAGGGAAATAGTGAGGGCGAGAAAAGCTTTTTTGCTCATTTTGGTGGCTAACATGATACAGAATGGTAATACTACATACATTAAGAGTAAAGCGCTGAGACCAAAAAGTGTGGCACTTAGTGGGCAGACAAAACCATTAATACTGCCGAAAGCCCAAGGACCTTCACAATAATTCCAATAGCGAGTGCCGTTGCCAATGACATAAACTAGCCAGCCTGCTAGAAGCTCTAATAAGCCGGTGGCGATAGTAGAAATTAAAAACACCGCCCAAGGTTTTTTAATAAATTTGTAAGTAAGCGGAACGATGAGAAGTGCGCCGAAAGCGTATATATTCATCCAAGGGAGGAAATTACCGCCTTTCATATAAATTTGACCGGTTTCTGCCCAGGCTAGCAGGAATTCATATAACCAACCAACGAGGCCAGCAATAACAAAAATCAAAAATCCGATGCCGACTTTTTGATAAGTTTGAAGAGTGATTTCGTTAGATTTTTTGTTGGTTTTTTTATCTTTTGCCATAAGCTCATTATATCATATGCCATGAGCAAAATAGTCAAAATATGGTATAATAAATATATGCGGAAAAAGTCCGATCATATTTTGAGATTAGCTTTGATATTAGGTGATGCGATAGTATTGATATTATCTTTTGCATTGGCTTATTTTGTTCGGGTACATGTGGATCCGCGTCCATACATGTTCGAGTCGCAACTTCTAGAATTTACACTTGAGATTGTATGGCTAGTGCCGATTATGTTAATAATCTTGGCGGCTCTCGGACTCTATAAAAAATCAGTATTTTTGAACAAGTCTAAGTTATCAGAAATAGGGAGATTATTCCTAGCGGCAGTGATGTCGGTAGCGGCATTAATTGTGTATGATTATTTTGTAGATAGAAATCTTTTTCCGGTAAGAGTAATTGCTCTACTTGCAGTAGGGATTTCGTTTGTGCTCTTAGTGCTCGAACGTTTGTTGGTGATTTTTGCTGCAAAGCAAATTTTTAAAAAGAATTATGGTGTAAAAAGAGCCTTGATTATTGGGAATAGTAAAAATACAGAATATCTAGCAGATTTTATCACTTCTACACCGGAATATGGTTATAGATTGGCGGGAGTGGTAGCAAATAGAAAATATATTCCGTCTGACTTGAAACAGACGCATCAGTTTTCCTCCCTGAAAGAAGCGCTTAGAAAAGTAAAAGTGGACGTAATCTTCCAGACGGATGAAAGAGCGACAGAGTATGTTTATAAAAAGGCAGTGCAAAAGCATATTTTATATTACTTTGTACCTTCGGAAACGGCACTTTCTTCGCATTTTGGTGAATTGGAGTTAGTGGGAAATACTCCGGCAGTTTTGGTAAAACTGACACCACTTTCTGGCGGTTGGGCAGTGGTAAAACGAATGTTTGACATACTATTTGCGATTGTGGGCTTGGTGCTTGCTGCAATTCCAATGTTCATTGTATTTGTAATTTTGAAAATTAGGAACTTGAAAGCGCCAGCCATTTATAAATCGGAGAGACTTACTCGCTATAATAGAAAATTTAAGTGCTATAAATTCCGTTCGATGAGGCCAGAGTGGAGCGGAATGACGCCGGAAGCAGCATTTATCAAAATGGGGAAGCGCCAGTTGATTAAAAAGTATCGTAAAAACGGAGACTTTTTGAAGAACGATCCAAGAATTGATGGTTTTGGAAAATTTATTCGAAGGACATCTCTTGATGAGCTTCCGCAACTATTCAATATTTTGAAAGGCGATATTTCTTTAATTGGACCAAGGGCTTTGATTCCGGGGGAATTGAAATATTATGGTGATAGATCTTTGATTTTGGCAGTAAAATCTGGGCTAACTGGTTTTGCACAGGTTTCTGGAAGGCGAGATATTTCTTTTGAAGAACGTAGGGCGCTAGATATATATTATGTAATGAATTGGTCATTGTGGCTTGATCTTCAGATTTTCTTTAAGACGATTGCCGCAGTGTTTAGAGGTGAGGGAGCTAAGTAATTTATGAAAGTCGCGATTGTTTGCGATTGGTTAACGAATGTGGGGGGAGCAGAAAAAGTTTTGTTAGAGGTGCATAGATTATATCCAAAAGCACCGATTTATACTTCTAAGTATTCATCGCGAAAAATTAATTGGTTTGTAGATGCCGATGTGAAAACTGGGTGGTTACAAATTTTTCCGGCATGCCTTCGACGTTTTTTGGGGCCGCTTAGACAAAGATGGTTTTCTCATTTAGATCTTTCGGAATATGATTTGATTATTTCGGTAACTGGTGCGGAGGCGAAAGCGGTTCGTGCAACCAAGCCAGGAGCAAAACATATTTCTTATTGCCACGTGCCGACACAATATTATTGGCAGATGTATGATGAGTATGTAAAAAATCCGGGGTTTGGGATTTTAAACCCCTTCGTGCGATTTTTCTTTAAGTTGTTAGTAAAGCCGCTGCGTAAAAAAGATTTTGAAGCGGCACAACGCGTAGATGAGTTTGTGACGATTTCTGAGTATGCAAAGGGGCTGATTTTTAAATATTACAAACGGGAAGCAATAGTGATTCATCCACCAGTGGAGATCAAAGATTTTAGAATTCAAAAAGTTGAACCATCTTCTCTAAATTCTTATTACATTACTACGTCGAGGCAGGTGAATTGGAAGCGGTTGGATTTGGCGGTGAAAGCATGTATGAAACTCGATAGGGAACTAATAGTGGTGGGGGAAGGGCCAGAACATAAAAGGCTTGTGAAAATAGCAGGAAATTCAAAATTTGTCAAATTTGTGCCGCTAGTGGGGAAGGACGAGTTGGCGGAATATCTAGCGAATGCCCGAGGATATATTTTCCCTTCGCTTGAGCCGTTTGGAATTGCACCAGTGGAAGCGTTGGCTGCTGGTATACCGGTGATTGCTTTTGGTGAGGGTGGGGCACTTGACTATGTTGTTGAAGGTAAAAATGGGGTTTTATTTGAAAAACAAACCGTTAATTCCCTAATGAATGCAATCTCTAAGTTTGAAAAGATGAAATTTAAACGTGAAGATATCGTGAAGAGCGCGAAGGGATTTGGTGCAGAAAGGTTCGATCGTGATCTAAAGGAGTTTATAAATGAAAAGACTGTATAGATATCTGTTATATATTTTACCGTTGGCGCTCTGTTTTTCGTATTATCCGTTGATTAAATTAGGCGAAAATGAGACGATGTATTTTGAGCTTTCCCTGCCGCTTTTATGGTTAGTGGTGTTTGATGCAGTGGGTCTTTTGATGGTGATAATTAGATATCGGTCGAAGTTATTTTCGAAAGTCTTTGGAAGTGCTCTTTGGTGGCTTTTCCCTATATTTGTGACTTTTAGCGTAATTTGGTCGTTGAATGTTCTAAGAGGAATTTTGACAGCAGGGCTTTTATGGGCATTATTTTTTGCTGTGGTGTTCTTCTTTGAGCTTCGGGAAAATTTGGATGCAAAGTTTTGGAAAATTTTCTGGCGATGGTTTTTTTCTTCAGCACTATTCGTGTGCGTATGGTGTGTAATACAATGCGTGATGGACGTTTTGGGTGTTCCTAAGGAGGCTTCGCTTCTCTGTGATGGGTGTGTGTATCAGATGTTCGGGTTTCCGCATCCAAATGGATTTGCTATAGAGCCACAGTTTATGGGAAATTTGCTGCTTGCACCAATAATGGTAGCAGCATGGATGTATATAAACAACCAGAATAGCACTTTTCGGACACGCGTTGCTCCGGCCCGTTTGCTTTCGGCAATTCGCGCCCCAAGGGGCGAGCGTCACGGGCGAAGCGCGCTCGTCTTCGGTCGTGATATTCGGATGGTCCTCAAAGTGCTACTTCTGATTGTTCTATCAGCGACGCTGTTTTTGACGTTTTCTAGGGGGGCAATTTATGCATGTATCGTGGGGCTTTGTTTCTTATTTGCTTTTTCATATTTTAGAGCAAAAAAAGCGGAGCGGAAAAAAGTTTGCTTCTCTATTCTAAAGACGATTGGGATATTTGTGGTTTCATTTCTTTTTACTTTGAATTTGCAAGGAATCTTGGCGGCTAGTTCTCCGACGTCAGATACATACGGAGATGGGGTGGCAAAGGTGCTCAATCAATTATCTCTTGGGGTGATTGATATAAGAGGGTCGGGGAAAAATGAAAGTGAACCATCTGGCGATGAGCCCTCAGGGAATGAGGCTGTGGAAAACTCTAATGAATCAGTGGAAAACTTTGGGAAAACTGAGTCGGCATTTGATGGTTATGTAGCTGAATCTACAGACACGAGAGTACGATTGTCAAAGGCGGCATTTGATATTTGGAAAAAAGACTTTAAAACTATAATGGTGGGTGTGGGAATTGGTGGGGCTGGGCAAGCTTTATATGATAATGGCCTCTCCTCTGCGCCGCGAGAAATTGTGCAAAATGAATATATGTCACTGCTACTCGAAACAGGGGTTGTCGGTGTTTCCCTGTTTATTCTAATACTTATTATGGCAATAAGGGTAATATCTAGAGTGGGTGAATTTTCAGGAATGATTTTGGCGCTTCTGGTAGCTTATGGGGTGACGTTGTTATTTTTCTCTGGGTTTCCAAATGCAATGCAAATTGTATTACTTCCCGGTCTTCTAACCTGTTTTGCTAAAAAATAGCACTATTGACATGTGAGTGCTAGTTTGCTATAATAGAGGTATGTTAGCACTCGATGTGGGTGAGTGCTAGAAATAATAACAAAAGGAGACATATAATATGAGTAAAATTATCGGTATAGATCTCGGTACAACCAACTCGGCTTTTGCCTATATGGTAGCTGGTAAACCGGAAGTGATAACAAATAGTGAAGGCGATAGAACTACTCCTTCGGTAGTGGCGGTGACTAAAAAGGGTGAGCGCCTAGTGGGCAAAGTAGCTCAACGTCAACGTGTAACGAATCCTAAAAATACTATATATGGTATTAAGCGATTGATCGGTCGTAAATTTTCTGACAAAGAAGTGCAAAAAGATGTAGAAATTAGTCCGTATAAGATTGTCAAAAAAGGCAATGGTGTAGCTGTGGAAATGGATGGTAAGGAGTACACACCGGAAGAAATTTCGGCGATGGTGCTTTCTAAGATTAAGGCTGATGCTGAGGCCTTCCTTGGTGAACCAGTAACTGAAGCAATCATTACTGTTCCGGCTTACTTTGATGATTCTCAAAGACAGGCTACTAAGGATGCGGGTAAGATTGCTGGGCTTGAGGTAAAACGAATTATTAATGAGCCTACGGCTGCTGCCCTTGCTTATGGCCTTGAATCTAAGAAGGATGAAAAAATTGTGGTATTTGATCTTGGCGGTGGTACCTTTGACGTTTCAATCCTTGAGCTTGGTGATGGGGTGTTTGAAGTAATGTCTACTAATGGTGATACACATCTTGGTGGTGAGGATTTTGATAATATTCTCGTGAATTTCTTGGTAGACGAATTCAAGAAAGAATCTGGTATTGATGTAAAAAATGATGCAGCAGCAATGCAGCGGATTAAGGATGAGGCAGAAAAAGCGAAGAAGGAACTTTCGTCTTCTACTTCTACGGATATTAACTTGCCGTTTTTGTCTGCGGATTCAGAAGGGCCAAAGCATTTTGAGTATACTTTGACTCGGGCCAAACTTGAGGAATTAGTGCAGCCTTTGCTTGATCGTTTGGCGGAGCCGGTAGAGAAAGCTCTGAAAGATGCTAAACTCAAAACTTCTGATATCAATGAAATCGTGATGGTGGGTGGTATGACTAGAATGCCAGCGGTGGTAGAAAAAGTGAAGTCTATTTTTGGCAAAGACCCAATGCAAGGTGTGAACCCAGATGAGGTAGTGGCAGTAGGTGCGGCAATCCAAGGTGGCGTGCTTCAGGGTGATGTGAAAGATGTGCTACTTCTTGATGTGACACCGCTAACTCTAGGTATTGAAACAATGGGTGGCGTGAGAACCCCGCTTATTGATAGAAATACCACAATTCCGACTTCCAAATCTGAAGTATTTTCGACCGCTTCGGATAATCAGCCACAGGTAGAGATTCATGTGCTTCAGGGTGAAAGGGAATTTGCGGCGGATAATAAATCCCTTGGTAGATTTATTCTAGACGGAATTGCTCCGGCTCCTCGTGGTGTGCCACAAATTGAGGTGACCTTTAACTTGGATGCCAATGGTATTCTTAACGTGACAGCCAAAGATAAGGGAACTGGTAAAGAACAATCTATCACCATTCAAAATTCTGGTAATATGAGTAAGGAAGATATCGAGAAAGCACAAAAGGAAGCTGAGCTTCATGCTGAGGAAGACAAGAAAAAGAAGGATACTATTGATGTGAAGAACCGTCTTGAAAATGCGATTTATCAGGCAGAAAAGATGCCAGATGAATACAAAGATAAGATTTCGGATGAAGATAAGGAGACTATTAAGAAGGCGGTAGAAGAGGCGAAAAAAGTTCTTAATGATGCAGATGCAGATAAAGATAAACTTGAAGCTGCGGCTAAAGAACTTAGTGATAAGATTATGCCAATTGGGGCAAAGATGTATCAAGAGGCTTCTAAGGACGAATCTAAGGCTGACGACAAGTCTTCTGACTCTAAAAAGTCTGCTGATGACGATGCTGTTGAAGGCGAAGTAGTAGATAAGTAAGATTCTGCCCTTTCTTCTTAGAAAAAGGAATCAGGACGCGTGTCTGATTCCTTTTTAGTTATGATCTAGGTGAAAACAAAGTGGAATATTTTGTATTAAACATCTATCGGATTGATGGTATTTTGTGATTTTTGCAAAATATAAAAAAGAACCATATGATAATGTTTGTGGTATAATTGATATTAAGTGGTCATACATAACAAAGGAAAATTGAATGGGTATTATTAAACGACAGGGGGTATTAATAACAATATTATTATCTGCTTTAATATTGACGGCATTTTTTGTAGTGTCAGATACATTTGCAACGGACTCTATGCATGGAGATACGCTTCATGCGGTGACGTTGACTTACGACGAGGATGTGGTGGATATTTATAATAATGCTTATGTAATTTCGATTGATGACCAGAAGGATTTGACGCTTGATTTTGATGTGGACGAGGGATGGTCTGGTGTAAAAACGATTCTGCTTCGTAATATTGCAGAGGATGGTGAAACTAAAAATGTTTGTGAGACGGGTACTCGGCAATGTGTATTTAACGCTACAAAACTAATGCCTCATTCTGGTCTAGAAATCATGCTTTATGATTGGGACGATAATGTTGTGCGTCAGACTATGTTGGGTCTTATTATTAAACAAAATGCTACGAAAGAAGATTATGAAATACCATTATCAATTGGTCCAGATAAAGAAATAAAAATTGATATGGGTACGATTTCTACTGGTATGAATTTTTCATTTAGCCCTGTGCCTTTGCCAGTGAAGTTTGAACACTATCCAGATGGTCGTTCGGTAATTGGGGTTGGTACTAATTCTACTGATGCGCAGTTCTGGAGTGACGCAGCTAATAACAAAATGCCTGATCGCATTTCCAAATCTGATATGTATAAAAAATGGAAGGAGACCAAGAAGCACGATCCTGACAAAGGGGGTCTAGGATTTGTCTGGACTATTGCTGGTTATGCTACTTCTTACGATAACCATCCTGAGAAGATGACCGGAACTCTACAATTCTATGTTGGTACTGGATATAATGTAATTGGTCAGTACGCTATTTTGACTTATTCGATGACCATTACAATTGGAGCTGATGGCGAATTTTCCTTTACAATTGACCCATCTAGTGAAGAGCGTGTTACTGGGTATTTTGACCTTGGTGTGTCGGCTGGGTTAGAACTTTACGGTGGAATTGGCTCTGGTTGGCTAGCGTCGGTAGGAGTTTATGGTGCAGGTAAGTTTAGTACGAAAGCACATGTTTTGCCAGAATTTGATCTTTACAGCGTTAATGTTGCTGGCGAGATAGGGATGAAAGCAAAGGTGTTGGGGCGAACGGTATTAACTTTTACCTTTATCAGTGGTTCGCGTGAATTTATTGATAATGTGTCGGAGGAAAATGGTGTAACAACATATACTGCTGACTTGAATTTGAAAGACGTAATGATTGAAAAGCGGGATGAACTTGTTGATAGTGGGTACGCTAATAAGCCAGCTGGTAAGATAGAAACGCCGGATGGTGAGACTAAATGGAGTTTAGAAAATCTAGATAAACCAACAAAGAAGAATGATACTGCGCTAATTGATTCGATGGGGCTCGGTAGTGGACCTTCTTTAGGGGCGACCTTGCCTGCTCTTTCGGATGCTCCTGGAACGCAAATTGCAAATGATTATGACTATGCTCATCGGATCGCCGAGAATGTTTACGCTCATAGTGGTACTCAAATTATCAAGCATCCTACTAAAGAACTAAACGCAGTTGCAGTTTTTGCAAATAATGGTGGAGAACTAAACTATTCAATTTATGATGGACCAACTCATCAGATGAGTGAGCCGCAACCAGTTGCAGGTAGTGATGGGCAGGACTTTGGCGCGCGATTTACGCGGGGTTTTTACCCAGATCAATCTTATCTTGTTTGGAGGCGCCTAAAAAATGATGGTAGCGATGGTGCTAGCTTAAGTGAAGTGGCAAAGAGTGGTGAAATTATGATTGCGAAGTTTAACCCTGACGACAATAGTTTCGAGGGCCAAGAATATATTACGTTGGATTCGGATGTTAATATATATGGTGGGGTCGGCGTAACTACGGGTAAGAATGAAGCTGATCTTGAGCCGTTTGTCTTTGCTTATACTAATGCTGAATATGATCCTGAGGGTTTGATTGATGGTGATCGCAATATTATGCTTTTCCGTAAAACATATGGTGAATGGGAAGGAAAAGTAATTAAAAATCTATGGGGAACGATTGCTTCTTTTGATGTAGGTATCTATGATGGTAAGCCAAGCGTGGCTTATACTCTTTGGAACGATTTTGCAGATGTGACCGTTACTCATGTAGTTGATGTTGAAGGCCATATGTTAGCTGCTTTTGAGAATGCCTGGGGCGCTCAGTTTGTAAATAAAAATGGTGAACCAACTCTGGCAATTATGCAAGATGGTAAACTGTATAGTTCTGTAAGTGGTGGTGTAAAGACTCTTGAATTTGGTGATGACGATAATTCGCTCCCGAATGCGCCGTTTAAGATAATAGGGGATTTAGGTGAGACGTTTATGGTTTCTTATCTTTCTAATGTAGATTCGCATCAAAACCTAGTTGGTTACGTGAAAGCTAATGGCACATGTAGCTATGAGCCTGTGGCAGTTACGAATGTAAATGAAAATTCAAACGTAACTTATTATGATGGGCTGTTTATTGGTGATAGTGCTTTTATCGGTGATAATGCAATTCCGTTTATTATTTATACTGTACAAAACTATCAACAAATTGATTCTGAATTTGTGGAGGGACAGTCTGATATGTATGCGATGGCAGGAGCAGCAACTAACCATATCTCAGTTCTAGCTTCCGACATTACCAATCTGAGAGAATTGGGAGTTGAAACAAATGTAGCAAAAGTTGATATACTTTTGAGAAACACAGGTCTGTTTCATGTTGATAAATTCTCGTTATATTTAAAGAATAGAGATGAATCCAGTGACCGATATGCCAAACTGGAAGATTACAATATCCCTACTTTAAGCCCTGGCGAGACTTATCAGCTTGAGCTGGAACTTCCGGAGGCTGACTATACTAATCCGCGGATGTATGTCTTGGGTGCTACTAGTCGCGATAGCGAATATGCAGAGATTGGCGTACAATCGGAACATTTGATTGAAGCTTACGAGGGGCCAGTCCAGATTGTTGATTTGAAATACGATTTTCATAATCGTGGTAATCATGATGCTTACACTGTAACTGCTAAGTCGCTCGGACCTGGCTATAAAAATGGAAAATTAGTATATTATAATACGGTTGACAAAACGGTGTATAAGGAAGTCCCATTTAATGATCTAGCTCCGGGCAGTGAAATTGTTGATACAATAGAGAATTCGGACGACATGTTAAGTGCTACTTACGAACATCTTGCTGTGCGAGTTGCAAAGACTAATGAAAATACAGGTGATGATTGGCCGTCTGACAAGCTTCGTCACATGGAACTTTTGCCGGCTTGGTTTAAGGGCTATATTAATAAGGTTGGAGGTCGTAATATAAATGATATGGACATTATTGTGCCAAATACCGGAGTATTTACAAGAGTTGTTGCAGTAGGAATTGGCAGTGCGACAATGGTGATATTAGGCGTATCAATTGGAGCATTGCGTTTTGTGCATAGAAGAAAAAAATAGCTCTGCTAGAGCAAAGCTATTTCGCCGGGCGTCGCCTCAAAAAATCCAGAATTAATTCTGGATTTTTAATTTTTTGGTGACCCGGGTGCGAGTCGAACGCACAACCTTTTCCTTAGGACGGAACTGCTCTATCCATTGAGCTACCGGGCCATTTATGTTATACTAATGTTATTATATCATGAAATTACTATCTAAAGAAGAGAAAAAGACTGAGCAAGAGAAGGTGGATGAGCGACGCGAGGAGGTGTTAGCTCAAGGTCGTAAATTTAAATACCCTTTACAATGGACCAAACATCGTATTGTGGTAAGTACTATTTTGATTGCCGTAGTGGTAGTTGCCGTAGTGGTGACTAGTGGATGGTTGGCGCTTTATCGGTTTAATATGACGGATGATATGTTATTTAGAATTACGAAGATTTTACCAGTGTCGGTGGCAACGGTAGACGGAGAGGCAGTAAGATTCTCAGACTATTTGATGTTTTACCGTAGCAGTATTACTTCTATTGAAAGACAGTCTGGACAGGTGGATAATGAAGGCTCCGTGGAGGCTTTAAAAACTCAATACAAGCAGTCGGCTCTAAATGAGGCAGAAAAATATACTTATGCTTTGAAATTGGCTAAAGAGAATGATGTGACTGTTTCTAGCGAAGAAGTGGAAGAAGAATTTCAGAGACAATTAAAGATTGGTGGAGTAGAACGCAGCGAGGAAAGTTTTGTAAAAATCATTGAAGATAATTTTGGGCTTTCGAAAGATGAGTACGAGAGGATGCTATACCTTACTTTAGTAAAAGCTAAGGTAGAAGAAAAAATTGACAAAAAAGCAGATGAATTGGCGGATAAAGTGGAGAAGATGTTAAAGGAAAACGATGGTAACTATCAGGCGGTGGCGGAAGCGTTGGGTGATGAGATAAAATACGAGGAAACTGGTGGTTATGTATCTAGTCAGAATATTGATGGCGGGCGAGCTTCGGAAGCTGTTAAGTTAGAGCCTGGTCAACAATCTGGTAAGTTTGTCTCTGCTAATGGCGACGGGTATTATTTTGTGAAATTAATCTCAAAGACAGATACAGAGGTGAATTTTGTTTCTATTAAAGTGCCATTTACGGAATTTAAAGAACAATTTGATAAATTAAAAGAAGACGGGAAAATTACTGAATTTATTACCGTAAACCCAGAAGAAAATGAAAATAACGGACAATAAAAAATGGTGCGGGTAGACGGGGACGATCCGTCGTCTCATCCTTGGGAAGGATACATAATAGCCGTTATACGATACCCGCACAGCTGCTACTATTATACCATATTCTATAGAGATATGCTATAATATATTATATGGAAATTCTGCGGGATACTCTTAAAGAAGCTATTTTAGAGCTTTATGAAATTGATTTTGAGCCAGAGATCGTTTTATCGCCTGAAAATATTGATGCGGATTATTCTTCAAATGCACCGCTAAAACTTGCAAAAATTGTACACAAAAATCCGATGGAGATTGCAGAAACGCTAACGGAAGCTATTTTCTCGGAACGCTCCCTCAGGCCCGTTTGCCTTCGGCAATTCGCGTCCCAAGGGGCGAGCGTCACGGGCTTCGGTCGCTCCGTAAATGGCCCGTCGCCATTTATGCTCCGAGAAAATACTTCCGTTAGTGTCTCACCTCCGGGATTTTTGAATTTTAAAATTTCTGATGCAGCTTTAAACAGTATGATTTCAGAGTTAAACGAGAATTTTGAAGTGAAATCGGATAAATTTGTGGGTAAAACGGTCATTTGTGAATTTTCAGATCCGAATCCGTTTAAGGTGCTACACGTAGGACATCTTTATACTTCGGTGGTAGGAGATTCTATTTCTAGGCTTTTTGAATATGCTGGAGCAAGAGTAATTAGAGCAAATTTTGGTGGCGATGTAGGACTTCATGTAGCAAAGACAATATATGCTTTAATGCAGAAAAATTTATCAGATTTTACAATCGAAGATATTGCAAGATGCTATATAGAAGGTACTGCTGCCTATGAAGATGATGAAAATGCAAAAATAGAAATTACTAGATTGAATAAAGAAATTTACAAGATAAATTCAGAAAATATTCATGAAGGTGAAGTTGCTGAGCTATATTGGAAAGGGAGAGAATTATCTTATGAATATTTTAAAGACTTTTATGCTAGATTGGGAATAAAATTTGATAAATATTATCCGGAATCTATGGTGGCAGGGCTTGGTCTAGCAAAAGTGCAGGAAGAATTAGAAAAAGGTGTTTATGAAAAATCCGACGGGGCTGTGATATTTGATGGTGAGAGATATGGTCTTCATACGCGGGTGTTTATTAACAAGGAGGGTGTGCCAACATATGAAGCAAAAGATGTAGGTTTGATTTTTCAAAAGTATGAAGATTATCATTTTGATAAATCAGTAGTAATTACGGGTTCGGAACAGTTGGAATATATGAAAGTGGTGTTGAAGTCAGTGGAACAATATGCGCCAGAACTTGTAGAAAAAACTTCGCATCTTACGCATGGATTAGTGAAACTTCCAGGTAATGTCAAAATGTCTTCTAGAAAAGGGAATTTTTTGAAAGCAATAGATGTATTAAAAATGGTAAAAGATGAGCTAAAAGATGAGTATGATTCTGAAGACGAAAAGGTTTCTCTTGCAGCAACTAAATATGCATTTTTAAAATATAAAATAGGTGGGAATATCGTATTTGATCCAAAAGAGTCTGTTAAAATGACGGGAAATTCTGGGCCATATTTATTATATTCGGCAGTAAGAGCTAAGAAAATTCTAGCGAATATGAAAAATAATAAAAAAATAGAGAATTATGTTTATAATAAATACGAAAGAAACTTGGCGAAAAAGTTGCTTGAATATAAAGATTTGCTAAATGAGTCAGTAATAGAAATGGCTCCACATAAAGTGGCGGGTTACTTGTATGAACTTTCGCAAGAATTTTCGCGATTTTATGAAAAATGTCCAGTAGTGGAGACGCCAGAAGAAAGTGAGAGAGCAAAGCTTACGAAAATATATCTAGAAACCATGGTTCATGGATTGAAAATTTTAAATATTGAAATACCGGAGGAAATGTAATGAAAAAAGCTAAACTTTTATGGGTAGATTTGGAAATGACAGGGCTTGATCCAGTGAAGGACCGAATTCTTGAAGTAGCAGCAATTGCGACTGATATGAGTTTTAATGAAGTGGGACGGTTTGAGGCTGTGGTAAGGGTATCGCCAGATTTAATAAAGAAGCGTATGGTAGGAGAATTCTGGGATAAAAATTCTACTTCTCGTGATAGTTTAATTAAACAAAATTCGGATGGTGAACCGGTTTCTGAAGTTGAGAAGAGACTCATTGAATTCGTTGACAAAAATTTTGGCAAGGAAATTTATTTGGCAGGAAATTCGATTCATCAGGATAAAAAGTTTATTGAAAGAGAGATGCCAGAACTAAATAAGAGATTGCATTATAGGATGTTAGATGTGTCAGCTTGGAAGATTTATTTTGAGAATGCTTTGGGGCGAAAATTTTTGAAAGCGGAAGAGCATCGGGCTCTAAGTGATATAGAAGGTTCAATAGAGGAGTTAAAATGGTATTTGACGTTTCTAAAGTAAGTGGGATCGGCGAATATACCGAGAAACAGGAAAAAATAGACGAGAAAAAGCGGACGTTGTTTTTGAAAGGCGAAAAAGTATTTTTGGTGATAAACAAAAATACGATTGAAGTGAGGACGGATGAGGAGTTGAGGAAACTGTTGGTAGAAAAATATGAATCAGTAATGGACTCGAGATATTTTGGCAAGGGTGGAGTGGAGGTTGTTTTGGCTGGTAAGCAATTGTCCGATGATGAACTAGATGATTTAGTGAGGCTAAGCTATAATCTGAGCTAGTGTGCTATAATGATATTATGGCAATAGAGAGACTAGTGGAGCCGACGAGTGCGCATGAAGACGCAGAAGAGGAGCGAATAGAAGTATCGCTTAGGCCACTTTCTTTTGATGAATATATTGGGCAAACACATCTTAAAAATAACCTAAAACTTGCCATTGATGCAGTGAAGAAGCGTGGAAAAGGTGCGGTTTTAGATCATGTGCTATTGTATGGTCCGCCGGGGCTTGGCAAAACTACAATGGCGGGAGTGATAGCGCATGAGCTTGGGACTTCACTTCGAGTGACATCTGGTCCGGCAATTGAGAGAGCAGGGGACCTTGCTTCAATTTTGACGAATTTAAAAGATGGAGACGTACTATTTATTGATGAAATACATCGATTGAAAAGGGCGGTAGAAGAGATTCTTTATTCGGCGATGGAAGATTACAAATTAGATATTGTGATAGGGAAGGGTCCGGCGGCTAGATCGATGCGGCTGGATTTGCCTAAATTTACCGTGATTGGTGCAACTACTCGAACAGGGTCTTTAGCGGGGCCGCTTAGGGATAGGTTTGGAATTATTCACCGCTTAGAATATTATAAGGAACCGGAGATTGAGCAAATTATTTCTAGAACTTCAAAGATATTAGGGACGGAAATTCGTCCGGAAGCTCTGGAACTTTTGGCTACCAGATCGAGACTTACGCCAAGGATTGCAAACCGATTATTTAGACGAGTGAGAGATTATGCAGATGTAAATGGGGATGGGATAGTGGATACGGTGATAGCAAAGAAGGCTCTCGATTTGATGGAAATTGACTATTTGGGCTTAGATCCAGCGGATAGAAATATGTTGAAACTAATGTGGGATAATTATGGCGACAAGCCAGTGGGGCTTACCACTATTGCGGCGCTTACGGGGGACGAGGCTACTACGATCGAAGATTTTTATGAGCCATATCTAATGCAGATGGGACTGATTACGAGGACCCCTAAGGGCAGAGTAATTACAGAAAAAGGCAAAAAGCATTTACAAAAATCATAAAGTGTGATATAATAATAATGAGGAGCTATTATGGACGAAGGCTTAACGAGAATCCGACATGAAAGAAGTGTGAAGGATTTTCCGTTCTTGGAACTCGAAGAAAATGAATACGTGGAATACGCTTTTAAGAGAGCGAGAATTTGGTTGAATTTGATATTGGGAGGTCTCGGAGCAGGCCTAATTTTTATTTTACTAGCCTTTTTGTTAGTATTATTAGGGCAAGATAGTATAGATGGAATCGGAATAAGTTTTCTCTATATTATACTCGGTTCGTTATTTGCAGCAGTGTTTGTTGCGGCTTTGTTTACGATGATGGTATATAGCGGAAATAAGCTTTTTGTTACAAATAAACACGTGATTCAAATGATAATGATTTCGCCACTTGCTAGTTCGGTAAACATGATTGATCTTTCTTCGATTGAGGATACGAGTTTTTCTCAAGAAGGTATTTTGCAAAAGATGTTTGGCTATGGAACGTTAAGACTTTCTACGGTTGGTGAAGAGACGACTTATACTTTTAAAAAATCTGATATTACAGGGGAAGAATTAAGGGCTATATCGAAATTGGTGACCTCTGCGAAACAGTCTGACGACAAAGATAATGTATATATTGTAAGTTAGTTTTAGTTGCGGTTAGTTTTGATATAAGTGTCTTCTTTTTCCAGGTTTGCTTTTAGGGTATATTTTTTGCACTTTCCGTTTTCGCAATCGGCTGGTTGATAAGAATAGGAGCTTTTTGAGTCGCCAAGGTTATAGCCATTTGGATCGGTCCAGAGGGCTGGGTCGATGACGGTGAGATTTTTTTCTGAGATGGTTTCTGGATAATAGCCATGTTCTTTGTGAAAGCTTTCTTCCAATGCATAATACATTGCGTTGATGGCGGTTTTTCTGTCTTCATCTCGGTTAAAAGCGTCAAAATTTGATTTTTGGACAAAAAAGAGAGCTAGGAGAAGTCCTGCAAAACTTGCGACAATAATAAGTTCTAAGATGGTAAAACCTTGCTTGCTTTTCATATCTTTTATTATAACATATTTTGTGATATAATATGTGAATATGGTACCGTAGCTCAGCTGGTTAGAGCGTGGGACTCATAAGCCCGAGGTCGGTG
>JAUMXO010000016.1 GCA_030529135.1 Candidatus Saccharimonadota bacterium | reverse complement strand
GCTTTTTTTGCTTCTACCTTCTTTTTAGTCTCAGCTTTTTTGGTCTCAACCTTCTCTTTAATTTCAGCTTTCTTAGCTTCCACTTTTTCTTTCATAATCTTATCTGAAGGTACAGTTTTAACGGTTTTACCTTCAAAACCAACCCATTTTTCGCGTGGAAGTTGAGCTTTAAGACCTTCAATCACTGCATAAGCAATGTTTACTTTATTGGTCGAACCAAGTGACTTAGAAATCAAATTCTTTACACCAGTAAGACCCATAATAGAACGTACCGTACCGCCGGCGATAATACCTGTACCAGGAGCAGCTGGCTTCATTAATACATCTGCGCCAGTTACTTTGGTGCGGGTCTCGTGACAAATTGTCTCTCCATCCATATTAAAGGTAATCATCGACTTCTTTGCCTTTGCCGTAGCTTTATTTACAGCGGTAGTAACATCGTTACCCTTAGCTACACCAATCCCGACTCGATTTTTATGATCGCCAATCGCAACCAAAGCTTTAAAACGCATCCGACGCCCACCAGCCACCGTACGTGATACGCGGTCAATCGCGATAGTAATTTCATCAAATTCTTTTGGCCCTGCATCCGCTTTCACTCTATCACGACGATTCTTGCGATCCATCTTCTTTCCAGAGATATCACGTATCTGCTTAGTAGCAGCTACTTTATCGTCCATTTTTAGAGTACCAGATTTATTGATTACTCTTGGGGCTTTATTAACATTTTCTTCTGCCATTTAGAACTCCAATCCTTCCTTACGAGCCGCTTCAGCTAAAGCATTCATTCGGCCAGCATAAATTTTTGCACCCCTATCAAATACTACTTTTGAAATCTTTTTAGATTTAGCTTTTTTAGCAATTTCCGTACCAATTGCCGCTGCTTTTTCAGTCTTAGTCCCAGTTATTTTAGAACCTATTGTCGTAGCATAAGCTAAAGTGACTTTCTTGTCATCATCTATAATTTGAGCTGTTACATTCAAGTTTGAAAAATGAACCGAAAGTCTTGGTCTTTCTTCAGTACCATGGATTTTTGCGCGGGTCCTCGCCGCTCTCATTACCTTATTCATTATTTCTTACCTGCCTTTCCAGCCTTGCGGATAATTGTTTCATCCACATATTTTATACCTTTACCCTTATATGGTTCTGGTTTCTTCAGACTACGAATCTCAGCAGCTACCTGACCAACTTTTTGCTTGTCGATCCCAGAAACCGTGATCTCCATTTTGTTGGTAGCAAGCTGTACGCCTTCTGGCGCCTTATATTTTACTGGATGGGAAAAGCCAAGTGCCATTTCAATCTCCTGACCACCGCCAGAAAGACGAAAACCGACACCATTTACTTCTAGTTTTTTCTCATAGCCCTTAGTGACTCCAATTACAGCATTATTAAGTAATGCTCTCTGGAGGCCATGCCAAGCCCGAGATTTTGGCTCGTCATCAGAACGAGTGACGATAGCCTGAGAACCTTCGACCTTTGTTGAGGTCATAGGCTGAACCGGAACGATGAGTTGACCCTTCGGGCCTGCGACAGTAATCTCTTTGTCGCCGACCGTAATTGTCACTCCCGCCGGAATATCGATGGGTTGTTTTCCGATACGACTCATATCTATCCTTATTTTAATATTATTATTTCTAATTATACCATACCTTTCCTCTTTTTTCAAGAGGAAAGGTATTTACATATAAACTTTAAAGATTTTCTAGGTCCTCTTCCGTAGGAACTTTAGAACCAGGTGCTTCGAAATTCTCAATTGGTGCCACCCCGGTACCTACTGGAATCTTGCGACCAATGATCACGTTCTCTTTTAGACCTTTCAGATGATCTACGCTACCTCTAATCGCCGCACCGATTAATACTCTAGTGGTATCCTGGAACGAAGCAGCCGAGAGGAACGAATCTGAGTAGATAGAAACTTTAGTAATACCTAGTAATTTGTTTACATAAGTAGCTGGTGTTTTACCTGCTTTTTCTAATACCTCATTTTCAGCCAGAACATCAGCCTTTGAGACTATCTCACCAGAGATAAATCTGGAATCACCAGCATCTTTAATCTCTACCTTAGAGAACATTTGTCTCACTAAAATTTCAAGGTGCTTTGGTGAAATCTCGTGGCCTTGCGCTGAATAAACCGACAAAACATCATTCATAATATAGCGTTCGGTTTCCTCGATACCCTTATAGTTCATCAAATCTTGTAAGTTTAAAGAACCAGTAGTTAATCTATCACCAGCTTTTACGTTATCGCCAGTCTTTACAACCAGTTCAGCGTCACCAGGAATCTTGATCTCAGAAGTACCAGCCGCATCCGACACAAGCAAAATTGCATCTTTTACAAGCTCTATGATGCCGGAAGTGGTCGCTTTAATTGCTGGCTTATCGCCATTTTTACGAACCAAGGTTGCACCCGCTTTTACAGATTCACCATCTTTTACTGCTGGCTTACGACCTTCAAGCTCAATTCGTTCCACTGGACCAGATTGAGACTCAATACGCACTACGAAATGATTGCCCTCTTCACTCACAGATACTACACCGTCCACTGGCGAAACATATGCCTGACCTTTTGGCGTACGGGCTTCGAGAAGCTCTTCTACACGAGGAAGACCTCTGGCGATTGCACCAGAACCTGCCACACCAGAACCATGTTTCGTATCAAGCGTCAGCTGCGTACCAGGCTCACCAAGTGATTGCGCCGCAATCACACCTACTGGCTCATTTGCCGCTACGAGTTCACGGGTAGACATGTCAACTCCATAAGCTTTGCGAGGTACACCTTCTACCGCAGTAGTCGACAAAATCGACTGAATCTTTATAGACTCAATATTGTCATCAGCCGCAATCTGTTCGGCAACTTCTTTGGTAATTAATTCATCTGCTTCTAGATAACCAGGTATTACCTCGGCAGTATAACGTCCAGCAATTCGCGCTACAAAATCAATACCAGAAACCTCGGTTTCGCTCTTGTAAACCGCAAATCCTGGATCTTCTGCTTCTTCGTCGGTAGTAAACACATCTTGAGATACATCCACAAGACGACGAGTAAGATACCCAGAGTCTGCCGTACGAAGTGCTGTAGACACCTGACCCTGACGTGCACCTCGTGTCGCGATAAAGGATTCTAGAGTATTTAAGCCTTTCTTATAAGAAGACTTTACTGGAAGCTCAATTTCATTGTTATTGATATCCACCATGATGCCAATCTCTGCCGATGCAAGTTTAATATTGGAAATATTACCACGAGCACCCGAGTTCACCATTACTGCGATATCAGTATCCATCTCAGCCAATTTACTCTGCAAGAAATCAGAAATCTTCGAGTCGATATCGCGCCAGTTAGCAATAGTTAAACGATAACGCTCCTCCTCAGTTGTAAGACCATCATCGAAGTCTTGCTGAATCATAGCAGTTTTTGCATCACCTTCGGCAATAAAGTCTTCAATCTCATCGTAAGTCGGATAATCATCTTTTGCAGTAGAGATAGAAGCAACCGTTTCGTATTCAAAAGCCAAATCTTTCAAATCATCAGCAGTCTTCACTGTTGCATCAGCGCCATAAAGATCGAAGATGTCGGCCATTACTTTAGACAAATGTTTCTTCGTCTGCACCGAATTATCATAAGGATAATCCTCTGGCAAAATTTCATTAAAGATCACCCGGCCAAGAGTAGTATTGCGTACCTCTTTCTTTGTAAACACCCGAATTGGCGTTTGGAGCGCAATTACACCCTGGTCATAAGCCATTTCAGCCTCATAAACCGAAGAAAAGGCTTTTGGCTTATCGGTATCTGTACCAGGCTTGTCGTAAGTAAGATAATAAGCACCAAGTACTACGTCCTGATAAATAGCCAAAACTGGAGAACCATCGGCTGGTTTCAAGAGATTTTTCTCCGCCGTCATTAGTTCCTTAGCTTCTTCCTGTGCGCCTTCTGATAGTGGTAAATGCACAGCCATCTGGTCACCATCGTAATCAGCATTAAAGCCCGACGCTACCAAAGGATGGAGCTTAATTGCTTTGCCGTCAATAAGTCGTGGTTGAAAAGCTTGCACAGAAAGACGGTGAAGAGATGGAGCACGGTTTAAGAGTACATATTTCCCCTCAATTACCTCATCCAGAGCATCCCAAACCACAGTCTCTTTGGCTTCAATCAATCTCGATGCTGCACGAATGTTGTTAGCATGTTCATGGCCAATCAACCAAGAAATTACAAATGGTTTAAAGAGTTCAAGTGCCATCTGCTTAGGAAGGCCACATTCGTTTAATTTTAGTTCTGGACCTACCACAATCACTGAACGGCCAGAGTAATCTACGCGTTTACCGAGAAGATTCTGACGGAAACGACCTTGTTTACCTTTTAGAAGATCGGACAAAGATTTGAGCTTTCTTCGACCGTTTGTAGAGTTAGCGCCACGAGACCCATGTGCTGCTGAATTATCAATCAAGGCATCCACGGCTTCCTGAAGCATCCGCATCTCATTTCTACAGATCACCTCTGGCGCATTAAGGTCTAACAATTTTTTCAAACGATTATTACGGTTAATTACGCGACGATAGAGATCGTTAAGATCTGAAGTAGCAAATCGGCCGCCAGGAAGCGCAATCATCGGACGAAGATCCGGTGGAATTACTGGCACTACAGTAAGCACTAAATCTTCTGGCTTGATACCAGCAGCCTGCATACCTTCGAGCGTTTTAAGGCGTTTTTGAATTTTCTTCTCCTTTTGACCCTTAGCTTCCTCGGCTTGCTTTTGCAAATCAGCGATTAACTTATCAAGGTCAATCTCGTCAAGCATTTTCTTAATCGCAGTAGCACCCATTTCTACAGTAATCAAATCTTCGTATTCTTCTGGGAGATTGCGATAGTCCACTTCCGCAATTACTCCACCTTTTTTGAAAGAATCTAGAAGATTTTTCTTAGTAGTATATTCTTCATCTAAGGCTTCCAATTCTTTATCCTGCTGTTCAGCAAGAGCTTTTACATCAGCACCTTCCGCCTTAGCAGCCTCTGCATAGCGAATCCGAATTGCTTCGCGTCCTGCCAGAGTTTGCTCCTCTAATTGTTCCAAGATCTTCTGTATTTCATCGGTTTTAGCATCCGTAATTAAATACGTAGCAAAATATACCACTTTTTCGATATTTTTTACGGTAATATCAAGAAGAAGTGATAATGCAGAAGGCACACCTCTCATAAACCAAATGTGTGCCACCGGTGCAGCCAAAGCAATGTGACCCATCCGTTCACGACGAGTAATTGATTTAGTTACAAGATTACCCTCTTTATCGACCGCAGCTTCACGGCTTCTTACGCCTTTAAGCTTAGAATCGTGTGGGTTGATATCCTTAGTTGGACCAAAAATCCTTTCACAGAATAAACCATCACGTTCTGGTTTTTGAGTCCGATAATTAATAGTCTCTGGCTTGGTGACTTCACCATAGCTCCAATTCAAGATATCGTCTCGGCTTGCCACTGACAAGCGAATAGAATCGAAATCTGATGCACTGATAAAATTATCCATCCACGCCATATTATAACTCCTCTCCTCCGAAGTCATTAGTGCCTTCTTCCAGCTCCTCTTCGTCTGGCATCGGCTCTTCATCGACTTCTGTTATTTCAATACCTTCATCCGCCATCATCGCTGCTGCCTCATTCTCATCGAGGTCGACAATAGAAGGTTCGGTATCTTTCTTATGTTGATCATAAATTGATTGATCATCTTTAGACTTTTCAATTTCGCGCGAAGTCTTCTCTATCACGTCACCAGCGTCACTGGATTCCCCATGATCTAGAAGATCTACCTTAAGCCCTAGACCTTGAAGCTCTTTTACCAGCACGTTAAAGCCTTCTGGGAGCTTTGGCCCTTCAATCGGTTCATGTTTAATAATAGCTTCATATGCCTTAGCACGACCATAAACATCGTCAGATTTGATGGTTAACATTTCCTGAAGAGTAGTCGCAGCACCATAAGCTTCAAGTGCCCATACCTCCATTTCCCCAAATCTCTGGCCACCATTTTGAGCTTTACCACCGAGTGGCTGTTGAGTAACCATCGTGTAAGGACCAGTCGAACGAGCATGAATCTTGTCTTCTACCATGTGGTGAAGTTTAAGCATATGCATTACACCTACTGACGTTCTTTCTTCAAATGGTTCACCAGTGAGACCATCGTATAGTTGCACTTTACCATCACGGGAAAACCCAGCTTTTTCGAGCTCGTCAGAAATTATTTCATCAGGCACACCGTTAAATGGTGGAGTTGCCACTTTATAGCCAAGCGCCCTCGCCGCCATACCAAGATGGATTTCGAAAAGCTGACCAAGGTTCATACGAGAAGGTACACCCATTGGCGACAAAAGAATGTCAATTGGCGTGCCATCTTCCATAAATGGCATATCTTCTACCGGTAACACCCGAGAGACCACACCTTTATTACCATGACGACCAGCCAACTTATCACCTACGCCAATTTTACGCATTTCAGCTACATAAATTTTAATTTGCTTAATTACGCCAGCTTTGAGCTCGTGACCTTGTTCACGACATTTATCAGCATCATAAACACGAACATCTACTACTTTACCAGTAGAAGAACCATTCATCCGTACAGACGTATCACGTACGTCGTTAGCTTTTTCACCAAAGATCGCTCTAAGCAATCTCTCTTCAGAGCTTAGTTCTCTTTCACCTTTTGGCGTAATCTTACCTACTAAGATATCACCATTTTTTACTTCTGAACCAATCGTCACAATACCATCTTCACCAAGATGACGAAGTGAATGCTCGGAAACATTTGGAATATCTCGAGTTACTTGTTCAGGACCAAGCTTAGTTTCCCTAACTTCTACATCAAAATCTTTAATGTTTATAGAAGTAAGCGCATCATCTTCTACTAAGCGATTAGAGATTACGATCGCATCATCCATATTATAGCCACGCCATGGCATAAACGCTACCAAGAGATCGCGGCCTAGTGCTAATTCTTTATCATGGATAGATGCACCTTCAATCAAGGCATCGCCTTTTTTAACCTTTTGACCTCTGGCCACTACGCATCGTTGATTATAACAACGATCATCGTTAGTCTTTTCAAAATGAGTTAATTTATATTCGTGATCGCCACCTTTATCATAGGTTACAATTACGGACTTGCCATCAGCCTTCTTTACTACACCAGAACCTTCAGCAGTTACCAGCTGGGAAACATTTTTTGCTACTTCCGCTTCGATACCAGTACCGACAATTGGATTGTCAGTTCTAAGTAGCGGCACTGCTTGTTTCTGCATTGCGCAGGCCATAAGAGAACGGTCAACCCGGTTTTTCTCTACAAATGGAATCAAGCTTGCTGATACACCAAGAATTTCCTTATGCGCTGCATCTACATGGGTTACCTTCTTAGCTTCCACTTGTGCTGGCTTGCCATGCACACGAGCGGATACCCAATCTTCCACAAATTTACCATTTTTATCAATTTTTACTGATGCATCAGCGATAATCTTATCATCTTCAGTAGCTGCATCCATATAAACCACTTCGTCAGTTACCTTGCCATTTTTTACGACTCGATAAGGCGCTTCAATAAAGCCGTATTCATTAATGTTTGCATAGGTAGCTAAGTTGAGCACGAGGCCTACGTTACCACCTTCTGGGGTTTCTACAGTACAGATTCTACCATAATGAGTCGGGTGAGCATCGCGCACGTCAAACCCTGCACGCTCCCTAGTTAAGCCACCAGGACCCATTGAACTTAGACGACGCTTATGTGCTAATTCAGAAAATGGATTTACTTCATCCATTAGTTGTGAAAGCTGTGAGGTCGAGAAAAATTCTTTCACTGCTGCTACCACTGGACGTGGATTGATTAGTTGCAAAGGCACTACGTCATCTGGGTTTGCCATTGACATACGGTCCAAAATATTGCGTTGCAACCGTAGCATACCCAAACGGAACTGCCTCTGGACCAATTCACCTACCAATTTTACTCTACGATTAGACAAAGAGTCGATATCATCTGCCGGCTCCTGAGTATTATTAAGACGAATAATCTCCGTAATAATAGCAATTACATCCTGCATTTGCAAGGTACGATGTTCTGAATCATTTGGTGTATCAAAACCAAGACGATGATTCATCTTGAAACGACCAACTTTTGAATAATCATACCGCTTCGGATCGAAGAACATCCGATCAATCATTGATTTCGCATTTTCTACCGTAGCAAGATCGCCTGGTCGGATTCTTCTATAAACCTCAAGAAGAGCCTCGCCCTGAGTTGAGCTTGGATCTTTTTCAAGAGTCGCCTCGATAAACTTCTTTTCGCCAGTATCTACTTTAGCAAAAGTCTTCTTAATTTCGCTTTCTTTCATACCGAGAGCACGGAGAAAAGTGGTTACCGGAATTTTACGACGACGGTCAATCTTTACGCTAATCATACCATTAGCAGTCGTTTCAAACTCAAGCCAAGCGCCACGTCCT
This sequence comes from Candidatus Saccharimonadota bacterium, assembly GCA_030529135.1. GTDB lineage: Bacteria > Patescibacteriota > Saccharimonadia > Saccharimonadales > Saccharimonadaceae > Nanosyncoccus. Next base: position 14,309 of record JAUMXO010000016.1, on the reverse strand, counting down.
GGAATCACCTTAGCGCCATATAAATTTCTCACACCGATATTCTCAGCAGTGAAAAATACTCCAGCCGAACGAATCAACTGAGAAACGATTACCCGCTCAGTACCATTAATAATAAAGGTGGCCCGTTCGGTCATACATGGATAATTACCAAAGTAAATTTCTTGCTTTTTCTTAGCTTTAGTCTTTTTATTTTCAAGCTCTACCACTACGTAAAGTGGTTTCTCGTAAGTAGCCAGATTATATTTAGCCTCTTGTTCAGACTCTTGTGGCTCTTTAAATTTATATTCTTTGAAACGGAGTGAAAATTTCTGACCAGTATAATCATCAATCGGATTTACTTCGTCAAAAACTTCTTGCAGTCCATTTTCGATGAAATCTTCCCACGACCTCTTCTGGTGAATCACCATGTCGGGAATTTCCACCGCCCGATCCTCCTCCGTGAAGAACCGGCGCTGCTGGTTAAGCTTTGTCGCCATTTTACCTCTTTTATTAGTGTTTAGTATCTTTTTGACGTCCACAAGTTCCTCTTCTTACGGTCGTCTCAGCGCCGAAGATTACTGCCCAGCTCCCCCTAGAGAAACGCCACTTCTCTTAAAGATTTTGAACAAGGCACACTACTTCTTGATACTAATTATAGCACACTTTTTCAAAAAATAAAAGCATCCTTGCCATAAATTCCGCAAAAAGCATATAAAAAGCTCTATCTTGTGGAAAACTTTATCTATTTTTACAAAAATAGTCTTGATTTTTGATCTTGCTAGTGTATAATTAGAGATAAGCTAACTAACTGCGAGTCAGCTTGAAAATGGGAATTTGAAGTTGAGAGTCTTATATATGTCTAAAAAGCGCCCACGTTGAAGGGTGTTTTTTGGGTCAAAAAAGCCCCGGCCAATCGCCAAGGACTTTTCAAGAAAAGAAAACTTATGTAACCGTAATGGTTTTATCATACAGCTTCATTTTCCCCTCTAATTCCTTCAGACCTACTGAGCTCAAATTTCTGATATAGCCCCCCAACACTCCTCACTTACAAACAATAGACAAAAATAAATAAGAAAAGTCATTAATTATAAATATTTCTTGATAGGATTGATTGAACCACCGCATCTCTATTAGAATAAGCTTGCCGCTCAGGATGGTTCTTATCCATTCCCTTCGCCGCCTCAATCGCTCCAGCAAAATATCTATCCAAAGATTTTATTTGGGAATACGCAGTCTCTAGTAATGGACTATCTGCATGATGTTCATTCAAATACTCCAACATTTGAGCAGATTGAGCTTTTAGCTCTCTCAATACACACCATTTAGCCTTTGCTGTTAATTCATCTCTTCTCAGGGAGTCCCAACCAGTATTTGTCATCCTTAATTCTGTAATCTCTGTAGAAAGATCCGGCTCGAAACCAATTACAAATCTTGGCATAATCGATATTTTACCTTTTTTGAGCAACGGGTTCGGGCTGAAAGTATCCTGGAAATATTTTACCATCGCAAAACCGGGAATTTTTACCCCCGCGGACGGATGCCTCCAGGACATCTTTTTATCTAGTCCCTCAACATCAGTATTATAAGTCATATCTAACGCAAAAGGGACAGGTTCAAAATCTGATTCAGCATTGTCCATCACACATACTGCATCAACATGATTTACAAAATCATCGAATTCACTACTTAGAAAAACTACTGTCTGTTGACCTTTTTCACTGGGGAATAGTTCATTACTGCGTTTATCTTCACCGAACCAGTCCATTTCGCCAATTTCTTGAGCAATCGCATATTCTTGTATACGAGAAGTAGATATTCCGTCTTCATCTTTTACACCTAACCGTTCTTTAATTTTAGCAATCCGCTCGCGATCAGCTTTTATTTCTTTCTGCGAATAACATCCCTCAAAGCTTCCTTCTTTTGGCGTCTCAGAAATTATTTCTTTTTTTATATCACCCCAGTTATAAATTCGTTCTGAACTTTCTTCCCCGTTTGGATTTTTTTCCCAAAGCACTATCACCTCCAATGTATTATTATTAACCCCAATAATATCATAAAACAAACAAAAAACAAGCCCCGCAAAAACGCGGGGCCGTCCTTATTTGCTGAAAGAGGGAAAGATGTCCCTCAATAGTAGTTCCATACACTCCATAACCTGCTTATCAGTATAAGCGTGGTTGCAGAATGCAACTCGGAAAGAGAGTATTCCAGAATGAAATTCCTCCCAAGTCGAAACTACTTTCAATACACCGCCACTACGACGATTCAAAACATTCACCATCGCAGTAAACGCATCTTTGTCGGACTCGTACAGCGTCGCGGGGAATCTAACTTCAATACCATATACATAATTCCCATTCGCTATAGCCATCATACGAATCCCCCCACTTTCATAGTTTTTTTCTTCTAAATACTTCTTCAAAAGCATTTTTATCACCCCCTTTTTAATGTACAACTACGTACCAACATTATAACACAAACATTATAAAATGTCAATACTTATATCATATTTACCATCAAAATAATACGTAGCTATACAATAAACAAACCTTCTCTAGATAGCTAGATATCTAAATCATCCAAATCAGCCATCTCAGCACGAGTTTTTTCAGCAAGTTCAGAGTGGGATTCTTTTTTTCCTTCATCTTCCTCCTCTTCAAGCTCTTCATCTGCTTCCTTGACTTCTTCGGCCTCTTCTATAGCTTCTTCATCTTTTTTGATTTCCTCTTTAGCATTTTCGGCTTTTTCAGGCCTTGAAGCATGCCCTGCACCCTCTTCATCAGTATTTACAATTTTAAGATTGAACCGTGCATCTTGCTTAGTTCCAAGCGCTCTAAGCAATACCCTAAGAGATTGTGCCGTTGCACCACGTCTACCGATTACACGTCCAACATCTTCTGGATCTACGGTTAAAGATAGAAGCACTCCTTTTTCATCAATTTTGCGTTCTACGGAAACTTTATCGGGATTGTTGACTAAGGTTTTTACGATATATTCTACAAATTGCTGGTCAATAGTAGCCATGTTACTCCTTATTGTTAAATTTTTATTGTTATTTTCATTATAACATACTAAAAGCATTTTGTACCTTGTATTTTTCAGGATTTTATGCTAAAATAAAATGAATATTAATTTAAGGAGAAAAATATGCTAGCGATTCGTATGCAGCGTAATGGCCGGACACATCTCCCGATGTACCGGATAATCGTCCAAGAATCCCAGCGCCACCCTCTTTCCGGGCGCGTTGTGGCTGAGGTCGGTAATTACAACCCTACCACTAAGACTCTCGTCATGGATAAAGAGGCAGTGGAGAAATATCTTAAAAACGGAGCTAAACCTTCTAGCCGTGTTGCTCTTATCTTGAAGAAAAACGGCATCAAGTTACCAAAATGGTACAAAGAAGAGCCAAAGAAATCCAAAAAAGCCAAACACGCAGATAAGCTTCGTAAAAATCAACCGAAAGAAGAAGCTCCGGCTGCTGAAGAAGCGCCGACCCAAGAAACACCGGCCGAAACTCCAGCTGAAGAAACTCCAGCTGCAGAGTAAGATAATTCTTTTGCGAACATAATGAAATTTAAATCAGATTTGTTTGCATAAAATTTACAACCTAACAACGAAAAAATGTCCCAGATTTTAAGGACATTTTTTCTTGACTTTATGTTATAAATTTTACAAGCAAACAAGTCCCAGTTTGCAAAAAAATTATTTTACTCTTCTACAGTTATATTTTTCTTAAATTGGTCAATCTCCGGACCAAGAATCTTCCGGAATTTTTTTACAGCCTCTTTCGCTGCCATCGTTTGTGCATCTTGTTTAGAATGTCCTTCACCAGAAGCAAAAAGTTCTCCGTTAATGTACATTCCCACCACAAAATGTTTGTCGTGGTCTGGGCCCTCCTCACGTATAGTCCGATACATCGGGGTAACATTTTCTACTTTTTGTGCTAGTTCCTGGGCATAAGACTTCGGATCCCTCCAAGTCCCTTCCTCTATAATAGTATCAATTTTCGACAAAATATGTTTGGCGATAAAATCTTTTGCAGTATCATACCCCTGATCAAGATAGATTGCTCCAATTACCGCTTCAAAACAATCTGCCATAATTACATCATGGGCTCTAGAAGAACCCATCTTTTCGCCCTTAGAAAGTCGGACTAGAGGTCCGTATCCTAATTTCTGCCCTGCTTCACCAATCGACTCAGTTCTAACGAGTGCCGAGCGAAGTGAAGTCATAATCCCCTCAGATTCATTATATCTTCGGTATAAAAAGTCTGAGGAGACTAACTCGAGCACTGCATCGCCTAGATACTCCAATCTCTCATTGTGTGCCACCCCTTTCGCACGATGCTCATTCACATAACTTCGATGCGTAAGTGCCGTCACTAGTAGAGAAATATCCTTAAACTCAAATCCTAGTTTCTTTTTTGCAAACTCCTGATACGGAGTTGTATTCATCGTCTCCTGCATTAAAAATCTCCTGCTCTAATCTTGCGTTTTGCAATCAGCATTAGTTTTTCTATATCATCATATTCAATCATATCTAAAGCTTCCGTAAAAGAAAACCACTTTATCCCTTTCATCCACTTTTCTGCCGTCAAAGTTTCTCTAGCGTCAAGAGCTTGCACTAGATAAATTTGCGTAGTCATTAAGACTAATTTATCGGCTCTACGATATTTAAAGTGGATTTTCCCAAGCCATGTTAAAATATCAAAATTCTTAAGTCCGGTCTCTTCCTCGATTTCTCTTCTTGCGGTCATTTTAGCGGTTTCACCCGGCTCAATATGACCTTTTGGAATTGTCCAACGCCCTTTTGAATCCTGAATCAACAATATTTCAATATCTTTTTTGTCAGCCGTCAAACGAAAAACAATCCCGCCAGAAGTTGGCTCCCGTACAATTTCCTGAATTGCAGTCTTTTTTCTAAATACTGCTGAGGTAATTTTCCTAAAAGGTGACTCCTTTATCTGTTCTGTCGGTAAAGCCTCGGGAACTTTTAAAGTTCGTCTTTGCACTGGTTCGCCACTATTTCTTTGTGGCGCTCTTGGCATCCTTTTTGCTGTTAGATTGTTGTTCTGATTCATCTTTTTCTTCTACAACTATTCCGAGCTTTTTGAAAGCCGTACCGAGTACTCCATTCACAAATCGTGATGAGCTATCTGAGCCAAAAGCTTTTGCTAGTTCCACCGCTTCATTAATAGCAACTTTTGGCGGAACTGTATCCTGGCACTCGGAAAGTTCATATAGTCCTATTCTTAACACGTTACGGTCAATCGCTGCGATTGCCGAAATTGGCCACTCTGGCGCCATCGGCGCAAGCGCGGCATCTAGAGTCTCTGTATTATCAACTACTTTATGCGTAAGTTCATACACAAACTCTGTATCGCCTAATGTACCTTCGTATGGCTCGATGTTTTTCGCTATAATCACATCGAGATCGACTTCTGGGTCATTTGCGAGGGTCCTACACTCATATTCATATAAACTCTGTAAGACAATAACTCTACCTAAATGTCGATTGCTTGCCATATACTATTTCTTCTTCCGTCCTTTTACTGTTTTCACCTTTAAATTTGGGGTCTTTTTCTTTGTCTCAAAGACCTTTACCGGAGATGTTTTGTTAACTTTACGAGCCAGTTTAAGACGAAGATGGCTTCTCCGAAGTCCAGTCTTCCGCGGGCTACTCTGTTTTTTAGGTTCAGGCATTTTGCTCCTTTATTGATATATAATTTAGACCATTTTACCACTATTTTAAAGATTTTTCAAGGCTCTCTTAATCGCTGGGCGATCGAAACCTATAATTTTTTCACCATTTATCTCTGTTACTGGCACCGTAGAAATATCAGGGTACTTTGTCGCATCTACTTCTTTATATTTTACGCCCATTTCATCTAACCAATCCATTAAAGCGTGACAATAGGCGCAAGTAGGAGTTGTATAAACTTTTATCATATTTTCATTATATCAAAAATTTCTCAATTTTTAATATAACAACCCATAAAGAGCTACACCCGTCGCCACAGACACATTAAACGACTCTTTTTTGCCGCGCATTGGAATTTCCAGGAAAGTATTAATCAAATTATGTAGCTCCGGATCAATTCCATCCACTTCTTCACCAAGAATCAAAATAATCTTATCACCTATTTTTTCTTTTAAATTTGGGTCGTCCAACCGATAAGTCTTGGCATCTATATGATTCTCTAGTCCTACAATCATCACCCCATCCGTCCTACATTTGACAATTTCTGTTTTTATGTCATCAACCGAAACTACCTTTACTAATTCTTCTGCACCTAGTGCAGTTTTATGAATTTCTTTGTCGATTTTTTCTCTAAGGTGCGGTAATAAATTTTCGTCATGTGGTCTCGGTGTATATCCAGATAAAATCACTTTTTTTAGCCCAAAACCCTCTGCTGTTCTAATTATCGCCCCCACATTATAGCAAGATCTAATGTTATGCAAAACCAAAGTTATTTCTATCATATTTTCTCTATCCTTTTTGCTTCAAAAAGTACCGTCGGCACCGCTGGTGGTGGTGTAAAATCTGTAGGTTTCATTGGATAGCGAATTTTAGTCTGATAATTCTGAATCAATTCTAGTCCAAGCTGAGAGGTATAATGCCTATCTGTATTTAAAAGTTTTAAAGCAAACTGTTTTTGTAAAATCAAATAAAAAGCTTCCGGCGGATTTTCCGCCTCAATTAATTTGTGCACAATCTTTGAACTTAAATGAAATGGCGGATTAGAAAACACTTTATACGCTTCGTCTGGCAAATCATAATCCAAAAAGTCCTGCTCCACCACTTCTACATTAGAAATCTCCGCCTTTTCTAAGTTCTTTCTCAATTTTTCAGCAGTTTTTGGGTCTGGTTCTACCGCAATTACCCTAGCCGCTTTCTTAGATAAGGCCGTTGTAATCACTCCAGAGCCAGCTCCAATTTCTACCACTTGGTCCCGCTTCTTGATATTAGAATGACCAATCAACATCAAAGCCAGTCTCGGACTTCTTAAAAAATGTTGTGACAGCAGGTGGTTACGCATTTTATACCACCAAATTTACTAGTTTAGCTTTTTTGACAAAAATCTGCTTCTTGATGCCATTTTCAGTATATTTTTGCACTTTTTTGTCGGAAAGCACTGCCTCCATTACTTTCTTTTCATCCTCAAGATTATCCGCACTCATCTCAAGCTTAGCTCTCAGCTTGCCATTAATCTGTACCACTACCGTTACTACATCGGATGCTAAATATTTTTCGTCCCACTTTGGCCATTCATCATCCGCACCTAATTTTTCTAGCATTTCCGAAGCAAGATGCGGCGCAAACGGCTTCAATAATTTCGCCAAAATGACTACATCTTCTTTTGACGCCCCAGTTTTATAGAGCTCATTCACGTATTCCATGAGTGCTGCTACTGCCGTGTTGAAGTTATATTTATGGATGTCTTCGGTTACTTTCTTAATGGTTTTATTTCTGAGCGCAAGAGACAGCCTTTCCTCGACGCGCTCGTCTCGGCCCGTCGTTACGGGCGAGACTTCGCTCTTCTTACTCCCGTCGTCGCAAGACGGTCTCGGAAAGGCATCTCTTGCGCTCAGCAGATTATAACATCTGTTAAGGAAGCGATAGACACCGCCAACGCTCCGTGGGTCCCACGCCGCGTCCATATCATATGGCCCGATAAACATTTCATAAGTTCTAAGAGTATCTGCACCATACCCATCATTAATCACATCCAGAGGGTCGATCACATTACCTTTGGATTTGCTCATTTTCTTGCCATCTGGCGCGTTAATATAGCCATTATAAAGCAGTCGCTTAATTGGCTCTCTAAATGGTAAATATCCCTGGTCGGCAAAGAATTTACACCAAAAACGAATGTATAATAGGTGCGCTACTGCATGGTCAGCTCCCACATAATAATCTACTGGCTCCCAATAAGAAATCGCTTTTTCGTCCCAAGCGGCTTTATCGTCATGTGGCGAAGCGTATCGCCAAAGATACCAAGACGAACAAGCATAACCATCCAGAGTGTCTGTTTCCCTAATCATCTCTTCGCCATCGATTGTAACTTTGAGCCAATCTTTGGCTTTGGCAAGAGCCGAACGCCCAGAATCATCTGGCTGATAATCTTTTACCTCTGGTATTATCACTGGAAGTTGATCTTCTGGAATTGGATGTGGATTGCCTTCCTTGTCATAAGCAATTGGAATTGGACAGCCCCAATAACGTTGCCGAGAAATCAACCAATCACGCATTCTATAAGTTACTTTTGGTGTACCATAAAGATCTCTATCCACAAGCTCAGTTTCTACGATTGGAAGATCAAACTTCTCAGCAAACTCACGATCTCTATCATCCATCGCCGGCACCGCCATGATTGCACCAGTACCATAACCAGCCAACACATAATCTGCCACCCAAATTGGAATTTTCTCCTTTGTCGCTGGATTTATTGCATAAGCACCAGTAAATACGCCTGTTTTTTCCTTGTTTTCTTGACGTTCAATTTCAGATTTTTTGAGCGCATCAACCTTATACTTAGCTACAGCATCTTTGCAATCATCGCTCACGATATAGTCTAAACCTTGATATTCTGGCGCCAGCACAATAAACGTCGCACCCTTAATTGTATCCGGCCGGGTAGTAAAGACCGTGATAGAGTTTCCGGTGAATTCGAGGGACTCCGGAGCGCGGCAGCGCGAGGATGAGCGCCGGCCGCCCGTGGCGATGGGCCGACCGGACGCGGCCCGAGAATCCACTGGAAACTCTATCAGAGCCCCTACGCTTCGCCCAATCCAATTTTTCTGCATCGTTTTAATTTTCTCTGGCCACTCCAGATTATCGATTTCATCAAGTAGCTCATCCGCATATTCAGTGATTTTGAAAAACCACTGTTTCATTTTTTTCTTCTCTACCTCATGCCCACAACGCCAACATTTGCCATTTTCCACCTGCTCGTTTGCAAGCACGGTTTTGTCTTCTGGGCACCACCATTGATAAGATTCTTTTTGATAAGCTAGACCCTTCTTATAAAGCTGCAAGAAGCACCACTGAGTCCATTTGTAGTATTCAGGATCCGAAGTATTGATCTCACGCGACCAATCAATCGCATAACCAAGTCGCTTAGCCTGCTTGCGAAAATTCTCGATATTAGTCTTTGTCACCTCTTGTGGCGCTGTACCAGTTTTAATTGCGTAATTTTCCGCCGGAAGTCCAAAAGTATCATAGCCAAACGGCCGAAGCACATTTAAGCCTTGTTGTTGATAGAACCGCGTAAGCACATCTACGATAGTAAAATTGCGCACATGCCCCACATGAAGCCCTGCCCCTGAAGGATATGGGAACATCTCAGCTAGCATCATTTTCGGTTGACCTTTTACTTCAGAAGTTTTGAAAGCCTCCGTCTCTTCCCAAATTTTTTGCCATTTTTCTTCAATTTTTAGCGGTTCATATCTATCCATAAAATATATTATACCACATTTTTGTCTCTTATTCCACCACCGATTATTTAAGGATGCATCTGACCGCCGTCGCATAATAACGCGGACGTCCACCATGATCAGTTCTTAAGGCGCTTCCACTATACCAGAAGAAATTACGATCGGTATTAGCAGTCACATCAGAAGTCCACCAGTATCCATAGGTGCCAACATAGCCAACTCCATGTGCTGTCCCGCTAAATGCTCCAGATTTGACTGGGTCAAAAGCGCTCGAGTAAGATGTCACTGTAGAATATTGCGACATCGATGGTAGCTTCCAGCCTTTAGGGCAAATATCATTTTCTAATGTTTCAGTATTATCTGCACCAGTAATGGTTAGAGCCGAAAGCCCCGCATAGTTATACAATACACCGTAATCAGTTCTGCCCGAATCGTAATAGCTAGGCTCAGTATATCCATCGTTTAAAGCTCCCCATGAAATAGTCGTTTCACTATTTACATTGCTAGTCTCTGGACTGACAGTACTCTCAGTAAAACGTAGGTTTTGCGTCATCCATACATTTCCATTAATCTTAGCCACTGTATATTGCTTATTATCTCGCACGTCAGGCAAAGTGTAAGCCTGATTAGCGGTCATAGACGCTAGCACATTGGTCTTTTCACTAGGACTCAAAGCAGCAAACTGTTGCATCGTAGAAATCTGACTAATATTATTTGCTTCATTAAAGATACAGCGCACGCTGTAGCCATTATACAGATAGTATCCAGTAGCACCAAGTATAATTGTATTATTACGATAATCCAAAGCGTACCGGCTATTAGTATAGGAAGCGTTGGTATTCGCATCAGAGCTCCACCACGAACCAATGTTAGACTCAAATACCGGATTCGACATATAGGTAGAATGGTGGTATCGACCAGCTATAGGATTAAACTGAGACATATAACCAGTCATTGCACTTATTTCAGTTCGAGTAGGTAATCTCCAACCTCTAGGACAAATATCCATTGTAGAATTAGTTGTTGATGTAGTGCCGGTAATTTCGCCAACGGTTACACCTGCATAGTTATACCAAACTCCATTAGTGCTATTCCCTGAATCTTGATAATGAGCAGATGCATTGTCCGTAGTTATGCCGCTAGTCCAGCTTATGGTTTTATTTTCACTCACATTACTATCTGCCGAGGTCAATTCTGTGCCAGTAAAGGCCAAGTTCTGGGTCATCCAAACTCTACCATCAGATAGTTTTGTTACTGTATATTTTTTACCATCACGAGCATCAGCCAACACTCTGGTATTGCCGGCAGTCATAGCATAAGAGTCTGTTGATGTAAAGTTTTGCATAGTTTTCTCCGGCCCATTATATATACAGCGAATATAAGTAGCACTCTTACGGTCAAGTCGGTAGCTTCTAGTACTATCTACCAAAGTACTACCATTATAATAAGAGAAGAAACGTGTGGTATCTTCATCCGGCGTAGAGGTTATCCAATATCCATAAGATGATGAATTTATCGATGTAGAATTGTAACTATAAAAACCACCCGTCACAGGATTAAATTGGGCCAAGTATGACTTCACATTAGATAACTCAGTATGTGTTGGAAGTCTCCAGCCCGCCGGACAAACATCATACTCAGTATTATTTAGATCAGAAGCGGTTGTAACAGTACCAGCGGATGCTGCAGCATGGTTATACCAAACACCATTAGTATCGGTATGACTATTGTGAATCCCCGCAACTTCGTAGGATGTATTTGTGGTTGCTCCAACGTCAATATAACCCGACCCGTTATTTACTCTGTATGGATTCGAAGGTGTATATTCGCTTGAAATATTGGAGGTCGTAGAGTCCATCGTGTCACCCATGAAGCCTAGGTTTTGGGTCATCCAAATGCTGCCATTGCCGAGTTTAGTTACAGTATATCTCTTGCCGTCACGAGTATCTTTAAGAATAGTGGAGTCTCCGGCACTAGATACTAAACTATTTAAGGTAGTACTATCGATATTTTGCATCACTGGAGTCTGATCGTAGACACAGCGGACAAACACCCCACGAAGGCGATCATAAAGATTAGAACTGAATTTATTACCGCTGGCGGCACTATTATAATCTAAACGATAACGATTAGTGGTACCATTTGCTGTGGCTGACCACCACATACCCCAACCAGTATATTGAAGAGATTTCTCGTTCCAAACACCACCAGTAGAAGGGTTAAATCCCGTACTATTCGATACGACAGCAGTAATTTCAGTTTGAGTTGGGAGGCGCCAACCGGCTGGACAAATACTTTGGACAGCTTCATTACCATCAGTACTAGTATTGACCGTCCCAGCACTGGCAGCGGTGTAATTGTACCAAACACCATGAGCGGCAGTATTAGTAGGATGCATTCTAGGCTCAGTCACCGAATCACCAGCCGACAAGTCTGCTCCATAAGTCATTGTAATATTAGAGACAACATTCGAATCCGCCGGAGTAAGCTCGGTACCAGTGAAACGTAAATCCTGAGTCATCCAAATCGTGCCATCGGCAAGTTTGGATACGGTATATAGTTCGCCATCACGGGTGTCCTTAAGAGTAGTAGTACTACCCGTACTTGGGACTAAGGAGTTTATAGCAGATTGTGAGATATTTTGCATATTTACAGATTTATTATAAATACAACGGATAAAGAAGCCGTAATATCGCCCATCGGATGTAAACATACTAATAGTACTTCCATTATAAACCATGGTGTAGCGATTCGTATCACTTACTGCCGATGATGACCACCAATCAGCATAGCCTTTTTGAGACCCATCCGGATAAACTATGTTACTTGTAATCGGATTGAACGAAGCTGGACTAGAACCAATCGCTGATACCAAAGCAGACTGCTCGGCACCAGTAGGAAGCCTCCATCCTGCTGGACAAATATCTTGAGTAGCATTATTACCATTACTATTTCCAGTGATGGTCCCAGCAGAAGCTGCCACGAAATTATACCAAACACCCTTCGATACATCATTACTATTGCGAAGCTGAGCATCGGTATAATTTTGTCCACCACCAAAATCAATATACGACATAGTCACATCAGAGTTTACATTTGTATCCTCCGGAGTAAGCTCAGTGCCAGTAAATCTTAGATTCTGAGTCATCCAAACATTGCCATCAGGTAACTTTGCTACAGTATATTCTTGGCTGTCACGAATATCCTTCAAAGTCGTACTCTCACCAATCAGCATAGCATCTGCACTAGCCATAGAAAAGCTTTGCATAGTTGGCTTCAAAACACATCGTATATATTGACCATATCCACGATTGGTATAATTGGCACGATCATCAACATAAGAAGAGCCACCAGCTTGTTTATAGATACTATATCTAGATGTTGCACTTGAAGGTGTAGATGTCCAGCTATACGACATATCGGCCCCACCAGTCAAACCACCGTCACGGTAAGTGCCACCACCCACTAGATTATATATAGCACTATTATTGACTGCCACAGTGGCTTCATCTTTAGTCATCATCCTCCACCCTGCCGGACAAATATCCTGAGTAGCATCAGCAGTACTACTAGCAGTATTTATCGTGCCCGCACTGGCAGCCATAAAGTTATACCAAACTGTAGGATCGCCGTTATTATCAACACCGCTAGTACATCTCGCTTGAGTATAAGTGTTGCCAGAGGTAAGATTAGCATAACAAGTATTGAAGCTAGCAGCACTAAAGTTAGAATCTTCTCCTCTCACCAAGCCAGTGACCTGTAAATTCTCAGTCATATAGACATTGCCATCACTTAATTTAGCCACAGTATATTTATTATTATCACGAAGATCTCTAAGTTCTGTACTATCCCCAACATTTGGAATCAAACTATTAATCAAACCATGATCGATATTTTGCATAGGGATAGAATTATCTAGAACACAGCGAACTGTATTACCAAAGGCTCTACCATATTGGCGATAGCTCCCATCAAAACTAGTTGGCGATGTTACTGACATAATATATGAATAATACCCGGTAAGCCCATAGCCCGTTGAAGACCAAGACCAGTTATATTCATTTACGTGAGCAAAAGCATTATTAACAATATAGCCTGAAAGATTTACACTAAGTGCTGCTAAAGTGTTAGATACATCAGACGAATATGCCGCGAGAAGCCCATCGTATTCACCAGAAGGACCACCAGTAGGCATGCGCCAGCCAGCCGGACAAATATCATAGGCCGCATTACCAGTGGTAGTACTTGTGCAATACGAGCCAGCCGATGCTGCACAATAGTTATAGTAAATACCAGCTTTTCCTGAGCCATCACCATAATTTGTCACATCCAAATCTTTATTAGCAGTAGCGATATATGGAGTGGTATAAGTGTTCACCCAGGAACCAGTAGTTGCAGTCTTGGCTACTACTCCATCAGTTGCATACAAACCGCTACCACCGCCGTTCTTAAGATATCCTAATACTTGGTCTGGTGCATTAGTGGTATTTTGGGTCATTCTACCTTGAATATCACTATCACTGATATCTAACCGCAAATTGTCCAACATCCAACAATTGCCATCAGCAAGCCTTTGGATGGTATAAACTTCACCGTCACGGTTGTCTGCTACAACCTTAGGAGTAGTAGTACATTCAGAAGCTGGGAAGTTTTGCATAGTTGTAGCCTGTTCCGCATTCGCCGTCAATTCTAGATCGCTAGTCACGTTTGCAATAGTTTCTGGGTTGTTGGTATAAGTAGCATCGCCAGTCCAGTCTGTAAAGGCATAGCCAGCACTTGAAGTAGCGGTAATCGTAATCTCGCCGTTGTAATACACTTCTGCGGTAGATGTGGCTCCGGCCGCACCACCACTCTTAACCCCAGAACCAGTGATGGCCACAGTATCCATACCAG
>JAUMXO010000022.1 GCA_030529135.1 Candidatus Saccharimonadota bacterium | reverse complement strand
CGAGTTGGTTGATGTCAGCACCGTGACTAATGAGGGTGTCGAGATTTTCGGCGATGTAATACGGGTGGAGTTCGGACACGAGTTGATTGATATCGGCATCGTGGTTGATGAGAGTGTCGAGATTTTCGGCGATGTGATACGAATCGAGTTTGGACACGAGTTGGTTGATATTGGCACCGTGACTAATGAGAGTGTCGAGATTTTCGGCGATGCCATACGGTTTGAGTTTGGACATGAGTTGGTTGATATCCACCCCGGCGTTTAAGGCATATTCTAGGCCGTATTTTTCTCTTAATTCATTAATACGGGGGTCGGAATTATTGTATGTATCTAATGTGTGAATTGGGTGGTTGATTTCGTAAATAAATTCTAGTTCTTCCTTAGTGAGATCTTCGTTGTTTTGCATTTTGTGGTCTAAACGGATAAGTTCTTGTTTGTCTGCAAAGGCTTCTAGGAATTTCTCACCGCCAGGAAGAGATTTAACTTTTTCTGCTACAACTGGGACGAGAGAATCGTTCAAAGCTTGGCCTTCTTTGAGACCAGAAATCTCTGCAACTTGCCCATCTGGGTCTAACCTAATGGAAGCTACGGCATTTTTGGAGAGCTTCCTAGTAGAAGGGTCTTCCAAATGGAATAAGATGAATTTTGATTCGTTGTAGTCATTGTAGTCTTCATCATAATCTTCATCCCAGTCTTCATCTTGGCCATAAGTACCATATTCAAGATAATGCCTGCCTACTGATGAGGAAGCTACACACCAACCAGTGCCATTAGCAGCTCTAGCAATATCATCTTCTTCACCGAGGCTGTGTTCTATCCATTCTCCATGGACATCTTCTGGGTTTTCTGGTGGTTCAATAATTGGAGCAATATCGCGCTCTATGGCATTATAGATCTTAGCGAAATTACCAGATTGAACTGCTTTTTCTAGCTTAATGTTTCTTTCGCCTTGTTCTGTATAGAACTCTTTTTCACTATTACCATGGTAACGATTAACTACTTCAAATACTTTGGCTAGGGCTTCTGCATTTGGATCAGGATAAGGAGCCATAGTGGTCTTATTTCTGACAGCATATTCACCTTTGTCTCTAGCGTATTTACCCATTTTAGTCATACCATCCCAGGCATAGACTTTAAACCAGAGTGGATAAGGAGAATGTTTATCACCTAGATAATTGGCCCACTTTTCTAGGGATTCTCTTTGGATCCTACGTTCTTCTTTGAATATTCTGTGCTTGTATTCTTCAGTTAGTTCAATAGCACCAGCACCATTATCTCTAAGTTCTTGTCTTTTAAATTGCCAATAGGATTCTGGAATATCATCATATTCTATAAGGAGATCATCTTTGATAGAAGCTTCCCAGAGTTTCTTCTCTGCTTCATTGCCATATTTGCTAATGAGCTTTTCTAGACGAGAAAGATAGGCATAGTTTCTGCGTTCGTTGTTCTTGCCAGGAAGTTTTTCGCCATTTTCTCTGGCTTTATCAAAGCTAGAATCTATGATTTCTTTGTGACGATCTTGAAAATTAGCTAAAGTTAGACCGACTGCACCTAAGTGACGTTGATTTTCTATTGAATCTATTTGCTGTTCTTCTGTATTTGATGTTTTTATTTTTTCTGACATTCTAGCCTTTCTGGTTTCAGCTAATTAGTTTATGTTTTAATTATAACATAGACTTAAATAAAAAAATCCATTTTAAAACCCTGGGGATATACTCCGGGGTTTATTGCGCAGATTTTTTTATTTTTTATAAAAATAGGTTTTTACAATGATGCTGTGATATAATGGTAATACATTATCCTTGGAGGTAAAATGGAAGGTTTTCCAAGAAATAATCAAGAAAATCAAACCGCTCAACAGTCTGGTCATGAGTATCACGACGTGCCAGAGACAGAAGCCGCAGAGCTTGGTTATGAATTAATAGAGGAACTAGAAACCCTAAGAAAGAGAGCGAATAATCCAAATATTTTGCCTGAGGACCGCAAAAAAGCTCAAGCAATCTTAAGTAATATGGAAGTTGAGTACGAAGATCTAATAAAGCTGCTAAGTGAAGCAGACCAAAAGATGATAAAAGCGCTCCAAGAGAGAGGCGAAAAAGTCACCACGGTAGCGGCCTAGGTTTTAATATAAGGAGAACGAGATGATAGAATTTGACGAATACCAAAAGGCAATAGTTAAGTATGATACTTATTCCAAGTGCGATTTAAAAGAGGTGGGTTTTTTGGAAAAAGTATTGGGGCTTACTGGTGAGGCTGGTGAAACAGCGGATAAAATCAAAAAGATTTTGCGCGATAAGGATGGAGTAGTGTCTGATGAGGATCGCACAGCCATCTGCAAAGAACTTGGTGATGTGCTCTGGTATTTAGCTTCGATTGCTAGGTATCTTGAGCTTCCCTTGTCTGAGGTGGCGGGTGAAAACGTAGCAAAATTAGAGGACCGCTACCAGAGAAATAAAATTCACGGTAGTGGAGACGAAAGATAACATTCTTTGACTTTTTTACTCATCTGTGGTATAATTTGGCTATAGGGGTGGTGTTCCTTAAGAGGAGGTGGTTTTTATGGAAAGAAAGCAGAGTATGAATTTGCCTCGGGGTATGCATGTAATACCTGAGGTCGATCCGGCGAGGTTCATAGAACGCTGGTACGACCCTGGTAACTCTGGTAGTACGAAAATCGCCGAGTGCCGCGGGATAGACATCAAGGAGGCTATGGCAAAGCTGAATAATTTCAGTACATTCGCACAGTGGTGCGACAACGCCAGGAAGTCTATTGATGATCTTGAATCCCTCGGCATTGACTGCTACGAAGGAGACTTCGGAAAGCTGTTTTGCAGTGTTACTAAGGAAGTTTCCCCCACTCGTTCTGAAGGAATTAGCTTTCAGAAAATAGAGGAGGCTTCCAAAGGAATACCGAAGTATCCGCCGTCGTATACGTGGCTTGCATCGGAACCTCTTGGAGTAACTGCCGAGTTTTTCGTTCTGGAAACGTCGACGGACGACTCCATCATTACGGTGAAAAAAGCCAACGAAAGCGATGTCATCGTAACTGAGCTCTCTTGTTATCTGATAGAGCTGCCGGCTTTGCTCGGTTTCGCTAAAGGTGTCATGAGAGCTTGCGACATCATGTAACATGTAGTAGCAAAATCTGCACCTACACCACCCCTGCCACCTCTTATGAGGTGGCTTTTTTATATAAAAATCAAAATTATGGAACAAAAAATATATCATTCGGGGGATACTAAAACCACCCACGTGGGTGGTTTTAAAATTTAGCAGTTTAGTTATATGTTTGGCTTAGTTTTTCTGGTCCTCTTCCCTAGCCTTTTTGGCGGCTTCAAGATTGAAAGGTGGGATATCTTCTTCGTCGTCGTCTCTTTCGTCAAAATTATACCCATCATCGTGGACGGTGCCATGCTTATCTACTAGAGAGTTATCATATCCCTCCGGAAGTTCTAGATTCCAATCTGGATTAGTGTGTGGTATGTAGCGTTTATCATTCATTTTAATTCTCCTTTTTGTTATTGTAACACATAACGATTATGTTTGGTGCGATTGTAGCGTATTTAATAAAAAAAGCCCCCGACATCCGTCGAGGGCAAGCACTAGGGTGGCATTTTGCCCACCCAGACTTGTGCGAGGGATTTCTCCCTTCCCCGTATCCCTGGAAATCCCAAGGTCGCGGTCGCACTCGTTTAGATTTTTCCACTCACCCTCGGCAGGAAAACATCTACAAAACTCCTCCTCAACCTGCACTCGCTGCTTATAAGTCATCTTCTTGACGCGTCCGCCGAGAAGTAAGTGTCTTACCTCGGCGCGTCCGCCAAGGTAAACACTTCTTGGCTCTTTCGCTCCGCGAGTCACCAGTGCCTCATATACACTGGCATATCTGCAGGTTCCCGTATGTGATACTGCCACGGGAGGCAGACCATTGTGTGTCCCTATCCCATTTCCTGGATAGGCTTCGGCCCTCATCTACTGGGCCCCTGCCCCCTGTGCTGCAACGATGTTCACATCGTCACACAACAAGGCAGGCCTTGACACACTTATACGGCTCATGGTCGGAGCCAAACTATTTTAAGTTACCGAGTTCATTTTTGAACTTGTCACCATTATACAATAAAACGAGCAAAAAGTAAAATTTGGTTTATAGTTTTTTACTTTTACAGGGACAAAATCTACATTTTTTCGTAAAAATTAATTTTACAAACAGCCGTTTTAGTACTCTTGTGGGTAGTTTTCTTGATAAAATTTTATCATAATTTTAAGGATTTGACGCATTGCTTCAGCGATAACAGGGCTAGTAATAATAGTAGCCATTTGGGTTTCGCCAAAAGCGATTAGCGCCACCTTGTCACCGTAAACCTGGATCTCTACCGGTGCAGTATAGTCACCCTCTGGCATCCAAGTACGATGAAAATTGATTGCATCGTCACGACCAGACTTTACTTTTTTCAAGGCTTCGTGAGTCAAGGGGGTTAATGCATAAGTATGAATTCCGAGAAGCGGAAGCTGACTACGATAATTATGCAAGAAATTTTTACCTTCTTCTCCACTGAGGATTTTGTCGGCAACGGTTCGAATAAAATATATATCTTTTTTTGTACGTAAATTATCTATAAAAACTTCTTTAATTCCCTCTATTCCCTCTAATGTCCTAGCCCCAGGCATCTCGTTATTAGCATAAAATATATCTAATAAAGACGAGAGATTGTCTTTAACGTATTTTTCGTTTTTGGCAGTGATTTTGCGTCGTTTTTCGGCAAGAATTTCTAAATTTGTTGGGTTGAGTACGCGGTATGTACTCTTCTTGTCATCGGTTTGTTCGACTAGACTGAGATCAACGAGTTTTTTAGCTACCATATAACAGTTTTCGCGAGATTGCCCTGTTTTTTTGGAAATTTCCATAGGTGTCATAGCGCCATTTTTTAATAAGCAGTCGTAAACTTCTGCTTGAGTTTCAGATAATCCTGCTTTTTTAGAATGTCCATTTCGTCCATGCTTTAATTGTATCATATTACTATCGGAATAAAAAAGCGCCCGTAAAGGGCGTTCGATGGGGCAATGTTTTGTTCAATAATCGTAAGGATCGCAATAGTAGTAATCCTCAAAATCAGAACAAGCCATCGTACCTATGCGGAACTCGGTGAAGTGTTAAAAATTTGAATGACTGAAGTATTCAGCACGTTCTCTATCCGTATCATCACTGTACCCGTGCCCTTCGGCTTCCTCGACAGCGCGGATGGTTTGCTCTGCTTCTGGCCGACTAGCCTCATCTCGAGCACGAGCAGCCTCCTCGGCAGCTCTAGCGGCGGCTTCGTTGGCAGCTTGTTGAGCAGCCTCATCTCGAGCACGAGCGGCTTCCTCGACAGCGCGGATGGTTTGCTCTGCTTCTAGCCGGCTAGCCTCATCTTGAGCACGAGCGGCTTCCTCGGCAGCGCGGATGATAGCTTCAATGTCAGCGTGGGAAAAAAATGACTTTGGTGGATTAACGAGTTCATCTTCTTCTGGCTCTATACCAGCCCAACGCCTATTAATATTATAATCGCACACCCAGGCCATTTGACCATTTTTTAACTTGACGCCTGGGCCATAGGTATCATTCTTCTCTTCTGTGGTTTGAGGTATCGCAGTAAATTTTTCCACTCGCACAAATCTCCCCTTTGCATCGCCGTCTATTTTGCCTATTCTTCGGTCAACAGTCGTGTTGTTGTTAGGGTAGCCAAGCTTTTTGATATCGTGCCGGATTCTATCATCTCTTAGAACCGTGTTCATGACGTCTGCAAAACTTTCTGAAGATTCTAGCTCTTTCTCAGTAAAATCCATCCAAAACTCAGTATTATCTTCCAATACAACTGACGGGCTGAGTAGTATAGCCTCTGCCCCTGATTCAGCTTCGTTGTTATCTGGCGTCTCAGCGGTAATAGCGGTGTAAGAGGCGGAAGTGCCTACGACACCACTAGCGGTAGCCATCGCAGCTAGCGCAACTACAGCAAAAGCTTTCTTGACCTTAACATTGTTTTTGATTTTTTCGGAAATAATATTCCTTAGATTTTTAGTTTGCTCACTAGAACTTGGGTTAAATATTTTGTTCTCGGCACTAGAAAGATTGTCCCATTCGGAAGAATTGTTTTGTTCTGGTTCTCTATGATTAATCTCTGGATTCATTTTGTGATTCTCCTTGAATTTCTTTAACGATGGCAACTTTGTCGATGCCGTATTCCGCTAACAAGCTCTCTATTGTCTGTTCTGAAATTTCGTTGTTGTCAATCATGCTATTTAATTTGCCTAGACCTTCTGGCGGCAAGATATTGAGTATCTTCTTAATAAACTCATCAGTGATATCCATTTTACGTACCTCCATTAACGAGTATTGATACTTTTAATTGTACCCCCCCCCCGACCCTTTTTGTCAATAAAAATCCGCCCTTTCCGGGCGGATTTTGCTTAACAACTTAGTTGTGCAATCATTATCTTTAGTTCTGTTAGCTTATTGCTACGTCTGGTAAAACCAGAGTTGTTATGATTCAAGCTTGCTAATCATAACACGTATTCCGACCTTGCTACCTGCGACTTTACAGTTTCAGGCGCATAATTCCTTCTCAAGAAAGGAGGTAATCCATCGACACGTTCTCGTACCGATGCCTT
>JAUMXO010000023.1 GCA_030529135.1 Candidatus Saccharimonadota bacterium | reverse complement strand
GGGACCGGCTTTGGTGCGGTTTGCTTCACATCACTGCTTCGCTTCGCATTGTACCAACTTATTGATCTGCGCTATTCAGACGATGGTCGATATTGATATGGGCCATAGAGTCCACCTGCTGATTCTATATCGTCTGGATCTAGCCCATTGCGCATTAAAGCTAATTCAAGCAGGCTTTTATTTTCATAACTCATTAGACCTTTTTTGTCAGAAAATTTACTTATTAGTACATCTACATCTACTCCGTTTGCTAATAATGTATCTATGTACATATACACTAACCTTGGGTCACGAGATGGCGCAGCAACAAGACTATTGGCATCAACATCTATACCAAGGCTGATGAGATAATCTAGTTCACCGAACGGTATGTCTGCCGGATTAAGATCTGGTATGATTTTTTCGAGAGCTACTCCGTGGTCTTTTAGGAATTTGAAGTCTACTTCGTCATTTTTTGTAGCTTCGTCAAAATCTTCCGCATTGCCAATTAGGCTAGCTAAGTCTATATTGGCTCCGTATTTATTGAGGATATCCACGAATTTAGCTTTCATGTTCAAGTCGAGGTTGGATACTAGTTTATCTATATCAATATTGGCTCCATGCCTCTCTAAAACATCAAGGTTTTCTGCAGTTTCGAAGGGGTCCAGTTTGGAAACTAAATTGTCGACATCTATATCCACCCCCCGCCCACTTAATGCATCAAGCCCCTGTGCTATTTCGCGTGGATTAAGTTTCGAGTATAGTTGCTGTATATCTATATTGGCTCCGTGTTTCTCCAGAATATCTAGGTTTTCCACAATTTCCCTAGGTGCCATTCTGGCGGTCAAATCATCTATGTTTATATGTGCGCCGTATTTAAGGAAGGAATCTAAGTTTTGGATAACATCTACTATGTTCCTATCATCGGTATTAGCAACGAGTTTATCAATATCCCAATCGGGGTCATTTTCTTTGAAAATTTCAAGATTATCTATTTTTGCTTGGTCACTTACACGATAGCGGATTCTATTCATATCGGCTCCATTTTCATCGAAAAACTCTATCAAATAAAAAAAATCGTGGGCATTAGAATCGGCGAGGTCTCTAGCATATTCGTTGATATCGTATCCCCTATCTATCGCTTCTTTAATTCTTTTTCGAGTTTTCGCAAGATAAATATCATAGCTGGTTTTGGCATCTTTTAGAAGTTCGCTGTCTTCTTTTGCCACTTCTTCTGTTGTTTCTTGGTCTTGGGATTGTCTAAACTCCGGCATTGAGCCTAAGACTTTTTCAGCCTCGGTTGGTTCTTGGTTTTCTGAATTTGTATGGACTTGTTCTGTTTTATCCATATACCTCCTTTTTATTCTCTTTTGATTCTACCCACCCACCCGTGTTTTGTCAACACAAAAAACTCCCTTTTGGGAGAAGTTTGTTTTAACAACTTAGTTGTGCAATTTTCATCATTTCAGTGTAAAGCTTAATGTTACGCCTCTTTAAGAGGGCTGTTATGATTTAAGCTCTTAATCATAACCGTAACCGACCTTGCTACCTGCGACAGATAAATCCGTTTCAGGCGCATAATTCCTTCTCAAGAAAGGAGGTAATCCATCCACACGTTCTCGTACGGATGCCTTGTTACGACTTAACCCCAATCATCTCCCCCACCTTAGGCCGCCGAGGC
>JAUMXO010000021.1 GCA_030529135.1 Candidatus Saccharimonadota bacterium | reverse complement strand
AACTGATCCCAGTCTCTGTCTTTTGTGAATTTTACCACCGCCGCCTTGACTTCTTTCATACTAATATTATATCATATATTGCAATAATTTTACAGTAAGTCAATAGCGGAATTGGCTAGTTGACATTGTATTTCTTTTATTTTCTCCATTGTCATTGTTTTAAGCCTCTACGGCTCCAGTTAAGTCATATATTCTTAAAAGTTCGAATCTCTTTGCCTTTATATCTATACCTCAGAACTCGCAGGGCATCAGTACCGGATAATCCTTTTTAGGTATAACCTTGATCTTCGCAGTGTATTCGGAGCGGTCAATACACCAGTCCACAACCATGCAAAGCCGAGCAAGAATGTCTGGTCGCCCCTCACCATTTGTTATTGTTTTAAACTTTCAACAGTTGCGCTGATTATCTCGGTGAGTTTTTCTTTATCGTCCATATCTTCAACTAGATACATTGGTTTACCACCGGGGTAGGGAATGGCTTCGGGTATTTGGAACTTTTCATTTTCAGGAACGATTTTGACGAGGAGGCGGTCATCGTAGATGCCGCCGAACAATATACCACCAGAATATAGCAGAAATTTTCTCATCATGGGACGGCAGGAAATGTCGGGTACTTCGGATAATTGTTCCAAAATATAGTCGCGGTAGTTTTTGCTTGAAGCCATGTTATTTCTTCCAGCGCTTCAAAGTTGGGAAGACCTTCGTGCAATATTCTTTCATTTGCTCGTTGGTCATGCCGGCCTGTTCGCCGAACTGGGAACACTTGTTTATGAATTCTTCCATTGAACACTTTTCAATGAACTCGCCTTTATCGTAGCACCACTTACAATAATCCTCATTTACGGTGCCGTCCTTTTCTAAGGCGAACATATCCGGAGAGGTAAGTGGCATAGCGCAACTTTGACAAATTTTAGTTTCTTCCATAATAAACTCCTTTTATTGTATTATCTAATTTTTAAACTTTGTAATGCGATTAGTTTTTCGTTTAATGTGTTTGCGGCAAGATATTTTTTCCAAATATTAAGTAACTTGGGATTTTTTTCTGCAAGAAGTTTAGCTAAATGTTTTGGTTGTGGCATATATGTGCCGTTTAGTGCGAGCGACATTTCTAAAGCGTTTTGTAGCACATAATGAGTATGATAATAAAATGCAATTGCATCGTTTTTTAAAATATCTTTTTCGGCTTTTTCTAGATAATCCTTGATGGAGTATCTCCACATTTTTAAATCTTCGTCGTTGTAATTTGGTTTTGAAGACAAAACTTCTTTTGCGAGGTTTACGAGTTGGTCGACTCTTGCTGGGGATTTGGTAGAAATAATGATTGAATTGGCAATCATGGTGGCAACATTTCTGTTTAATAGTTTTCCACGTTCGTCTTCTATGTCTTTTGTGATATTTGAAAAATTATCTTTTTGAAATTCTACTATGACTCCGTCGATTTCGGTTTCTGAACGGGAATCATTAAATGAGTCGTCAATCAGAAAAATATCAATGTCGGATTGGCTAGTCCAATCTGGTGCAACTGCGGAACCAAATAATAAAATTGTGTCTATATTTTTGTGCTCTGCTTGGATTATTTCAATCCTTTTTCTTACTTCATCATTCATACTATATATAATATAAAAAAATAGGCGGTCCGTAAAGAACCGCCTTGAGTTGGGTGGTAGTCACGATCAGTGGCAGTTGCTGGGTTTCTTGCAGGTCATTGCCAACGCCGGCATCTTAACCATCTTGATCTCTACCTTTTTAGGTGCCTTGTTTTTCATATTTCTCACCTCCTTTTTAATGTATTTATGTATGGGTCTATGCGGATACTTGTTGGCGAATAATCGCTTGAGTCATTCCGATATAAAGCTCGCACATAGCGGATTGTTTTTCGGTGGATGTTTGATTTACTTCTTTGGTGATCAAACAGCCACCTCTACAAAAACCAAAGATTGGGCACTTTTGGCATTTTTCTGGTTGGTTTTTGGGATTGCGATTTTTCAATAATTTCGCATAGGCGTCATTATTGTAAATCGTAGGGATATCGTGGTAGTTTCCTAACTGGTAATTGCTGTATCCGCACGGAAACACTTGTCCGCTTGGAGCTACGCAAAGAGAATTGCCTCTTTCTCCTCCACAGAACCCGATGTCGTCTTCTTCGGGGATGAGGCCGAGGTTTTCAGCAGGCCTAGACCAAAATCCTATGACAGTAATTCCTTTTTTTGCTGCGTATTCGCGTATGCGAGCCAAGCGTTTTATTACTTCGTTCATAGGACTGTTTACGATGCCGACTACGTCGATATCGATACGGATTTCGGTCATACCTAATGAAGAAGCCCAATCGATGATTTCTGTGTCGACATCAGACAAGTTGGCTTCGGTGACTGTCATTGCGAAACCATCAAGCGGTCTGCCTAATTCTTTTAGAAGATTAAAGCCGCGAATGATTGAATCGTAAGTGCCAGTCAAATTTTTGGAAAGCCTGACTTTGTCGTTGCCCTCTTTGGTGCCGTCTAGGCTGGCGGCAATTTCTACATCGTATTTGGCAAAGGTTTCTGCCATTTCTCGGGTCAGGAGGCTTAAATTGGTATTGAGACCAAGCTTGATCTTGATACCATATAAGTCTTCACATTCTTTGATGTAAGGGAGTATTTTTGCTATTACTGGGTAATTAAGCAAGGGCTCTCCACCACCAAAATTGATGTAGAAATCGGATTCGCCACTTTTTAGCATTAGTTCGAGATAGTTGTCGATACTGGTTTTTGCAATTTTAAATGACATCATTTTTTCTTGGTTGTAATAATGCTTTGAATTTGCAAAATGGATACAGTATACGCATCTAAACGGGCATTCTTCCGACATTATGAGAGAAAGATACTTGACTTTGCTTTTTCGTTCCTGGTTGTGTTTGACAAACAGGTCATCGATATCGGCTCGTTCTTGTTTGGCTGAGCTGACTATGATGTGAGCTTCGCGAAGAATTGCCAATGTTTCTTTGCCAAATGATTTGGCAAAATCATGACTGCTAAGACCCTGACTACTTTTTAAGTAGTCAGCGAGCTGACTAGGGATTTGCATCACTCGTCCGAAAACGGAATGCCAAATTACCGTAGTATCATCGTCTTGTGGTAAATACTGAGTGTATTTGGAAACTAACATATAAGCACCTCCTTGTAAATGTTCGCCACCTATTTTTATTTTATCATAAGAAGCTGTTTTAGTCAAATTTGCCATTCTGTTTTTATGTCTTTTTGATAATAATTTTCTATGCAGTGTTAAGTAAAAATATCACCTCTTTTTTTGCATAATGAATTTTAGAACCCGAGTGGGATTAAGGGTATACTACCTATTGACAAATTACCAGAATGTTTTATTAGAATCGTCGCCGTAATGGTCAATATCTTCCGGCTTAGCCCAAAGCGAAAGCTTGTGGACACGCTTACCACCCCTTGGGACGTGGAAGGCCGAAGGACTACCGCGCCCAAGGCGGTATTATTTACTAGTTAGTCCTTTTACGGTTGCATTCACTATTTCTGCTAACTTTTCTTTATCGTCGACATCTTCCACAAAATACATCGGTTTCGCGCCGTCGTATGGAATCTCTTCGGTCATTTTGTATTGTTCGTTTTCTGGAACAATTTTTACAAGTAAGCGGTCGTCATAAATGCCACCGAATAAGACGTTATTGGAATATAGCAAGAATTCGCTCATCATCGGCCGGCAAATAATGTTCGGCGCTTCCGACAGTTGTTCTAAGATAAAATCGCAATATTCTTTGGTGCTTGCCAATTTATTTCTCACAGTTCTTTTTATGTGCTTTGAGTTTCTTCATTGCCCAATCGTAGTGGGAAGATAGACAACTCACGAAATATGAGCCAAGCACAGAACCACCAACCCAAGGATACATACCTTTAGTGAATAGTTGTTCTTCGCTCAGGCTTTCGGCTAACTTCATGACGTCTTTGTGGGATTTCTCAAACATCTTTCTAGCATCTTCGAGCGAAGTCTTTTGATGTTTCTTCCAGTATTCGACGTTCATATCGCCGTAAGTCTTCCAAGTGTATGGTTCCGGCAAGAATGGTGCATTACCGCCTTTATTCAGATTCGTATCTACAAATTCAAGTAGCATTCGGTGCCATTCATATAAATGTACCCAAATATCGCGTAGATTCTTGTCGCGTCCCCAATGGCGTTCTTTCTTCGATGGATCGCCGGAGAAATCAAACTCAGTGTTCATCTCTTTCTTGCTCATTCCATCAGCCATTTCAATAAGCTTAGCGTAGTACTCTTCGCCAGCCTTTAGTAAGTCTTGTTTGTTGCGTGGTCTTGGCATAAATAAGTCCTTGTTTACTATTTATATTATATCACTGGGCACAACTATCTCTTTGCCTGTATATGTATACCTCAGAACTCGCACGGTATCAGCACCGGGTAATCCTTTTTAAGTATGACCTTGATCTTGGCAGTGTATTTGGGATGGTCAATACATCAGTCCACAACCATGCAAAGCCAAATAAGTATGTCTGGTCGCCCCTCATCAGATGAATTAGAGTCAGAATTTGGCTCTTTTTATTATCCTTAAAGCATCTTTAAGCGAATACCAACAACTCCGTACTCTGCTTGTTTTTCTAGAGTATAGAACTCACTAAGTATACCTAGTAGTTCGCCCTTCGTCATTGAAGCATCGGCGAGAATAGAAATATCGAAATCCTCAAACAAGTCCTTAAAGGAATTGTAGCGGAGAAGACCGATAACTTCAGCTTTTAATTTATCATTTTCAGACTTAGAAAATTCAATAATATCTCCAAGCTCTATCTGGCTTCGTTTTTCATCATAAAGGCGAAGCTCGATACGTTTTGTCCCGTCTTTCATAAAATCAAAGTACTTTGGTTGTAAATTCATTTCATATGTTTTCATGTTTTAATTATACCATTGACATTGTATTTCTTTTATTTTCTTCATTGTCATTATTTTAAGTCTCTACGACTCCAATAAGGCTATACATCCTTAAAAGTTCGAATGGAGTGCGAAGCACGACATCCTAATGGAGCGAAGCGACATTCCCATCTCTTTGCTTATTTTTAAGTTCTATTTCAGGAAAACGATTGATAATAGTATTGTATAATAATTAAAAGGAGAACAAGCTTATGGAAAACGAAAATATTAAAAAGAAAGACGTTACGAAAGAGAAAATAATTCTCTTTGTAATTGGTGTACTTGTTGGTGCAGTTATTTCTACTGCGGCTTTCTTTGTTTACACAAAGACTTTGGGAACTAGCAGCAATACCAGCGGATCATCATCGCAACAAATGCCTGGTGGCGGTACTCCACCAGAAATGCCTAGTGGCGAAAATGGCTCAAACGGCCAAGGTGGCACTCCGCCAGAAAAACCAAGCGACGAAAATAATTCTAAGAGCAATAGCTGAAGAAAAGGAAGGAGATTATAGTGAACAAGAAAGATAAAATCACATATGCCGCTATAATCGCCGCCTTGGTTGTAACTCTAGGTGTATTGTGGTTCTTGATTATAAATACGGTAAACTCTAACTATACTACTAGTGGGGGTAGTGCGCCAGCAATGAATGGTGGCGGCGGTTCATCATCCGCGTCCTACTCGGCAGTTAAAGAGATTACATCGGACGAGGATATCACAAGTGGTGAATTCTCATCATCTAACGCCGACGAGAACGCCATTTCCGCATCCGGAGATATTACAGCCATTTTATCTGGAATTACAGTCACTAAAACTGGTGATTCAGACGGCGGCGACAATACTAGTTTTTATGGCATCAACTCGGCTATTATCGCTAAGGGTGGTGCGAATTTAACCATTAAAAATGCTAATATTGTAACTGATGCAACTGGCGCTAATGGCGTATTTAGCTATGGCGGTTCAGCTACGACTAATAACTCGTCGTCTGACGGTACTACGGTAAATATTTCCGATTCTACCATCACAACGAGCAAAGATAACTCTGGTGGTATTATGACCACTGGTGGTGGCATAATGAATGCTGAAAACCTTACTATTACTACAGCCGGTACTTCCAGCGCAGCGATTCGTTCAGATCGTGGCGGCGGAACTGTTACGGTAAACAAGGGTACTTATAAGACGACCGGCAAGGGTTCTCCGGCTATCTATTCTACGGCGGATATTACTGTGAAGAACGCTGCTCTTATCGCTACTGCTTCTGAGGGCGCGATTATCGAGGGCAAGAATAGCATTACGCTTGAGAATGTAACTTTGACCGATACCAATAGCTCGCTCAACGGTCAATCTACTACTTATAAGAATATCTTCCTTTATCAATCTATGAGTGGCGACGCGGCAACCGGTAAGGCTGTCTTTACTGCCAAAAACTCAACTATCACGACTAATAAGGGTGATAGCTTCTACGTAACGAACACCACTGCAGAGATTAACCTTGAGAATAACACGATCGTAAACAACGATGATACTGGTAACTTCTTAAGGATTCAGAAAGATTCTTGGGGTAATTCTGGTAGTAATGGCGGTACGGTTACGCTTAATATGACTAATCAAAAGGCTACCGGTAATATTGTCGTAGATTCTATCTCGAAGCTAACAATGAATCTTGCTAACGGTTCATCATTTAGCGGCGCTATTAATAGTGACAATACGGGCGAAGTTGAGCTTACCTTAGATAGTTCTAGCTCGATAACTTTAACGGGCGATACTTATGTTAAATCGCTCACGAATGCCGATACAACAAACAGCAATATTCATACAAATGGTTATAAACTTTATGTGAATGGCGCTCAGGTAAAGTAAACAATAAAGCCGGCTACTTAGTGTGGTCGGCTTTTTGTTCCATTGGCATTGTATTTATTTATTTTCTTCATTGTCATTGTTTTAAACCCCTACGGTTCCACTCAGGTTCGAAAACTTTTCTAGGCCCAAGCGCAATTTTTCAGGGTTCTGTGCACATGCTATTTGCAGATTTTTTCTTGACACTCCTCATCCGTCTCCTCGATCTCTATTACGGAATGCGAAATATTGTGCTTCTTCAAAACTTCCTTT
>JAUMXO010000015.1 GCA_030529135.1 Candidatus Saccharimonadota bacterium | reverse complement strand
CAGTGACACAAGGCTCTTCAGGCCTCTGCTCTACCAACTGAGCTACAGCGCCGTGCACTTATTATATCACAAATGTGATATAATTGAAACATGAACTGGAGGAAATGGTTAGATGATTTTGTGTTGGCTGGAAAAGGCATATTTCTAGCTACACGAGAGAAGAGATTTTGGTGTGGATTTATCCCAACTTTTATCTTTTTTGGGATGTTGATTAATCTGTTAGCAGGGGGATTTTCTAAATTTGAACTAATGGCGGCTGCTGGTTTTGAGGGGACGATGAAAATTCTCGGTGATGCATTCTTGAGTATTTTTGGAGTGAATCAGATTTTTATTGAATGGTTGCCAACGTTTTTCTTGGCGCTTCTTCAAGGGATTTTGGTTGGCCTAATCGTTTTTCTTTGGCAAAAGAAGAAAGCCGAGAAAGAAAGTAACTCGGCAAGTGTAGAGAAAGCGGGAATTATTACTGGATTAATTGCGCTAGGTGCAGGTTGTCCAACTTGTGGGACCACTTTACTTACTCCACTTCTTGGCGCAATTTTTTCTACCGGGTCGCTAGCGATTGCGGGGGCAATTTCTGCAATAGTGACGGTAGTGGCCGTACTGGTTGCAATTTTATCTTTAAAACGGTTAGGGGTGGAGACTTATGTTATAATAATAAATGAAAAATACCTGAAAAAACAGGCAGAGAAGGAGAAAAATGGAGGAAAAGCCGGAAAAGCAAACTCAAAAAGCCGGAAAAATCGCTAGAATTATTGGTATTATAGCTATCGTTGGAGTGATTTTTGCAGCAATGATTATAAGTTTTAATCAAAAAGTGCCTAATTCTGACAAAGTTTGGGATAAGGATACCGTCATAGGTAATATGGAGGCAAAAAATTATTTCATTATCTATTCTGATATTGCTTGCCCGTATTGTGTAGCGTTTGAAAATGCAATTCTAGAAAACAAAGAAGATTTTAATAGATATATTAAGGATAACGACGTCTTAGTGGAAATTCGCTTATCGGATTTTCTTTATGAGTACGGGCAATCAAATCCAATTTCTTCTCGACATAGTGCAGAGGCAATTTATTGTGCTAAGAGAGAGGGAAAATTCTGGGATTATTACGATCTTGCAATTAGTACAGTCTGGAATAATTATTTTAAAGATATGGGAAAAACGGCTTTTGGCGAAATGAATGCATTAGGTAAAGATTACTGGATTAAACTTGGTAAAAATGTTGGCCTTGGCGACAACTTCGAAAAGTGTGTAAAAAATGATGAACCCCTAAAAGAAATTATGGAAGTGGCGGCAAAAACTTCAAAAGCTATCGACGGAATGCCATATTTTAAATTTAATAGCTATATAAGCTCTGGGTTTGACATGTCGTGGGGATGGGATTACGTCAAAATGTATTTTGATACAGGGCTTAAAAGCAAATAATTTTGCAATAATAAATAAGGTTTTTGATAGCTTGGACTTGTTTGCTTGTAAAAATCACAACATAAAGTCAAGAAAAAATGTCCTTATGATTGGAACATTTTTTCGTTGTTAGGTTGTGATTTTTACGCAAACAAATCTGGTCTAAATCTCATTATGCTATCAAAAACCTTATTATTATTTGAATTGTTTTACTTCGTAGGTGCCGGAGGCGACTTCGGATTCACCGATGACGATGGCATTTTTAGCGATTTTTGATGCGTATTTCATCTTGTCGCCGAATTTTTTATTTTCCAAAATAATAGTAACGGAATTACCTTGACTTCGTAAATCTTTGGCAACTTGCATGGAAAATGTAAGTTCGTTATCTGATAATGGGATAATGGCGTAATCGACCGAACTAGTGGTGGTTGAGATAAGATTTTTTTCGATTAAAACAGAGAAGAATCGGTTAAGTCCGATAGAGCCGCCAACTCCTGGGAATTTATGCTCAGTAAAGTATGTAGTGAGATTGTCGTAACGTCCGCCGCCACCAATAGAGCCAACTTCTAGATGTTCTGGCATAATGAATTCAAATACTGTACCAGTATAGTAATCGAGGCCACGAACGATTCTCATGTCGGCTTTTATAAAATCAGCTTGGTTGTTTGCTATTAAGATATCAATAACAGATTCGAGCTCTTCTATACCGGTGGTGAAAGTTTGATTTGATATGTTTAGTGCCTTAAGCTCTGAAATGACGGAATTTTTATCTCCAGATAGATTAATGAAGTCTAGAATTTTGGTTTTTTCATCTTCGGTGAGACCAATTTCCGTGAGAGCATCATTGGTTTTTTCGGCAGAGACTTTTTCGGCGTGGTCGATAATGCCATAGATATCTTTGGCTTTTTCTTGTAGATTAAGGCCTTCAAGTAGACCTTTTAGGATTTTACGATTAGAGATGCGTACGACGATTGGTGTACTTAGGCCAAGATTTTGATAAGTATCTAGCAGGGTAGAAATCACGTCTGCATCATAGAAAAGCGAGAGTTCATTTCTGCCAATGACATCGATATCACATTGATAAAATTCGCGAAAGCGACCCTTTTGGGCGCGTTCGCCGCGAAAGTTTTCGCCAGATTGAAAGACTTTAAAGGGGAAGTTTAAATCGTTCTCGTGCTCTACGATATATCTAGCTAACGGTACGGTATGGTCAAAACGAAGAGCCTGATCTGAATCGTCTGGGTTTTCGGAAGTTTTGAATACTCTGTAGATTTGCTTTTCAGTGTCGCCACCGGCTTTGGCAAAAATGACCTCAGTACGTTCTAAAATTGGAGTTTCGATATTTAAAAAACCATGAGTTTTAAAAGATGTTTCTATGTTTGATTTAAAAGTATTAAATGTAGCCTGGGTGGCTGGTAACAATTCTTGAGTGCCAGAAATCGGCGCGGTATTCATTTTCTTCATATTTCTTATTATACCATACTTTTCATCTGTTAGGGATATAATATTCTGTCTTTTTGTCAAATATAGTTATGCAATAAAAAATCTAAAAAATCAATATTGACACACAATACGGCTATGGTAAAATAGAAGTAGGTTCGGATCGTATCTGACTTTGAGAGAGACCAGAACCAATTGGAAGGTGTAGGGTGAGAGTGTGTAGTTACTTTGGCTATATTTTCACCTAGAAATTAAGGTAAACCCCTTTTAAACGGGGTTTATTTTTTTGTTTTATAGAGGTTGTGATAGAGTTTTAATAGGGTCGTGATAGGAGTACAACGGAGCTTGATAGGGGCGTAGCAGAGTTTCAACAGGGGCGTAATAGAGATGTAATAGAGGTATAACAGAGACGAGATAATACTTAAGGCTTTATTTTTTGCCTAAAGTGTGCTATAATTAAAGAATGGAGCTTAATCATAAGATTGATAAAGCTATGTTTCTAGTAATAGTCTTTTTGATGGCCTTCGTTTTTGGTACGACTTTAGCAAAGAATATGATGGGAAACACTTATGCTGAGGGTGAAGATACTGTTTTTGAAGAGCAAGAAGAGCATTTTGTGACTTTCTTTGACGACGGAAAGAAGTTGACTATTAAGACTACTGCGCGTACTGTAAAGGAAGCGTTGGATAAGGCTGGATATGAGGTTAGTGTTGGTGATAAAGTAGAACCATCTTATGATACAAAAATTGATACGAATAATTTCTTTATTAATATATATAGAGCAAGACCAGCAGTGGTAAAAGTAGGCGCAAACGAAAAATATATTATGACGGCAAGTTCTGGGGCTAGAGCGATCGTAGAAGAAGCTGGATTCATTGTTTACGATGGTGATGAGATCAATGTAGTGGACAATGCTAATTTCCTTGAAACAGGGGTAGCGGTAGTTTATGAGGTAAAGAGGAATGGCGGCAGAACGATGACGGTAGAGACGGAGATTCCATTTAGTGAAAGGACTATAAAAGATTACAATTTAGCACCAGGACAGAGGGAAATTAAGCAATATGGTGAAGTAGGAATGAAAGTTTCTAATTATGAGGTATTATATGTGGATGGCAAAGAAGTTTCTAGGGAGCTTGTTTCCGAGAATACGATAAGGGAGCCAGTAGAGAGAGTGATTGCAGTGGGTGCTAGCGCAATCGAGAGAAGGCCGCTGACTGCAGCGATGGGTGCTAATGTTTATACTGCAAGAAGGGCCGACGGGGCGATGGTAGAAAGAAAAGAGACCTATTATGATCTTCCGATGTCTCTAGTTATGCAGTATGCAGCTAGATATTGTGGTGGGTCCTCTGAATATACTGTTAGGGCAGATGGAGCCAAAGTAGATGCAGACGGTTTTGTGATAGTGGCAGCGAATTTGTCTAAATATCCACGCTGTTCTACGGTAGAAACATCACTTGGACCTGGTAAAGTCTATGATACCGGTGGGTTTGCTAGCTCGAATTCAGAGCAGTTTGATCTTGCGACAGACTGGACAAACCACGATGGCAGATAAGTCACTAGGGCAACATTGGCTCAAAAATCGGGAAATATTAGAAAAAATTGCGGATTTGGCTGTTTTTAATGCCTCTAGAGCCCTTTGTGTAGAGATAGGGCCTGGACTTGGCACTTTGACGTCATCGCTGCTTAAACGCTTTAAGAGAGTGCTAGCAGTGGAATTTGATACGAAATTGGCCGCAAATTTACCTAAAAGTTTTCCGGGAACAAATTTAGAAGTAATAAATGAGGATATTTTGAAATTTGATTTTTCTGCCATATCTGGTGAATATGTTGTGGTGGGAAATATTCCTTATTATATTACTAGCCCAATTATAGAGAAAATCTTAACACTAAAAAATCCTCCGGAAAGAGTGGTGCTTTTGATGCAAAAAGAGGTGGCAGAGCGAATTGGAGCGGAAAAATCATCGGTTCTGTCGCTTTTTGTAAAAAATCGGGCAGAGGTGGAGATGGGGCCAGTGGTTTTAAGAGATGAGTTTGAACCAGCGCCAAAAGTAGATTCGCAAGTTTTAGTTTTGAATCCTTTTAAAGAGGGGCCAAAATATCCAGACGAGGTGATGGAGCTTGTAAAAAAGGCTTTTAGAAACTCAAGAAAAAAGTTAAAACACACTATTCCTCAGATTCCTGAAGAATATGCTGATTTAAGACCGGCTGATTTGCGACTAGATGATTATAATAAGTTGATAAATTTGATATAAATTATAATATTTGCTAGACTTTTGCTTTATATCACCCAACATTGCGATTTATGCTATAATATAGTCATGTTAGATGTGAAGTTTATCCGGGAAAACCTTGAGCTTGTAGAGAAGTCTACCAAGGAGAAGGGGTACAAAATAGATGTGCCAGAAGTGCTGGAGCTAGATGACAAGAGAAAGGAAATTCTTTCTGAAGTAGAGACGTTAAGAAGTAAGAGAAACGAAATTGCTGGCAAAATGAAGGGTGGTAAGCCTGCGCCAGAGCTAATCGAAGAGGGTAAGAAGATCAAGACAGAGGTGGCGGAAAAGGAGAAGGCGCTTGATGGTGTTGAGACTGAACTAAAAGCTTTGCTAAAACAGATTCCAAATGTAATTATGCCAGATGTGCCACTTGGTGGCGAGGAATGCTCTGTAGAAATTAAAAAATGGGGTGAAAATCATAAAACTGGAGTAGATCATTTAGACTATGCAATAAGTCGAGATTGGCTAGATTTTGAAAGAGGCGCAAAAGTAGCTGGCGCTAAGTTTTATTATCTTAAAGGCGAGTTGGCGCTGCTCGAAAATGCGCTGTTTCAATATGCGCTTTCTAAAGTTTTGGAGCATGGTTTTACCTATATGACGGTGCCAGATATGGTGTCTTCTAGAGTACTCGAAGGTTGTGGTTTTAATCCACGAACAAGCGAACAATCTGATGAATATTATATCGAGGGCGAAGATCTTGCGATGATTGCGACGGCAGAAATGCCGCTTACAGGTTATCACATGGATGAAATTTTAGACGAAAAAGATTTGCCACTATTTTATGCTGGGTATTCGGCTTGTTTTAGAAAAGAGGCGGGAACTTATGGCAAATATACTAGAGGTTTGTTTAGAGTCCATCAGTTCAATAAACTAGAGATGTATGCGTTTTGTCTTCCTGAGCAATCCGAAGAAATTCACGAGAAAATTTTACAGATAGAGGAAGAAATTTGGCAAGGGTTGGAAATTCCGTATCATGTGATTAATAATGCCGCGGGAGATCTTGGTGCGCCAGCAGCCAAAAAATACGATATGGAATATTGGTCCCCAGTAAACCAGAAATACCAAGAGATTACAAGCTGTTCTAACTGTACGGATTTTCAGGCAAGAGCTTGTAATGTAAGAGTAAGAAGAAAAGACGGTTCACTTCAATTTGTTCATACCCTAAATGGCACAGCGATACCTTTTGCAAGAGCATTAGTGGTAATTTTGGAAAATTATGCTCGTGAGGGCGGTAAATTGGAAGTACCGAAGGTACTTCAGAAATATTTGGGTGGAAAAACGGAATTGTAATAAAAAGGAGGAATATGATAGAAAAAATTGAAATTACTGGTAATGGATACAAGGTAGAAGAGGGGCTAAAGAAGTATGTAGAAAAGCGAATTGGCAAATTGGACAAATATCTGCCAAAAGGATCGAAAAAAGATGTAGTTGTAAAGGTAATCGTAGCGGAAATTAGTAAAAATAAAGGTGATAAATACGAAATTTCGGTGGCGATGGAAATTCCTGGCGGCAAGGTGATTGCAGCAAAAGATGAATGTTCTAATATTTTTGCAGGGGTAGATTTGGTGGAGGCGAAGGTGACTGGACAGATTCGACGTTATAAATTGGAAATGCAGCCACATCGTCAAAAGAGAAGTCTGAAAAATCTCTTTATTCGACGAGGTTAGTGTGATATAATTGGGGATAGATTAGGAGTTATATGGTAAAAGAGAAAAAGCCAACCGATAAATTGGCGGATAAGACCGCATTGACGAAGTTTCTGCAGGGAGTTTTTGGAGACGCCGAAAAGCGTGTCTTAAAGAAGCTATGGAAACGAGCCCAAGAGATTGGGGAATTGGAGCCGAAATATGAAGCAATGAAAGATAAAGAGCTTCAGGCTCAAACTGCTGAATTTAAGAAGAGATTAGAGAAAGGTGAGACTTTAGATAAAATTTTGAACGAAGCTTTTGCGGTAGCAAGAGAGGCGTCTAAACGAATTTTAAAGATGCGACCGTATGATGTACAGTTGATTGGTGGCATGGTTCTAAATGAAGGTGCAGTAGCAGAAATGAAGACTGGTGAAGGTAAAACTCTTGTAGCGATGCTTCCGGCTTATCTCAATGCGCTTTCTGGTCATGGGGTGCATGTGGTGACAGTGAATGATTATTTAGCTCAACGTGATGCGGGTTGGAATGGTCCAGTCTATGATTTTCTTGGTGTGTCAGTAGGTGTGATTATAAATGAAGCTTCATTTATTTATGATGCAGAGTATGAGAATGAGTCGCATGATGACGAGAGATTCCGTCATCTTAAGCCATGCACTAGAAAAGAGGCTTATAATGCCGATATTACCTATGGCACAAACAATGAATTTGGTTTTGATTATTTGCGCGATAATATGACTTCTGAAGTAGCGAATCTTAGGCAAAGAGAGCTGAATTTTGCCATCGTGGATGAGGTAGATTCAATTTTGATCGATGAGGCGCGAACGCCTTTGATCATTTCGGCACCAGCTGGTGACAATCCAGAATCTTACTATCAGTTTGCTAAGGTGGCAGATAGGCTGACTCCAGAGGATTATGTTCTAGATGAAAAACGTCGTTCAGTAACTCTTACCGATGAAGGTATTGACAAAGTGCAGAAGATGCTTGGAGTAGAGAATTTATATTCTACTAAGAACACACCGCTGGTTTATCATATGGAGCAGGCACTTAGAGCAGAAGTCTTATTTAAGAGAGATAAAGATTATGTAGTGACTAATTCTGGTGAGGTGATCATCGTAGATGAACACACTGGTCGTTTGATGCAAGGTCGGCGATATAATGAAGGTCTCCACCAGGCGATTGAGGCTAAAGAAGGTGTGGTGGTAAAACAAGAGTCGATGACACTCGCTACGATTTCTTTCCAGAATTTTTTCCGTTTATACAAGAAATTATCTGGTATGACCGGTACGGCGTTTACGGAAGCAGAGGAATTTCAACAGATTTATGCGCTTGATGTGATTCAGATTCCGCCAAATAAGCCGATTATACGTGTAGACAAGGACGATTTGATCTATAAGACTAAGGCAGCTAAATTGAAGGCGATTGCAGAAGCGGTAAAGGCATATCATGAGAAAGGTCAGCCAGTACTAGTAGGTTCGGATTCAATTGCTAACAACGAGGAAATTGCGAGGTATTTAGATCAGTTTGGTCTTCCATATGAGATTTTGAATGCTAAGAATAACGAGCGTGAGGCTGCGATTATCGCTAAAGCCGGCGAAAAAGGTGCGATTACCCTTGCTACTAACATGGCAGGTCGTGGTACCGATATTAAGCTGGGTGAAGGAGTAAGAGAGCTAGGCGGTCTCGTAGTAATTGGCTCGGCGCGGCATGATTCTAGGCGGGTGGACAATCAGCTTCGAGGTCGTGGTGGTCGGCAAGGAGATCCTGGTACTACTCAATTCTTTGTATCTTGTGAAGATGATTTAATGCGGATTTTCCAGGGTGATAGAGTAAAAATGATTATGACTCGACTCGGAGTAGATGATGATATGCCGATTCAGACGCGAGCGATTTCAAAAACTTTGGAATCGGCGCAGAAGCGAATTGAGGGATTTAACTTTGACTCCCGGAAAAACGTGGTGCAGTATGATAACGTAATTAATCGTCACCGTAAGGTTGTTTATATGATGCGGCGAAAGATTCTTGAAGGAGATGATATCTTCCCAGAGATCAAGCGATTGATGCGTGATGAGACCAAGATGTTAACGGAGTTTTCTTCTAGGGTAAACAAGAATTTTGAGAAAGAATTTAAGGCGGTATTTAACTTTGATGATGATTTGATTCATGAAATTGGAATTAAGAGGAAAGAAAAAGAGCGTGAGAAATTAGCACTCGAGGCGGTAGAAGAGGCTTACAAAGCGCAGGAAGAGAAATTTGGGTCTGAGACGATGCGGAAGGTGGAGCGTGAAGTGTATCTTAAAGTGCTTGATATGCTTTGGATGCAGCATCTTGAAAACATGCAACATCTTCGCGAAGGGATTCACTGGCGCAGCGTAGGGCAAAGAGATCCTTTGGTGGAGTATCGTTCGGAATCACAGAAGTTATTTGATGGACTTCAGAGGAATTTACGGGAGGAAGTATTGAAAATACTCCTTACCATTACTCCTACTGAGGCGGCAGAGGATGATGTAACTGATGGTGAAGAATATGAATCTGAACTTACCAAGATGGCCAGTGGTAATGATAAGGGCGTGAATGAAGTGTCAGCAGGACAAAAGAATCTTGATGACGAATTTAAAAAGAGTACGCCAGGTGCGCACAAAGTGCCAGCTAAGCTTAAATCGAAGAAATCAGCTTCCAAAAAGAAAAAATCCGCTAAGAAAAAGAAATCAAAACGGAAATAACCTATAACTTTATTATAGTATGAAGCATACAGTAGAAGAAATACAGCTTAAAAATGGTGCCAAGGGTCTTCTCATAGATGTCCCTGGTGCTAGCGTAATGGCGACAAGGATTCAGTTTCGAGCTGGGATGATGTATGCCAAAAATCATAATGTTTATGAATTGCCACATCTAGTAGAGCATTTGGCTTTTGGTGCAAATGCTAAGTATAAAGATGAGCAGGAGTTTGAGGCGGAATTTACCAAAAACGGAGCTTATCATAATGCTTGGACTTCTGATATATCGGTTTGTTATGAGACGGAATGCGCGGATTTTGAATGGGATAGAATTATGGAATTGCAAAGAGTATCAATTGCGGAGCCGAGGTTTAATGAAGAAGAATTAAAATCTGAAAAATCAAATGTAAGAAGCGAGCTTACTGGTTACATGAATGATTATTATCGGCTTTTGTGGCCTAGAGTACAACAGGCGGTAGGAGAAGACATCCTAGATCTTTCTGAGCGACTAAAGACCATTTCCAACATTGAATTAAAAGACATTCGTGAACATTATCGGCGGACTCATACAGCAAAAAATATGCTTTTTATTATTGCGGGTAAAATTCATGGGCGAAAACATAAAATAATAAGAGAGCTGGAAGATTGGCCATTAAAGGAGGGTGAGAAATTTGAAATTCCTATGGCTGACCTTCATTCTTCGGAGGCGGTGTCAATTAGAAGGAAAGATGCTACCAATATTACTTTTGGTTTTTCCTTGGTGACGCCTAGACACCTTGATATTAAAGAAGTCTATGCAATGAATTGTCTTAACCATATTTTAAATGGCACGATGAATTCGCGGATTTTTGGTACAGCGAGGAAGCGTGGACTAGTATATGGGATGGGGAGTGCGGTAGCTTCTAATGCGCATAGTACTTACTGGGATTTTGAGGGCGAAGTAACAGAGGAAAATGCTGAGAAATTGTTTACTTTGATCCAGACGGAATTGATGAAAGCTTTGAATGGCGAGGTGAGTGAGGCGGATTTTGAAGCAGCGAAACTTTATGCGCTTGGTAGATTTCAGATGGGAGCACAGACGGTGGGGCAGATTGCAGATTATTATGCAGAAAATTATTTTGTAAACGAAGCGGTAGATAAATATGATAATGTACCAAACCTAATCAAAGGGATTGATCGAAGTAAGATGATTGAGCTTTCGCGTGAATTTGCGGGGAGTGGAATTAAAGGTTTTGCGACGGTATCTTCGGTGGAAAAGGCGGTCATTTCAGACCTTGAGATGCATCTTAATTTTTAGAGATTTTCTAGGGATGGTCCGAATGGCCGATTTAGTGGTATAATAAAGTTATGAAAATAGCAATTTTAGGACATGGCAAAGAGGGCCGGTCTTTAGAAGAATATTTTGAGACAAGAGGAAACTCTATTGAGATTTTTGATGATTTTACAAATGCCGATTTAGATAAAATGGATTTTTCGGAATTTGATTTGATATTTAGGAGTCCGTCGGTACATCCAAAGGATAATTTTTCTAGCATGACGAAGTATTTTTTTGAGCATAAAAAAGCTTCGGTGATTGGGGTGACGGGAACTAAGGGAAAAGGAACCACTTGTTCTCTGATTGCGGAGATTTTAAAGGCGCTAGGAAAAAAGGTATATCTGGTAGGGAATATTGGAAATCCGTCGCTTGATGTTTTGGATGAACTGACACCTGAAGACGTGGTGGTGTATGAAATGAGTAGCTTTCAGCTGTGGGACATGACGGCGTCGCCGGAAGTTGCGGTGGTACTTCGGATTGAAGCGGATCATCTTAATGTGCACGATGGTTTTGACGATTATGTGCGAGCAAAAGGGCATATTGCGGAATTTCAGAAGCCAGAGGATGTGCTGGTATATTTCAAGAATAATCAGTGGTCCAGAGAGATTGCGGAAAAATCAAAGGCGCTTTCTAAATTTTCCTATCCGGAGGAAGAGAAGCCGGTAGGGATGGAGGAATTATTTGATGCTTTGGCGGTGCCGGGAGCTCATAACAGGGAAAATGCAGAAGCAGCGCTGCTTGCGGTAGCTGGATATTTAAAAATGCCAGTTGAGGAGCTGATCTCTAGGTATAGTACAGAAATTCGGGCGGCTTTTGGTGGTTTTAAAGGTTTGCCACACCATATTGAATTTGTAAGAAATTTAAATGGGGTAGATTATTATGATGATAGCTTTTCGGCGTCAGAACCATCTTTAGAGGTAGCCGTGAAGGCGTTTGAAGGTAGGCCGGTGGTCTTAATTGCAGGTGGTAAAGACCGTGGACTAGATTTAACGCCGATACGAGCGGCAATTTTTGAGCCGGAAAATATGAAAAAAGTATTTTTAATAGGGGAGACTAGAGAAGGCTTAGCTAAGGGTGCAGATGCAAATAGATATGAGATAGTAGATAGTCTAAAAGAGGCAGTTTTACTAGCTAAGATATTTGCAGAAAAAATGGTCTCTGGCGATATAAAACCGGTGGTACTGCTAAGCCCTGGGGCGGCAAGTTTTGATATGTTTAAGGATTTTTATGACAGGGGAGATCAGTTTAAGGCTTTGGTGGAGGGACTAGAATGAGCGAGTTTAGATTTTTGGATTATGAATATAAGTCGGGAGTGGCGGAGTTTCGCTATCAGGGGAAAGATGCAGTAATTTTTACAGAAAAAGTACGGTTTTTTGACGTTGGTTTTGATTATG
The DNA here is from genome assembly GCA_030529135.1 of Candidatus Saccharimonadota bacterium. Taxonomy (GTDB): domain Bacteria; phylum Patescibacteriota; class Saccharimonadia; order Saccharimonadales; family Saccharimonadaceae; genus Nanosyncoccus. The sequence goes on along the minus strand of JAUMXO010000015.1, from coordinate 13,118 downwards.
ACGCAAAGATGCTCGACGCGGCTCTTAGATTAGCGCTAGTGATACTCGGGACTTCTTATTACAAGGCGGAGCCAACTAGTGAGGTAAGACTACCTTTTGAAATAGACGATACGCAGGCGAGGTTTTTTGAGAAGGTTTATCAGGAGGGAATGAGCCAATTTGCGTTTGAAAATGGTCTAGTTAGGGACGATTTGGCGCATTTTGCTTATAAAGATGCAGCGGTAAAAAATACAGGGGTGGCGGAAAAAACCAAGGCGCTTAAGAAAGCTACTTTGGTGCTAGTTTCAGGCGGGAAAGATTCTCTGCTTACGGCGGAAAAAGTGAGAGAAAAAGGTCTTGAATTTAGGGTGGGATATATCACGGCACAACAAAATTACCCGGTGATTTTGGATGAACTTACGGATTTTGGTGCGCCGATTATCATTCGACGGGAGATTGACAGGGAAAACTTGAAAAAAGCTGGGGGGCTAAATGGTCATGTGCCAGTAACCTTAATTAATGAATCTTTGGCACTAATTCAGGCAATTCTGCTTGGATATGATAGAGTAGAGCTAGGAGTGGGGCGAGAAGGTTTAGAACCTCATGCGTACATTTCTGATTTGCCAGTCAACCATCAGTGGTCAAAAACTGAAGAGGCGCAAGAACTACTAAAAGAATATATCAAGGACTATATTACGAACGAGATTACCGTAGGATCTCTTTTAGAAGATTTGGATGAGCTTGAAATTGCGAAGGAATTTGCGGAGAAATGCTGGGATAGATATGGAGACAAATTTTCTTCTTGCAATGTGGCAAATTACAAGCAAGATGCGGATAATAGCGGACTTAAATGGTGTGGAAAATGTGCGAAATGCGCAAATTCATATCTGTTATTTGCGCCGTTCGTGCTTTTTGATGAGCAAAAGAAGATTTTTGGACGAGATTTGTTTTTGGACCCGGAAATGACAGAGATTTTTAAGGGTTTGCTTGGGGTGGACGGGGTAATGAAACCATTTGAATGTGTGGCAAGTATTGAAGAATTAAGATGGGCATACCATCACCGTTTGTCTGGATATGGAGAGCTTTCGTTTACTGTGCCAGAATAGTACGGACTTCTTCGATTGAGTGGGTTTCCATTAGCTTGGCGCGAAGGATAGAAGCGCCGGGAAAATTGTTGATATAGATCTTGAAAAAATGCTTGAGTGGCTCGAAAGATATGGGATGCGAACAAGATTTTTGGTAGTTTTCGAATAATTTTAGGTGGAAATTTAAGAGGTCCATTAGTTCTTCTTGGGTAGGAATATGGTTGGTAAAACAATATGGATTGGCAAAAACGCCGCGGCCAATCATGAAACCGTCTACCTCTGGGTATTTTTGATGGAGTTTCATGGCGTGAGCTCTATCTCTGATGTCGCCATTGACGATGAGCTTGGTCTCTGGGCTTAAATTTTCGCGTAATTTAATGATTTCTGGAATTAATTCAAAGTGGGCAGGGACTTTGCTCATCTCTTTTTTGGTCCTGAGATGTATCGTAAGGGCGATGGGATGCTCGTTTAAAAGAAGTGAGAGCCATTCTCGGTATTCTGCTGGTTTAGAATAACCGAGGCGAGTTTTGATAGAGACTGGAAGGGCGGTGTTTTCTTTGGCATTTTTGAAGCATTCGATGGCAAGCTCTGGAGTTTTGATCATGGCGGCGCCACCGCCGGCTTTGTTGACATTTTTATCTGGACAGCCAAAATTAAGATCTACGCCATTAAAACCGAGCTTTTCTAGTGCCTTTACGGTTTTTTTGAAATGCTCAGGTTCTTTACCCCAGATCTGAGCGATGATGGGTCTATCAGTAGGAGCGATTTCTAGTCTTTCTAAGGCATTTCCACGACCTTTTTCTGAAGCATATGAGGAAACGTTGGTGAATTCGGTAAAAAATAGATCTGGCCGGCCAGCTTTAGCGATGACTTGTCGGAAAATAATATCCGTAACACCTTCCATGGGGGCTAGAATGAGGATAGGTTTTTTGATTTCTTCCCAGATATTCATTGATTTATTATAACATTTTTACGATTATTTGAAAAATGTTGTAAATTCTACAGTATTTTCGCAAAATTCTTGACAATTCTATAATGTTTGTGCTAATATAGAGGTACAAAAGGTCAAAATATAAAAAGTATAAAATAAAACACAAAAGGAAAGAATATGGAGAAACAGACATTTTTCAGAAAGTGCAAGGCAGCTTTGTCTGCACTGAATAAATTCAGAATAGAAAAAAATATTACATTTAGTGCGATGCGCGCTAGATTTTTTGGTTTTTCGAAGAAATTCAAGGAGAATGTTCCTACCGCCATACAGAATATGGCTACAGATGAAGTGACAGACTACTTTATGTCTGTAAAGAAGATTCGCTATCTTAGAATAGCGGGCGTGACCTCTCTTTTTGTGCTTTTGATTTTGGCTACATGTTTTGCCCATCCTTTTATGTCTTATAGTGAAGAAGTGGAGGCTGCCGGAAGTGTAACTGATGGTACGGTTACTATTTATTATGAGTCTGATGATGATAAGAATGCTAGCGTAAACATAGAAGCCAATACTGCTGAAGGTAAATTTGTAACTAGCGGTGATAATAGTATTAGATTTGGCGTTACTACTAATGGTGCCTATGGCTACAATTTGAAGATGGTAGCGACTGGAGATAGTAATGCACTTGTTAATACTATTGATAGAAACATAACAATAGACTCTATTGATCAAGATGTAGACCAATCTGAATTTGAATCAAATCTTGGTCTCAAAGATCACTATGGCATATATTATAGGCAGATTTATCCTGATTTCGCAGATAACGAAATTCGAACTTATCATCCAGCACCAGAGCCACACACGGAGGGAATTTCTTTAGCTAGCACTAATGGAGCTAATCCTACTGTCCAAGATAAATATTTAATATCTATCGGTGCTAAAGCTAATTATGCTACGCCGGAAGGTATTTACGAGAATGGAGATTTTGAAATTCGAGCTACGGCTAACTCCAAGGAATATACAATAGAATATAAATATGGTAATATCTCTGGCATAACGCCAGATTCTATACCGAATCAGCATGACCTCACTACCTCTACTTCTGTTGTTTTAAGCCCTACAGATACACCTAGGAGAACTGGTTGGGAATTTGCGGGTTGGTGCTATGGTACTCATAATGAAGATATGACCGGATGCAATGGGACCATTTATCAAAAAGATCAATCTATAGAGCTTAATGCCACAGGTTCCATGACTCTTTATGCGATGTGGAAAACTATTCCTACTATGCAAGATTTTGATCCTGCAAGCTTGGAGGAAGGTCGGTCTATTACTGTTAGGGATGCACGTGATAATAAAACTTATACCGTTGCTAAAATTAATGGTAATGTATGGATGACGCAGAATCTTAGATTCACAGGTAAGTCAGATGATGATCCTAATGAAATGACTTTAGATTCTGCTACTTCTAATGTAGCTAGTAATACTACTATCACTTACGGTAATTTAACTTCTGGCAATTCATATGATGAAGCAAGAATCCATGAAGGCGTAGACGATAATGGCGATCCAACAGTTTGGTATAATTATGTTGCGGCTACTGCTGGTACGATCTATGGAGAAGACAATACTGATAATGCAACCTATGATATTTGTCCGAAGGGTTGGAAATTGCCGACTAAAGTGGAGCAAGAAACGATAGGAAGTGGTAGTGGTAGCTCTACCTACATCTCCACCTGGCTTCCCGTCTACAGTGGGTACTATAGCAGTGGTTCTCCTTATGCTGAGTCGTCGCGCGGGCTCTGGTGGTCGTCTACGCCGTACGATAATTATGGTACGTATCGTTACTATATGGAGTACGATTCTGGCCAGTTATACTCTAACAAAGTCAGTAATCGGTATGGCGGGCTTTCCGTGCGCTGCATAGCTGGGTCTAACACGCCAGAACCGACACCAACTCCAACTCCGACACCGGATCCAGATACTATGCAGGGGTTTAGTGATGCTGATGCGGCGGCGATGGAAGAGGGTGTTGCAAATATCCTCAGAGATGCTCGTGATGATCAAGAATATACTGTAGCTAAGATTAACGGCCAAGTCTGGATGACGCGTAATTTAAACTTTGACGGCAAGGATCTTACACCAGGGGATTCAAATGTCTCAAAAAATACTAATATTGATTACCATGAAACTGGTGCCGCTGGTGTAGATTGTACCAACGATTCTTGTATAACAAAGATTAGTGATGTAGGTGGATATCCTGCGATTAAATATAACTTAGTGGCCGCTACTGCTGAGAGTGTGAATTCCAGCTCTTCGCCATGGCCACGACCATCGTCAGATATTTGTCCAAAAGGCTGGAGATTACCAACTCAAGCAGAACAAAGAGGAATTGTCCAATATCAGTCTCAGTTTAATCCGACCAATAATAGCCAATGGTGGAGCAGTACTTGGGGTATAAGTACTGGAACAACCCAAGATGGAGTGCCTCTAATGGGGATGTTCGCTCTACGATACGAGAACGACAGCTTATTCATAAATAGAGAGCGTATGTTTGGATGGAGCAATAGTCTATACATTCGTTGTATCTTTATGTCATCCATGCAGGACTTTTCTGATAGTGTTATTGATAATATGCAGAACGGCGAAAGCATGGTTTTGCGCGATAATCGTGACGGACAGTATTATACTGTAGGTAATTTTAATGGAACGGTATGGATGACTAGAAATTTAGCTTTAGGTTGTAATGGAACTGGGCTCAACTACGGGAGCACAATAGCTCCTGTAACTATGTCGTCTGCAGATTCGGACGTTAGCCCAAATGATTCTCCGTCAACACCAGATACTGCAGGATTTAGTGGCAGCTATACCAAAGGAGAAATGGTATGTAGTGATACTTATGGCGCATGGTATAATTATTTCGCAGCTACTGCTGACACTATTAAGGATAAAAATAACACGTCTGCGGCAATTCATAGTCTCTGCCCAGTTAATTGGACACTGCCAGCTGATGGCCAGATTTCTAGCCTCGTCACTACCTATAGTCAGCTTAATGACGGAGGTTTTAATCCTATAGACGGTGGTAGGTATGAAGATTCTAGTTTGAATGGTACAGACAAGGGACATTGGTGGTCTAATTCTGCTTATGACGGTGACGAAAGGCATGAGTTACGTTACAACAATAATAACAACAATAAGTTAACTGGGGATAGATCCTATAGGAGCAGAGGTATCTACATCCGCTGTGTAAAAAGATAAGTGGTAGTTCTTCTACTCTATTAAACTTGATGCAGAAAATTACATAGCCTATCTAAAAAATACCGATCATAGATAAAATCTTCTTTACGATATTCGGCCTACTAGATGGAGGTGTGTCACGCAATGGTGGAGGATGAAATATAAATTTTATGAATAATGATTATATGGGTACTGTTAGCAGATATTCTATTATAAAGACGGAGCTTTACAACAGCTAGGTGATGGCATTAATTGGGGGGAGTGGAATAGGTTTCCAGCTATTATAATAGTACGGATACATTTGGTATAGGTGTAACACTTGTGGGTTATGAGTTGGGTAGATATCTAGAGGTTATGGTTTGACTATACGTTGTGTTACGAAGAATTAATACTTAGTCTAAAACTTAGTTTGCTTATCCTCCTAAAACCCGCTATAATAATACTATGCAAGAGTTAGAAAAGCGTTTAAAACTATTAGAAACTGAGTTTTTGAATGCTTACGAGAAGGTGGGAGTGAAGAAAAAACTGATACAGCTGGCGAAATTAGAAAAAGAAACGGCGGAGCCGGAAATCTGGCGGGACGTTAAAAAAGCTACTGAAATGAATCAAGAAGTGGCGAGGTTATCTTCTGAGACAGAGCCATGGGAGCTTTTAAAAACCCAGATAAATGACCTCAAAGAATTGATCGAAATTTCGGAAGGCAGTGAGCTTCTAACAGAGATTGAAGGACAGGTAGAGGCGATGGAAAATGAGTTTAATGAACTTAAAAAAGCTCTGAGATTTAATGGTCCTTATGATCATAACAATGCAATTATCAGAATTACCTCTGGCGCTGGTGGTACGGAAGCAATGGACTGGGCGGGGATGCTAGAGAGGATGTATCAAAGATTTTTCGAGAAAAAAGGTTTTAAGGCTACTTTACTAGAAAGGACTGTCGGTGAGGAAGCGGGGATTAAAACTGCGGTTTACGAAGTGAACGGACCGGATGCTTATGGATTTTTGAAATCTGAACATGGAGTGCATCGTTTGGTGCGACTTTCGCCTTTTAATGCTAATAATCTTCGGCAAACTTCTTTTGCATTGGTGGAGATTTTACCGGTGATAGAATCTGATACAGATGTACAGATAGATGACAAAGATTTGCGTGTGGATACCTATCATTCTGGCGGTCATGGTGGTCAAGGGGTAAATACAACTAACTCAGCAGTGAGAATCACACATCTTCCTACAGGGATAGCGGTGGCGATTCAGAACGAACGGAATTTTCATCAAAATAAAGAAAAAGCCATGGAGATTCTTAGGGGTAAATTGGCACAAATGCAAATGGAGCAAAATGCTGAGTCGATTGATAAATTGCGTGCAGGTGAATCGGCGGGCTGGGGGCAACAGATTAGAAATTATGTCTTGCAACCTTATCGGTTGATAAAAGATACTCGGACGGGCTATGAAACAGCGGATACTGACGGGGTTTTAGATGGTAAAATAGATGAGTTTATTGATGCATATCTAGAAAACTTCTAATTTTCCCTCTTTACAAAAGATAAAAAGTGTGCTAGAATTACTCTAATAACTAGATATGGGGTTAGGTCTTAGCTTTCTTGACACTCTGCTAAGAAACCGGCTCGTAGATCTAGTTTTAAGAGTGTTATAAAATTTAAAGGAAAGGTAAATGATGCAAGTCATTCTCGGCACCAAAATTGGTATGACCCAGATTATCGGTGAAGATGGAAATGTTACTCCTGTAACTATCCTCCAAGCCGGTCCGTGCACGGTGACTCAGATAAAAACTATCGAAACCGATGGTTATAATGCTGTGCAAGTGGGCTACGGTCAGGGTAAGAATCTGAGCAAGTCGGTTACTGGCCATGTAAAAAAGGCTGGTGAAAATATCACTCCTAAAGTCTTGAAGGAATTTCGTGTGGACGCAATTCCTGAAGGTATGAAGCTAGGTGATAACCTAACGGTCGAAAGCTTCAAAATAGGAGATAAAGTATCCGTAACGGGTACTTCTAAAGGCAAAGGTTATGCTGGTACGGTGAAACGTTGGAATTTCAACGAATCTCGTAATACGCATGGTTTTAAGGGTGACATTAGAAAAGTTGGTTCGATTGGATCGATGTATCCACAAAAAGTATTTAAGGGTAAAAAGATGCCAGGTCGCTTAGGTCATGAGACTGTAACGGTCAAGAATTTAGTAGTAGCATATATTGATGCTGCTAATAATTTGATTGGCCTAAAAGGCGCAGTACCAGGTCCTAGAAAATCAATCGTAACAGTGGAGGGAAAGGAGTAGTATGGCAACACTTGATAAAGACATTTTTGGCTTAAAAGTAGAAAACCATGAGCTCGTGAAACTCGCTTATGATGTGTATTTAGCTAATTCTCGCTCTTCTCATGCTAAAACTTTAAAGCGTGGTGAAGTGCGCGGTGGTGGTAAAAAACCATGGAAACAGAAAGGCACCGGTAGAGCACGTTTTGGTTCTACCCGTAACCCGATTTGGCGACATGGCGGTGTAGCTTTCGGTCGTACTGGTGAAGAGAACTTTACCAAGAAGATTTCTAAGCAAGCTAAGAGACAGGCTGTGGCTCAAGCTCTTTCCATTAAGAATGCTGATAAGGCCGTGATTGCAATGGATGCAGATTTGAAGCTAAACGGCAAGACTAAGAGCGCAGTGAAAGTCCTAAAAGACCTCAAGGTAGCAGATAAGAATACCCTCATGGTAGTCTCCGAAAAGACTCCAGAGATTCTTCGTTCTACTAATAACATTGCTAATCTCAAGGTGGTTCGCGCAAGCTATCTTAATGTGTTTGACATTATGAATGCCGATGCTATCGTATTTACTGATGGCGGTTTGAAAGATACCACTAAGTGGTTGAAAGGAGATAAATAATGGCTGATACAGAGAAAAAGACCGCAATCGTGGATTTGCATTTACTAGAGCCACGTGCTACTGAGAAAACTTATGCTGAATCTTTGAAGCGAACTTACGTTTTTCCAGTAAAGAAGAATATGAGTAAGCAAGAAGTTGCTAAATTAGTAGAAAAAGAATTTAATGTGACTGTAGTTGACGTGCGGACTTTGATTCGCAATGGCAAAAAGACGAAGTATTCTAAAGGTAAGCATGCCTATCCAGGCACTACTTATCGTCAAGATAAGAAATATGCTTACGTGACCTTAAAAGAAGGTGATTCTATTAAGGTATTCGAAGAACAAAATGATAACACCAGCGCAAAGGATGCCAAAAAAGCTGCAAAAGAGGCTAAAAAGGCAGACAAGAATGCAGGTAAGGAGAAGAAATGATGAGTATAAAAGCATATCGCCCAACTACTCCAGCTCAAAGACAAAAGACGACTGAGGATTATGATCAAATTACGACCAATAAACCTCTCAAGTCGTTAGTTAAAGCTAAGAAAGAGCAAGCTGGTAAGAATAACCAAGGGCGAATTACTGTACGTCATCGGGGCGGTGGAGTTAAAAGACACTATCGTTTGATGACTTACAACTTGCCAAGAGATTTGGTATTAACTGTAGAAGAAATTGAATACGACCCAAACCGTAGTGCTAGGATTGCACGGGTGAAAGATCAGAATGGTACTTATTATTATGTACTAGCTGATACTTCTATGAGTAAAGGTTCTACTTTTAAGACTGGTGAGGAAATAGAAGTGGAAGAATCCAATCGGATGCCACTTAAAAACATCCCAGTTGGTACATTTGTTTATGCAATTGAGTTAGCTCCTGGTAGGGGTGCACAAATGGTACGTGCAGCTGGTGCTGGGGCACAATTGATGGCAAAAGAGGATGGCTATGCCACTCTTAAGATGCCATCTGGTGAAGTGAGGAAAGTTTTGGAGACTTGCGAAGCTTCGATTGGTACCGTTTCAAACTTGCAACATCAGAATATTAAGGTTGGTGCTGCAGGGCGTCGTCGTCGTAAAGGCATTCGTCCAACCGTAAGAGGTGTAGTGATGAACGCGACCGATCACCCACACGGTGGTGGTGATGGTGGTCGTCATGGTACTGGTAAAGCGCCACGGACTCCTTGGGGTCAGTTGACGCTTGGCTATAGAACTCGTCATAATAAGAAAACTAATAAAATGATCGTGCGTAGTCGTCACGAAGGAAAGAGGAAATAATGTCTAGGAGTATGAAAAAAGGTCCATTTGTGGACTTTAAACTAGCCAAAAAAATCGCCGCTCTCTCCAGCGAAGACCGCACCGTAATAAAGACTTGGGCACGTCAATCTACGATTTCACCAGAAATGGTGGGTCGGACTATCGCTGTACACAACGGTAAAGTACACGTGCCTGTGTTTATTTCGGAGAATATGGTTGGTCATAAGCTAGGCGAGTTTGCGCCGACACGTAAATTTAAACGCCATGGTGGTAAAAAAGCTTTGGAAGCTGCGGCAGCGAAAGGAAAGGAATAGTCTATGGCTACTACACATTTTGCGCATGCATACGAGAAAGGTATTGATATCCAGCCTAGAAAAACTAATATTGTAGCTTCTCTAGTACGAGATAGATACGTGGCAGATGCGGTGGTGATTCTAGAGAACACCCCACGCAAAGCCGCTACGGCAGTAAAAAAGGCGATTGAATCTGCTAATGCGAATCTTCTAAACAATTCTAAGGTTTCAATTGATCCAAAGACTATTAGGATTGCGAGAATTTTTGTAACTAGCGGTACTAGAATGCGCCGATACAAACCTGCATCACGTGGTCGAGCGCTTCCATTTGAGAAAATTAGTAGTAATATATTCGTCGAGGTCGCAGGCGAAGAGAAAGTTAAGAAGACTACCGAGAAGGTAGAAAAGGAGAAAAAGTAATATGGGTCAGAAGGTTAATCCCATCTCTTACCGTCTCCAAGTCAGCAAGGACTGGTCGTCTAAGTGGTTTACCCGCAAAAGCGATTTCAAACGTTGGCTAGTGGAAGACGACAAAATCCGCAAGATTATTGAAGAGAGATATAAAAATCGTCCTACGATTGCACGGGTAAATATTGAGCGTTCTGCTAATCTTACCACTATCACTATTTTGACCGCAAAAGCAGGTGCAGTGATTGGTAAGCAGGGAGCAGGTATCAACGAGCTAAAGGGACAACTCGAAAAAATCGTAGACGGTCCAATCAGAATTAATGTAGAAGAAGTAAAGAAGCCAGAACTTAATGCCAAACTCGTGGCAGAGAATATTGGTTTTCAACTTGGCAAACGGATGAATTTCCGTCGGGCTGTGAAGATGGCACTTTCTTCCACTATGAATGCTGGTGCTAAAGGTGTTCGTATCGAAGTAGCAGGTCGTCTTAACGGCGCTGAGATGAGCCGTCGCGAGAAGTTTATCGAAGGTTCGGTGCCACTACATACTTTGCGTGCAGATATCGACTTTTACTGTCATCATGCACCAACTATTGCGGGTATCGTAGGTGTAAAGGTCTGGATTTATAAGGGGGAGAAATAATATGGCTATTTTATTACCAAAGAAGACTCTTCACCGTAAGGTAAAGAAGGGGAAAAATGAAGGTATTGCAACTCGTTGTAATACTGTGGCATTCGGCGATTATGGTTTAATGTCGCTTGATAATGAGCGAGTTACTTCCAAGCAAATTGAAGCAGCTCGTCAGGCAATTACTCGTTATATTAAACGTGGTGGTAAAATTTGGATTCGAATTTTTCCACATACACCAGTGACTAAGAAACCTTTGGATGTAAAAATGGGTTCTGGTAAAGGTGAGCCACAATTCTTTGTAGCAAAGGTGAAAGCTGGTACGATGATGTTTGAAATTGCAGACGTAACTGATGAGCAGGCAAAAGAAGCTTTGAGGCTAGCTTCTCATAAGTTACCAGTAAGATGTAAAATAATAAAGAAAGAGGAGTTCTAAAATGGCACACACATTGACAGGAGTTGTTACCTCGACTAAGCGTGATAAGACCATTACCGTCTCGATTGCTAGTCGGGAAACTCACCCACTTTATCGTAAGCAATACACGAAGACTCGTAAATATACTGCTCACGATGAAAAAAATGCTGCGCGCGTAGGTGACAGAGTAGAAATTGCTGCTTGCAAACCTATTTCCAAAACCAAGGCTTATACTTTGGTGAAGGTGGTAGAAAAGGCGCGTGGTACTGTAGAATTAAAAGAAGACGTAAATACTGTAATTGAGGAAAAGAAAGTGGGGGCTGACGAAATTGCACGTGAAAAGGCGGCTAAAGAGGCTGCCGAAGCGTCTGAAGGGGAGGACGAATAATGATACAGCAAGAAACAAGACTAAAGGTAGCAGACAACAGTGGTGCTAAGGAGCTTGGAGTAATCCGGGTGCTTGGTGGCACTCGTGCTCGTTATGCTCGGGTAGGCGATATTGTAACCTGTTCGGTAAAAGAAGCTTCCCCGACCGGAGGAGTAAAGAAAAAAGCAGTAGTAAAGGCAGTAATTGTGCGTACTGTAGCGCCAATTCGTCGTCCAGATGGTTCTACGATTAGGTTTGACGAAAATGCAGCCGTGCTTGTGAACGAAGACAAAACTCCTAGAGGTACTCGTGTGTTTGGCCCGATTCCTCGTGAACTTCGTGATCTCGGGTTTTCTAAGATTATTAGCCTTGCGCCGGAGGTACTATAATGAAAAATTTGAAGATTAATGATAAAGTTTTAGTAATTTCTGGTTCTCATAAAGGTACTGAGGCCAAGATTGTAGCTATCGATCGGGCTAATGGTAAGGCTATGCTTGAGGGAATAGGTATGGTAGAGCGACACATGAAACGCACTCAATACAATCCTAAGGGCGGCAAAAAGACCATTCATTTAGGTATTAATTTGTCTAATTTGAAATTGGTTGAAGCCAGCGAGTATGTGAAGTCGGCTGTGAAAAAACTTGACTTGAAGAATAGTCGAAACGCAGTGAAGGCCGATAAGAAGGCAGAGAAGAAAGCTGAGAAAGAAGCTAAAAAAGACGCTAAAAAGCTAAAGAAAGGAGCTAAATAATGGCGGAAAAAAAGACGGCTGCTACTAAAAATTCAGTAGCACAACCACGCCTTAAAGCTCTCTATAATTCAGAGCTGAAGGCGAAACTTCAAAAGGAGCTGGACCTTAAGAATATTAATCAGGTACCAGAGCTTAAGAAAGTCGTAGTGTCGGCTGGGGTTGGCAAAAAGCGTGAGGATAAGAAGTTTACTGAAACAGTAGAACTTACCCTCGCTAAAATTACTGGTCAGGCGGCTACATCGAGACTTGCAAAGAAATCGATTGCAACTTTTAAAATTCGAAAGGGTATGGGTGCGCCAGTAGGCTATCTTGTGACTCTTAGAAATGATAAAATGTATGAATTTGTGGATCGTTTGATTAATGTTGCTTTGCCACACGTACGTGATTTTCATGGTGTTTCTAAAACGGCTTTTGATAAGCAAGGTAATTATAATTTAGGTCTAAAAGAACAAACTGTTTTCCCGGAAATTACTTTTGAGGATGCAGCAGCTCTACACGGGCTTGAGATAACGTTTATTATTAAAAATGGTTCAAAGGAAGGAAGCTATAAATTGCTAGAATCTTTCGGAATGCCGTTTGAGAAAGGAGAGAAGTAATGGCAAAGAAATCTGCAGTACTTCGCGATATTAAGCGGCGCAAAATGAATGAAAAATATAAAGCTAAACGCGCGGCACTTAAGGCGGCAGGTGATCTTGAGGGGCTTCAGAAGCTTCCTCGAAATGCATCACCAACTCGACTTAAGAATCGAGATCTTCTCGATGGACGACCAAGAGGCTATATGCGTCAATTTGGTTTATCAAGAATTAATTTCCGGGAAAAAGCTTCAAAAGGTGAAATTCCTGGTGTAACAAAGAGTAGTTGGTAGGAGAAAGGAGAAAATATGTCATTACAATCTACAGATCAAATTGCAGACC
>JAUMXO010000014.1 GCA_030529135.1 Candidatus Saccharimonadota bacterium | reverse complement strand
AAATCATCACCAGCTATCTATGGTTATTCAATTGACAATATGAAACAAAAAATCAATTTTTATGACAGTATCGGCATGCATAATTTAGTAACTACTGATACAAAACAATTAATGCAAGGTGTAGCATTAAGCTATGCAAGATATCAATTTTTTACACATGAACGAGGAATTATCATTGATATCAATAATTACAAAATGCTTTTCATGAATCAAAATAATTTTAAAAATAGATATGGATATAATAACGATGAAATAAAACAAAAGTATCCATACGAGGAGAATAAAAAATAGATGGAAGAATTGATAAATTTTCTAAAAAAAGTAGGATGCGACGAACGTATAATTAGGAATGTGATTATGAGTAACGAGCACGTTTTATTGCGCTCAGTGTCTGATCTTGAAAAACTCGTAATCAAATTGCAAGAAATTGGTTTAACTGATATCGTTGACTTACTTGACGCGAATCCATATATTTTAAATTTAGATGCATACGAGATCGATGATTACATAAAGAAAAAAGAAGACTCTGGACAACGTCTTGATGAAATTGTGACCGCCCTAGAATCTGAGCCGGCATTATTTATGGAAATATAAACACAAAATCAAATCAATTAAAAAACATAAATCCGATCTTTAAATTCATAACCAACCTGTGATATCTGTTATTATTTCTAATATTATAACATTTTTGGTGTGATAAAGCGTTTGATTTTAAATCTAAAATTTCTACTATACAGAATGCTTACTTTTGCCTATGGAAAAAATTCCAACAAATAAATTCAATAATAGTAAAAACTAGGCCAAAAATCCATGGCTGCAAAATACCACTTATCCAGTTCCAAGTATATTCATTGTTTTCAATTTTACTAAATAGAATATCGAGAAGTGGCCAAATAATCATCGCCGCAATAGATATAGAAACAAAAGTCAATATAAAATAACTTACCGTCCTTCTAGGCGTAAAGATATTAGTATTCTTTTCTTTTGTCATAAATATTCCTTCCTTATTATGCTTTAATTATAACATATCAATCTAGTGGGAACCAATCTTCTACGTTATATTCCCCATCCACACTAGCTACAGCTAAAAGTGGATCAAGGTCGCCAAATTCTAAATAGTGATATTTTAAAAAACATTCCGCAGCGAACCGCATTTTCTGAAGCTTCTTCTTATCCACCGCCGATAATCCTCCGCCATAAGAATTGTCTTTCCTAGTTTTTACTTCCGTAAAATAAATTTTTCCATCACACAAAGATACAATATCTATTTCGTAGTAATAGGTCTTAAAATTTTTCGCAACGATTTCATGACCATTGCTTTTCAAAAAATCACACACTGCTGTTTCACCTTTTTTACCAATAAGCGCTGTATTTTTTACAACGTTTTTCTCAAAAGACGGCCTCTCAAACCCTATCATACTTTTAATCGGTTCGAAGCTCTTTCGATGCTCTGGAGTAATCCCCGATTCTTTTACCGCCGCTATATGTTTGGCCGTACCATACCCCACATTTTTTTCAAAATCATAACCCGAATATCTTAAAGCTGTATCATGCATATATTTATCCCGGGCCACTTTTGCCACGATTGACGCCGCCGAAACCTCTTTTATTAAATCGTCCGCCTTCACCACAGTAGTAACGTATTTCTCCAAGGGTGTCTGTGACAAAAAATTTACTTTTCCATCAATTATTATCTGAGAAAATGGTACGTGAAGTCTTTGGATTAACTTCACGGCACGCTTAGTTGCGAGCCTTAAAGCCGCCGAAATCCCTACATCATCTAGTTCAGCTGCCGACACCCAACCCAGTCCGCAAGCTAAAGCCTCTTTTAAAATTATCTCAGAAAGAACTTCTCGCTTCCTTGCAGTCAATTTCTTAGAATCTTTTAAATCTTCCACCCATTCTGGCTTCTCGTCTGGTAAAATTACCGCCCCAATAACAAGCGGACCCGCTAAGGGTCCGCGTCCAACTTCATCTATTCCTAGAATCGCCATTAAGCCTTAAGCTTCTTTTGCGTTAGCTTCTTCAGCTGGCTCTTCAGTATCAGCTGGTTTCTCTTCAACTTTTGTAGTTTCTTCAACTTTTTCTTCCTTTTCTGGTTCTTCTTTTGTAGATTCTACATTCTCAGTAGCATCTTTTGCTTCTGCCTCTTCTGTCTCTTCAACGGCAACATTATTTACTGCTACTCTATCAAAATCTTTCGAACCAAGTCTCGCAGATTTACCACTTCTTTCGCGTAGATATGAAAGATTGTTTCTGCGCACCTTAGAACGCTTGGTAATCTCAATTTTCTCTACCAAAGGAGAATGTAAGAGAAAAGATTTCTCTACACCCACACCAGAAGCAATTTTTCTTACTACAATCCGCGCAGTATGAGACTCTTTGCGGTCAGCACGAATTACTACACCTTCAAAAACCTGAAGACGAAATTTATCACCTTCCTTGATTTTCTGAGTCACTTTCACAGTGTCGCCAGAACGAACATCAGGAACTGCCTTTTTCTTCTGAGCATCACCGATTTGTTTTAGAATAGAAAAACTCATATTATACCTTTACTTTATACAATTACACACAATTATATCACACTACCACTATTTTTTCAAGGCTAATTTTATCCGTTCTTCCGTCGAAAGTGATGGTTCTACATTTTCTAAAGCTAACGTCGCTTCTTTCAGCGTAAAACCAAGCGCAATTAACGCGTCCAGAGCTTCATCCGATTCTCTAGCACCCCTGATATTGTCGGCTCTTGGTTCCGTTGCACCATATTTTGAGGGAATCCCCACTTTATCCGAAAGATCCACAATCACTCTCTCTGCGCTCTTTTTTCCTACCCCAGATGCTTTCGCAATAAAAGCAGTATCTGCATTTGCAATTGCGTTCCGCACTTCTTCAGCCTCAGCTAGCGACAAAATTGCCATCGCCGCTTTCGGTCCAATCCCTTGCACTGAAATCAAAAGTTCAAACAGTTTTTTTGCCGCCAATGAAGAAAATCCATACAATTCTTCCGCATTTTCACGCACTGCATGATAAGTAAAAAATTTCCGCGTTTCATTCAGTCTTATATCATCAAAATCCGGCATCGTCACCGCGATTTCATAACCTACGCCATTCACGTCAACAATTACCGAACTACCGAATTTTTCATCTATTATTCCCTTTATGTGTGATATCATAATTAATATTATACCATCTTCCTATTATTAGAAAATTTATATTCCCCGCCAGTTTCACCAGTTTTATACAAATATCCGCAAGTAATTGCCGCCGCTAGCGCATCCGCTGCATCATCTGGTTTTGGTTTTTTATCCAATTCCAAAGTCACCCGTACCATTTCTTGCATCTGCGCCTTAGAAGCTGCACCGTAGCCAGTCAAAGCTTTTTTAATTTCATTTGGCGAATATTCATACACCGGCAAATTATTTTGCTCAGCAACTAGAAGCACTATCCCACGTGCTTCTGCTACCGCTATTCCTGTTGTAATATTCTTCGAAAAAAACAATTTTTCTACCGCCACTATTTCTGGCTTAGTTTGTCTAAAAACCTCTTTTAATGAATCGTATAACTCTTCCAGGCGTGACGGCATCGGTGCATCTACTTTTGTAGTCACCGCGCCAAAATCTAGTACCCTAGAATTAGAAAAACCCGCCGTCTCAATTAGTCCAAATCCACAAATTCCAATCCCTGGATCGATTCCTAATATTCTCATTTTACAAACCTTATCAAAGTTTCGCGTAAATCTTTTGAAGGAATCACAAATTTATCTTTAATAGTAGCCGGTCCAATCGCGTGAGAAAAACCTAATTTTTTAGCCTCCGCAATCCTTTGATCCGCCCGAAACGCCGAACGAATTTCTCCCCCCAACCCCACTTCACCAAACACTACATATTCTTCGCCAAGTTTTCTACCCGCCGAAGCCGAAGCTATCGCCATACATACTGCAAGATCCGCTGCTGCATCAGCAAGTTTCATCCCTCCCACTACATTCACAAAAATATCTTTGTCCGATAATTTTAATTTCGTTCGCCTTTCCAAAACTGCAATCAAAAGATTTAGACGATTAAGATCAAATCCACTTGCTGTCCGTTTTGGATAGCCATAATTAGTTTTCACCGCCAGAGCTTGTATTTCTACCAAAATCGGCCGGTTACCATTTAAGGTTGCAAGAATCACTGAACCATCCGTATTAGTCCTTTCTGCCAGTAGTGCCGCCGACGGATTCTCCACTTCTTTTAATCCTGTATCTACCATTTCAAAAATCGCTACTTCATTAGTAGAACCAAAACGATTTTTTACCGCTCTTACAGTTTTGAAACCACCATATCTATCACCTTCAAAATTTAATACCACATCCACAAGATGCTCCAAAACTTTAGGTCCAGCTAAAGTACCCTCTTTCGTCACATGCCCCACTATTACCACTGCCGTATCGGTCGCCTTGGCCGCTCTAATAATTAAATTGCCCGAATTCGTCACCTGAGAAACAGTCCCCGGTGCACTAGAAATTTCACTAAGCGCCAAAGTCTGAATTGAATCCACGATCACAAGATCAAATTCACCCATCTCAATAGTTTTTGCAATATCATTGCTAGAAGTAGAGGCGGCAAAATTAAGTCGCTCTGAATTGGCACCAAGCCTTTCTGCGCGTAACTTTACTTGCCCCGCACTCTCTTCGCCAGATATATATAATACGTCATGGCCTTCCGCTATTTTTGCACAAATTTGCATGAGAAGCGTAGATTTACCAATCCCTGGTTGGCCAGCAAGTAGCGACACCGAACCCATCAGAATTCCCCCGCCAAGTACCCTGTCAAGCTCTTTAAAACCAGTTAGAAGCCTTGCCTTCGCGTCCGAAGGGACGATAGTTTTTAATTTCACAAAATCTAGTTTTTTACCACTAAGCTCTGCTTTTGAAATCGCTGTTTTTTTATCATTGGTATTTTCTAAAACTTGTTCCACTAATGAATTCCAAGTCCCACAATTCGAACATTGCCCAACCCACTTTTTATAAGTATTCCCGCATTGCTGGCAAACAAACACACTACTTCTCTTCATGCATACTATTTTATCATTCTTTAGTATCGAGGTGCAAGTTCATGCTGATATACAACTTGTAAGGTATCTGTCTCAGCAGAACCAGACATATATTCGGACCACATAGGTATCGTAGCGTCATAATCAAATACTTCCGCTGCTAGACCATCCGTTGTCACTTTCTTTCTTTCTCCAGACGGTAATACCGTTACTGATTCTCCACCATCCCAAGCCGCACCACCAAAAGTACGTTTTAAGTGTATCTTGTCAGTAGCTACCATTCCGAATATTCTCAGTTGTTTTTCAGTACTTCCACCATCAGAACAAGTATCCACTTCCCCACCAGACCTAGTCAAAATAATTGCATCAACCCTGTTCACGTTACAGTGTATTTTTATATTTTGTGCAAAAATAATCAACTTTGGAATATCCCATCTACTAGAATACGTAGTCTCGTTTGTTTTATCATAATAAGTAATATCATCGGTTATTGTTATATCCCCTTTCGTCTTTATTAGATAAGTAGAATTTGATGGTAGCCTACCTTTTATGTTTATATTATTATCAGAGTCTATATATTTAATGTCTCTACCCGTTCCGCTTTTTATAACTCTAAACTCTTTATCAGAATTGGAAGAAGAAAAATCAAGGTCTGTTATACTAATGTGGTAGGTATCTTCCTCTTCAATCCCTAACCAATATTTTATCAATTCTTCACGATCGACCGTAGACAAAGGAGTAGCTCCAAACCCCCCCACATTCCCCCTTTCACAATCTATATTAGCAAGAGTCAAAGGTGAGGTGTCGCAAAGCGAATAGTCACTCTTTTTGCCAGCTTTTTCATAATTCGAATCCGCTCTAAAACCAGTCACTACACCAGATGCCATAGTGTGATCTTCTGTTCCGAAAATACCAGTCTTGCCGTCTTTAATAATTAACCCTTCTTCCACCCAAGAAGAAAAATAATTCCCACTAGTATTAGAAAAATTAAACTTTTCAGTATAAATATTTCCTTTATTAGTAACATTGGATTTAACATCCCCTTTCGAATACATATCACCACCCCATACTTGGAAGAATGGTTTCTTGAAGATCATTTTACAACTCGGGTTTGAGATATACCAAGATTTATTGAAGTTTCCAGTTGATAAATTATCATCCGCACCACTACTGAGCGGCGTCATCGCAGCTATTACACACAAAAATTGACCAGCTGGCGCATCATAGGCTCCGAGAGTTTGACCATTCCACGGAAATTTACTCAGCGCATCGCCACGCAAATTTCCACCCTCATTAGGCTTATTCCAGGTATACGGGCTACCGGGTAGTTCATCGCACTGTTTCAACCAGGAATTCAGACATTCAGCATCACTAGATATACCAATTGTATTATCTTCCCCAGCTACGTACGCAAACGCCCTAATCGTAGCATCTGTATCCAGCTTTGTGGCATAAGAATTTTCTGTTAAAAAGTTCGGCTTTGGTTTGATACGCGCGGTAGTCGACTCCACCACGAACGTCGTACCAGAAAACAGTCTGCCAGACTTGTCAATTTCTATTTCAACTTCAGCAGAAAAATTATATGGTACTTTCACATAGGCAGCAGATTTAAGTTCTCCACCATTCAGCTTAAATGTACCTATTTTATAAGGATCATGTTTTTGAGGTTTATAATAAGGGCCATATTCATCATATCCAGCTTCACACTCCCATTCGTGTTTCTCTTCTCTATCGAATGTCGCCTGTTTTGATGCCTGAATATTACTATAATCATCCGGAGGCAAAGTTATTTGATCATGGTAAGTATGACTCGGATCATCTATAGTAACAGTATATTTGTCAGATATCTCTACATCCTTATCAAAATCAACATCTTTACCGCCACCAATCTCCACAACCTTTTCAACCCCCACGCTATCAATCACTCCACCCGTATCGGTCAAAACCGTATAATTAAATTTACTTGGCCATAATGGTTCCTTCACATCTTTAAACTTCCCATATTTAAACCCACCATCCCCACATGTTGATTCCTTCTCTTTATGTTTCCGTTGTGGCAAATATAGCGGGTCAGCAGCCCCTTCTACTAGTTGACCATTCACTTCGTTAATATCTTTATTCTTATTTCTCTCCGCACCAGCCCAATAACATATTTTCCATTCTATATTATCAGTTGGCATTGCATAGGTAATTTTTTCAGTCTTTTCATCTAGCCCATTATCCTCTTCAACCTGTCGCCACCCAGAAAATGCCATAGAGAGCCTCGGATTTCTTACTGCAGTCATTACATGATTGTACCCAGAATCAACATCAGCAGGTTTCCACTCTGCACACGAATCACCATGATCCTCCGTCTGAGCAAATTCATTTCCGGCGCAAAACCAAGACAAATCACTGTTTCTATTAAAGCCTTTCTGAAGCTGATCCGGAAATACAGCCTGCCACTTTGCGTAATCCGCCATCGCTTTACCCCAATTTTCCGGGTTCATATTGTGCATTATCCCGCCGAATTCTGCCGAACCATATTCTCCGCCAATCGAAGTTACACCTACTTGTCGTCCAGCTTCATACCCATACCCATCCCGAGCCGCTACCATACCATACCTCCAGTAATAACCACCATTAGATTTACATCCCGTCACCGTTGTACCAGCAGCATAATCCTTACCAATGCCTGGTATCTCTATACTATCACTCTCAGCTTTATAGAGCCGCCATTCTGCACCATATCTCGTGCACAAAAAATAATTATCACCACAAGCCACCCCGCCACCAGAAGGACCACCACCCTCATTAGCATCAGCATTCACATCATTCGTTATAAAAACCCCAGCAATGAGCGCAATCGATGCCAAAGCTACCAAAGTAATCACGCGCCTCACTACGCCTTTTATTATGTCTACTCTCATTTTATTCCACACCTCCCTCTTTTGATGGTTCTTTATATTCTTCGGTTCCATCCTCATTTAAAATTACAACCCCAGACATTCCATCAAAGAGCCCCCAATATTTATCAGAATACTCCGCCGATTTTTCTGTATCCGCTTTAATCTTATAAATCGTCTCCATTAATCTGTAATATAGCAATTTGTACTCATTAGAAAGTGAATTTTCATCAAGACCTTCCAGAGTCCTTAATGCATCATCTTGATGTTCATTGCTACTATATAACCTAGCTTTCATAATAATCAATCTCGGCTCTGCATTGGTACCACGATACTTCCTAATCTGTCCATCCAAATAGTTATAGGCATCTTCTTCTGACATGTTCACAATCTGGCCCTCCACTGCAAAAACGATATCATCAACCTCTACGCCCTCATATTCCAATTTCACCGGCTCACCTAATATTCCAGGTTCGCTAGGTTTATTATTTATTACAATTACCGCAATCAAAATCCCCACTATTGCTACCACTGCTGCGATTGCAGCACCAAACAAAGCCCAAACTTTCGGGCTAATTTTTTCTGTTTTTTCTCCCGACCCAGAATTAGTCGTATTAACATCACCCATGTTTCCATTCTAGCATAAGCAAAATCAAAAATCAATCAAAATCATTTATCTTTTGCCTGAGCCATGTGTCTGCCGGCCCTGCCGTCATCAAAACCACCAAATATCCGTCGTCTCTATATTTCTTAATTTCTCGCCACAACTCATCGTTTAAATCTGCCGGTTCTGCCACTTCTGCATTATTTAAACCGCTGATAAAATCCATCGGTTTTAAAATTGGCAAGCTCTCATCTTCACGAGTCAAATATGTCGGCAACCAAAAAACTTTTTCTGCACCAATAAATGCATCATAATAAAGATCTTGTACTTCATGTTGTCTAGTGTTTTGATGTGGCTGATACACCACCACCACGCCTTTTTTACTATCAATGTCCATCTGATCCAAAGCTACATCCATTGTCGCCTTGATCTCTTCTGGGTGATGCGCATAATCCGTATAGATTCCATCCGCCAACTTCTCAAAACGTCTTCCTACACCCGGAAAATCCCATAGCGGTGGCGTAATAGGATCTATTAAATCACCATTAGTGGTATTGCTATCGTCAAGACAAATTTCCCAAACTGCATTCGCCGCCAATACCGCGTCATACCTTCTTGCTTCACCAGCTAATTCATGATATACATCCTTAAACATTAAATCACCATCGCCTTTTATCACCATCTCACTCTGCCCCTCGAATTGCCTAAACGCTTCTCTGTATTCCTCCGGCGTCTTGTAAATATCTGGATGATCGTAACTTACACTTGTAATCACCGAAAGCCACGGATGAAATTTAAGAAAATTCCGGTCATATTCATCCGCCTCATAAATAAAATACTTATCGCCCTCTTTATATGAACCAGAAGGAGCAAATCCCAAAGTCGTTCCTACTATATAGGCTACTGGCAATTCTAATTGAAGACATGCCCATACTATCATGGAAGTCGTCGTGGTTTTACCATGCGTACCCGCCACTGCCACCATTTTAAGCCCTAGCTTCTGTACTAAAAATTCCGTCAAATTATCACGTTTAGAAATTCGAATTCCTGCCTTCTTTGCTACCAATAATTCTGGAGCATCTTCAGGAAGTGCCGAAGTATGTACAAACCATTCCACGCCATCTTTAATCTTAGATTCTAAAAATTTCCCATCCTGCTCACCAATAAAAATTTCAATTCCCGCATCAACCAGCTCTTGATAAATAGCTCCTTTAGATAAATCAGATCCATAAACATCAATTCCCGCTTTTTTTGCCATTAAAGCCAGCGGACCCATCCCAGTACCAGATATTCCTGAAATATATATTTTCATGATATAATTATTATACAATGAAAATCCATTCAGAACAAGAGATGCTCGACTTTGGCGAACATTTCACTCCCATAAATAATGTGATCGAACTAGTTGGTGATGTCGGTAGTGGCAAGACTACTTTCACTCGTGGTTTTGCTAAAGGCCTAGGTATAAAAGAGTCTATCACTAGTCCCAGTTTTACTATTTCTAAATCTTACGCATGCAAAAATGGTAAAACTTTAATCCATTACGATTTTTATCGTTTACAAGATCCTGGTCTCATGTCGGAAGATTTAAAAGAAAATCTCCAAAATCAGAATAATATTATTGTTATTGAATGGTCAGATACCGTTAAAAATCTCCTACCAAAAAATCACACCACTATCACAATTAAGTATAACGACGACGGCACTCGCAAGGTGGAAATATCATGAAATTATATTTAGATACGTCCACCAATATTACTATTTTAAAGTTAGACGAACAATTATACGAAGCGGAATTTGGTCATGATACCGCCGAAAAACTTCTTGGCTTTATTAATGAAAAATTGCAAGAAAATAACAAAAATTGGCAAGACATCTCTGAAATCGAATTTATGTCCGGGCCTGGCTCTTTTACTGGACTCCGTATCGGCGCTAGCATTGTAAATACTTTAGCCCATGAATTAAATATTCCTCTATATAACCATCATCAAAAAAAATATAAACAAATTATTCCAAATTATCAACGCGGCGCCAATATCTCTGCGCCGCGCAAATAATATTCAAACTCAATTAATTATTCCTTTGGTTCTTCGTCTCTTCGCACCTGTCTCAAAATCACCGAAACCACTATCATTACTACTACAATCAAAGCACCCATTACTGATGCCTGTGTAATTACCGATGTTAGAATCATTTTACTCCTATCAGGCGTATAGGTTAGGCTTTCGCCAAGTGGAGCTACATAAGATGGGTTTTCCGGATTGTAAGCTACGGTCGTACCAGTATCTTCACCATTGTCGTTTTGAGCCAAAATCGTATTAGTCACGTTAAGCAACATGTTGGAAAACGACATCCTAATCGCTGATTCTGAACTATCCCTGTCCGCATGGAAAATTCTTACGATTGATCTCTCGCCCTTAGCGAGTTTCACGCCAGAATAAGCCAACGCTTCGTCACCAAGTGCAGTATAAATTTCACCATTCTCCTGAACTTTAAATCTACCATTCATTACGCCATGAATGCCACCCATATCTAGCACAATTTTATCATCCAAAAATACCCAAGTATCATCATCCGCCGCAATCGTAAATGCTTCTTTTCCTTCACCCATTACTTCAAATGGTACACCCAAATTAAAGGTAAATAAGTGATTTTTTCCATCACTATTCACAATTTCATCTGGCACTATCACGTCGTTTAGAGGATAAAACTCATCATTCTCATATGAAAAACTCGCGGTTGTCCCATCATAGCGAAGATCAATCGTAGAAGCATAATTTTTACTTTTACCATCTACTGCGTTAAACCATCTATTAAATCCATCGCCTTTCACCCCACGGTTAGAAAGTAAATTCCCGCCCCTAGCTATTGGCAAAAAGTCCGCATTCAAAGTAGGTTCTACTAATCCAACCTCAAGACCTTTATTATAATACTCACATTTACTCCACTCAAATTGTCGCGCCTCCGCCAAAGAAACAAAATTCATATCGTACAAATTCACACATTCATCCATCACCTGATCATAATACATAATCGGCACCGTAATCGTCGATTCGTCTTCTACGTTCGCATTAGCTAAAATCGCATCTACTTGATTGCGATTCATTTCTACTGACAGCTCCCCCACTGTATTAGATAAGCCCACCATTGTGACTATCACAGACGCTATTGTTAGTACTGCAATACCGCTGCTAATAATGATTACGTTTTTCTTCATATTTTTATTATAGCATATTAATTAAAATTACTAAGCTATAATTTCATCTATAATTCCATAATCTTTTGCCTCTTTAGCGCTCATCCAATTATCTCTATCCATATCTTTCTCAACTTGCGATAACGATTTGCCAGTATTTTTCGCAAAAATTTCCGCTAATCGTTTCTTTAGAAATACACCTTCTCTAAGCATAATTTCCTGATCGGTAATTTTACCTTCCGTACCGGAAGATGGTTGGTGAATCATAATTCTCGCATTCGGCAAACAGTACCTTTTACCTTTAGCACCAGAAGACAAAAGCATTGCACCCATACTTGCCTGAAGCCCAATCCCAATTGTCTCTACGTCCGGTTCAATAAAATTCATCGTATCAATAATTGCAAGTCCATCATATACACTCCCGCCAGGTGAATTAATATACAATTTTATCGGTTTTTTTGCATCTTCATGCGCAAGATAAAGAAGCTGCGCAATTACCAAATTTGCTGTATGGGAATTCACGTCCTCACCCAAAAAAACGATTCTATCATTTAAAAGTCTCGAATAAATATCATAGGCTCTTTCGCCCTTATTAGTTTCCTCTACCACCGTTGGCACCAAATAATCTTTCATATTTTACTCCTTTACTAATTTTAATTTATTTCTTACTAATTTCAAAGTCGGAATATCTCCTTTTACTAATCTCTCAGCAATAATCTCTTCTGACAGGAGCGATTCCACTTCGTCTTCAATCTTACGCCTAAGTGGCCTTGCTCCATTTTTCGCATCGTACCCTTTTTCTATTAAATAATTTTTGGCCGCCGAATCAACTTTAAGTCCAATCCCCTTCGCTGCCAAACGCTTCCTCAAATCGTTGATTAAGTTGTCAAAAATCTTTTCTACGTCTTTTTTCGTCAATGCATGAAATACCAAAATCGAATCCAAACGATTTATCAATTCTGGTCGCATTGCTTTCTTTAAGGCTTTCATTGCATAAGATTTATTTTCTTCGTATTCTTCCTTCAAAGCTTTTTTATCCTTAGCAGTTTTAGCTGTAAAACCTAATTCACTTTCTCGATACATGTCCGCTGAACCAAGATTAGACGTCAAAATCACAATCGTATTATTAAACTTAATTTTATTGCCTTGTCCATCAGTTAAAATCCCATCTTCCAAAATTTGCAAAAGCAAATTAAATACATCCGGGTGTGCTTTTTCAATTTCATCAAATAACACCACCGAATATGGCTTCCTGCGCACCGCCTCAGTCAACTTGCCGCCATCGTCGTAACCAATATAACCCGCTGGTGCACCCACCAAACGAGATACATTGTGTTTCTCCCCGAATTCACTCATATCAATTTTAACTAATGCATTCTCTCCCCCAAACACTTCCCTAGCAATTACTCGCGCTAATTCTGTTTTTCCTACACCAGTAGGGCCCATAAAGATAAATGAACCAATCGGGCGTTTCGGATCTGCAATCCCACTTCTCCCTCGTCTAATAGCTTTCGCCACCGCCGACACTGCTTCGTCTTGCCCTACAATCGATTCCTTAATATGTGACTCTAGATCAAGTAACATCTTCATCTCAGAGCCATGCACTTTAGAAACTGGAATCCCGGTCTTAAGCGAAACCGCCGTCGCTAAATTTTCTTCCGTTAGCACCGGTGCTTTGTCCAATTTTTTCTTACTACCTTTTTCCATTTTCTTAATTTCATCTTCAATTCTAGACAGCTGAGTCTTCAAAATCGCCGCTTTTTCATAATTTTCAGCCTCCGCCGCCTCTGCCACTTTTTCTTCTAGAGTTGTTTTCTCAATTTTGAGCTTCTTATATTTTCCACCACCTTTTTTATCTGCCGCCACTCTTGCTATCGCCGAAGCTTCATCAATAATATCAATTACCTTATCTGGCATAAATCTATCATTAATATATCTTTGGCTCATTACAATCGCAGTTTCAATCACATTATCCGGGATTACCACGCCATGATGATTTTCATAATGTTTTTTGATGCCTTTTAAGATTCTGAGAGTAATCGCAGCGCTTGGTTCTTCCACCATCACGGTCTGAAAGCGCCGAGACAAAGCCTTGTCTTTTTCAATGGTTTTACGATATTCATCAAGTGTTGTCGCACCAATCAAGTGCAAAGAATTCCTAGCCAACATTGGCTTTAAGATATTTGCAGCATCCATCGAACCTTCCGAATTTCCAGCACCACACAAAAGATGGATCTCATCGATAAACAAAAGGATAGAATCGTCACCTACCGCTTCATCAATAATTCCTTTAATTCTCTCCTCAAACTCTCCACGGAATTTCGTACCCGCTACCACAGAAGATAAATCTACTTGATAAATTTGTTTTCCCACCAAGTTGCCTGGTACGTTCTTTTCGGCAATTCTCGTAGCCAAACCTTCAACAATCGCAGTTTTTCCTACCCCCGCCTCACCAATCAACACTGGATTGGATTTTGTTCTGCGAGACAAAACTGTAATAATTCTCTCGATTTCATTTTCTCGACCAATCACTGTATCGAGTTTCCCATCCGCAGCCTCTTGAGTCAAATTCTTACCATATCTTTTCAAAAACTTCAAATTTGAGGTTTTCATAAACTCAGCTTTTTTGGCTTTTGTTTTTTCATCCTCAGTCTGTTTCGCTACCAATTCCTCAATTTCTTCCATCAACTTATTTATATCTACCTTTAAACTAGTCAAAATCAAAGCTGCTCTCGAATTTGGTTGACTAATTAAAGCATATAGAATATGCTCGGTACCAATCACTAAAAGTCCTTCTTCGTTGACATAATTCTGTGCCATCCGAAGCGTCAAAACCACAGCCTCAGAAAGCGACATCATTGCCATATCCGAACCTGGCACCTCTACTGCCACTTTATTCAATGATTTTTCAATCTCTTCAAGTGTAGCGCCTTCTCTTCTTACCATATCTGCACCAGTAGAAGTATCTATCGACATTATTCCCATCAAAAGATGTTCTGTACCCATATAGCCATTATTGTATCGCTTGCTATAAAAATCCGCCTTCTGCAATGCAAACCTTGCATTCTCAGACAGATGATTCATTATTTCACTAAATTCTCCTTGCATACCTCTGATTATACACAATTAGCACTCTGCTGTCAAGAGTGCTAGCTATTCAGAGCATACTACATTATTTGCATGTACCCAACCTTCTACAGTGCCACCATCAAGATATTCACCATCCGTACGTGCTATTCGCATAATTCCACCATTTTCAATATAAGATGCAAACGGATCCGTAATCATATATTCCTGATCAGTCGGACCAAAATCATTCTTATGTACATATTCTACTATTTCTTTTAAAAGATCAGGCGACAAAATATATTTACTCACACTTGTCAGCCCAGTCACCTGCTCAGGCGTGGGTTTCTCGGTAATTTTTGTCACTTTTTCATCTTCAATCGTCAAAGCACCACCATTGAGTAATGCTTCGTAAGGATGATCAATTGCAAAAAGTGCCGATTCAGATGAATCTTTTACTGATTCAATCAGCGCCTCAGCAGAAGATTTACCACCAGGATTCCAGATAAAATCATCACCCATAAATACCAAAACTGGCTCATCAATGTTATATTCTTCTACCGCCATTGCTACTGGTACTGCTGTGCCATACTTAGCCGATGGGTCTTGTGCGAGATAATGTATTTGTACATCATCAGGAAGAGTCTTAGCTTTTTCTAATTTATCTTCTTTACCACGTTCATGCAAATATAAATTAAGTGCTAAATTATCACGATAAAATGCTCGCACTTGACATGGTTCCACATTAGAAACAACCATATAGATATCTTTTACCCCAGCTGCAATTAACTCCTGCACAGAATAGTCCACCAAAGGACGATTCCCCACTGGAAGCATTGATTTTTCAATAATTTTTGTAATCGGAAGCCGCCTAGTCCCCCATCCAGCTACCGGTATAATAGCTTTCGAAATTTTCATATCAGCATTATAACATAAATATTAGAATTCTTCAATAAAGTCCATTCTACGACGAATATAGAATTTATTCACAATGAAGACCACTATAAA
Organism: Candidatus Saccharimonadota bacterium; assembly: GCA_030529135.1. GTDB lineage: Bacteria > Patescibacteriota > Saccharimonadia > Saccharimonadales > Saccharimonadaceae > Nanosyncoccus. Next base: position 10,335 of record JAUMXO010000014.1, on the reverse strand, counting down.
TGCACCTACCGCCACTAATACCAACGTTCTTACCGCATCAAAGTTAGAACCTTCATTATTGGCCGCAGCATCAGCAGTTACGCCAGTAGATTCTTTCGAAACTGCACCAGCTTTTGGACGATACATCAAACCACCATTAGTAGTCGCCATTGCGTCCACAATCATAAAGCGCTTAGTACCATCCTCATTCTGATTCACAGAAATAATACCATTCGCCTCACCATCCGACCAAACAATCGTAAATCCATGTTCTCCGGCACCCAATGACTGCGCATAAGCATTACTGAGTACAATAGAAGTACTCTCTCCTTCACTTACTACATAATATTCAATCGATACCTCTTGAGAATCGATTAGTAACTTTTGGAAATTCTTCACCTCTGCCGTACTTCTCAAAATCACTCTTTCACCTGCACCAAATACCTCACCAGAATTTAATACTGTATAAATCTTAGACCAAACCGCTTTCATTTCCAAATCCAATTTTCCATCAATTGCTACTACGATTTCATCACCACCTTTAGCCAGCATATCTTCTTTATCCGGCCAACGCCAACCCATAAAATTATATCCTTCTCTAGTTGGCTCTTTCGTGGAAACAATAAATGTACAATTTCCCATAGTAGTTTCACACTTCTGCGAGTCAGGAAGGTTCTGAGTGCCTTCTTCTGCAGTATAAGTCAAAGTAAACTTATAAATTGGATTCCAAGAGGCAATCAAAATCGTATTAGTTTCGGTAGTTACGATTTCCATGCCATCAGTATAAAGATCGCTGCCTCTTCTCCAGCCCAAAAATTCCGCGCTAGTTTTATATGGCGTGACTGCCGTAATTACAAATCTACAAGAACCATTTGAACTCTTGCAAGTTTGAATTTCTGGTGCCCCAGAACCACCATTAACATCATACATCAAAGTATAAGTCTTAATTTCTGCCCAAGCCGCATAGAGAGTCATGATTTCTTCATTTGGCTTAGTTTTAATCGTAGTACCAGGCGCATAAATCACCGATTCATCACCATTAAGAGCCCACCCTCTAAATTCATGTCCTTCTTTAGACGGCGTCATATTGGAAATCAAAAACTCACAATCACCATAATAAGATTGACAAACCTGGGTAGCTGGCGCATTTACACCACCGTTTAAATTATATCGCAATGTATAATTTTTAAGCGTCGCATCTTTGGCTACTAAAATAAGCTCAGGTTTTTCAGAATTCAGAACGATCTTATCACCAGCATGATAATAGTTACCGATAGTTTCATGCTCATATTCATACCAACCTAAAAAATCACCATCAACTTCTGGTTCCGTAGCAACAATTTCAAATTCATATTCACTTTCTACGCCAGTATATGTCTGAATTTCTGTCGGCTCTTCATTTTCTTTATATTTAGTATAATATTTTACTACGTAAGTATATTCCGCAGCCGTCTCCGTAGGCTCGCCAGATTCTTCTAATCCGGTAGACTCGCCATTTGTAGTATGGTCACCATCAGTACCAGGCACAGAATCACTAGGGATACTCACCCCTACATCACCTGCTGCCGCTGGCATGCCGTCGTCTTCTGCCCGCGACATTCCTTGGAACACAAAGACCCCCACCGCAACCAGTGCGATTCCAACTATAAATAATAACCTCCCTAAAATACCCTTGTTATCTTTCATGGTACAACCTTTCTTAAATCCATTATAACGTTTATGTTATTCTATGTCAACAAAAAACGCTAAAAAAAGAAAAACTTGCACCACGAAATTACAATCCAAAATTATCATCCGAAAGAGCTTCGTCGCCAAATGGATTCTGATATTCATTTAAAGCATCTATTTCTACTTGTAGCTTTTTTAGGTATTCATCTAAAACTTCTTTCGTAATCGGTCCGCTCTTAGAAAAATTATAGTCGCCCTCCTCGGTTTTTTCTTCAGTCTGAACTTCCTCGGTGTCTGGCAAATATCCAGGGCGAGATCTATCGAGATAAATGTCGCCCGAATAATGATAAATCGCTAAAGATACCGTAGTCATAGCGAGCGAAATAGCAATCGAAATGATAGTCATAAGTACAAGTTTTTTTCCGCCATTATTTGATTCCATTTCTTAACTCCTCTACCAATTTTACCTGTTCATCAGTTAAGGTTCTTAATTTCGAGACATCTTTATTTACTATTTTTCGTCTATCTCTAGCCATTAACAATTTTTCATAAAACCTCTCCGGTTCATTCTTGCAATTTACATTCACTAGCTCCTCTAAGGCTTGCTGATATAATATATAGTCGTTCACAAAACTACTTCTTCTTGCTACAAAATTCGTCTGATTATCCAGCAGTTTTGAATTGGAAATATTATTTTCTACTAACCTAAGATTTAAAGGAGTAATAAAATTTGTCAAAATCGTTTCATAGTATCGACCAAGATAAACCCTAGCCCTAGAATCTGTCCGCTGTAAAGATTTTAAACTATCTTTCATCGTGTCACAATGGTCGATAATCGTATTTTTCTGTTCCGTAGTTATTAGTGGCTCGTTTTCATCTGCATACACATTATTATCAATCAAAAAACTAAAAAAACCAAAAAAAGCTACAAACACCAAGAAAGCTACTATCTTTTTACTTCTCATATTTTCATTATATCACAAATTATTGTTGCCCAACCGTCGCATCGCTAATCGAAGAATAGTTGTCAGCATTTGTTAACATTTCTTTTATCAAAAGATAGCTCTCTACCCACCAGCTCATCTCATCTTCAGAAACTTCCGGGACGCCACTTGGCCCTTGGTAATAAAAATTATAATAGTCATCGTACCAAATCAAGCGTCCAGCTGCAGCTCGTTCGTATCTTGGTACCCTCACCACCGAACCAAGCGGGGTACTATTTTTAGTTTGTTTCGCAAAATCCGGTGCAAAATTAATATCTTTATTCTTGGTAGAGCCCCAAATCAATACTTCTGTATAATCATCAGTCATATAATTATAGCTTACATTAGTAAGGCCAGTAATAATCTTAATTTTAAGCCCCCAATCTTTTAGATAAATATAATCTCCGTCAACTCCTTCAGATTCGGTAGATACAGTATTGTTCGCAATTTGGTTTTCCAATTCCTCAGCAGTTTTACCCTGTCGCACAACCGCTGTAACGCCAAAAAGTATACCACCAACCGCTAGTAGCACTAAGACCACAATTGCGACCATCATTTTCTTTTGCTTCGACTCCAAACTAGTCAATTTCACTTGGACTTTAGGATCGTCCGAAGTAACCGAACCATCTTTCTTGATGATTTTCTCTATCTTCTTCACTCTGAAACCACGCTTCTTTTCAGCAACCTTATTGGTAGATTCTTCCGTCGATAAATTTTCTTTGCTCCTAGTGACTTCTTCTGGCGAAACATCCGTTACATCTTGCCGCATCGGCGTCACCTCTATGGTTAAAGCACCATTTCCCATCGGCACTGTAGTCTTGCCTTCCGCCTTAATCTCTTTGTCATCATCAGCTAAAGTCTTCGTTTCTTGAGTTTTAGTTGTTTTTTCTACTTTTTTAATTTCGGCAGATCTAGATTCTTCCTCCATCTCTTCTATTTCGTCTAACTCATCCATCACATCTTCATTAGAAACGACGTTGTTTTTACTTTCAACCAACTCATCATCCACTTCATCGGCTCGGTCCGCCCTAGCCTCTGTCGCCAACTCGTCTTCATCAATATCGTCCGGATCTTTTTCTTGACCATCCGAAAATTCGTCATCCACCACCTTCATTGCCCACACTAAAGGATCAGACCCAGCTGCTTTCAGTTTGGCCCGTTGTTTTTCCTCCTCAGTAGGCATAGGCAATGCCCGCTTCTTCTTACGCATCGAATGCTCCGCTTATGTTTACACTATTATATCACATTCGAATCGAAAAAAACAAGATTTAATCTCTTTTTAACATCACCGTAAAAGCCTCCGGCGGTATATCAATCTTACCAAATCTCTTCATTCGTGCTTTACCGCGTTTTTGTTTTTCAAGCAGTTTTGCTTTTCTATCTCTATCACCTGTATGAATTTTTACTAATACATCTTTTCTATATGCACCAATCGTTTCTCTAGCAATAATTCTAGCACCAATCGCCGCCTGAAGTGCTACTTCAAAGTTTTGACGAGGAATTACCTCTTTTAATTTTTTGGTAACTTCACGTCCAATCGCGTCTGCTTCAGTCTTGTGTGCCATTACAGAAAGAGCATCCATTTTTTCTCCCGCCACCAAAAAATCCACTCGCACTAAATCTTCCGCTTTATAGCCATTTAATTCATAATTAAATGAAGCATATCCAGAAGTTGCCGATTTTAATTGATCATAAAAATCGGTGAGCAGATTCGCCATCGGTGCTTCAAAATCAATTACCGCCCGCTCTTCAATATAAGATAGATTTGTCTGATGCCCGCGCTTTTCGTTGATCAGATTTAACACGTTTCCAATCATCTCGCGCGGCACAATAATTTCACCCTTCACCCACGGCTCACGAATTTCTGCCACTTCCGTTATATCTGGAAGATCCGACGCCGATTTTATTTCTATCACTTCGCCAGTATTTAGAAGCACTTCGTAATTTGTCGAAGGATTGGTGACAATTAAGTCTAAACCAAATTCACGCTCCAAGCGCTCTTTAATGATATCCATGTGAAGAAGTCCAAGAAAACCAATCCGAAGACCAAAACCTAGAATTGGCGAATTTTCCGGTTGGAATTGCAATGCCGAATCTGACAAGGCTAATTTTTCAATTGCTTCTTTCAAATCTTTATATTGGTCATTAGAAACTGGGAAAAATCCCGCATACACAAACGGCAACACATTTTTATAACCCGGAAGTGCTTCTTTTGCCGGATTTTTTACCAATGTTACTGTATCACCCACTTTTGCTTCACGCGTAGTTTTGAGATTTGTCACAATATAGCCAATATCACCAGCCTTAAGCGAATCTTTCGGGGTCATTTTTGGAGTAAGAATTCCAACTTCCAGTGCCATACCTTTAGTTCCTGCCGCCATCATCAAAATTTCGGAATTCTTGTCAATCTCCCCCTCAAAAATCCGAACATAAAGAACCACCCCACGATAATCGTCAAAATATGAATCAAATATAAGTGCACGAGCGGAAGGAAAGTATCCGTCGGGGCCGCGTCCGTCCGGCCCGTCGCCACGGGCGGACGGCGCTAATTCTCGCGCTGCCGCGCTCCGAAATGCCCCGCCAGACACATTTCCTCCCACTTCTATCAATCTATCCAGAATCTTATCAATATTCAGTCCAGTTTTTCCTGATACTTCAATAATATCTTCACGTTTGCATCCAAGGAGATTAATAATCTGCGCTGCCACACCTTCCACATCCGCTGCTGGAAGATCCACTTTATTAATTACCGGAATAATCGTAAGATCTTGTTCGAGAGCCAAATACACATTAGCTAGCGTCTGCGCCTGAATCCCCTGCGTAGCATCCACCACCAAAACTGCCGTTTCTACCGCTTGCAATGAGCGCGAAACCTCATACGAAAAATCCACATGTCCCGGCGTATCAATTAGGTTCAACGTATAGCCCTTCCACTCCATCGTCACCGGCGCGAGCTTAATCGTGATACCTTTTTCCCGCTCAAGATCCATCGAATCCAGAAGTTGCGATTTCATTTCCCGTTTCGAAACCGTCCCAGTAATCTCCATCATCCTGTCCGCAATGGTAGATTTTCCATGATCAATATGCGCAATTATACAAAAATTCCGGATTTTTTCCATAATTATATATATTATATAACATTCCCCCTATTATCTCAAATGGGGTTGACTTATTAATAAAATTCAACCCCACCCCTAGCTTATACTAAATTATTTCACATTAATCATCGAAAGACTAAGTTTGCCATGATCAATCGCCACCAAACGCACTTTTACCTTATCACCTACGTGCAAAACCTCTTCCACTGACTTCAAACGCTTACCTTCTACAATTTGCGAAATATGTAGCATCCCGTCAATACCAGGCAAGATATTCACAAATGCGCCAAAATCTTTTATCGTTACTACAGTACCATTATAAATTTTTCCCACTTCTGGTTCTTCAGTCAAAGATTTTACCCATTCTACTGCCTTATTAATAGATTCCGCATTCGTACCAGAAATCGTCACGAGCCCATCTTCAGAAATATCAATCCCTGCACCGGTTTCAGAAGTAATTTTGTTGATCATCTCCCCACCTTTACCAATCACAGCACCAATTTTATCTTTAGAAATTTTCACTTTTTCGATTCTTGGCGCAAATTCCGAAATATTCTTTCTAGGCTCTGGAATTACCTCAAGCAAATGTTTCAAAATAAACATCCGGCCTTCGTGACTTTGTTTGATAGCTTTTTCTAGAATCTCTACCGGAAGACCATGCACTTTCATATCCATCTGAAGCGCAGTAATACCCTCAGTTGTACCAGTCACCTTAAAGTCCATATCACCAGCAAAATCTTCTGCATCCATAAGATCAGTAAGCACATATGCCTTATCAATATCAGAAGCCTCAATCGGCTGACCTTTTGGCACATCTACCATCAGGCCCATCGCAACACCAGATACTGGACGCTTCAGAGGCACACCTGCATCCATCAGAGCCATACAAGAAGAACAAGTTGCCGCCATAGAAGTCGAACCATTCTGAGACATAATCTCAGTCACACTTCTAATCGCGTATGGGAAGTCCTCTTCGGACGGCAAAACTGGAAGCAAAGCTCTTTCTGCCAAATATCCGTGCCCAATCTCGCGACGTCCAGGAGAGCCCAATCTACCTGGCTCACCTACAGTATAAGATGGTGCATTGTAATGATGCATATAGCGTCTCTTACCATCGGTCACCTCCATTGTATCTACTTCTTGTGAGTAAGATAGAGGTGCAAGAGTTACAATATTCATCGCTTGAGTCACGCCACGCGTAAAAAGAGACGACCCATGCACTCTAGGCAAAATCCCTACCTGAGAAGACAAAGGACGAACTTCGGTCAATTTCCGGCCATCCGGACGGACTCCTTCCTCCAAAATTCCTCGACGAACTTCTTTGTGTACCGCCAACTCAAACGCCTGATCATACACATCACGTAAGTTTTCATCATACCATTTTACTTTTTCATTATCAGTTTCACCCTGACCCTTAGAAAGCGCAAATTCATCGTGCATTGCATACTTCATATCATCAAGAAGATGTGCTCTCTCCATCACGTTGCCACGAATCTTAGAGCCAAACTTACCATCAGTCCATTTTTCTACTTCTTTAATTACATCTTCAGACGGCAAAACTAGTTCGTATTCCTGCTCTGGCGCATTTACTTGCTTGGCTAACTGCCGCTGTAAATCTAGAACCGGCTGTACATTCTCTACTGCCCAATGCATCGCCTCAATAATAGTATCCTCTGGCACTTCGTTAGCTCCGGCCTCTACCATTACTACCTTACCATCTTTACAAGCTACTACTAAATCTAGTGGAGATTGAGCTCTCTCTTCTGGGCTTAAAAATCCTTTAAACTCGCCACCAATTCTACCAATTCTAATCCCGGCTATCGGACCATCAAATGGCACACCAGCATTCATTAAAGCTGAAGATGCCGCAATCATCGCTACACAATCCGGTCTAAAAGACGGATCCATTGAAAGCACAGTACAAACCACCTGGATTTCCTGTCTGTAACCCTTAGGAAAAAGCGGACGAATCGGACGATCAATCAAACGCCCTACTAATACAGCCTCATCGGCTGGCTTGCCTTCCCTTTTAATAAATCTAGAAGCCGAAATCTTTCCTGCCGCATAAAACTTCTCTTCGTAGTCAATTGACAAAGGAAAGAAATCCTGCACTACCGGCTTAGTTCCTACCACTACCGAACCCAGCACCACGGTATCGCCATAGGTCACCAAGACCGAAGAAGTAGATCGAAACCCTACTCTATTTACTTCTAGGGTCAGCTCCCGCCCTAGCCAATCACAAGACACTCGCATGGTCTTTTTACCATTTGGGTTTATTATTTCCATAAAAATCCTTTCTCTTGGAGAAAACATCAGATATAGGACCACTATATAATATATAGTGCTCTAGTATCTGCGGTCTTCCCCAGATTACTAATATATTCTATATACATTATATCACAAAATCCTAGATATTACTAAGTCAGGACTAACTAGCAAAAATAGCCCATAAAGGGCTATTTTGAGGGTAAAATCTGTCTGATATTAATATTAATTCCAGTTATCCATTACGCAACGAACACCCATTCGGCTATCGCCAGAAAAGCCATCATTTAACCAGAAGCTACTTAAACGATCGACGCCGTTGTCAAAAACTCCATCATAGGCATCTGGTTCAGAGCTATAATAAGTTCTTGTCCAAAAGTAGAAAGAAGTATCATTATTGGTAATTGTACTGCCAGATTTCATTGGAGATATAGATATACCTAATGCATCAGTGGCTCTATACTCACTACCATAAAGATTTAGTAAATTCTGAACCTGATCCGTAGTAGGCATATGCCAACCCTTAGGGCAAATATCATAGGTGAGTGTAGCATCAATTGAACTATCATATGTACCCGCCGAAGCCGCATAATAATTATATTGTATGCCCATATTTCCAGTAGAATATCCCAAATGATGTTTATCGGTAGTTTGGAAATTATTATACATACAGGATGTATTCATACTATCACAATCTAGTTCTTGTATAACAAAGCTACCTTGCGAATTAGAATTAGTAGAATTATAAGTACCAGGAGAAAGTCTTAGATTATCAACCATCCAAATATTACCATCTTTGAGTAACCCAACCATGTACTCTCGACCATCCCGACCATTATCATTGACTGGCCAATATAGGCCTCTATCCATCGAGAGTATCCGCTCATCTATATAACCACCATGGCGAATCACGCTCTTAGATATACCCCATTTTGTCTGGAATTCTGAACCAGTTAAACCAATATCACCCATATCTCCAAATTTACCGGTTATTTCATGTAAATAGTCTAGGTAATCATTTCCGGAGTCATTAGCTTTAATTGCAACATTAACTACAGCATCGCTAGTAGGAGTAAAATCTATATATGAATTAATTCCGCTTCCACCACCAGTACCAGAATAGTCACACACATACCAAGCATCTGGGATACATTGTATTTGATAATTAACCCCAGCATCCACTCGTATGGTACGGCTAGAAGTGATATCAGTAGCCACCGCCCCAGAACTAGTCATCCCTCGCACAAGTGATAATCCGACAATTCTCGACGTTTCACCAGTAGGATTTATAGTTATAGACACCTTGGTAGGCACCCCATTCGCCGTAATTGTAGCGTCCCCCGCTCCTATTGTAAAACTAGCAGGATTATCAGTAGTGCTAGAAAAACTACCATAGCTACTATTATTGCTCCAATCAGAAAATCTATAATCAACAGCTGCACTTGCAGTAAGAGTATAAGTCTTACCATAAGTTACAGCAACATTACAACCACTCGTACTCGTACAGGTTGTATTAACGCCATTACCACTTATATTTACACTAGAAATACCTGCACCTGGCTTAATCGTTGCGCTATAAGTATTCGGGGTAGCAACAGCCCTAATTTCCTGAAATAGAGACATCGTATCGCTAGCGCATGGATTATTCTCTATATGAATATTAGACACAACATTGCCCGAAACAGTATATCCATTATACGGACAAGGGTTGTTGCCATCGAGTCCAACAAGAGTATATCCAGGCTCTACGGTTGCAGTTAAAGTATACGAATTTCCCCATCTCAAAGCCTCCAGGCAGCCAGTAGAAGAAGTACAAAGACTCCCCCCATTTATACGAACACTAGAGATCCCTTCTGAAGTAGCTATATACCCAGAAAACGTTTTTCCTAAAGCCGTAGGATGAATAGAGACGGTAGTATTATTTTGAGTAGGATAATAAATAAATGACGCAGGCGCACTAGTTGGGTCGTCAATAATTCCACCACTATACATCCAAGATTGAAAATCATAACCCATATCCAGTGCTGCATTTATATGATAACTTTCACCATATTTTAAGCCAGGAATAGTATATGAATCCCGATCATTTACATAAACATTACCATTAAACATCACGGAACTAATGCCGGTGCTACCATCAAAATCCAGATTAAGCGTATACGTCCACGTATTCCACATCGCATAAAGATCAACTACATTAGAAGAAGCAGTCTGGTCTATAAAATTATACGTAGAGCCAGCATTTACCTTAGTGCCAGAACAGGCACTGTCAGCTGATACTTGAACCGTACACCAACCATTAAATGTATATCCAGTCTTAGTAGGAATAGTAGAAGAAACGG
>JAUMXO010000013.1 GCA_030529135.1 Candidatus Saccharimonadota bacterium | reverse complement strand
TCTGCATCAAAACCGCCTTGATTCCAGTCGCCAGCTGGGTTAATATGAAGTTCTAATTTGCCGGTCAGACCTTTCTTGGCGATAAAATCGCGGACTTTTTTCTCTAAGTCTTTTTTCGAAACATTTTGAAAACTAGCAACAATCGACTCGACTTCACCATCATGGTTTAGAGTTACTTGAGTTTTGCCATCATATGGATATTCTTCATAAATAAATTGGTTTAGGCGACGAGATAAAACTACTTCAAGCGGTAAAAGCTCTGGGGTCTCATCGGTGGCATAACCAATCATAATGCCTTGATCGCCTGCACCACCAGTATCTACACCTTGCGCAATCTCCGGGGATTGTTTAACGATTTTTGTATGGACTTCCACTTCTGGTCCGGCAATATCATGCACGATTTTTTCGACGTCAACATCGCCTTTTGATGTAATTTCACCAGTTACAAATACTACGCCGTGTCCGCCACAAGTTTCTGCTGCCACACGCGAGTATGGATCTTGCGCTAAATACGCATCTAAAATCGCATCAGAAATGCGATCACATAATTTATCTGGGTGTTTTGGGGAGACGCTCTCCGCAGTTCGATAAGACAACATAACTTAATTATACACCATGCAGTAAAAATATCGTTTTAAACCACAAAAGTGATATAATAAAATTATTATAATAAGGAGATATTATTTATGGCTGAAGAAGCTGACACGAAAAAATCAAATAAATTGATTGCAATTATCGCCGGAGCAGTTGTCGCGATAGTTGCCGTAATAATTACCGTTGTTGTCGTTATTAATAATAAAGGTGAAGTTTTGAATGACGATTTTTTCAAAACCACCAATGATAAAATTGTTATTAGCAATTCCGCTGATAGCTCTGATCCAACTGTAGCCAAAAAAGTCCATCAGGTCTATTTTGTAAATGGCGATAAAATCACCGACCTCAAAGTTTATAGCGAGTTTGAGTCAGAACAAGCCGCAAAAGATGCTGACGCTAAACCAGAAGTTGCTGAAGCTATGAAGACCGGCATGTATAAAGATCACAAAGTCCAAGGCAAATATATTATCGTAACCATGGCAGAGTCCACTTATCAAGACGCTACTGCCGAACAACTTAGAGCCACTGCTGAGCTTCTTGAAAAGATGGTTCAAAAAGGTACTGATCAACAATCTCAATCTTCCGACGATTCTGAAGAATAATCTAGATTGTGGAAAATAAAAGATTCAAACGGCAACTATTTCGGACATGGCTGATTCAGCCTTGGGGCGCTTTAGCGCCCCTTTTCTTTGACGCGAAAAAAGCCCGAAGGGCTTTTGATTGGCTCCCGGGACTGGACTCGAACCAGCAACCTCGAAGTTAACAGCTTCTTGCTCCACCATTGAGCTACCCGGGAATATTAAAGATTATCTCTATTATAGCATATTTTTATAAAATGTGGTAAAATTAAAAAAGGTTTATTTTTAGTGGCGGCATTATTCCGGATTGATGTCACCAATTATAAAAGTACGGAAAGGAGCAGGATGGAGCAAAATCAAGATGAAAAAACTATCCAAATCGCTGGATCTATTACTGTTGATGAGCTAGCAAACGCTCTAGGTCTTTCCGTAACTGAGCTCATCGGGACCCTATTTAAAAACGGTATCGTTGCTACCATTAACCAACGTTTAGATTATGAGACCGCTCAGATTATTATTGATGAATTAGGCTTAAAAAATGTTAAATTAGAGAAGAAGAACACTGCCACCAAAACTAGTCATATCCATCGAGAGCTATCGGATAAAGCAGTTTTGCGCCCACCAGTAGTTGCCGTAATGGGTCATGTCGACCATGGCAAGACTACTCTTCTAGACACACTTCTCAACAAGAAAACCGTCGAGGGCGAAGCTGGTGGTATTACCCAACATATTTCTGCCTATCAGCTCGAATATAATGATAGGCTAATCACTTTTCTTGACACTCCAGGCCACGAGGCTTTTGCAGCCATCCGCCAACACGGTGCCCTTCTCACAGATATTGTAGTAATCGTAGTGGCTGCAGATGATGGCGTAAAACCTCAGACAGTGGAAGCTATTAATTTTGCTAAATCTGCCAACGCCAAAATTATCGTCGCTATCAACAAAATCGACCGCGAAGGTGCCGATATTGATCGCACCAAGGCCGATCTTTCCAATCACGGTCTCCAGCCAGAAGAATGGGGCGGTGATATCACCATGGTACCGATTTCTGCTAAACAGAATCAGAATCTCGATCAGCTTCTTGATATGATTTTGCTCACTGCTGATATCGAAGAGTTGAAAGCTGACGTAGATATCCCAGCCGAAGGTCTCGTGATTGAGTCTCACATGGAAACCGGCAAAGGTTCCGTAGTGAATCTCCTAGTTACCGGCGGGGAATTAAAAACCGGCGAATTCGTGGTAGCTGGTTCCACTTACGGTAAAGTTCGTACTATGTTAGACTGGAAAGGCAAGCCAAAAGGCAAAGCCACACCATCTACGCCCGTCACGATTACTGGTTTCAAAGACTTGCCAAACTTTGGCGATAGATTTATTGAGGCTAAAGACGAGAAGACCGCCAGAAAAATGGCACTCCTCAATGCTCAGGCCGCTGCCAATGAGACCGCTAATGCCAATGTTACAAGCACGGATTTGCTTCGCATGATGAATGTAGCTGATAATTCCAAAGTTTTCAATGTGATTGTAAAAGGTGATGTTTTAGGTTCAGTTACATCAGTAGTAGATAGCCTTAAACTTATTGATACTCACGGCGAAATTACCCTCAATATTGTTTCTAGTGGCGTAGGTGATGTTAATGAAAACGACGTTTATATGGCAGCCGGTGATAACACGGTAATTTATGGTTTCAATGTTTCTGTACCTATTAATATTTCTAAAATGGCTGCACGTGATAATATTCCCGTCCGTACTTACAAAGTGATTTATGAGCTTCTAGACGACGCTAAGAAAGAAATGGAAAACCTCCTCGATGCCGAAATCATCGAAGAGGATAAGGGCGAGATGAAAGTTCTCGGCGTCTTTAGAACTGAAAAGACTAATATTATTGCTGGTGGGGAAGTACTAAAAGGCGACGTAAAACCAGGATTCTTAGCCCGTGTAGTTAGAAATAAGAAATTTATCGGCGAAGCCGAAGTTACTAGCACTCAGAAAGAAAAAATAGCTGTGGACAGCCTTGTAGCTGGCGAAACTGGTGGTCTCGCTCTTAAGACTACTAGCAAAATTGATCTTCAAATCAACGACCGCCTAGTTTTCTTCACTCGCGAAACCAAAAAACGTACACTATAATCAACCAAGCCAGTTTACTTTTTTGGCTTCTCATGTTATAATAAAAACAGAGGGCCCGGAACGGAATCATATCCGATCAATTCTTACACCCTCAAAAAATATGCCGGCGGGCAAAAACGTAGGAGGTATAGCTTATGTTATACAAGAACCTTACGGTAAGGGAATTATTGGCGACACTGCCTATGACGGAGGATATTGTCGAATTCTTCGACAAAGGGCTACGTCGCGGCAACGACAGATTGGCAGGCTCTGCGATGGAAGAGCTGATCCGCCGAGGTGAAACAGGGTTGATTGTTGAAACTCTCGATAAGTTTTACAAGGGTTCGTACACTAATAAGTCTGACAGCACCCTGTTTGTACTTATGGCCGACCTGGCTGAATCTTGTAGAGAGGAAGACGCTCTACTTGGGAATTATGCCAGTCATGGCATTCAGGATTGTGGGCCTACAGAATGGATCAGGCAGAACGCGGAGCGTTTTAAGAAATTCTATCGTTCTGGAGCGGTAGTCAACGCAAAACCGTGGGCAAAGAAATATCTCACTTGATCGCCTAGCTCCCTACCCCCACCATTTTACACGGTGGGGGTATTTTCTTAGTATCTTTAGAATCGAAAAATAATTTACCATAACCATTTCGTGCTATAATTAAAGTACTATGCAATTTGATGAAAACTTTTTACAAGAAATGGGCCTGTCGAGCATGTCGGCAGACAAAAAACAAGAGTTTTTAAACTACATTCAGAATGAATTGGAGATAAGAATCGGGAGGCGTATATCCGAAGGTCTAACGGAAGCCCAACTCCAAGAGTTTGATAATCTTACTGAACCTGCAGAAATTTCTAAGTGGCTCGAAAAAAATCGCCCAGACTATCATGAAATTGTCGATCGCTGTATTGAAGAAATGAAGCAAGCAATCGTTAAAAACCGCGATCAGTTGCTAAGCTAGCCAAAATGGACGACCCATCTATAAAATTTATTGCTCTATACTGATTTTAAAAACGTCAAACATACTATTAACCAATAGACCTAATGATATCTAATTATCTTCCATAGCCGTTCAGGAAGCTTTTTGCATCCATCGGTTTTTTGCCATCTGGTTGCAATTTATCAACGGCCACCACGCTCCCGTCAGCGCACTTTAAAGGTAAAAGTGCCATTTCGTCCTCATCCGCTATATGCGCCTCTAGAATGGCGCAATTTTTGCCGTAAAATACATACTTAGCTTTAGGAAAACCCTGAAATGCCACGATTTTGCGATAAATCTGCTCTGCTGTCTCTGAAGATGGATCTAGAATTCCGTCTTTTCGCGTAAATTTCGAACAATAAGTCGCCTTAGTATTATCCTGGGGAACTGGGGTGGGCCACTTACCAGTCTTCGCTCGCTGTTTTAAATTCGAAATTACCATCGCCGCTCCCATCTTTGCCAAAGTTTTATACAAAAAATCTTTATCTAGCGTCTCATTTGGTACATTTTCGAGAGTGGCCTGCTCGTAAATTGGTCCTGCATCCATTTCTCGAGCCAGTTTCATTACCGATACACCAAAATCAGAACACCCGTCTATAATTGCACTTTCAATCGGTGAAGCACCCCTATATAGAGGCAGTAAAGACGGATGGATGTTTAAAATCCCTTCCGGCTCAAATATTTTAAGGACAGAAGAGGGAATCAATGCTCCAAATGATGCTAATATCCCAACCAGAGAAGGGCTCTCATTCTTCAGGCGTACTGCCTCAGGGAGATCTGCTTTGTTGTGTGCGTGAAAAACCACTTCATAGCCGCCTTCAAGAAGAGCATTAAGTGCGTATTCAGATAGAGGCCCATTCCCGAAGAAGATAATCTTTGGTTTTGGCCCCGGTTTACCTTGTGCCCCCAAATTACTCTTCGCCCCAGAGCTTTGCATTGTTTTTGATTTCCTTTTCGTAATTTTTGACCGGCTTCAATTCGCCATTTTTGTCCATATAATAGAATGCATCTGGCTTATCTTTAATGTGATCAATAAAAAGTATCCCATTCAAGTGGTCTATTTCGTGGAGCAAGGTCCTCGCCATCTCTCCAGTCGCTTTTATTCGCACCTCTTTACCGTCTTCAAGCTTAGCTCTCACCCGAACCTTAAATGGTCTTGGCACCATTCCATAAATTTTGGGCACAGAAAGGCAGCCTTCGTAATCTGTCACAGTTTTCCCTTCGGTCTTAGTCACCTCTGGGTTGATCAATGCGGTAAAATGAGCATTTTTCTTATCTTCCATATCGTCACGCACGATAATAATACGCTTATTTACCCCCATCTGTGGTGCCGCCATTGCCGCCGATAATTCGTAAGGGTGCTTGGCTTCCCAGTCGGTTGAGAGCTTCCGCATATCACTAATAATGTCAAGCACTTCAAAATCAATCTGCCTGACTTTTTCAGACTTCTCCCTTAGCCTCTTATCTGGCGTTGTGATGATCTTCATAAGATTAATTATATCATAACAGGCTTGGTAAATCTAGGGAAACATAAAAATTCGCCCCGAGCTTAGACGTGGCCTCTAAAATTGCCTTTCTAGAGCTTGAACGTATTACAATCTCCCAAGTAAAACCCCTTGAGTTTCGCTCATGGAAAGCTGGTACTGGCGGAGAGACTAGGAGTCTTTTATCACTAGACAATTTGCGTGCTGCTTCGCGAATCTTCCTTAGCGTTGTCGTCTCAGTTTTAGCCGTAGCAGATATTTTGGCTACAAACTTAAATGGCGGAAACCCGCTTGCTTGCCTCTGTCTCAAGAGATATTCAGAAAAGCCTAAATAATCTTCCGAAATAGCAAACTTTAATACCGGATGCTCTGGTCGAAAAGTTTGAATAAATACTTCTGCTTTAGCAGAATGACCTCGCCCTACTCGCCCCATTACCTGAGTGATGAGTTGGAAAACTCTTTCTTCTGCCGCAAAATCCGGTAAAGATAAACCCGCATCTGCCTGTACCACTCCCACTGTAGAAAGCAATGGTAAATCTAACCCCTTAGCAAGTGTTTGAGTACCTACCAAGATATCTATTCCGCCATCGCGTATTTCGGTGTACATTTCCTCTAGGCTTTCACCTCTTTTACTATCCGCATCAAACCGTTTTATTCTAGCCTTTTTAAAGAGTCGAGTGAGTTCGTTTTCCAAAAGTTTCGTCCCAAACCCCTTATGGATAAGAGAAGTCCCATTACACTTTGGACAATTAGAAGGCACTTTCGTATTATATCCACAGGTGTGGCATCGCATTTCATAAGTGTCTACGTGTAAAGTCAAGGGGAGAAAACAATTTGGACACATCAATTCCTCACCGCAATCTTCACAGATCGTCAGGGGTGAAGAACCTCGTCGGTTATGAAAAATCAAAGTTTGTCGACTATTCTCAAGATTGTCAGATATGGCTTTTAAAAGTGGGTTAGAAAAATATCGGTTTTTAGAGAAATCATCCCTGTTCTTAAAATCAATAACCTGGACCTTTGGTTTTATCGCGGTCTTTTTGGCCTTCTCCGATAGAATTATCAAAGAATCACGCTTGGAAGCCAGATAAAAATCTTCGATAGTAGGCGTCGCTGATCCTAATATACACGAGCATTTACAAATCTCTGCCATCTTAGATGCCACTCTCACAGCTGAATATTTAGGCGTATTTTCCTGATAATAAGTGGACTCATGTTCCTCATCTACGATAATAAGCCCCAAATTTTCGAGAGGGGCAAAAAGTGCCGAGCGTGGTCCAACCACGACTTTTACCCCTGCTGCCATCAGAAGAGAATCAAAAGTCTTTTGTCTTTCTACCTCAGTTTGCTTAGAGTGGATTACCGTTACTATCTCGCCAAAAGTGCTTTTAAAGACTTGCACTAGTTGCGAAGTTAAAGCAATCTCGGGCACTAAAAGCACAACCGATTTTTGCTCGGAAAGGGCCCTAGCAGCTTCTTTTAGGTATATATTAGTTTTACCACTACCAGTAACGCCAAACAGCAGTTTCGTGCCTCCTAGACGCTTCTGAAGGTCTTCTAGGGCATTTTTTTGGGCGGGGTTAAGCGGAATGTGGGTCGTAGGTAGCGCCAAACGCTCATCAGAAGGGTCCGTTCGGTTTTGTTCGGTTTCTTTGCTAACCCCTGATGAACGACGTTTTTTCAGGACTCCAGTCGGCAAAATCATCCCCATCACCCCTGATAAAGGTGTAGCGTAGTATTCAGCCATCCATTCGGCGATTTGAAGAAGATGGTTTGGCATGGGTTTTGAATACAAAATTCTCGTGATATTTTTGCATTTAAAATTTGGTTGCGCAACTTTTTTAAACACTACGGCTGGGGCTTTTCCGCGCATTAGAGGCACTTCTACAATAAAACCAGGCTCTACTGGAAGGGAAGAAAAATAAGTGAGCCGACTCGCTCCTTTTCCCACCGCCTTTCCGACGATCACCTCCACATACATACCTTCATTATACCATACGTTAAGGGGTTAAATATGGAATTTACTACAATATTAAAATTCAGATTTGCTCCTAATCTATGTTGTATTTTTTACAAAATATATGCTATAATAGGGAAAGTAAAAGGAGGTAGAGTATGTTAGATCTGTTTATTTCTTCGCGTGTCCGTCGTAAAATCGTGGTGGTTTTTGCTAAATATCCAGATTTCAAGATCCATTCTCGTGGCCTCGCTAAACTCATTAAAGAAGACCCCGGCAATATTCAGAGGGAGCTGCAACGTCTTGTAGATGGCAATTTCTTAGTTATGAGTAAAAAAGGGGCTACCCGTATTTATCAGACCAATAAATCTTACCCTATTCTAAAGGAACTTCAGTCCATAGTTATTAAGAGCCAAAAGGGTACTAAACCTAAAAAAACTATCAATTAACAGGGGTAAAAGATGAACAAAATTTTTACTCAATTGGTAGAATCTCGCCATTTTCGTCAAGATTATATTAATCCTAAATACGAAGATCTTATCTCGCCAAGTCAACTTCCAGATATAGACAAAGCCGTCAATCGTATCAAAAAAGCTATTAATGCAGGAGAAAAAATTCTGATTTATGGTGATTACGACGTGGACGGTGTAACCGCTTCTACTCTGATGGAGCAGGCGCTCAAAATGGCAGGGGTAAAAGAGGTAGAAATTATGTTACCAGATCGTTTTATCGATGGTTATGGTATGAGCTCGCGTCTCATAAAACATGCCAAAGAGCACCAATATACTCTTATTATCACGGTAGACTGCGGCTCTAGGAATCATGCTATCATCGATGAACTGAGCCGTGAAGGTATCGATACTATCGTAACCGATCACCACGAATGTGAAGACGAAATCCCAAAGGCTACAGCGGTCATCAACCCGCATCGTCACGATTATGAAGGCGCAGAAGATTTGAAAAATCTTGCCGGTGTAGGTGTAGCTTTTAAACTCGCACAAAGTTTAGTTGAGAAAAATTTAATAAAAAAGGGGCAGGAAAAATGGCTTTTAGACCTCGTTCTTCTTGGCACTATCTGTGACAGTATGGTTTTAACCAAAGAAAATCGTATTCTTACTTACTATGGCAAAATTGTTTTAGAAAAAACCAAACGTCCAGGCTTAAAAGAGTTAATGAAAAATGCCGAAGTTCGAGGAATTACTTCCGAGACCATTGGCTTTAGAATCGGACCGAGACTCAACGCTGCTGGCCGTCTTGCTACCGCCAAAATCGCTCTTGACCTTCTTCGCACTATCTCAGCTACTGAAGCTGCCAGGCTTGCCAGCAAGCTAGAAGAATTAAACAAAGCTCGTCGCACCGAGCAGCATTCTGCCACTAAGGAGATTATCGAGCGCCTAGAACAAACTCAGGAGAAATCCCCAGTCATTATTGAAACTGGTAAATGGCACGAGGGCGTTCTTGGGATTATTGCTGGTAGGCTAGTAGAAGAATACCACCAACCTGCCTTTGTTTTATCAGAAGTAGAAGATGGCATTTTTAAAGGATCAGGCCGGAGCTTTGGTGAATTTAATTTAGCCAAAGCCTTAGAATACGCCAAGGACACAATAGAAGGTGGTGGCGGCCATGCGGCAGCTGCAGGCGTTCAGGTAAAAGCTAAAAACCTCGATGCTTTTAAACAAAAAATCAACGAATATTATGATAGCCTAAATTTAAAAGATCAAACACGTTTCCTAAAATCCACCGCTGATGTGGATATTGTCGATTTGAAAGATATCAATCTAGAATTAATGGAAAACTTGAGTTTACTAGAACCTTTTGGGCCAGGGAACGAAGAGCCGATTTTTTGTCTCAAAGATGCCTTTATCGTAGATCAACGTCGCATGGGAGAGTCCGGTAGTCATCTCCGCTTGGATTTAAAAGGAAAAGACGGGGGTGTTGTCAAGACAATTGCTTTTTCAGCTCCGAATGATTGGTTTAATTTAAATGAGCAAATTGCGCACACTTTCTTAATTAAACCTACCGTTAATGAATGGAATGGCGTTCGCTCGGTAGAGGCTCGCCTTTTGGATATTTTAACGTAGCAAGCATTTTTATTTCTACCTATAGTTGTGCTATAATATCATCATGAAGAAAGTCATCGTCAAATGCAAAGTTCGTGACCGTGACCGCTTGGAAAAAAAATTAGAAGATATTGGTCTGGATTTTTCGCCTATCTATTGGCAGCATGATCGGGTTTATGTACCGCGTGGCTATAAGGGAAGAAGCAACTATCCGCGTTTGGTGATGCGTACTGAAATGCACGCAGTGGATGAACCACCAAAATATGTGCTTAGCCTTCGTCGTCACATTGAAGATTCTAGTGTAGACATTATTGAAGATACTACTATCACAGATTATGAAGGTATGGTTAACGTGATTTTACAGCTTGGTTTTAAACAATTTGGTGAAGTCTCTCGTCGGAGAGAGGAACTAAAAATGAGTGAAAATACCATGTTATATTTAGACACCTTGGACGAAGATAATACTATGTACGCCAAACTTGAATCTGTGCTTGGGGATCGCGAATCTGCTATCGTCGCCAAAACCGAACTCATATCAACCATGAGATCGTTTGGGGAAACAGATATTATCGAGTCGGCTTATTTCGAACTTTAACCCCTCGGCGGTTCACCTTCTGGCTCACCGAGTAATTTTTTGGATTTAATTTCATACCTACGTCCATTTACTGGTGATACGTAATAATCCTCATTGAGCAAATTTACAAACATAGTCAAATCTTTATCGTCCATGATAATGATAGACCCATCATCATCGGTCATCAATTCCAATTGCATTTCATCGGCATAATCAAGCAACTTATCTTGTGGCATTTCTTCAGCAATATCCATTGCTTGTACCTTTTTAAGCAAAGGTTTTTTGTCTGCCAGAAGTCCGTCCAGGGTTAAACCTTCAGAGAAAGAAAGTTTGTATTTTTCCGTTAACTCTTTTGCCTTAGCTTCAGCCAAGACTTGCGACTTAAAATCATATTGGAATAAATTTTCAAATTTTGCCTGGTTAAACACGATAATGGTATCACCTACGATCGCTACCTGATTATCCTCTGGCATCTTGAGGGCAATTTCCGCTGAAAATGGTTCAAAACTTTCACCATTAATTTCCCAAGAAGAAGTTCCTCTCAGCGCCGAAGAAGCTGGCAAGATTTTTGCAATGTAAAAAGTTTCCATTCCATTTTCGCTAGGGTAGGTGAATTTAGCAATAATACCTTTTACTTTTCTAAAATCATATTCATTTTCGGAAAAATAATCAATGTCTTTATATTCGTGCTCGATCAAGTGAATTAGAGTCTCTGCTCGATCTACTTTGGAAAGGGAAGCACGATAAACTACTTTTTCTTCGCCATCTGCTTTTTCGTAATCGCGACATTCCAGACCCTTTTCCGCTTCGTTGATGATGTAAGAAATTGCTTCCTGCATAAACACTGATTTTACCGCCCCAGTTAACTTGTCTGAATAGCGTATTTTGTAGGGCGTGTAGTTTTTATTAAACAAAAATAGCTCCGCAGAAACGTTATTTTTAATTGCATCCACCTGATTTGCCCACAAGAACACGTCAAACGGTTCGTTTTTCATAATTTACCTCACTTATTTTCTCTATTATATCACACTATTTATAATTGACAGGGTAAAATATTTGTGCTACCATTGTAGTGTTAATAATAGAGATGCTTAGCATCTCTATTGTAGTTCTTTAAGTTTTAGGTAGTAGGAGTTGATGTGTGTTGTACAGAAGGGAGAGAGATGTATGGGAATGTATTTAAAAGAAATTTCTAGAGTCGAGATAGATGGCATGGAAGCCCAATATCTCAAGTATGAAAGCTGGCCGGAGAATGTCACGTCCGATGCTACTACAGCCGAGCCGCTGACAGAGCTACTAATGGAGGTCTTTGAAGATGTTCCCAGGCAAGCTTGGGCAGACGTCGAAGAGGAACGTGAGGACCCTGACATCATCGTCGCGGTTGAGATGGAGTGGGAAATGTGTCTTGCTGGAGTTCAGGCTTGTCACGACAGCGATGGCGATTGCTCTGGGTGTTCACTTCACAGAGTGATTAATCCATGTTTTGTTGCGTCTGTCGGTGAGGCCAATATCTCCGATTTGCAAGAAGAGGAAGAGGATGTTTACATCCTACCCATCGAAGCAATTGGAGGTATGCTGAAGGCGTTGAGTCTGTCAAAGAAAATGTATCCTGACGAGATCGTCGCCTTGTCTCCGCTGACCGTAAGATTCAAGGTGTATAATCTTGACACCGGCAATATCGTCATTAATTACGAGAAAATATGGGATGATGTTGATCTTACTGTTGAGATTGACACTATTGAATACAGGGCAATCAAAAAAGCCTTAGTGGCACTCGGGCTGCTCGCTACCTAAAACATAAGGCTGCGCTAGTCGCAGCCTTATTTTTATGCAACTTTTTCTGAAAACACCCATATTGTTCGGTTATTTTAAAATAAAAATACATAAATGTAAACCGTGTTTGTTCGGTTGTATGTTCGGGAAAATAACAGGGAAGTTATGCACAATTGTGGAAAACTCAATCTATTAAAAAACTTAAAAAAAGTTGAAAAAAGCACTTGCATTTTGTTTAAAAACATAATATACTGAAAGCAGTGGAAATACATCACAAACATCCACAAACAAAAATGTACCTTAAAAGAGTTTGAGAACGGCCAACTAGGAGCTCTGGCGCGCATTAAATTTTAGCGAGATGCGAAAAAACAATCGTGCGCACATTCCTTAACACACCTCCCAATAAAAACTCTATTGGTCGTATGACTAAACACAATAAGTCTCTCAACGGCTACAATTTTTATAATTGTGGTAGATAAATTGTGTCAAACAAAACAAAAAACAAACAGAAACAAAACCGCTGAAGTTTCTAGTTGAGCGTTCTCAAACGTTGTATAATATAAACATGGAGAAATTACATAATCCGGTATTATTGTCTGAAGTTTTGGCAGAACTCCATCCGAAACCACATGAGTCATATTTAGATCTCACGGCTGGTTATGGTGGACACGCCAAGGAAATTTTGGATGTAACACAGAATTATAAAGAATCCGTATTGGTAGATCGCGATATAGAGGCGTATGAGTATCTAAAAGAGAAGTTTAAAGGCCAGAATATCACTATCATTCACGATGATTTTTACAGTTCAGTGCTACAGCTTTTACAGTGTGGAAAGACCTTCGATATAATACTTGCCGATTTTGGAGTTTCTTCACCGCAGCTAGATATGGAGAATCGTGGGTTTACTTTTAAAAAAGAAGCCCCTCTCGATATGCGTATGGATCGGCGGCAGACACTCACAGCGGATACTATTGTTAATCACTGGAGTGAAAAAAATCTTGCTGACATTTTTGTAAAATACGGGGAAGAAAAGCCCGGTCGCGCAAAAATGCTTGCAAGAGAAATCGTTCATCATCGTCCGATTAAAAACACTCTGGAGCTTGCGGAATTGATTAGGTCAAAAACCCATGGTCATTCCAAAATTCATCCAGCCACGCGCATTTTCCAAGCCGTTCGTATCGCAGTAAACGACGAACTTGGGATTATCGAAAAAACTCTCCCGCTCCTCCCGAGATTATTAAATCCTGGTGGACGTGTCGGTTTTATTACTTTCCATAGTCTAGAGGATCGGTTGGTTAAAGAGTTTCTCAAAGAAGAAGCCAGTCACGGTGAAGAGTCGCGACTAAAACAGATAAGCAAGAAGCCAATCACTGCGGGAAATGAGGAGTTGTTTATCAACCCGCGCGCTAGAAGCAGCAAACTGCGGAAAGCTATGCGGAATTGATAAAAATAAAAACATAAAACAAAGGAGGCAAAATGCCAAAACAAATCGTAGTCGCGAGCCGCTCGCGTACCCAAACCATTAAGGTAAATTTCAAGAAATAATATTTGCATGAGATTTCTGTGGGGTTGCCAGTTTTAATAACTTAAGTAACCCCACTCCTAAGGCAAATAAAAGACATGGGCCCTCGGGTCCGCCAAAAATGGAGTTTTTTGCTGGGTACGAGTGTGGTGTATGACCTTCCAACAGACCTAGATAGGTTACTTATAGCTCTGCTTACCTAGGTGCTGTTGGCCTAAGGAATCACCGCCTACCGAGTATAAAACAACAAAGATAAAAATAAAAAAGGAGTTATTAATTTAAAATGAGTAGCGTGCAAACCTTTGTGTCGCGCCGTGAATCTACACCTGTTAGCTTCGTGCGTGGCCGCAACACCGTTCGTGTAGAGAAGAGAAATCTCGGTTCTATTTCTCAGATTGTTATTGTTAGTATGATTACACTTATATTTGGTTTAATCTATGCCGCCGAAGGCACTAAAGCTACCAGTTTTGATTATGAAATTTCTGCTGTAGAATCCGAAATTACCGACTTAAATGCTCGTCTAGGTGACCTTACGGTCGAAAAGGCTCGTCTTACGTCTGTAGCTACTGCCAAAAATAGCACTGTCGCCGCTCAAATGCCCGACGCTACTGTCACTGGTTATGCGGCGGATTAAAATACTAAAATATATTACGTTAGCTGCGTTTGCAATTATTGCAGTGCGGCTATTTTTTATCCAAATTATTGAACACGATGCTTGGGTAGCTAAAGCTGATGAACAACACACTATGCTTGAAACTATCACCGCAAAACGCGGCCAAATTTACATGATGGATGGGGATGAACCAGTGCCAGTGGTTCTAAATCAAGCAGTTTATCAGGTCATTATTGACCCTGCCGTTACCCCCAAGGATGATATTAAGGCTGCATTAGAGAAATATGCAGCTGGTTATATCACGAATAATTTTGATGAAGCTTATAATAATGAAGGCTTGCGCTATTTTATAGCTGCAAAAAACGTCCCCTACACTGCCGCTAATCAAATCGCTAAAGAGGGAATCAGTAGCGTCTGGCTTAAAAAAGGTAATGGCCGAACTTACCCGGAAGGCGAAGTTGGTTCCACTGTACTTGGTTTTGTAAATTCTGATGGTATTGGTCAATATGGCGTAGAAGGCAGTCTGAACAATCTACTAACTGGCACAGATGGACTTTTAAAATCAATTTCCGACGTTAATAATGTAGCTCTTTCGATTGGTGATGATAATGTCAAAATCCCGGCCGTCGATGGCAAAGATATAGTTTTATCTATCGATCGCGGTTTGGAAAGGGGGGTAGAAGAAGTCTTAGCTAGTGCCATCAGCTCTACCGCCGCCACTAATGCAGCAGCGCTGGTTATAGATCCTAGCACCAGCGAAGTAGTTGCAATGACTGCTCTTCCGGGGTATAATCCTGGCGATTACGGGAATGTCAAAGACGATTCTATCTATACTAATCAAGTTACGGAAGTCCCTTATGAACCAGCTTCAATTTTTAAAAACTTTACTTTTTCCGCTGCTATTAATGAAGGAAAAATGACCGCTGATACTACATATCTCAATACGCCATACACCGAAATTGATGGTCATCAGATTTGGAACGCCGAGCAGCGCGCTATTTTAAATAATCAAACTCTTACTATGCGAGATGCTTTATACTGGTCGTTAAACGTTGGTTCTATTCAGGCACTTAAGTTTCTAGGTGACAATCCTAATGAAATTACCGCTGCCGGACGTGAACGCCTTTATCATTATTACAACGATAAATTCCGTTTCAGTCATGCCACTGGAATTGAACTAATGGAAGCCGAAGGTCGTATTTGGGAACCACATGCTGATGCTTATGGCTTAAATGCAGCTTATGCCAATATGACTTTTGGGCAGAACTTGTCTGCGACTATGATTCAAACCGCCACTGCTTTCTCTTCGGTAGTCAATGGCGGAGTCTGGCGTACACCTCATGTAATTAAGGGAACCTTGGAATCAGACGGTACTATCAAACCTTTAGAAAATTACGAAAGAATTGAAGATCAAATTTTGACCGAAGAAACTTCTGCTACAATGCGCTCGCTTTTGATCAATAACCGTAGCTACAAAGCTCGCGCTGGTATTGATAGAGCTGGGTATGATGTTGGTGGTAAATCTGGCACCGCTCAGGTGATTGTTAATGGTGCGTACGATGATAGTATGAGTAATCTAGTTGGTTCTTATATTGGATTCGTTGCTCCGTCTGGCCAAATGCCAAAGTATGTAATTATGGTTAAGATGTGGGGCGAAGGTCAAGCTCTTTCTGGCGGGGAAGCACAAGATTTATTTGATACTCTATCAAACTACGTGATTGACTATTTAAAAATTAAACCAGGAGGAGTATAATCATTAACAATGGGTGTAATAAATGAAGAAGTTTTTCACGGTTTACTTCTGGCGTTAGCTGGGTTTTTGCTTTCAATGATATTGACTCCATTTTATACACATTTTGCCTACAAATATCATTTTTGGAAGAAACAAAAGCAAAAAACCGTAGACGGTCAGGATTTACCAGTCATGACTAAGCTTCACGCACACAAGTTTAAACGCTCTTTCCCAACCATGGCTGGGCTTATTGGTATTGTGGCGGTTACTATAGTTACCTGGGCATTCAATCTAGATCGCGGACAAACTTGGTTGCCATTAGTTGGTTTTTTGGGCGGTTCTTTCGTGGGAGTGGTAGACGATTCTATTAACATATTCGGTAGTGGTCGTGGTGCTGCAGGCCTTCGTGGTCCAGTTAAATTTTTACTCATTACGGCTGTAGGGGTAGCACTCGGTTGGTTTTTTGCCTACAAACTCGGTTGGACTACTATTCTCGTGCCATTTCTTGGTAGCGTTGAAATCGGCGCTGTCAGTGTAATTATAGTATTCGCTTTTGCTGTAGTGGCTACATCTAACGCCGTCAATATCACGGATGGCCTAGACGGTTTAGCCGGAGGTCTTGCTATGTTCGCATATGGTGCTTTTGGCATTATTGCTTTACTTCAAGGAAATGTCTTACTCTTTGGCTTTTGTCTTACCGTAATTGGTTGGCTGTTGTCTTATGTATGGTTTAACGTGCCGCCAGCTAGATTTATGATGGGTGACACTGGCTCATTTGCACTTGGCGCTGGTCTTGGCGTGGTGGCTATGATGACTAATTCGCTCTTATTTTTGCCGATTATCGGTTTGCCTTTCGTAGTTGAAACCGCTTCATCTTTGATTCAACTTTGTTCAAAGAAATTCTTTGGTAAGAAAGTTTTTATTTCTGCGCCTTTACATCATCATTTAGAAGCAAAGGGTTGGGGTGAAGCCAAAATCGTAATGCGCTTTTGGATCATCGCCGGTGTTTGCGCGATTTTGGGCATCTTTCTCGCAGCCACCGGAGGTGCAATATGAAGAATCGCAAACACAAATCTGATCTAGTAATATTATTTACCACTTTAGGTCTCATGGCGTTAGGTCTAATTATAATTTTTTCAATTGGCCCCATGCGTGCAAACGTACTCAATAATACTTACGGCACTAACTATGACCAAAACTACTTTTTTTGGGGGCAACTCCGTTCAGTTGTACTTTCATTAATAGCATTTTTCTTAGCTTTTAAAGTCATCCCACATCAACATATCCGAAAATTCGCTAAACCACTCCTCATTTTTGCTTTAGCTCTTTCTACTTTACTTTGGGTATTGTCTATGAATCATTCAGCGATAGTTAAATGCGAGCTCGGTGAATGTCGGTGGTTTCAATTTGGTTCCGTCAGCTTTCAGCCTGCCGAAGTCTTAAAACTCGCCTTAGTTATTTATCTGGCGGATTTTCTTTCGCGCAAAAAAGCCGATGGGGTAGTAGGGAAGTTTCAAGAATTTTGGCTTCCGCTTGCAATTGTCTGTGGACTCTCGCTTGGTCTAGTGGTGGTAGCTCAAGGCGATCTCGGTACTGGTGTGGCTTTGATTGCGATTATATTTGGTATGCTACTGGTATCTGGAGTACCGGCCTGGCAATACCTCATTGTGTTAATACTAGTTCTAGGTGTCGCAGTTGGCTCCGTTGCAATCTCATCACACCGAATGGAGCGCGTCAACGCCTGGATTACTACACTTACTGGCGGTGATCCTTCCGACTCTACTTACCATATCGACAATGCTATGCTAGCTATCGGTACTGGTGGGTTTAGCGGCGTTGGTATTGGTAACTCCGTCCAAGCCACTGGGTATTTACCAGAATCTATCAACGACTCCGTTTTCGCTATTATGGGTGAAACTTTTGGGTTTATGGGGCTGTTCTTCGTCATTGCAATTTTTTGTATTATGCTACTTAGGATGTTAAAAGTTGCTAGCTGTACCCCAGACGACAATAATCGTTTTATCATTATAGGAGTTTTCTCTTGGACATTAGCACAGGTAGTCGTTAATATTATGGCAATGACTGCGCTAGTTCCGGTTACAGGTATCACTTTACCTTTGCTCTCTTATGGTGGGACATCTATGATATTTATCTCCTTTGCAATTGGTTACGTTTGTCAACTTTCGTGTTATACTAGTAGAGAGGGTAGTATCCATCATGAAAATATTAGTAGTGGGGGGCGGCAGCGGGGGTCATATCACTCCGGCCGTCGCCGTCATTCGTGAGATTCTAGAAAAACGTCCGCGTACGGAGGTGGAATTTTGGACTGATTTTAAATATTTTAAAAATGTCACCAAACTTTGTTCCGAGATTGGTGTTTCTTGGGCCGAAGGGTATGAATCTAAGAAGGGAAGAAAAGGGCCAGTTATTAGGGTTCGTCGTACTTTGGCTGGTAAATTTCATCGCTATGCCGGTTGGAAATTTTCTGATTATTTTGCCCATTTCGATATCACTATCAAAGACTTGATTATTGGTAATATCTTTGGCTTTCTAGGTTTTCTTGGTGGTTTATTAATGAGCTTTTTCCGTCTAATCGTACATCGTCCTAACATTATTTTCTTGAAAGGCGGTTACACTTGCCTTCCTATTGGTATGGTAGCTAAATTATTTCATATCCCATATGTTATTCACGAGTCCGATTCTGTTGCTGGCCTTGCTAACCGCTTGCTCATGAAAAAAGCTAGAAAAGTGGCTTTTGGCATGCCGCCGTCCGACGAAGTGATGGAAAAACATAAAAACTACGTCTATACCGGTATTCCAGTGGCGCCAGAATTTAAAGCCGTTAGTCTTTTTCATATGGAGCAGCTCAAGAAGGCCTTCTCATTTAGCCCAGACAAACCTTTAGTAGTGATTACCGGCGGCTCGCAGGGGTCTGAGAATCTCAATGAAACCACTCGTTTAATTTTGCCCGAGCTACTCAAATTCACCTCAGTGGCTCTTGTGGCTGGCCGCAAACACTACGAGAATATGCTTGATCTCAAAAAGTACGAAAACTGGGATCACGCGTCGCTAGAATCAAATTTCAGGATGTGGGAATTTAATACTACCATGGACGAGCTAATGGGCGCTGCTGACGTGGTGGTTTCGCGTGCTGGAGCTACTACTATTGCCGAACTCGCTGCTCTCCAAAAAGCCGTCATCCTAGTTCCATTCGAACGTTTACCAGGCTCTCACCAGGTAGAAAACGCTAAGCGTCTGTCCGAAGCCGAAGCCGCTATCATGGTGAGTGATGCCGCCATGATGAAAAAACCCGCCGAGCTTTTTGAAGCTATTCAACATCTTGTTCATAGCCCCCGCCTTTGTGCCGATTTGGCCGAACATCTCCATAAAGAAGCCCATGCCGATGCTGCTTCTCGACTTGCTGACTTGATTTTGGAAGAGGTGGATAAAAAGTGAGTAAGAAAAAATCCAAAAAAGCCGCTGCTGATCTAGCGGACGCTTCTACTGCGCCCAAACTTGCCAAACGTCGGCTCAACAAACGTTCTACTATCAAATCTGGCCGTACTATTGGTGAGCGTAGAGAACGTCTCGAAACCGCCAGCGAGCGCCTAGCTGCTCACAAAAAGAATAAACACCGCCAGAACCTCAGGGTTATAATTACGGTAATAGGATTTATTATAGTTGGTGCAGCTGGAGTATTTTTCTTAGTTAATTTCTTTAAGCAAAGGGAAGTAAATGAGATCGAAACTACCCCTACTGTCGTAGTAAAAAACTACAATCCAACTATCGAAATTGTAGACGAAAGCTCTACTGGCGGCATCACTACGCGTATGTCTGAATATATTGGCCAAGCAGAATCAGACTTTAGAGATCTCGGTTATACGCCGCTAAAAGCCGTAATACCCGCCGGCTCTATTCGGGAGGTCGATTTCTATCTAGATGGTCACAATGGTTTCATCAAGACTACTATCGATCGCGGTACGGGTGTTAGCATAGAAGATGCGGATCGGATGCTCCGTTATCTTGCAGGCATAGATGTCCACGAATTTACTTATATCGATGTTCGGATAGATGGCAAAGCTTATTGGAAGTAAACTAGGGTAGGGAAATAAAAAAATAACAGGGGTGTAACAGGGGTGATTTTCTTGTTTCTTTCCTATTTGTTCGGTTTTTGTTCGGGAAAATTTGGAAATACTTGCATTAGTAGGGCAGAAAACTATCCAAAATAACAGGGAAAAATACAAAATAGGGAAATAAACGAGGGAAAAAGTCAAATGTGGAAAACTGAGGCTGCCATCCAGCCGCAAGCCACCCGCCACCTCTGTAAAGTGGATTTTGTGAGTTAATTTAAGCCTAAATGTATGGTTGGTAATACTTTAAACGAGCCCGAAGAGTTTAAAAATATTTTACAGGTCTGAATCCTGAACTGTCCGAGTGGAATCTAGTCTAGGCTTAGCAGGCTTTCTAAAGACCTGATATAGTCAGCGCCAGTCGAATTGTCAGATAATTTAGGTGAAGACCTGCCTAAAATATTTTTAAAAATCCCGGCGCGAAGTTTAATCATTGCCAACCATACATTTAGGCTTCAATAGACTTTCATAAATGCACTAATTCCCGGTTTTTAGCCATAAGCAGAATATTGCCCCTATTTAAAAGGTATAGACAATCGTCTTTTTTAAAATACCTCAATGTCTTAAAATATGCATTGTGCGACATTAGAACTATGCGGATCTGGACATATGAACTTGAGCCCGAATTTCTAAAATCGACTTGTCGACCATACATTTTTTGATTACATGTCGGTTTGCTTTTTTAAACGACCATTACTGGCTTATTTTCGTAAAGACAGTTCCCTCGTTGGTTTATTTCCAGATAATTATTTCTTAGCTGC
The DNA here is from genome assembly GCA_030529135.1 of Candidatus Saccharimonadota bacterium. Classification (GTDB taxonomy): domain Bacteria; phylum Patescibacteriota; class Saccharimonadia; order Saccharimonadales; family Saccharimonadaceae; genus Nanosyncoccus. The sequence continues at coordinate 5,961 of JAUMXO010000013.1, read as the reverse complement.
TAAGAATCCATCAGCTGACACATCTTTAGAATCGTAATTATCTGGGTTATTAACAGGGGTCGACAGGGAAACGGGGGAAGCATGCCTCTTAGAAGTTGGCACCTTTGCCGCTGATTTCTCTTGAAATTCTACGTTTACATGCGGGTTCTTGGCCGCCGAAAGAGCCTTTTTTCCTCTCTGATTTTTGCTTTTCTTGGCCTTTTTAGACTTCTTTTTATTCCCTGTAGGCTTATTCTCTGCTGCCTCGGCTTTCTTTTCGACATTCTCTTTGTCTACCGTTGGTACTTCTTTATTCCCTGTGGATTCAGTTTGTTTTTCTTGTTCGCCTAATAATTTCGCTAAATCCTTAAGACCCGGGCGATCTTTACCTTCGGCGGTATTAGGGCTAAGCTTAGCCTTTCTGAAGTCAGACTGTGGAGTCGGCACATATTTAAAGTTCGGTTTTTGTTCGGGTTTTTTCTCGAGGTAACCACTGGAATGCCCGGTAATCTTGGGAACAGGGGAGAAAGTCGGTCCTTCGCTTCCCTCTGTTTGTCTACCAGAATCAGATAAATCCTTTTTGTAACGATTTGCCTGCTCGATTGTCTCTCGAATCTCCACTTCTACTTCCTCACGTGGACGTCCATAACGTACGCGGGAATACTCAATGATAGAAGAGAAATTATCCTGTGGTGTAGCCGGAATGGAAAGGGTAGTAGCCGAAAATGCCGGCACTTTTTCACCGTTAATAATCATCGAAATTACGAAATGACGATTGTTGAGCTGTAAGAGGTCTGAAGCGTCGAAAGTCGGCTCGAATTGTTTATCCAAAATCGGTGCATCTTCGGCTGAAACTCGGAAACAAATCGTAGTGCCTACGTTACCAAACACCGCATCGCGCACTGAATCAGTCATCTGTGCTACGTATTGATTGGCTACTGTTAGATTGAGGCCATATTTTCGTGCCTCAGATAATATCACCGCGAAAGAATCTGTGGCAAAATTTTGGAACTCGTCTACATAGAGGTAAAATGGTCTCCTATCCTCTACGCGTGGAATATCAGACCTGCTCATCGCTGCAAGCTGTACTTTGGTTACTAGAAATGAACCGAGAATTGCTGCATTATCTTCGCCGATTAGACCCTTCGAGAGATTTACTACTAGGATTTTACCCTCATCCATGATTTTACGGATATCAAACGATGATTTTGGCTGCCCGATGATATTTCTAATAATTGGGTTGGCCGTGAAAGCGCCGACTTTGTTTAGTACTGGCGCAATCGACTCGTTAACTTGTTTTTCGTTCCATTGACCAAATTCATGTTTCCAGAATTGGAGCACTGTCACGTCCTGGCAATATTCCAGAGTTTCTTTTCTGAAATCTTTGTCTGTCAACATTCTAGAGATATCTAGCAGGGTCGTGGAAGGCCTATCGAGAAGTGCCAAAAGTGTGTAGCGTAAAATATGCTCTAGTCTAGGGCCCCAAGAATCACCAAACATTCTTTTGAGTACCCCAATTACCTCCGAACAGATGTTGGGCTTTCTAGATGGGTCGGAATATTCGAGTGGGTTGAAAGCCACAGGGAAAGCAGTGTCTGCTGGGTTGAAATACACCACGTCTTTTACTCTTGATTCCGGGATAAATTTTAAGTTGTCAATTGCGAAATCCCCATGCGGATCGATAATACAATACCCCTGATTATAAAATACGTCCGAGAGTGCTAGAAGCTCTAGCATTCCACTCTTCCCTGCCCCAGTCTGACCAATAATATATACGTGCCTAGAGCGGTCAATCCGTTGCAAACCGAATTGATGGTTGATGCCACGGAAGTTAGTTAGCCCAAAGGCAGAGATGTTCTCATCGATCGATTTTTCACCAGTAAGCACTGGGAGCTGGGCAGGTGGCTCAGCGGTTTTGGCATTCGCCCAGACGATATTAGGCGTTTCTACGGAAGTGTGTGGTAAATGGTATACTGAAGCTAGTTCGGAGATGTTTAGAATAAAGCCACGTTCTGAAAACTGTCGGATTTTGTAGGCATCCAGAGCTTTTTTATCGAAGGTCCCTCCAGCCTGCTGGAACCCGTTTATAGAAGTGGAATTGTATTGCTTAAAGGTCCCCACAAGTGCCTGCATATTCAATTTTGCGTCAGTTTCATTCTGGCCTAAATACGCTAAACGAATTTTTACTTCATATCCGAGTTTAGTAGCTTTTTCTTCTGCTTTAGCAATTTGAGTTTTAGCTCTCTCGGAAAGCTCGATCTTTACGTCAGAATTAGTGCCGCCAGCCGGTGGGCGAAAAAGTGCTCCAATCGCCTCAATAAACCATCGCCAATCGAGGCCGGTGTTAATTATTTTACCAGTTTTAATTTGTTGTACCCATCTGTCCGTGGTGTTTTTGTGCCAATCATCTGGTATCGGACGTGTCAAAATCTGAATCCACATCTCTTCTGTGCGATCCGGGTCTAATTTAGCTAAAGTTCCAGTAATACCGGCTAGCGGGTCCACTTCAAAAGAGTCAAAGGTCTTGATAGGTAAGGCTTCATTTGCATCGAGTTTCAGTTCGGTAGTATAAGATACAGGATATTTACTGCGATTATCTGCGTAATCGTCGTCCATTTTGTAAATTTGTACCGTTGGATATTGCGCATAAATCTGGCCTTCTACGAAATTCTGTAAAACTTTAGGCACCCATACATAGAATCTGATTTGTCCCGCGGTGGAAACAATCTCAAAAGATAAATGTTCTTGTACGCCGCCAGAGTTTCTAAGCTCCTGCTTGTCTCGAAGAATCCCATGCAAAGAAGCAAAAAGCTGTTCCGCCGCTAACTCCTGTTTATCGTTGGTTCGCGGAATCTCGAGCATTAAAAGCACAGAATCAACATTAAGAACCTTGAGCTTATTTAGTTTTTTGTAGTTTCTGTAGGTTAAAAAAGCGAGTATTCCAACTACTGGTATCCAGAAAATTGGCATTAGAATAAAATGTATGACATTATCCATACTTCAATTATATCATAAACTAAGCATTAGTATAAGAATTCTTATTAACTTTTTTGAATAGCTTTTTGTTCTGTAAATTCAAAAGAATAGTAGTTTCTTTTACTTTGCGTACTTTTAATACCTGCTTTACAATTTCTTCCTTAGAAAGAGGATTTTCGGATTTTTCTAAAATAGAGACAATAATATCAGAGATGGTTCCCTTTTTGTACCCCCAGGTGTTTAACGCATAAATACCACGTCCGATTAAGATAAAACGTGGATCTTTGATTAATTCATTATGAATCGCCTGTACAGTAACGTTTTTGCGCTTAAAATTGGAATTTTTGATTTCTTCAGCAATTTCAGAAAAATGCATCGGTTCTTTTTTGGATTCCAAAATCACAAAAATCTTATCTCGGATATTTTTTGGATTAACTGATGGCCACTTAGCAAGACCCCACACGCCATTTAGGGTAGCTAAAAGCTTCGAAATTGACGCGATGGCTTTTATGTGGTCAGGGTGCTCATAATCCAGTACATTGTCAAGCTCGTCTAAAGTCATTGGTTTCTTATTCTTGGAAATTGTGGAGACAACTTCATCTACTCTGCTACGAATTTCAGAAGTGGTGCCATATTCCGCAATCCCGATAGCATAATAATAACGGTCATTCTCTTCGATCACTGCTAAATTTTTTGCAAAAGTAGCAATGAAATAAATCCCATTCTTCTCTGACTGAGTGGCAGTCTTGCCGTAAATTTTTGAGGCCAACTCATCTAAGCGTGCCACTCTACCCATTTCTGTGAGATTTCGGACCAAAATCTTCTCAGCGGCAGCTAATTCTGGTATTTTGTTCTCCTCAGCGGAAATTTGGAGACGTATCAAGATAGCTTTTTCTAGCTGGCGTACTCGTTCGCGAGTGATAGATAATGTTTCGCCGATTTGTTCAAGAGTTTCTTTTCTTCCTTTTAGCCCAAAACGTCTAGAAATGATTTCTTTTTCACGTTCTTGTTCGACGATTTTTAGACTTCCGGAGATTGCTTTTTTGAGGATTTCCGCATTTTGGTCCATGAAATAGTTTCCTTATCTCTTCCCTGTTAATTATATTGCTTTTATTTATAATACCATAAGTCTTCTATACTGTCAACTATGGAATTTAAAATTTTCTATTACTATTGTAGCACATTTTTTACATTTGTGGAAAAAAATTGCAAAAATGCTTATGCTGAGGTTGTGATATAATAAATATATGAATACCGCGGCTATTATTACAAGTATTGTCATCGCCATATTTGGCTTTGCCGGTGGTGGCGGTTCTTCGTCTGGCGGCGGTGGCGGCGGGGGTGGATCTTCTTACTCCGGAGGGTCATCTTATCATAGTTCGAGCAGTAGTAGCTCTTCTAGCAGTTCGGATGGCGACTGGGTATTAGCTTTGATTACTTTTGGCGTGGTGTTTTTAATAATCTGCGCTCTTGCCTCTAAGGGTTCTAAGTTTAGCTTCAAGGACTATAATTCTTCTGATGAAGAAAAAGATATACACGAAAAAGCTAAACAAATTTTTGAATCCTATCAAGCCGACTGGACTAACTTCAACCTCGAGAATATCAAGACTTACACTACCTCAGATTATTACAAACATGTTTCATATATGTTGGAACTATTAAAAAATCTACATCGCGTCAATAAAGTTAGCCAGCTAAAAGTCCATAAAGTTTATCTCTTAACCCCAGTCAAAAGTGACACCAACCTCCCGCTAAAAGTTCGTGTAGCTTATGATTTTTCTGGCCTTGATGAAGTGATAGATGCTAAAGACAACAAGAATCTTTATCACGCCAAAGCCTCTCACGCCACAGAGACCTGGAATTTTATTTATGATGGTAAAACCTTGAAACTAGACGGGATTTCTCAGCCGACCGAATCTTCGTCGCACTTGGTGCGCTCTTTAGCCGACTTCGCTAGTGGGAACAAGTTATTCTATAGTCCAGATTGGGGGCGTTATGCCCTGCCGTCTCGCGGGCTTATCTTTGGCGGTAGTAGCATGAGTATTTCTGATATCAATAATCATGTGATTGGCAAATGGGGCGATCTTCTTGTCCAACTTTATACATACGCTGAAACACCGGGACAATACGCATCTTCATATTATATCGTAGGCCAGATTAATGTACCAAAAGATTATCTTGGTGTAATTGTGAAGTCTCGCGAATTTAAATCTGGTAAAAAACCAGATAAATCTTACGAAAAATTTGAGCTAGAATGGAATAAATTTAATGATCGCTACGAAGTCTATGCTGCATCGCGTGATGCACTGCCAGCTTTCGAGCTTTTAAATCCTAAGTTTATGGAGTTTCTATACGGCAAGAATCCTAGCTACAGTCTAGAAGTAGTGGATAACGTAATCTATATCTACGCCAATATCAAAAATATCACTGAGCAAGATTATATAGATATGCTTGCCGTTCTCCGTGCCGCCTACGACGAATTAAAAATGTAATAACTGCTGTAAATTTTACAACACTATTTTATAGAGGTAGAGCTTAATTTTTGGAAAAAATTTCTTGCCAAAACGCTATGGGGGGGGGTATTATTAAAAGCAGTAGAGATCATACATAGTTATTTGCATAAAAATAAAAAAGTAGCAATATTAAAATAGAGGAAAAAGGAAAAATAAATGGTCACACAGACATTAAACATGAAGCCTTCTTTTCGTATTCGCGGAAAAAGGACTTTTATACCACGAGCTGGACTTCTGGCTTCGTTTTTGATATTAGTAATTATGGGATTTATGATGGCGCCTATAGCGCCAGATCCAAATTTAGTCGAGGCTGCTGCTAGAGTATCTAGTATGGATCTTACCGTAAGTACTACCGGAGCTATGCTTAATATCGTCCCTACTTCTTATGATGGTACTTTTGCTACGAGTACCGCTTCTGAACGAGCCAATATCAGCGTGGCCACTGATAACTATACAGGCTACACTCTAACTATTAAAGGTACCGATAATACTG
>JAUMXO010000020.1 GCA_030529135.1 Candidatus Saccharimonadota bacterium | reverse complement strand
ATATCTAAGATTTTTTGTTTCATATTGTCAATTGAAAGGCCATAGATAGCTGGTAATGATTTGGTCATTTTGATTACATCATCTTGCGAATAGCCGAGCTCCTGCATATCTAAGATTTTTTGTTTCATATTATCAATTGAAAGGCTATAGATAGCTGGTAATGATTTGGTCATTTTGATTACATCATCTTGCGAATAGCCGAGCTCCTGCAGGAAAGTAAAGTTTTTATTTATATTATCTGCCAAAGTAGAATCTTTAAGTCTTGATATGCCTTTAGCTAAAGTCATTTCTCTTGCACTATCTGCTCCATAACCTAGTTCGACTAACGCATTAATAGAATTTTGTTTGGATTTAAATTCAAGCTCAGATTCAGGTTCGGGTTCAGATTTAAATTCCGGCATGTTGCTAAGTGTGCCGAAATCAATGGGTTGCCCTTTAAAATTTTCTTTGTTTTTCATACCTTCTTATAATATATATACATCAAAATATATTATATGACAACAATAATAGCTGATAGAAAGATTAGTTATGAATTTAAAGGCCGAAATCTTGAATTTTTTGACCAACCTTTTTAATCGTCAAAAACTCGCAAATTTAACCTATAGCTTTTTTATCTTACCAGATTTATGCTATAATTAAACTCATAATAACAGATATTACAGGTTGGTTATGAATTTAAAGATCGGAATCGTTGGACTTCCAAACGTTGGAAAATCCACATTATTTAATGCCCTTACAAATGCTGGCGCGCTTGCCGCTAATTATCCTTTTGCTACCATCGAACCAAATGTCGGCATTGTTCCTGTACCAGATGAGAGACTAGATGTCCTCGGCAAAATGTATGAAACCGAAAAAATCGTCCCGGCTACCGTGGAATTCGTCGATATCGCCGGCTTAGTGCAGGGCGCATCTAAAGGCGAAGGCCTCGGCAATAAATTCCTTGCTCACATCCGTGAATGCCAAGCCATCTGTCACGTAGTCCGTGCTTTTATCGATGACGATATTGTGCGGGCGGATGAAAAAATGGAAACCGATATCGTAGCGCAAGCAAAGGATGATATTGATATCATCAATCTAGAATTACAGCTTGCCGATGAGGAGACTAAGGCTAAAATAGAGGCTAAGAGGAAAAAAGACCCGGCTGATGAAAATATTCCATTTTTAACGGATAAGCCGGTGATTTATATGTTTAATGTGGATGAACAGGGTCTTACTGACAAAGATCTCCAAGAAAAATTACGTACTCTCGTGAAGCCGGCGGAAGCTATTTTTGTTAATGCTAAGTTAGAAGAAGAAATGTCTGGCATGAACCGGGATGAAAGAAAAGAATTTCTAGAGAGCTACGGCGTAAAAGATGATGCCTTGGGTGAGCTAATTAAGGCTGCTTATAAAACCTTAGGTCTTCAGTCTTTTCTTACTGCTGGTAAAAAGGAATGTCGTGCCTGGACTATCAAAAAGGGTGCAACGGCGCCAGAGGCGGCGGGGACTATTCATACGGATTTTGAGCGAGGATTTATTGCTGCGCAAATTTGCAATTACGATGATCTAAAAGAGCTAGGCTCTGAACAGGCGGTGAAGGCGGCGGGTAAATTGCGTACGGAGGGTAAAACTTACGTGATGCAGGATGGTGACGTGGTGGAATTTAAATTTAATGTATAGTTTTTTGTTGTTTTAACTATTTGACATAGTATGGGCGGAGCGTATATAATATGATTATGAATAATAATCCACAGACTATGGGACCGACTGAACAATTAATGACTTCGACTGGGCAATCAGCGGGTCCGGTTTCACGACCGGTAGACCAAGCTGGGCGGCCTCTAGACCAAAATGGTCAGCCGATACCACCTCAAAAACGTTCGATTAACTTAAAACCAGATAGAGAAAAATGCAAATGCATGCCAATGCTGATTGCGCTTACTGTACTTACTGTAATAGGTTTAATATTGAGCGGAGTGGGGATTTGGCAGAATACGACGCTTAGTGATCAGAATGAAAAATTGAAATTACAAATTGCCGAATTGAATAGAATGATAAGAGAACAAGAAAAGCTGGAGTACGAATATAATGATGGTGGAGATCCGGCTACTATATATAAAGTTAAGCTAAATTATGGCACCAAAAAACTGTCTGTGTATGAACATCATTTCTGCAACGTTCCTGAGTGCGAAGAGATTGAAGAAGAACGTACTATTACATTAACCGACGATGAACTGAAAAAGATTTTAGATATTACAGGGAAGGCGAATTATAAGATAGATTATCTTACCGTTGCTTTGAATGCGTTGGCACATGGTATAGACGTAATGGTAAATCAAAAAGATGAAACTTGGAATGACTATAAAGGCTATGATTTGAATGATAATGGAACAGTAACGTATACTGAGTTTGGTGACGGAGTTCTTGACATAATAATTAAAGAACAAGAGAATATCTTTAAATCAAATCTTTAAGATTAGCATATTTCTCTAGATAGAGTATAATTATTAGTATGGTACAAAAGAAAAAAAGAACTGGAAACAAAAGTCTTTTGTGGTTTTTGATTGCTAGCACAATACTTTTGACGTTGACAGCTTTTATTGTAACAAATTTTACTACCATTAAAGACATTATAATTGGAATGGGATATCGGCCGTCTGGCGAGATGGAGGAAATTCGAGAGAAATTGAATTTAACTGGTACGGGAGCGAGAATTTTTAATGCTTCATTGCCGGAATTGATGGAAAAAACAGAATTTAATCATACATGTAGAGAAGTAGAGAATGAATCGGCGATTTTGGGTTGTTATCGTGATGACAAAATCTATATTTATAATATTGTAGATAATGAGCTACCCGGTATACGAGAATTAACGTCGGCGCATGAGCTACTCCATGCGGTTTATAAGAGGATGAGTAGTAGCGACAAGAATAAATGGAACGATATATTGTCTCAAGTATATGAAAATAACAAGAAAGTCATGGGGGAAGAGATTGAAATGTACCCAGATGACCAAAGGAGAGAAGAGATTTATGTAAGGGCTGGAACGGAAGTCAAACAGCTGCCGGAAGAACTAGAAAAACATTATGCAGAAGTATTCAAAAATCAAGACGCAATTGTAGATTTTTACGAGAGTTACATCGCAGTATTTCGTGAAATTGAGCGGAAAATGGATGAACTTCTGGAGCAAATCAATAGGTTAGGTGAAGAGGTGAGCGTAAAAACTGCAGATTACGAGAATCGAGTGGGTGAGTTGAACAAAAAAGTGGATGAGTTTAATAAATGTGCTGAGACCTTAAATTGCTTTACTTCCGTATCGGTGTTCAATAGAGAACGTGCTGGTTTGGTGGCCGAGCAAAACAGTTTATCCTCGCTTTATGATAAAATTGAGGAATTAATTTCTAAATATAATAACTTAGTAACAGAATATAACGAAAATGTTTTGCATGGACAAGCGCTAAATATGACAATAAATTCTAGTGCGAAGGTGGAAGAAGTAGCGGATTAGTATCCTTGGCTAGTTGTTTGGCGGAGTTTTTGGCAATTTTTTTGGTTTTTTTGGCTAGCTTTTTGGCGGACTTTTGATTTAGTCTTTTTTGCCGCGATTCTTTGGTGTGAATAATTTTAAAAAGCTGGATTCCGGAGGCTAGGCCAATAGCCATGAATATCACTAAAAAAGTTGATACAATGGCCATTAAACGAATTTTGCGAGTATTATCTGGATGTGAAGTTTTGGGTACTTCTATAGAGGTTTGTTTGGTAGTGTTTTCTGGATGTTCCTCTTCTGGCTCTTTTGTCTCGGCTTCTGTTGGTAATACTTCTTCGATGGTTTCTGATGCTTCTGTTGGGGTTTCTTCGGTAGAAACGATTGGCGTAGAAACTGGAGTGGTATTTTTGGTGGACTTGGTTTGAGTAGAAGTAGTAGCGGTTTGGGTTGGTGGGGAAGTGATGACGACAACTTCGGTGATTACAGTTTCGGTAGGCTGTTTTTTCGCGGGTTCGTTAGGGATGCTGGGCTCTTTAATATTATCGTTGTTTTGGTCTTCGATGACGCCAGACCACTCGCCGCCTGGTTTTTCTTCACCTGCGGGTTCTTCTATGGTAGGATTTTCTGGTTCGTCTTCAGCAAAAACAGGAAGAGGCGCTAAAAAGGCTCCTGCTAAGATAAACGTAAAAAACAATTTAATAATTGGCTGAGATTTTTTAAAATTTAGCATTAAATTTTTCCAACACAAAAACTTAGTAATTACTATTATTATAGCATAGATTTGCGTAAAAAACAAGTGGTGGTATAATATTTTTAATGAAAATACAGAAGTGGAGACGACTTGTAGTGGTGGGGGTGGCTTTTTTGGGCGTAGTAGTTTGGCTTTTAGTAAATCCAGCAAGCTATGAGCAGATTTTTACGAAAGTAGAAAATACTGAGGCTGAAACGGGAACTTTAGATGAAGATAAGGAGCTTGCCATAGATGTGCTAGAACGTTTGGAGGTAAAGGGGCGAGCACCAAAAACGAACTATTCTAGAGAAGAATTTTATGGTTCGTGGCCGACGGTGGATGGATGTAATTTAAGACAAAAGATTATAAAGAGAGAGTTTGGAGATTCGGCGGTACTAGATGGATGCAATGTAGTAGCTGGTGAATTTGATGAGGCTTATACTGGAGAACACAAAGTTTTTAAGACTAAAGAAGAAATTTTTAAAGGCATACAGATAGATCACGTAGTGGCGCTATCTGATGCTTGGCAAAAGGGTGCGCAATATATGGATAAGGCGGTACGCTATGAGATGGCGACTGATCCTTTGAATCTGCTAGCGGTAGACGCGAAAGCTAATCAAGGTAAGTCGGACGGTGATGCGGCAACTTGGCTCCCAAAAAATAAAAAATTTCGTTGCCAGTATGTAGCTAGACAAGTGTCTGTTAAATACAAATATAAGTTATGGGTGACGGAGGCAGAGAAAAACGCAATTCACGATATTTTAATGACCTGCCCAAACGAACCTGTGTTATAATAAAAATATAAGTGGAGGTAATATGAAAAAAGCTATTTGGATACTAGCATGTAGCGGTTTAGTTTTGACTGTGGGCGCGTTTTTGTTAGGTAGGTATGTATTGCCTGATAGAGCGTTAAGCTCTTTACCTAAGCCGGAGCTGTCTGAGGGGCAAAGAGGTGAGCTCGGAATTGACAAGAATATTAATGAGTCTAATATAGACCAATACCTCGGGAGGTCTGATGCGGTTTATCGAGATATGCGGATGCTGAAGGATCCGGGAAATTACGAAGCAATTGGAGGAGATTCTTATTTGTCTGGTTTTGTGAATGGATTTGAGGTGGTACCTTTGCCTTACATCGTGAATGTAACTGGTTTGCCAGATCCGGTTGGGGAAACATACACGGGGAAGACTTTATTTACGAATACCAATGGTATTTATACGCCTAATTATAAAGAATCAATGGAGGTGCTTGAAGCTTTGTTCCCGAAAGATAAAATGATTTTCTTGATGTGTGGTGGCGGTGGATACGCCGGAATGACAAAAGCAATGTTGGTGGCGCTTGGTTGGGATGCAGATAAGATTTATAATGTGGGTGGATATTGGTATTACGATGGTGCTAATAATGTAAAAGTGAAACGTGTGGATAGTGACGGCAAGACAGTGTACGATTTTTATAAAGTACCGTATCATGATATAAATCTTTACACTTTGACTGAGCTTTCGGGGAGATAAATGAAAAAGAAAAAACAGATTATTGGGTTGGTGATAGCTTTAGTTTTGGTTGTGGCGAGTACGATTTTGTTCGTAATAGCGGTGAGTGGGGGATTTAGTAGTTCTCAAATAACAATAGATACAGATTATCTATGTGGAAATGAATGTACTGGGGATTTTGTAGATCTAGATGCTTCTGTCTACGAACAGATGGTGAAAGACGAGAAATCCTTTGTCGTGTTTGTAGATCAGGGTGGATGTACGACGGCGGATAAACTAGAAGGGTTCGTTTCTGACTATGCTAAGAATAAAGGATTTCAGGCATTTAGGATCATGTTTGAAGAGATGAAGAAAACGTCTATGCATGAGAGCGTAAAATACTATCCTTCGGTGGTATTAATATCGAAAGGAAAGGTAAATTGGTGGCTAAAAGCAGATTCGGATGAGGATGCGCCAGCCTATAATAATTATGATGCCTTTGAAGACTGGATTCATAGACATCTAAAGTAATATAGCTTGTGAAAAACTAGATGATTCTTTAAAAAACATGTTGACAATGACATTGTGCTTATGTATAATAAGGAGTGTTAAAGGTTATACATTTAACAAAATATAAATTTAATTCTGCTAGAATGCAGAAGGAGAAAAAAATAATGAAAAAATCAATAATTGCAGCTGGTGCAGCTTCTGTAGCGCTTGCAGCTATGCCAATCGTAGGTTTAGCTTCTGCGGCGGATTTCACTGATCAGTTGAATCTTAGTATTGCGAATAACTGTGCGTTTACTCGTCAGACTACCGCTCATGGTTCGGGAGAAAGCTGGTCTCCATCCGGGACTGCTAATGATGTATTAACTGGTACTCAGATTAGCTTGGATACTGAGACTACTCTTGGTACTTCCAATTTCAAAGTTGTATGTAACAATGAGAAAGGTTATTCTGTTACTGTGAATGCAAGTGCTCTTACAAATACTACTTCTGGTTCTAGCGCAACTATTCCTTATGGTGCGGCTGCTACTGCGGGCTACTGGTCTTTGACTTCTGATGGCGATGGTGCAAGCTATGCTGATAATTATGTTGCATATGAGCAGGCTCCAACGGATAATCAGTCTTTCACAGTTACCTATAAAGCATATCCTGGCGCTTCGCAAGCTGCTGGTAGCTATCAGGGTACTGCTGAATATACCTTCGCGCAACTTCAATAATATAAATAAGGAGATTAAAAATACGGTCTGGGGGTGGGGCCGTATTTTTAATGTGATATAATAGAATAAATGGAAAGGACATTATGGGAAATAAGAAATCTATAAATAAATATTGGTTTATGCTGGCTGGTTTGCTTTTGCTTGTTGTAATTATTGTTGTCCCTATTGTACTTTCGATGAGAGGGGAGGTTAAAACTACGGGACAGTGGTCTAGTGAGACCTCCGAGTCCCTAACTTGTAAGGCTAAAAATATTAACTACGAATATTTTGGTGATGACGCTGCTACAAGTAGTAACAACGTCCAAGTAAATGCAATTTTTAATGATGGTAGAATTTCTTCTATCGACCTAAATCGTAAAATGACTTATATTGATGCTGACACTGCTAAAACTTGGTCTGACGCACATGAGTTTAATGTCAATAAAAAATTTGGAGAAGATGGCTTAAAGCCTTACGCGCTTAATGCTAATTTTAGTGTAAACGGTAATACCGCGCAAATGAATCTATATGCTACTAATGGTGAGATTAATAATATTACAATAAAATATTTTATGCTTGATAATATGCCAAAAGATATAGACGGGTATAAGACTGCTTATTCTAGCAAGGGGTTTGCATGTGACATGATTAAGTAAAGATAATATATAATAACGAAAGGAAGAAGAAATGAGAATACAACTGAATAAATTTAAAAAAATACTTTTAAGTATTATTGGCATAATCGCTCTCGGCTTTGGCCCGACGATTGGCGCTGTTTATGCAGAAGAAGGCTATTATGGTGTTTCTATGTCGCCGCTTAATCAGAAAATAATTTTGAACGCTGGCGAAAAATATACTGGCTCTTTTACTATTACTAATCCAAAAAATAACATAGCGGATTATAAATATAAAGTTTCCGTAGAACCTTTTTATGTAGATGATGATTACAGAATATATTACGAAACAACCGAGAATTATAATCAGATTGTAAACTGGACCACTACGGATATAAAATCTGGCAATCTGGCACTCGGTGATTCGCAGAAGATTAGTTTTACTATTGACGTACCAAAAGATGCTCCGGCTGGCGGTCAATATGTAGCTATTAAGGTGGGTTCAGCTCTTGATGCTAATACTAAAGTTGATTCTGGCAATTCTGTTGGACTAAACGTAGATCAGTCTGTAGGTATGGCACAGATTATCTATGCTGAAATTGCTGGTACCACTAAACGTAGCGGTGAAATTATAAGCACAAATATGCCCGGCTTTTTGTTTAGTGGTGAAATCACTGGTGAATCTACTATCAAAAACACTGGTAACACTCATGGTACCGCTAAATATACTTTGCAGGTCTATCCACTATTTTCTGGCGAAGAAGTTTACACTAATGAAGAAGATCCAGATACTAAAACTATTTTGCCAGATCGTGTTCTTACTAACAAGACTTCATGGAAAGAGACCCCGGGTGTCGGTATCTTTAACGTAGTTTATACCGTGGAATTTGAGGGAATGACTACTCAGGTGACAAAATTGGTAGTAAAATGTCCTTTGTGGCTGCTACTTGTAATTATTATTGTAATTGTCGCAATTGCAATTGCGCTCGTAGTAAGAATTAGGGTAGTCAAAAAATATCGCACTACGGAAGGATAATTTTATTCTAAAAAGCACTATATCGTTATATATAGTGCTTTTTTGTGAATTTTTATAGGAAAAAGCCTTGACTTTGTCTTAGACTTGCGATATAATGGAGTAAGTTTGAAGCAAGTCGGCGTTTCCGACCTCTACGCAAAGAAAAGAAAGCGAGGGATGTTTGAGGTCGCTTAAAAAGTGGCTTGATTCTATTCTTGAAGACTCTCTTTTAACAATTTGAATTAACGATGAAAAGATTTAAGACGTAGCATAGGCAATTGAGTTTTTTGTTTGGTAAAGTCAAACATCGATTGCTAGTTATGTCAATGCATAAAAAGGTAATTAAGGGCACTGATAGTGGATGCCTTGACAATCAACACCGATGAAGGACGTAGGACTCTGCGATAAGCCTCGGGGATCTGAGAACGAGAAATGATCCGGGGATTTCCGAATGGGGAAACCTAATGTGAGTTATGTCACATTGTCTCTATCTGAACACATAGGGTAGAAAACGGGAACTGACCGAACTGAATCATCTTAGTAGGTCCAGGAAAAGAAAATAACCAATGATTCCGAAAGTAGTGGCGAGCGAAATTGGAACAGTCTAAACCTTAAGATAACCATACGGTTTAACGGCCAGAGTTATTAAAGGGGTTGCGAAATTAGATAATTTTTATGCTGAATGTCTCTAAATGGGATGTTTGGCATAAAAACCAACAGCGTTAACTGAGTGGATAAAGATACAATCCTTTAGATCGTAGCAGAAGCTTCTGGAATGGAGCGCCAAAGGAGGTGAAAGCCCTGTACGCGAAACGGTCTTAGGCTTTATATATCTTTTTTCAAGTAGGACGGGGCACGAGAAACCCTGTTTGAATCCGGCAGGACCACCTGCCAAGGCTAAATATATTGATTGATCGATAGCGAACTAGTAC
>JAUMXO010000012.1 GCA_030529135.1 Candidatus Saccharimonadota bacterium | reverse complement strand
AGCACCAGCACCAGCACCAGAAACCACGGTCCCAGCACCAGAAGCTCCAGCTCCTCAGGCCATTCCAGCTTCAGAGCCAGCTCCGGCCCCCGAAGTTACCGCCACCCAAGAGTTACAGGAATCAAATGGCGCAAATTCGGCTCAATAAATTCCTTGCCGAGCGTATCGGCGTCTCTCGTCGCGAAGCCGACGATTTGATTGCTGCTGGCAAAGTTAAAATCAACAGCAAGACCGCACAACTAGGCGCCAGAATTGACAAAAATGATAAAGTATGGTATAATGGGAATATAGTCCCGTTTAAGACGGAATACTTGTATATCGCGATGCATAAACCAGTCGGTTATGTGTGTTCGCGTCGCGCACAGGGCGATGCACCTACCATATATAACCTATTGCCAGAAGAATATCGCAAACTAAAAACCGTGGGTCGTTTAGATAAAGACAGCTCTGGCCTGATTTTGCTCACTAATGATGGTGATTTTGCTTTTCAACATACTCACCCTAAATTTAAAAAAGAAAAAATCTATGAAGTCGAGTTAGACAAGCCATTGGAACCGCTCCACCAGCAAATGATTTCTGATTATGGCGTCATGCTCGACGACGGTCCTTCACAATTCCTGGTAATTAGAGATAATAATATCTATATAGTCAAATTATCTGAAGGTCGCAACCGTCAAATTCGTCGGACTTTTGCTGCTCTCGGTTACCGAGTTACAAAATTACATAGAACAACTTTTGGTATATATAAATTAAGTGGACTAAAACCAGGTGAATGTGTTATAATTAAGCCATGAGCACTATTCTGGGGCTAGATATTGGTACGGAATTTGTTAAGGCGGTTCTTGCGAAACCCGCCAAGAATGGCAACCTTGAAATTCTGGGTGTCGGAAAAGCCAAACAAAAAGATGGTAGCATGTATAATGGCGCCATTGCGGATATCCCAGCGGTCGTTGCTACTTGTGAAGAGGCCTTGATAAAAGTAGAAGACGCCTCCGGTGAACGTGCTGAACTTACGGTTGTGGGTATCGCTGGCGAACTAATCAAAGGCAACACTACTACAGTTCATTATGCTAGAAAAGATCCAAATAAGCCAATTTCCGAAACCGAAATGCAAAATATTATCAAAAAAGTTCAGCAGAAATCTGGTGAAGTCGCTAGAAAAACCGTGGCGCTTGAAACTGGCAACAAAAATGTAGAAGTTCGTCTAATTAATTCTGCTATTGTTTCTCTTATGATTGATGGATATAAAATTAGTAATCCAATTGGTTTTAACGGTTCCGATGTAGTAATTCAATTTTATACTGCTTTTGCTCCAATGATTCACGTTTCAGCTATTGAAAAGGTCTGCGCTGAATTAAACCTAGACTTACTTACGGTGGCAGTCGAGCCTTTTGCGGTCTGTAGAGCCTGCCTCGGTAACGATCTGGATAGTAATTTTTCAAGTGTAGTAATGGATATTGGTGGCGGTACTACTGATATAGCTATCGTTGATGACGGCGGCGTTGAAGGAACTAAAATGTTTAGTATTGGCGGTCGTAGCTTTACCCACCAGATAGAAGAAGGACTCGGTGTAGATTATGAAACCGCCGAAAAATATAAACTACAATATGATACCGGTAAATTAGATGACGCCTTGAAGGCAAAAGTAGAGACAGCTCTTTCGCGCAATCTGTCAGTTTGGTTCACAGGTGTGGAAGTGGCACTTGAAGATTTTGATTCCATTGGCAGTCTACCTAGAAACGTAATGCTTTGCGGTGGCGGAGCGGGTTTGTCTCTGCTTCAAGAAAAATTGGCCACTTCTGATTGGTACACTAGTTTGCCATTTTCTCGCCGTCCAGTTATTAATCTGCTAGATGTTAACGGCTTACCAAATCTTATCTTGGGCGATTTTGCAAATAAATTAGATTATTCTTTTGCTACTGCTTTAGGGCTACTTCGTGTAGGTACTGACACCTTAGAGGGTGCACCCGAAGAAAATAGCCTCCGGGCCAAATTTGCCAAACTTTTACAAAACTAATTTTATACTACAGCAAAAACAAAACCGAGAAAAAACCGAAGCCTAAAAGACCTCGGTTTTTTAGATTTTATAGATTACTCTAGTACAGCTTTAATTCTTCTAACTCCTGCCGCCGAAGATTCTTCTTTTTTGATTTTAAAGTGTCCAATTACGCCTGTGTGCTCTACGTGTGGTCCACCGCAAACTTCGCGCGAAATGGGGTTTTTAAAGTCACCAATCGTGTAGACTTTAAGTATGTCTGGATATTTATTCCAAAATTGCCCATGCGCCTTCAATGTATTACGAGCGTATTCTTTTTCATATTCATCAAATACCACCGGGAGATCGTCCGCGATCCATTTGTTCACTTGGTCTTCAACCGCCGTGATTTCTTCCGGTGTTAATTTATGGTCACAATTAAAATCAAATCGTGTTCTCTCAGAAGTAGTATTGGAGCCTTTTTGCACGATATCTGGAGATATAATTTTTTGTAAAGCCGCAAGCAGTAGATGGGTGGCAGTGTGGTATTTTATTGTCTGTTCACCATGATCCTCTAGACCGCCCTTGAACATTCCTTTTGATGCAGTCTGAGAACGCTCTCTTTGTTCAGTGAGAGCGGCATCAAATTCTTTTTTATAATCCGGCGTCAGCTCAATTCCTTCCCTATAGCATTCTTCCACAGATAATTCTAGCGGAAAACCATAAGTATCCTGAAGCTTAAATAAATCACGCCCAGACAATCTAGGACACAACTTTTCGGGGGACGGATCGCGAGAGTCCGAACCCTGTTTTTTCGGGACCATAGGCTTGGCCGAGCGGCCTTGAGCGTGACCCGAAAAAACAGGTTCGGGCAGGTTTCTGGCCATTTTTTTAAGTTCTTTAAGTCCTCGATTTAAAGTTTTCCTAAACGCATTTTCTTCTTTCAAGAGTACATCTAGTGCCGTTTCTCTATGGGTCAAAATTGAATCTGGCAAATCTTGATAATTTTTGGCTACAACCGGCACTATTTCAGATAAGAAATTGGATGAAATGCCAAGATCTAGAGCTCTTAGAATAGCTCGACGAATTAGTCTTCGCATCGCATAACCCTGAGTTTTATTGGAAGGGATTAGTCCTTGTGCTGCTAAAAGATATGCGCCGCGAATATGATCAGCGATTACACGCATTTCGTCTGTGTTATTGTCGTATGATTTACCGGAAATACCCTCAAGCTTTTCAATAATCGGTTTCATCAGTGAAATCTTGAATACATCAAAAGAGCCAATTGCTGCCGCCGCAATTCTTTCGAGTCCTCCACCAAAATCTACATTCTTTTTCGTAAGTTCCTCAAAAGTCCCGTCCGGTAGACGTCGATATTGCATAAACACTTGATTCCCGATCTCCATAAATCTTGCGCCGTCTGAAGCTGGATGAGCCAGCCCGTACTTTTCTACGTCTTGCTTGTCTTCACCAAAATCGTAAAATACTTCAGAGTCTGGTCCGCACGGATCGCCAAGCGGAGTAGAATCAATTCCTCCTCCTCGGCTCCACCAGTTTTCATGATCGTCATAAAAGAAAATTCTCTCACCCGGCTTAATGCCGCGTTTATTGCCATTTTCTGCCGAACCGATTTCGGCAATTTTAGCTTCCACGCCCGCTTTTTTAAATACTTCTTGCCAAATCTCTGCCGCTTCAGTGTCTTTTGGGATTCCGTATTTTTCATCTCCGATAAAGCAGGTTACGTAAATTTTGTTAGGGTCTAACCCTACGACTGAAGTTAAAAATTCAAAAAAATTTTCAATTTGTTCTTTTTTGAAATAATCTCCCAGCGACCAATTTCCTAGCATCTCAAACACGGTAGTGTGTCTAGAATCGCCCACATCCTCTATATCTTGGAGTCTCATTGATGGCTGTGCATCACAAAGTCTTTTTCCGTCCGGATGCTCCTTACCTAGTAAAAATGGCAGAAGCGGTTGCATTCCAGAACCGGTAAAAAGCGTGGTCGGATCGCCCTCTAGGACTAGTGGCGCCGGCTGAATTACTTTATGACCCTTTTTTACTTGAAAATCCAAAAATTTTTGTCTAATTGTATTCGCATCCATAGGGATAATTATACCACATTTATCTGTCCCTTGCCAAATCTAAAAAACCGTGCTATTATAAATATAAGCATAAGTAAAAAGGAGTTATATGCCCCAAGTAAAAAAGAAAAAAGCAACCAAAACCACCAAAAAAGCGGTAGCTACTAAGGTTCATAAAAAAGCCTGCTGTCGTACTGCATGTAAAAAGAGCAAAGGCCTTACTACTGGCGAGAAGCTACATCTTTATGTAGTGACTGCACTTGCTATTGTTGCCGGTGTATTGTTGTGCCTCGATGCAGCAATGATGATAGCAGCATAACCAAAATAATATTATTGACATCTTGTCAAGCATATTTTATATTACAACGCCGCCTCCAAGGCATTTTTCGCCGTCATAAAAAACTGCGGATTGCCCTGCGGCTACTCTTTTGATTTTTTGGTTAAAATATAATTTTTCCCCATCAAAAGTCGCTGGGATTAGTGGAGCAAGATGACGAAGACGTACTTGTACGTTGCTATGAGTTTTGGAATCTCTCAAAAATATATCTCTTAATTTTAGCTCATCTACCCATATATTCTGATCGTTTAAATTTCTGGATACGTATACAATGTTATTTTCTAAATCTTTCTTAACTACATAATAAGGTAAACCAACATTTAGTTCGCCTGTATTTCCTGAAATATACAGTCCATGTCGCTGTCCAATCGTATAAAAGATCGCGCCTTCGTGGTGTCCCACCACTCTTTCTGTTTCGATCTCTCTTATTTCGCCAGGTTTCGTGTCGATGTATTCTTTTAAGAAATCTTTCATTCCTACTTCACCCACAAAACATACCCCCATCGATTCTTTTTTGTAAGCATTGTGGAGACCATTTTCTTTTGCTAGCTTTTTTACGTCAGATTTAATCATTTTGCCAACTGGAAAAATTGTGTGCATGAGCGCTTCGTTAGAAATTCTGTACAAAAAATAAGTTTGATCTTTCTTTTCGTCCACCGCTCTTGCTAATTCATTATCAATTATTCTGGCGTAGTGTCCGGTTGCGATAAAATCCGCACCATTCTCCATCGCTCTTTCAAAGAAAAGTTTAAATTTAATTTCCTGATTACACATAATGTCCGGGTTTGGTGTATTACCAGCTTCAAATTCTGATAGTATATATTCCACCACTTTTTCAAAATATTCTTTTTCAAAATCCCATACTTCAAAATCTATTCCGAGTTTTACAGCTATTCTTTTGGCGTCAGCCAAATCTTCTGCCCAAGGGCATTTCATGCCAGGGAGGTCTTTAGACCAGTTTTTCATATAAACACCAGTCACCTCATAGCCTTGTTGCTTTAAAAGTAGTGCCGATACGCTCGAATCTACGCCCCCACTCATCCCCACAAAAACCTTAGGATGTTTAGGCATGTCGACTCCTTTCTGTTTCGACGGCTTCATTGATAAACTTAGCGGCTTCATGAATCTGCTCTTCGCTATTGGTTTCGCCAAAAGTTAATCTAAGAGACCCAGCAATTTCTGAATCGGAGAGTCCGATAGCAGCAAGAACGTGCGATTTTTCACCCTTAGAAGCTGCACAGGCCGCCCCTGTAGAAACATAAACTCCCTTATCTTCAAGAAGAAAGACTAATCTTTCTGCATCTATACCATTATAACATAAAACAACAAAACTGTCAAGCGAATGTTTTTTGTTAATCAATTCGTAGTCTTTCAATTCAGAGAGTATAATCTGTTTAAATTTAGCATATTTTTTACGATTGCCATTAAGATGTTTGCAGGTTTCTTCTACAGCCTTTGCAAAACCAATCACTCCCGGCACATTTTCCGTTCCAGATCTAAGGCCCATTTCTTGTCCACCACCCACAGAGAGCGGCGATAATTTTACGTCACGGGACACATAAAGTGCACCCACGGCTTTCGGTCCATAAATTTTGGCGGCATTTAGGGTTAAAAGATCCACTCCAAGCCTTGCTACGTTAACATTTAAAAGATTTAGAGCTTGCGACGCGTCAGAATGTAAATATAAAGGTTGCTTTATCCCTCGAGACAATCGATCTAGTCTTACTTCACGAATGTATGCTGCAATCTCTGATAAAGGCTGAATCGTGCCCAGCTCATTATTGACCAGTGCTACAGAAATTAGCATTATTTCATCAGTCATTTTTGATTTCAAATCATCTAGCAAGATTCGTCCGTTCTTGTCTACATTTATCGGCGCGCCACCATGCTGCTCGGCTACTTTCCTTACTGAATCATGTTCAGTAATTAAATATAAAACCTTACCATCTGTGGCATTAAATGCGAGATTGTTTGCTTCGGTGGCTCCTGCGGTCATTACTAAATCGGAATATTTTGCGCCAATTGCATGAGCAATCACTCTTTTGGCTGCTTCATAATCGCTAGCTACTTTTTTTGCTGGCAAATAAGCTGCCGAAGGATTGAAAAAATCTTCGCTAAAATAAGGCTTCATAGCGTCAAACACCCTAGAAGATATCGGCGTAGCAGCCGCATGATCCAAATAAATCATGCCTTATATTATAACATCAAAAAGCATAAATTAAAAATGGCTATGGTTTATTCTTGCGGTTGTGCCTCTTGAATCTGAATGGTCTCGCCGCCTTCAGTGCTTTGTACGGCTGGCTGAGAGGGCTCTGGGCGTTCCTGCGATTTAAATTTAACCTCTATATTTTTATCAGAATTTTTAATCGTTAACTCTCTTGTGCTCTGGTCAATCGAATAATCAAACGTATCACTTAAATCGTAAAGCCACTCGGTTTCGATCGTGAGCTTGCCGTTATCAAGCGACCATTTAAAGTCATAATTATTCAAATGCCCATCTGTAGTGAGTTTGCCTCTACCAATCTCGGTGAAATCCCAGATTACGGTTGCATTAGTTTCTTCAACCCATTCACCAGTATTTACTAGGAAATCCGCATCACTTATTGGGGGTTGAGCATTTTGGCGCACCAAAAAAACTACTACCCCAGCAATTAATGCAATAATACCAACGACCAGCACGACAAAAGACCAGCGCCTTTTTAGTCCACCCTTTCTCTCGCGTTTACTTCTATTTATAGAAGGGCTATTTTTTTCTGGTTCAAAAGCCCTCGCAAGTTCCCCCATATCAGTGTCATTTACCTCTCTTTCCATAGATATTATTATAGCAAAAAAAGCTTAAAAATCAAATGCCAAAAAGCTTATGTGCGTTTTTAGTAGTTTCTGATTCGACCTGACTGAAATTTACTTTGAGCTTATCGCTTAGCCAATTCGCAATTTCGTAAATATAACCAGGTTCGTTGGTCGTATTACGAAAAGGTGCAGGCGCTAAAAATGGTGCGTCTGTCTCAAGTAAAATTCGATTTAGGGGTGGAGTCGGCAAAGTCGAATAGGTAGCCATTCCGTTAACTCCAATGAAGAAGTCGGTTTCGTCAAGAATACGTTTGAGATTTCTCTTGTTGTCTGAAAAACTATGTACTACCCCTCTAATTTTTGGAAAATTTTCGATTATTGGAAAAAAATCATCGAAAGCTTCTCGCACATGGAATGACAGTGGCAGATTGTTGTCTTGTGCTAATTGTAGCATTTGTTCAAATAATTCAATTTGTCTATCCCGATCATAGCCTTCATAGTGATAATCTAAGCCCACTTCACCAATAGCAACTAATTTTTCATCTCGTTTAAATAAATTTTTGCTATTGGTTTCATTCGGGTGGGTACCATAAGTCCAAAAGACGTTTTGATGGGTCTTTGCGAAATCTCGGGCAGACATGGAGTCTTCTGGGTTTGTCCCAATGCAAATAATTTTTTCTACGCCTTTTTTTAGTGCCCTCTCTAGAATTTCTCCAGCTTGTTTTGTAGAAAAAAACTCTCTGTCATGTAAGTGGCAATGCGTATCAACTAGCACGGTTTTCTCTTTTTCTCTTGATTGGATCGAGCTGGCGTTTTCTTAGTCTCAAAGATTTTGGTGTCACTTCCAGAAGTTCATCATCCAAAAGAAAATCTAGGCATTGCTCGAGAGATAATTGGGTGTATGGGGTGAGCTGGATTGCGCCGTCCGAAGCGTGCGTTCGCATATTAGTGAGTTGCTTTTCGCGACAAACATTAAAATCAAGGTCATCTTTTTTATTAGAAAGACCTACAATCATACCTTGGTATACCGGTACTTGTGGTGGAATATAGAGAATTCCTCGCGCCTGTGCTGCATCTAGTGCATAGGCAGTCGAAACGCCATCTTCAGACGCCACTAGTGCACCATTTCTTTCTGGGCGATACTTGGTATCTACTGGTCGGTATCCAGATGGAATCGAAGACATAATTACGGTACCTTTAGTGGCGGTAAGCAAATTATTTCTAAGACCAATCAAGGCCGCCGTGGAAATTTCATAAACAAATCTCGTAGTGTTAGAAGTGGTAATCTCTTGTGACTTCAATTCGGCCTTTCTAATACCTAGCTCCTGCGAGACTGCACCTACAAATTCTGGCGCTACTTCAATCGTAAGGGATTCAATTGGCTCAGATTTTATACCGTCGACTTCTCGGTAAACCACCTCGGGTCTGCCTGCTTCTAGTTCGTAGCCTTCGCGGCGCATTGTTTCAATTAGAACCGATAAATGTAATTCTCCGCGCCCAGACACTTTGTAGCCTAAACCATCCGGCTTGATTTTGAGCGCGATATTGGTTTCGAGCTCTTTTTCAAGTCTTTCGGCAATTTGCCGTGAAGTCGTAAAATCACCTTCACGTCCTTTTAGTGGTGAAGTGTTTGGTCCAATATAAATAGATAAAGTTGGCGCTTCGAGTTCAATCGTTGGTAGGGCTTCTGGATTATTGCCAGTTGCAATCGTATCGCCAATATTAGCTTCCGAAACGCCAGTTAGAGCCACGATATCACCAGCAATCGCTTCCTCCACCTCTTCTTTGCCTAAGCCTTTATAAACGAACAAGTTGTCAATCTTACCCGGTTTTACAGAAACTGCATTAAGCTCCATCTCCGAGACGGGATCGCGTCCGCCCGTCGTCACGGGGGCCGCGTCCCTCTTGTCTCGTCGTGACTCCGACAGGCTCGTCGATGGAGCTAATGCAGTTTCGTGATGTAGGATCTTGACACTTTGCCCTTTCTTAAGTTTACCTTTAAAGATTTTCCCAATACAATATTTACCTAAATAATTATCTGAAGCAAGTGCTGCCACTAAAAGCTGAGCAGAAGACGCATCTGCATCCACTGAAGGCGCTGGTATGTCATTAATAATCGAATCAAAAATTACATGCAGATCGTTGTCAAGATCAGTAGTTTTACCAGCTTTGCCTTCACGTGCAATTGCATAATATACTGGATAGTTTAATTGTGATTCATCAGTGGCAAGCTCTAGAAAGAGACTCTCCACTTCAGATAGAACTTCATCAATCCTTGCTGCTGGCTTATCGATTTTGTTTATCACTACTACCGGTTTTAATTTTAAGTCTAAAGCTTTAGACAACACAAACTTAGTCTGTGGCATTGGCCCTTCCTGTGCGTCTACGATTA
Organism: Candidatus Saccharimonadota bacterium; assembly: GCA_030529135.1. Taxonomy (GTDB): domain Bacteria; phylum Patescibacteriota; class Saccharimonadia; order Saccharimonadales; family Saccharimonadaceae; genus Nanosyncoccus. The sequence continues at coordinate 21,103 of JAUMXO010000012.1, read as the reverse complement.
GTAGCACCCCATCTGCCATATTAAGAGTGCGCTCAACCTCACCCGAAAAATCTGCGTGTCCTGGTGTGTCGATAATATTAATTTTATAGCCATTATAATGCACGCAGGTTTGTTTCGCGGTAATGGTGATTCCTCTTTCGTGTTCTTGGTCCATAGAATCCATAATTAAGGTCTGTTGCATTTCGGCCTGATTATCGCGAAAAGTGTGCGATTGCTTCAAAAGCCCATCCACTAAAGTGGTTTTACCATGATCTACGTGCGCGATAATTGCCACGTTTCGTATCATATCCTTATTTAAAGCCATAAAAGTAATTATAGCATATCGTTACCAGATATTCAAGAGGTAAACTTGACTTTTTCGGTTAAGTATGGTATAATGAAAAGATAATGGCAAAAAACATAAATCTAAACAAAATCTATGAGCCCAAGCGTTGCTGGGTGGGTGATCAGCATAAAATTTGCTATGCTACCAAAGAAGAGGCTGAGGCTGCCGCTCGCGTTGCTGAATATGACCATCACATCAAAACCAAATTAGGGGTTTACAAATGCGAATATGGTGATCATTGGCACCTCACCGCTTCCCAGCATTAGGCACTTTAGGCACTGCTATTTCTAAATCACCACACCCTGTATTATTAGCTGTACTTAGAGTCACACTCTTTCCGCGCCTACTTTCGTTTAGAGGTATTAACATAACCATATTATTTATAGTCGGATCTAAATCATTTATTGTAATCTCATTTCCATCCGTTACCCCCAAGATATAATCATTTAAAGCTATCATTGTTTGTGTACCGGTAGTAGCCCAAGCTATTTTTACGCTAGATTCGGAAAGTTTTTCAAGATGGCTATTTGTAATTTCTGGCAAAACTTCATCATCGACATCAAAATCTTCAACTCTCGGCAGGCTATCATATCTACTAATAATGGTGGAGGTCAACGCCGATAAATCTGAGGTAGATGCTATTACATCTCCGTCTGTTGCTGCCGCTAGAGCTGCATATTCACTAGCAATACTGCTGGGGACTACAAAATAAAAGTTAACGGGGTCGATTTTTTTACTAAGCGCCACTACGTCGTCAAAAGTTGTGCCATCTAAGTCAGGATTATGATAATCTGCGTCCGTTAAAACTACCACTGATTTGGTAGATCCCCGGTTCCAATTCAATTTTTTCATTATTTTAATCCCTGCCGACAGTAATGACTCTGATGTGTCGCCACCACCATCTGTGGAAATTTCGTTAAGTCCTTTTTTAAAAGTTTCAAGATTACAAGTATCAAAATTGCATCGTTCTTTTGGTTCATATTCATCCTTTATATCTCGATAATCATAAAGCGCCACTCTGCCACCATTTTCTAGCGTTTGCTTTGCTAAATTTAGTGCCTCCTTTTTATATTTGTCAATTAAAGAACTCATCGAACCAGTAGAATCGATTAATATTGCCGTGTCATGAAGTGATACGAAATTATTTTCGATCCCGAAAGCCTTTGTGACTTTATCAAAAATTAATTTTGAGGCGTCCGCGTAGAGTCCATCGGAAACGTAAGACGTATGACTTTTGATACTAAAATGTGACGAGCAGAGTATGTCCGTATGATTACACCAAGTTCCCATTTTATCAATTAAAGTTTCTGGTTGGTAAGGTCGATAGCTCCCTAACATTTCTTCATAAGCGCGGCAGTCTGGTACATAAATTCGGTAATTTGAAAGATTTGCTCCCCTGCAGGCATCTGGCATGGCCCCAAATCCTTCTGGAAGATATATTTTTGGATCGCCAAAAGTCGCTGCAAAAATTAGTCGGTCGGCCCTAAGATATTGTACTGCTTTTGAAACTACCATTGCGCCTTGAGAATATCCACCTATTACAAATTTCGTATTTTTACAGCTAGAATCATTGATTTCTCGCATTAAACTTTTTATTCCCGAGTCTACACTTGCACCAAAATCATATGCTTCACCTCTCCCCACAAAAGCCGTTAAAAGCGTCCAAATATTTGCAATGTCTATGGCTGGATAGTCTAAATCCAAAAATTCATAGTTTAGGTGAGTCAGTTCTAGTTTAGCTTCCAGCTCAGATTTGAACTCTAAATAACTTTGATCTTCCCACCTTTTTTCGCCAGAACCTCTAGCAAAGATAATTTTTAAATCTGGGCAATTAATAGCTTCTACTTTTTGCATAAAAATACCTGCTGGCGTCAATATGTTTACCAGAAGCATTATAGAAGCTAACCAAAAGTATTTTAGGTTCCCTTTCCGCCTAGGCTTATCTTTGATATTATTCCACCATATTTTTTGCCAAAAATTTTTGGGCATTTTGCTCCTTTCATTTAAGTTTGGCTATTATAGGCACGTTCATATCAGAAAATCAACCCCCCACCTTAATTTCATGCTATAATAGAGGTAAATTGGAGGAAAAATGAGTACAAACCAAAAAGAATGGGATGAATATTTCATGAAAATTGCCGAAACGGTTGCTGTAAAAAGTAAAGATCCGTCGAGCAAAATGGGGTGCGTGATTGTGGATCAGAACAAGCGTGTGGTTTCGCTTGGTTATAATGGTCTAGTACAGGGTGCTGATGAGTCCAAAATGACACTTGAAGAACGCCCCATGAAGTATTATTTTGTAATTCATTCCGAGATGAACGCGCTTTTATATGCTAAGCGCGATCTTACTGGTTGCACTATTTATAACAAAGTCGCCACCTGCGACAATTGCCTCAAACATTGTCTTCAGGCCGGCATCAAGAGGTTTGTCTACGAAGAACTTCGCGTTCACTCTCATTCTACTGACCCAAAACATTCTATGACTAACATTGAGACCGATGAGGCTATCGTGAGACTGCTCGCCTCTATGCCAGAAGTAGAAACTCTTAATCTTTCAAACGGCAAAACCTATACAGAAGACATCCTAGATTCTTACCAAAAAGACTCTGAAGAATATCAGCGTCTTTTAAAATGGCTTTAGCCGCGAGTCCATATTGGTACAAAGTATCCAAGTGCGATTAATCCTGCAGCGATTAATATGGATACAATGATAAACCAAGTAATTTTTGTTGGGACGCCAAAGACTTTCTCCAGTTTCAAATTAAAAAACTTTGAAAATATAGCATAAGATATTAAAATACCAATTATTACGCTCCCACCTCCAATTGTAAGATAGGCTGTGGGGTGCAAAATCGCATCTGAATTATTGAAATCTTGCATCATAAATTCTCTTCTTCCCATATCCCCATCAGGCTTACCCATAAAATCTCCACTAGGTATTTCAGGCGGCCCGCAATTTTCCTCATCCGTACAATTTATGTCTGGCGGTTGCATTTTATCATTTTCAGAACTATCATTTGTGTTTTCTGTAGTTTTATTACTATCTTTTCTTGCGATTGTTTCTTCATCGGAATTTTTAGTTTCCATAGTTGTCCTTTCGATTATGGCTAAATTATACCAATGGAACTTTAAAACAAACTTAAAAAATATATTTCTACCAATTTACAGGTTTTTTGCCATGTTCTTCTAGGTATTTATTGCATTTAGAAAAATGTTTACATCCAAAAAAACCATTATATGCCGATAATGGAGATGGGTGCGCCGCTTCCAAAATAAGATGTCTAGATGGATCTATCAGATTCTTCTTATTTCTCGCGTCTCTTCCCCATAACATAAAAACTAGTCCATCACTTTTTTCATTTAGGTAAGAAATAACTGCGGTGGTAAAAGTCTCCCAACCTTTTCCACTGTGAGACTTTGGCTTATGAGCTTCCACCGTCAAAACCGTGTTCAGTAATAACACGCCTTGCTTTTGCCAATTTCTCAAGCTTCCGGAACGGTTATTATGGTGCCCAATATCGTTATCAATTTCTTTATAGATATTAATGAGGGATGGTGGAATCGGCTGTGATGATGGCACGGAAAAGGCCAGACCTTCTGCTGCACCTGGTGTATGATATGGGTCTTGTCCCAAAATTACTACTTTTACTTCCGACAGATCTGTCGTAAATGCTGAAAATACCAATTGTTTAGGTGGGAAAACTATTTTATCTTCATATTCGCCATGCAAAAAATTTGACAATTCCTTAAAATAAGGCTTATCAAACTCAGATTTTAGGAAGGACTTCCAACTCTCATGCATATGGTATAATTATATCATATGGCTAAATTATATTTCAGATACGGAGCAATGGGATGCGGTAAAACCATGCAGCTGCTTCAGGTAGCTTTCAATTATGAAGAACGAGGCATGAAAGTTTGCGTAATTAAGCCTGATACCGACACTAAACATGGCACCAAAATTTATACTCGTATTGGTCCGGAAAGAGAAGCTGATTTTTGTTTTGAGAAATCTTTGAATTTGTATGAAAAAATAAAAGAAGCATATAAAGATGTTGAATGTGTTTTAGTGGACGAAGCTCAATTTCTTACTAAAGAGCAAGTAGATGAGCTGATGCTTGTTACTATTAGGCTGGATATTCCAGTGATGTGCTATGGTCTTAGACTTAATTTTCGCCAGGAAGACGGCGGTTTTGATGGTGCTACTAGACTTCTACAGTTAGCGCATGATATTCAAGAGATTAAAACCATTTGCGAATGTGGCAAAAAAGCCACGATGAATGCTAGATTTCTAGATGGCAAACTCGTGACCGAAGGTCCAGACATCTTAATTGATGATGGTAAAACCAAAATTGAATATCGCGCCCTTTGCCCTGCTTGTTTTGAAAAATATAAAGGAGAAAAATAATGTATATAGTGATAGAAGGCCAAGATGGTACTGGCAAATCCACTCAAGCTAGGCTACTAAAAGAATATTACGAACAACAAGGAAAAGAAGTGGTGGTAATGGACGAGCCAGATGGTGATCTTCCTCAAGCTCACGATATTCACGATCTTATCTTGATTAGAGGCAAAGATTATAATATGGAGCCTATGACTAATGTTTTACTTTTTACTGCTGCTCGCTTTGAACTCTGGCGCAAAATTGCCGAGCCAGTCCTAAAAAGAGGCGGCATAGTTATTTCTGCGCGTAACTGGTGGTCTACGCTTGCCTATCAAGGTTACGGCGAAGGAGTATCCAAGAATAAAATCATTAAACTTACCCATGAATCTCTGCCGGAAAAATATTGCAATCCAGACAGGAGCTTTATTTTGACTGTATCAGACGAAGTTAGACTTTCTCGTCAAGATAATCGTGGTAAGAAAAAAGAGACTTTTGAGGCTAAGCCAAACGATTTCCAGCAAAGAGTTAATAAGGCTTATATCAAAATTGCTAAAGATTTCAATATCAAAACTATCGACGCCTCTGGCACTATTGACGAAGTTTTTGATTTAATTATCGGCGAACTGTGAATTGTATAGTTCTGCGTAAAAACCATTTAGTTTCAAAAGCTCTTCGTGATTTCCGGACTCTACGATTTTACCGTCTCTCATCACCAAAATTAAATCAGAATTTCTGATCGTAGAGAGTCGATGCGCAATTACAAATGAAGTTCTTCCATTTGTTAGTTTTTCCAAAGAGTCTTGAATTAGTTGTTCCGTTCTTGTATCTACATTAGATGTAGCTTCGTCTAGTATCATCATGGGCGGATTTGCAACCATTGCTCTAGCAATAGTTAGTAGTTGCTTTTCGCCGGCCGAAATATTGTCCGAGTCTTCCGAAATTTCAGATTTATATCCGTGTGGCAAAGCCTCGATGATATGTTCTACATTAGAAGCCTTAGCAGCTTTTTTGATTTCGTCGAGCGTTGCGTCCTTTTTGCCATATTTTAGATTTTCTTCTACCGTTCCAGAAAATAGCCAAGTGTCCTGCAGGACCATTCCAAACATGGCCCGCACGTCTGCCCGTTTCATTTCATTAATTGGTACGCCATCTACCGTAATATACCCGGAAGTCACGTCATAAAAACGCATCAAAAGATTGATAATAGTCGTTTTGCCAGCGCCAGTTGGTCCCACAATTGCCACATTGGTTCCGGGCTTTACCTTTACTGAAAAATCTTTTATAATCGGCGTATCTGGTAGATACTCGAAGCAGACATTATGGAACTCTACCTCACCTTTTACTTTGGACAAAGTTAGTGCTGGCTTTGGATCGGGCGTCTCTTCCTCTTCGGATAAGAATTCAAAAATTCTCTCACTGGCAGCGAGCAAGGCTTGTATCGTGGCGGTGGTTGATGCAATTTCGGTGATTGGGCGGTTAAATCTAGATACGTATTGGATAAAAGCTTGGATGTTACCAATTGGTAATCTTCCCTCTACTACAAACATCCCACCAAGCACGCAAATAGCGATATAGCCCAAATTAGTAAATATATGTGTTACCGGAAACGACAAAGATGAAAAAATTTGCGCTTTTGTAGCAGCTTTTGCTAGCTTTTCATTTGTCTCATCAAAACTTCTAGTGGCTTCTACTTCGTAGGAATTAGACTTAATTACGATATGCCCAGCGTAATCTTCCTCGATTTTTCCATTCAGAACACCGAGAGTCGCCTGTTGTTCGCGGAAATATTTTTGTGCAAAACTAGTGATCCTTCCTACCACCAAAACTGAAATTGGTACTACGACAAACGAAACTAAAGCCAGCTGCCAACTAATTAAAATCATCATCACCATTACACCGATTAGCGTGGTGAGACTTAATGAAACGTCCGCAATCTCTTGTGACATAGAAGTAGTGAGTACATCGATGTCATTAGTCATCCGAGATAAAGTATCGCCATATTTATGTTTATCGAAATAAGAAATTGGCATCCTTTGGATTTTTTGGATCACTTCATTTCTTAAGTCCTTAGTGTAATTAGCTGAAACTATTGCCAAAATATAGGCCTGTATATAGCTTAATACCGCCGCACCTACAAAAAGACCAATTACCAAAAAGGCTTTTCCGCTAATCTGGGCCCAGTCAATATTGGGGTATGAATTTACTGCAATATTAGTCATATCACCTAATATTTTCGGGATAAATAGCGCGAGCATGGCTGAGCCTACCGCTAACAAAACAGAAAAGATAATTGGAAAAGCATAAGGTTTCGTAGAACGTTTAAACTGCTTCCACGCAAATCTTTTATTTTTCGCACTTCCAGTTGTTCGTCTATTTGGTCCCATATTAATCTCTTATCTCTTTCTTCCATTCAGCATCGGATAATTGTGATTTTACGATTGATTGATAAATTTTACAGGATTTTAAAAGCTCCGCATGAGTGCCCTTCCCTACCATTTTTCCCTGGTCTAGTACGATAATTTGATCGGCGTCTTTTATTGTACTAACTCTTTGTGCTACAATTAAAACTACTGCTGATTTTACTATAGGTTTTAGGGCTTCACGCAGTTTTGCATCAGTTTTCATATCAAGTGCTGAGAAAGCATCATCAAAGATAAAAATATCAGGATTTTTGCAAATCGCTCTAGCGATCGAAAGCCTTTGTTTTTGACCACCCGATACGTTTGTTCCGCCCTGCGCGATATGAGCCGAAAAGCCGCCTGGTAGTTTTTCGATAAAATTGGTTGCCTGGGCAATGTCGGCTGCTTTTCGTACTTGTTCAGTAGTCGCCGAAGGGGCACCGAATTTAATGTTAGAAGTTACTGTGCCAGCGAACAATATTCCACGTTGCGCGACTAATCCGATTCGTTCCATCAAATCATCTCGGGAAAAATTACGAATATTGATTTCGTCAATTAAAATTTCACCAGTCGTAGATTCATAAAAACGCGGCACTAAATTTATTAAAGTAGATTTGCCAGAACCCGTCGAGCCGATAAAGGCGGTAGTCTTTCCAGCTTCCGCTTTGAAAGAGATATTGTCTAACACTTTTTCTACTGCACCAGGATAAGAAAAACTCACATTCTTAAATTCTACCGACGGAACTTTACTAGGAATACCCTTAGTCTTTGTCGGGAAATGGATTTTTTCTTTCGTTTTTAATACTTCATTTATTCTATTTGCTGATACGTTTGCGCGTGGTAGCATTACAAACATGATCGAGAGCATCAAGAATGAAATCATTACAAAAGATACATATTCCGAAAATGCAGTCATATTGCCAAGATAAGCAAAATCTTGATTTAAAAGCGAAATCCCTACCCAAGAACATAAGAGTGAAGTTCCGTTAAAAATGATGTTAATTAAAGGATTTTGCAGCTCCAAAATTTTGTCAATAAAAATTAAGAGTTTAGTTAATTTTTCATTGGTATTAGCAAATTTTTTAGTCTCAACGGGTTCATTATTGAATGCCCTTACGACTTTTATGCCGGTTAAATTTTCTCTAGTAATTAAAGTAACCTTATCAATTAAGCCTTGGAAAATTCTAAATTTCGGCCCTACAACTATGAGAATAATCGTTGCCGAAAGAACCACTGCGGTAATTCCGACTACAATGATCCAGCTCATCTCCGGTGCAGTTTGAATTGCCATCACGAGTCCTAGTATACAGAACAATGGCGCTCTTAACATCAAAGATAAAATCATTGTAATAATCATTTGAATCTGTGAAACGTCATTAGTAGTCCTAGTAATCAAACTAGCGGTACTATAATCTTTGAGATCGGTCATATTGAATGCCAATACCTTTGCAAAAACAGCTGCTCTTAAATCTCTAGAAAAATAAGCACCAATTTTTGCTGAAAAATAACTTGAAATAAAAGCCGTTAAAGCAGAGAATATTACCACTGCTAACATAATCCAGCCATCCTGCCAGATTTTATCCATATTCCCTGGCACGATTCCATTATTGATAATATCTGCCATCAAGGCCGGTAATTGCAAAGTAGCATAAACTTGCCCTAAAGTCGCAGCTAATAATACCAACACCTGCCACCAATATGGCTTCAAAAACCGAAGTAATTTTAGCATATCTATCATTTTAACATAATTTTATTGCTTATTCAATAAATCTGTCACTAAGTTCCGTGCTAGCAGATAATGCTCTAAAGAATCATATTCACCATTATTATATACGCCAGTTGCAATTTCGGTCGCAGCATACACGCCTACATAGCGATAATGCCAGGTTTCATACAAACCGGTTGTACCAGTGGCGTCTACATTTAAGGGCTCATCCATACTTCCCCCGGCCCAAGTTTCAGGAAATCTGTCAATAAAACCATACTTATAAGAATTTTCCTTTAACCATTGCCATTCTATATGCTGTGCATATTGGCTCGTATCTAAAGACGTGCCATAAACTGGGTCAATTAGATCACAGGTTAACCCAGTATGATGGTCGGAAGCGCCTGTAGCGGCACACAATCTTCCACATTTAGTTCCAACCGAGCGAAAACATGAAACGGTTTGTATCGAATGGCCAGGGTTCGCTATCGCATAACCATCTAACATATTGTTAATTTGGGCTGCCGCTTCCGGATCCAATAGATTGTCACCATTTCCAGCATGTAGTTCTAAAATTCCATAAGTAGAATAGAGACTAATTAATTCTTTTTTTCGAGCAGCTATGAAATCGTTTTCTACCATGTAATTTGGATTGATTAACATTAATCTACCATAAGATATGGTAGGATTACTAGATGGGGCGGCGCTAATCGGCTGGATACTTGCTATAGCCTCGTTCGCCGAATCTATATTTACTTGATCGATTACTTCCTGGGTGGACGCAGATGAATCTTCATCTATATTTTTAGTTTGCGTTGCAGCAGAATCATTAGAGTTTCCGCGACTCTTAGTTAGATACATGATGCCAAACGCCCCACCGGCAACTAGAACTAATAATAAAGGAAGTAGTGGAAAAATTTTATTTTTTAGAGACACTTTTTTTGCCTTTCTTCTTCTCTAAATGCATTGACAAATGAATTAAAGGGCCAACTATAATGTATATATAATATGAAAAAACCCGCCATAGCATCATTGCCCAAAATACATATCCAGTAGAAAGCCTAGAGAATACTATATAGAAAGTTCCCTCTGCTGCGCCTGAGTTTCCTGGTGTTGGTATAAAATAAACCGCTGCTTCAACAGAAATGCTGAGCAGGAAACACTCAAAGAAATCAATATCGCCGCCAAAAGCTTTCAAAACGAAGAATGGTATAGAAGACATCAATGTATTAGAAATAAGTGACATTATAAAAATTCCGCCAGAGACTAGAGGCTTTTTAGTGATCATTTTTATATTTTTCGCATAATCACTAACTTCTTTTTCAACTTTTTTTACTGCTTCGTCGCGATTTTTAATAATTTTAAGTCTCGCAAATATCTTTACGATGAAATTAATAAATTTGGCAGTGGGTTTTGGAAAAAACATAGTACCCAGGACTATCACCGGCCAAAAAGCATAGAATAAAAGTCCAAACCAAGCTGTAGCTAAAAGTACTGGCGATTTTGAACCTATCCCGGCAAAAAGGAAACATGGAATTGCTACCGCAAGAAAAGCAACCTGGGTAGAAATCATGCTAAGAATTGGGATTGCGGTCGCCACGCCATTCGGGATATTGCCAGTTCGACGCATTTGCAAGATTTGCGCTGGTTGTCCGCCTATCGCTGCGGGTGTAATTTTGTCATAGTAGCGGCCCAACATTACCGTTCGAAAAGCCAATTTCCATACTTCCTTAGTAGTAAAAGCTCCAGGCTTAGTGGATGTCCTTATCATTAAGACATATTTTGCATATTCTAAAATTATCATGACTAAAAAACATAGTACAGCTGGTATAATTAACCAACCATTCAGGTTTACATCGTTAAGCTCAGCCGCATTTTTGTTATCAGAAAACTCATTTATGGCGGTTGCAATAATTACTCCCGCCGAAAAAGCAACAAAAAGAAATGTAAGGATTATTTTTTTAGTTTTCTTTTTGTCTGCCATATTTTATCGCCTGTTTGCAGTTTTTATGTTTGGATATTCATCGACAAGAACCCTGATGCATCCAGCAATCGGAATTGCGATAATGGCTCCCAGAAGCCCAAACATATACATACCAATTATCACTGCGCAAAGAATCGCAACCGCAGGTAATTTTAGCGCGTTTCCCTGAATCTTCGGGGAGATAATGTTGTTTTCGATTTGTGCATACAGTATATAAACTGCTGCAAAAATTACGCTAGCCAGTGGGGCTGTGGATGCAAGAATTAAGGTCACCAAGGAACCGCCGATAAACTGTCCGAACATAGGAATCATGTAAAAAATCATTGTAATCATCCCCATTGGTATCGCGAGAGAAGATGAAACATCGGTAAACAATGATATTATAAACACTATTAAAGCCGAAGCACACCCATCTAGGAATGCTACAAGTAGTTGCCTAGATACATAAGTAGAAATTACGTTCGCCATTTTAGATAATATTCTTTGGGCTACAGTAATCGGCTTTTTGTTTTGCTCACCGCTAGAAAGAGATTGCCAGAATCTCTCCACAAGAGACGGCCCTTCCAGGAGAAACAACAGTGTTAAGACTAAAACTAGTACTATTTTCATTCCTACATCCGCAATACTACTTACGCTTGCTACAAAATTTGTCCCAATAGATCCAAGAATATTCTTAGACAAATTATCTAGGGCGTTTACAATTTCAGCGTGGAGATCATTAATCCCAAAATTCTTGCCAAAGTTATTGATTCCATCCCAGCCACCAAAATTTTTCTCTACCATTTCAGGTGCTTGCTGAATAAACTTGGAAGTTTCTGACACTACTACCGGTCCAATTACCGCGATGATTCCTCCGATTATTACCACCACTATAATGTATGCAAGCACTGCAGAAGCGGTTTGGTGCCTTTTTTCCGTACCAAAATGCTTAGTAAAGAAAATATTTACTCTTCTTACTAAGGGTTTTAATGCTATTGCTAGAAAAATTGAAATACCAATTATGATTAAGCCAGCTAGGGCTTGATACAAAATCGTAATAACTAGCATGATAACTAATGGTACCATCCAGAACTTCACAAAAGTTCTAGTGTCTGTTTCAATAAGTTTAGACATTTACCTCCTCCATAGACTTATTTTATCATATTTGGTATAATTATGCTAATAAATATGTCGCAAAAAGTTCTCATGCATACTTGCTGCGCCCCCTGCAGCGTTTATTGTATCGACGCTCTTCGTTCTGAAGGCATCGAACCGGCAATCTTTTGGTACAATCCTAATATTCATCCATATATAGAATACAAGACTCGTCGTGACTGCCTCAAAGATTATGCCAAAAAAGTGAATGCAAAGTCGATTTTTGTTGAAGATTATGGCTTGGATGAGTTTTGCAAAAATGTCGTTTCTGACATTGGAAACCGTTGTGTTAATTATTGCTACAAAAAACGCCTCACCGAGACGGTTCGCTATGCTGCAAAACACGGCTATGATGCTTTTACTACTACACTTTTAGTTTCGCCCTACCAGAAACATGATGAGCTTAAAAAGGTTTGTGAGGAATTGGCAGCTTTATCTGGTATAGAATTTATCTATCGTGATTTTCGCGTAGGGTTTCGTGAAGGTCAGGATAAAGCTCGCAAAATGGGTTTATATATGCAAAAATATTGCGGTTGCATTTTTTCAGAAGAAGACAGATATAAAAAACAAATTGAAAAGGATTTGAATATAAATAAATAACGAAATGTTGTATAATTACACTAACAAAAAAGATAAATAGAAGAAAGACTTAAGGATATAATAATAAGACGAAAGCTGTTGAAATATAGAAATGGACAAGACGAAAAAACGCAAAATATTCTCGGTAATTGGCAAAATTATAATTATTCTTGTGTTTGCGATCATAACCATTACAACGGCAAAAGCTCACGAGCCGTGGAGTGATGAGGCTCAATCGTTTCTAATAGCCAAAGACAGCTCCTTTAAGGAAATTTTCACCCAAGCAAAATATGAAGGTACTACTCCGCTCTGGTTTTTGATAATTAAATTTTTTCTTTTAATCGGTGGCTCGTATGAAACTTTCTTTATCTTGCCAATATTTTTTTCTATTTTAGGCGTTATTATCCTTGAATTCAAAGTCAAGGCTCCATGGTATATCAAACTTCTACTACCTTTTACATATTTTATTCTGTTTCAGTATAGCGTAGTTGCTAGAAGCTATTGTATGCTTTTCCCTGCTTTAATGTGGATTGCTAGTGTTTATCGGGATAGAGGTGAACATCTAATTTCCTATTGCCTAGCTTTACTTTTTTTGATGAGCATCTGCTCTTTCAGTATGGTTATAGCTAGCTCATTATTTCTAATTGATATTATTAAAATATGGAAAGAAAAAGTTTGCACTAAACGTAATATTATTTTTTGCGTAATTATAGCACTAGGCTTACTTGGAACTTTTTTGATTATCCTACCTGCTAAAGATTGTAGCTTCACCCCCGGCAGTTCTAGCAGCATATTTCATGTCGTTTATCAAGCTACTGTTGGCAGCCAGAAAGATTCTTTGCTTGCTAGTATATTAGTAACATTGGTTGTCCTCTGCACAATCATTGCAGCTATATTTAAAGAAAAAGATAGAAAATGGAAAGCTATTAATCTGTTAATATTGTTTATTCCAGTGTCGGCAGAAGTTCTTTTAATAGCACCTCAAATATGGCATATTGGTAATATTGCTCTTTTAATTCTTACGGCATTTATTATTAACGGAATGATTATTAATAATAGAATCATTCAAATATTTATCCTAGTAGTCTGCACGTTTCAGATAGGTTGGTCTGCGGTTTCGGTCTGTTATGAACTAAATAATAATTACTCTGGCTCCAAAGATAGTGCTGAATTTATTAAACAAAATCATTACGAAGATAGAATTATCTATGGGCTAGGGTTTGATATTACTGCTTTGCAGCCATATTTTGATCGTAATATATTTAAAAATCAAAACACAGCCAAAAGATATTGGCTGTGGAAAAAAGACAATGGTTATATACAAGATGATACGCTGGTAGACCTAGACGATGACGCAATTTTTGTCATCAGTGGAATCAATTTAGAAAGTTTTAGAAATATTTATGATAAGCTCAAAGAAAAAGGTTACCAAGAATATTATTTCAGTGGGCAAATGTTTGCTAAGACTTATATCTGTGAACCGAAAGATTACTACATATTGACAAAATAATATACAATTATATAATATATTAAATGCTAGTATCTGATTTTACCTACGATTTACCAGAAGAAAGAATTGCAAAATTTCCACCCAGGGAGCGTGGCACTACTAGATTACTCGTCCTAAACAGAAAAACCGGTGCCATTAAAGATTCGTACTATAAAGACTTGGCTGACTTCTTAAACTCAGGTGATGTACTAATTTTAAATGACACTCGCGTAATGCAATCTCGAATTTTTTGTGTACTTCCCGATGGCCGTAGGCGCGAACTCGTGGTTCTAGAAAAACATGGTAACGAACCTGAGCGTGTAATGTATCGTGGTAAACTTCATGACGGCGACACCTTGCAGGTGCTTGATACGGATTTCACTAATCCTCGGGCCGCGTCCGGCCGGCCCGTCGCCACGGGCGGCCGGCGCTCGTCCTCGCGCTGCCGCGCTCCGGAGTCCCTCGGATTTAGTAAAATCCGTATCAAGCATATACTAGGCAACGGCATCGCGGAAGTTGAATCTAGTGCGCCACTTGCCAACTTAGCCGAGCAATACGGTACCGTTCCACTTCCCCCATATCTCCACCGCAACGCTACAGAAGATGATAAAAAACGTTACCAGACTGTCTGGGCTAAGAATATGGGTTCCGCTGCCGCCCCTACGGCTAGTCTCAACATGACTAAGGAACTATTGAAAAAAATAGAAGAAAAAGGTGTAATCATAAAGTATCTAACTCTTCATGTTGGGCTCGGTACTTTTTTACCCATCCGAACTGATAATATTGAGGACCATCAAATGCATTCCGAATGGTATAGTATACCAGAAGATACTGTAAAAGCCATAAAATCCGCTAATCGTGTGGTTGCTTTAGGTACTACTGTGGCTCGTACGCTTGAATATTACGCAAAAACCGGCAAAACAGAAGGTGAAGATGATATTTTTATTTATCCAGGATATGAATTTAAGATAGTTGACGCGCTTCTTACTAATTTTCATGCTCCAAAATCTACCGTTCTAATGTTAGCTTCTGCTTTTGCTGGCTGGGACCATTTGAAGAATGCCTACGACCACGCAATCGAACAAAAATATAATTTTTTAAGTTACGGAGATTCGATGTTTATATGTTAAAGTTTGATATTTTGAAATCTAAAGATTTAATGCGTGCTGGCGTGATTCATGCGCCACATGGTGACATTAAGACGCCATGTTTTGTTGGTGCGGCTACTCGTGCTGCAGTCAAAGCTTTAACTATGAAAGAAATGAGAGATTTAGGTTCACAAGCGATTCTATCTAACACTTATCATCTCATTCTTGCTCCCGGCACTAAATTAATAGAAAAAGCGGGTGGATTAGCTGAATTTAATAGTTGGCACGGTCCTACTTTTACTGACTCTGGTGGTTTTCAGATTTTTTCGCTACCGGATGTAAAAATTTCAAAAGATGGTGCTAAATTCAAATCTCACATTAATGGCGATAAGCTAGAAATGACACCAGAATCTAGTATGCAGTGTCAATGGGAAATTGGTGCGGATATTCATATGGCTTTTGACCATCTTGCAAAATCTGAAAAGCGTGAAGACATGGAAGAGGCAATGAATCGTACGCATGACTGGTTGATACGTTGCAAAAAAGAACACGATAAATTGGCGCTTGAAGCAAAAAAACGTTGTCAGCCAGAACAATACCTTTATGCCGTGGTCCAGGGTGGTACTTTCAATGATCTTCGCGCAAAGTCAGCTGAATTTTGTAAAAATATCGATCCAGATGGCTTTGGCATCGGTGGAGTATTTGTGGCGGATGGTATGGAGGAAATGTTAAAAACGGTTAATAGCATTTTACCAGAAAATAAACCTAGGCACCTTCTTGGCATGGGGCAAGAACCAATTGATTTATTCGTGGGTGCTGAATACGGTTGCGACACCTTTGATTGTGTTGCGCCAACTAGAATGGCCCGAAATGGCTCACTCTATACTTTAGATGGCCGTATTAATATTAAAAATGCCAAATTTAAAGATGATTTCTCCCCTCTTATGTCGGAATGTGATTGTGAATGCTGCAAAAATTATACCAAAGCTTATCTTCATCACCTCTTTAAAACTGACGAAATTGCTGCTAAAGTTTTAGCCTCTATCCACAATGAACATTTCGTTGTTACTATAGTTGATAAAATTCGCGAATCAATCCTGAGTGATAATTTTGAAGAATATAAACATGAATTCTTAGCTAGATATTATAGCTAATTCAAGTAATACCAAATTGCGCCACTCGTTGTGTCGTTTAACCCAATATCCTGTTTTAAAAGTTCATCTCTAATTTTGTCGCTCGTGATAAAATCTTTGTTTTTTCTGGCTTCGTCTCTTTTTGTTATTAAATTGTAGATTTCCTCGCTAACGTTAGGCGTATCAGCAATCAATCGAAGTCCAAACAACTCATCAATTTTTTGCCAATCTTCAAGGTTCAAATTAGAAGTATCAATTAAAGCGCAAGCTTCTGCTGAGTTTAGATTATTACTGACTGCATTTAAAATCTCGGAAAAATGATCAGCGCTTTTATCAGTAGTATCCTGATAACAGGCTGCAATTTTTTCACGCCAATTTTGGCGACGATTCTTTGCAGCTTCTAGGCTTTCAAACGTAAAATTTCGCGTCCCTTGATAGTGTCCAGATAGTAACCACATTTTATAATCTAAAGCCGAAAAGCCACGTTTCTCTAAATCTTCTAAACTATAGGTGTTGCCAAGTGACTTAGAAATTTTCTGTCCATCCACCGTGATAAAATCACAATGTAGCCAGAATCTAGCTAATTTAGTGCCATACGCAGCATAGGTTTCGGCAATTTCGTTAGTGTGATGAATCGGGATATGGTCAATACCGCCCGTATGGATGTCAATTGGGTCACCAAGTTCTTTATGGATAATCGTAGCACATTCTAGGTGCCAACCAGGATAACCTGGCCTACCTAGATAATCCCATCTCATGGCGTGTTTTTCGCCCGGTTGGATAAATTTCCATACAGCAAAATCTGACACGTTTCTTTTTTCAGAGGAAAAACCTACTCTTGCGCCAGCTTTCAAGCCCTCAATGTCTAATTTAGCAAAATCTGCATATTCAGGAAATTTTGCAGTATCATAATATATCCCATCTCGCGTTTCGTAGGTATATCCATTAGTGGTCATTAAATCTACCGCCTCCATATCTTCTTTAATGTAATCCGTTGCTCTGGCGATGATATCTGCTGGTAAAAGCTCTAATTTTTTATAATCGTCCAGGTAGATTTTTGAATAATATTCTGCTACCTCAAATGGAGTTTTCCCTTCCCTTTCGGCCCCTTTTTCCAATTTGTCTTCTCCTTCATCTCCGTCAGAAGTGAGATGACCGACATCAGTCAAATTTAACACTCGGCGCACTTTGTATCCATTTAATTTTAAACACCTAATGAGAAGATCCCAATAGACGTAGGCAGCATAATTGCCGATGTGCGCCGTATTATAAACAGTAGGCCCGCAGGTATAAATTTTAACAACCTCACCAAGTGGTTTGAAATTCTCTACTTTTCTGGTGGCGGTGTTATATAGTTTCATGTAGACTCTTTTCTAAAACCTCTAATATTTTGGCATACTTATCATGAGATATGCCATGAGCAGTAGGCGTTTCAATTACAGAAATATTTGGATTTTTTTTCAAAATACCTGGAATATTATAGCTAGCAATTATTTGGTCTGCTAAACCAAAAATTATCGTAATAGGTTTATTTAGTTCGGCAAGTATTTTGTAATTATTTTGATTCATCACAATG
Organism: Candidatus Saccharimonadota bacterium; assembly: GCA_030529135.1. Classification (GTDB taxonomy): domain Bacteria; phylum Patescibacteriota; class Saccharimonadia; order Saccharimonadales; family Saccharimonadaceae; genus Nanosyncoccus. The sequence goes on along the minus strand of JAUMXO010000012.1, from coordinate 3,307 downwards.
TATTTTAGTTCGTCGTGGAAGGCTTTATCGTCTTTAAGTGCACGGTTTTTCTGAATAATTACTTTTTCGAAATTTTCCATCCCTAATTTAAAGGCAGGAAGTTTAAAATCTTCTGGTCTATAAATTGGCGGTGAAACTAGGACTAGCCCATTTACTTTTCTTTTATGGAGATTGGCATAGCGCACGCTAATCAAGCAGCCCATAGAGTGACCAACTAAAATCAGTGGAGTGTCTACTTTTAAATCTTCAATCGCAGAGTCTAGCGCTTCAAGTTGCGCATCAAAATTGTAGGTTATTTTATCAGATTTTGGTGATTTGCCAGAACCCAGTAAATCAAACGCTACGAATCGTATATTTTTTAATGAAGTAGTTCCTCCCAGGTATTCAATAGCTTTTGAAAAACTAGTTGAATCGCTCGCGATACCATGAATAAACACTACTACTAATTCTGGTTGATTGGAAGGGCAAAAATCATGGGTTTTGGCAAGCTTTAGGGGTTTGTGTAGAATTTTATTTATCATTATAAACTCCTTCGTTTATTAAATTTGGTATTATTGTTATCAAATCTTTTATTACTTCTTCATATGAAGTATCATAGGTTCTAAAACCAGCAGCATAAGGATGTCCGCCACCGCCAAAATAGCCAGCTATTTTGTCTGCAATTGCCGTGTCGCCAAAACAACGTAGTTTACCAGTAACTTTGCCGTCGGGATAAGTTTTAATCGCTACTGCTACTTTTACGTTTTCCACCATCCTTAATTCTTCCAGAATTAATACATTTGGATTATATTCATCGGAATATTCTTCGATATCTTCCCACGGAATTAATACAGTGGCGAGCTGCCCATCTAAATAAAATTCAGTTCTCTTTATCAAGTCGGCCTTATATTCAAAAATCCTTGGCGATTTTTTCATATATTCACGGCGTTTCTCTTCTAATTCACCAATTTTCGCTCCGAGCCGAGAAAGCTCCGCCATTACTTCGAAAGTTCTCGGGGTTACATTTACGCTTGTAAGGCCTAAAGTATCCGACATAACCCCTTGCATCAAGGCTTCTGCTGCGGATTTTGAAATCTCAAAATTATTTTCTTTTGCTATTTCAAAAATTAATTCTGTTGCTGCTGGACGTACCTCAATAATACTTTCGTGCGGAAAAGCCAAATCATCTTCTGTCTCGTGATGATCGATTACAAACACCGGAGCCGAGTATAGACGGTTTTTAATGGCAGAATCTTCTAGTAATTTTGATAACAATACTTCCGCTGCGGTATCCACAATAATATATCCATCAGCCCTAAAATTAAAATCCAAGCTAACCCTAGACCAATCCGAAAAATAATGTAAATATTTTGGAATATCAATTGGGCAATATAAAGATACTTCTTTGTCTTCTAATAAGTAATCCAATGCAATGGCGCTTCCCAGAGAATCTCCATCAGGGTTTTCGGCCTGAATTACGCAGATAGACTTTTTTCCGTCTAAAAAACTCTTAAAATTAGCATACATATAGAATAATTATATCACAATGTGATAGAATAATAATATGACCGTTTTTCATGCAGACAAAAAAATTGAGCGCTTTGAAGACGTTACGCCGGAGCTTCTTACGAAGGAAAACGTTAAGTTACTTTTGTGCGATTTAGACAATACCCTAAGGCTTCATTCTGAAAAAGAGCCGGCTGACGAGCTCGCCGACTGGGTATCAGATTTAAAAGATGCCGGAGTAAAAATCGTAATTATATCCAACAACGGTCGCAAAAAAATGATGCAGAAATTTTGTGAGCCTCTTGGCATTGATTGTGTTTGGTGGGCTAAAAAACCAGTTTCTACCAAACTTACCGCCAAGATGGAAGAGTTAAATATCAAGCCCGAAGAAACCGTTATGCTTGGCGATAAATGGTCTACAGATATCCTGGCTGCTAAATTTGCTAAAGTACGCGCATGGAAAGTGGAACACAGAAGGGATATTGTATGACAAAATCAAAAATCAACGGCCCTACTATCATAACTTTACTTCGTATCATTTTAGTAGCACCTATCATGATCTTGATTTTCATGGATAATCTTCCCGCTCAGATTGTTACGATTGCGTTATTCTCCATTGCCTCCATTACCGACGAAATTGACGGTCGCTGGGCTAGAAAGACTAAGCAAGTCACTGATCTTGGCGCTTTTTTGGACCCGCTAGCCGATAAAATGCTAATCAATCTCACTTTTCTGGCACTTGTCAGTATAAATCTTATGCCGCTGTGGATGTTCGCAGTAATTTTAATCCGTGATTTTGCGGTAGATGGTATGCGTATGATGGCCGCAAAAAAAGGTATCACTATTTCTGCTTCCTTTGCTGGCAAACTTAAAACTACTATACAGATGATTACGATTATCTCGATTCTTACAAATCGGATTTTGAATTTTGAACCACTCGCTATCATTAACGCCATACTATTATATATAGTAGTATTTTTGACAATCTTATCCGGCGCAATTTACCTATTTAAAGGCCGAAAACTATTGAAATAATTATTAAAAGCACTGTACCCGTAAAGGCTGTAGAATCTACGCGGTCTAGATAACCACCGTGACCTTCGCTTCCCCCTACGAAAAGTTCCAAAAACCTAAAGAATTTATTCTTAATAATAATTTCGTTAGAATCTTTAACTTTAAACTTGCGCTTTAGGAAGCTTTCAAATAAGTCACCTAAAAGCGCTAGCGGACCGCAGAAAAGAAACATCCAATCAGTCCCGATAGTTCCTTGCGCTGCAATTTTTGTTCCTACTAATATAGTGGCTGTAGCAAGTCCAAGAAATGTGCCTTCCCAAGTCTTGTTTTTGGATACGTGCGGGAACGGTCGTGATTTTTTAAATATTTTAGCACCGAACATTTTTCCGAAAAGATATGCAAAAATGTCATATCCACAAACGCCCAAAATAATATACCAAAAATGATTTAAATCCACTTTTGCAACGAATATGGTGCCACAAATCAAAAAGGTTATCTCTGCCAATGTCAAAACGATATTAATGGCGCTGTGCTTTTTTTTGAAGAAAGATAATAATTCTACTACAGACATCACCGAAAAAAAGCCGAAGATAATTTTAAATGGAATTGAATCAAAAGTGTAAAGTCCGATTAGTGCAACGATAAACATCGATAAGCCTACAATTAGTCGAACCCGAAAATTTTTATCCATATTTACATTATACACTATTTTATAATAATTAAATTGTGAAAAACCCGAGCTTTATTTTTTAGCCACTTGCATTTTGAATTTAGCTTATGTATAATTAAGCATAAGAAACAGTAGAGT
>JAUMXO010000011.1 GCA_030529135.1 Candidatus Saccharimonadota bacterium | reverse complement strand
GCGCGCGTGGTGGAATTGGTAGACACGCTACCTTGAGGTGGTAGTGGCCACATTTACGGCTGTGCTGGTTCAAGTCCAGTCGCGCGCACCATCAATAAAATACGCCATTTATGGCGTAATTTTTATGGTGTTTGATTTTTGATGCCGTGAGTCACTGCCCAGTCATCTATATCTAAGAAACGATCTAAGGCAGTTACTAATACGTTTGAATTATTGTAGGTACGTACATTCTTATTGTATATATACACCATATTAGATTGATATAAAGCAATCGCTGGTACGTCAGTCGCCCAATATTCCAAAAATCTTTCATATTTTTTAGTACGTAAAGTCGGCTCTGTGGTCCCACGTGCACCAATTAAAAGATCGTCTACTAGAGTATTGCGATAATTCGCTAAATTCAATCCCGAAGCTTTTGCTTGAGAAGAATGATAATACGGCAAAGGATCAGGATCAGCGCCAAGCTCCATCGTATATACTAGAATGTCATAATTTCTACGCGAAACGATATTTGCCACAAATTCTTGACTTTCCGCATAAGCCGAAACGTTACATTCAATGCCGAGTTCACGCAAGTTCTCTGCTAGTTTTTCTGCTACTTTGGGTAGATACCCAGAATCCACTGTTGCAATTTCTAAGTGTAATTCTTCCCCGCCTGAAAGTTCTTCAATTTTTTCTTTTGCAGTAATTTTATCTCCGGCAGGTATAGAAGGATAGTTCTCTAATTTAATTTGTGATTCTAGGATTGGAAAATCTAAAGGTGTAGTGTCTGGTGCTGCCGAGCGAATTTCTGGAAGATCTAACCCTTGTCGAATTGCTCGACGCATGTCGGCATTAGCGAGGGCAGTACTAGAATTATTCAAAAAAGCAAATACCCCGGAGTTAATTTTGCTCAATCTTTTGTCGTAATTTCCACTTGTCACCATTTCGAGATTTTTGCCATCAAGCTCTGCGGTAGCGGTTGATTCATTGATATTTAATGCACTCACAATATTATCTTTTGTCTCGTAGGCATGTATTGCAAAACTATTTATCATTGGCTTACCTAGATAATAATTCGGATTAGCAGTAAGATAAACCACGCTCTCGTCTCCATTGACATTTTGGGTAGCGTTAAACATAAAAGGACCACTTGTCACTGGTTTTTTAGAAAATTCCTCTTCCGCTAAAGTCTTAAGCGGGGCGTCTTTTAGGATATGCTCTGGTACGATGGGGATTGTCAGTGCCGATATAAAATCTGCATATTCTGACGGCAAATTGAATACAATATCACCATTTTCATCTTCGCTAATTTTTACATTCTCAAGATTGGCGGTAAAAATCGTGCTGACTGCTGGATTCTGAATTAATCCTATCGTAAATAGAACATCTTGGTTTGTAATTGGCTCGCCATCAGACCATACTAAACCATCGCGCAGATGGATTCGCCAAACTTTACCATCGTCAGTATAATGAATGGTGCTAGCCAGTTGTGGTCCAGGATGGCCAGAATAATCGTTTGCTGCCAACGTAGCAAACATCAATTTACTCAAAGCTTTTTCGCTGCTGGTAGTAGCAAAAAGTGGATTCATTGAATTAATTCTACCAATCGTAGCTTCTACATAGCTGCCACCATCTACAAAAGTATCCACTGCATAAGATTCGCCGAACCAAAATGCCTGTGCTACTGCGATTAGAACTAGAGCAATTACCAGCAGTACCCATTCTAGCACCAATAGACGAATATTTTTTATATGTGACAAACGCTGAATGAAATTTTCTTTGATATGCTCTTTTCCCTCAGCGCTCGCCTTCAGAGAAACCTTTGAAAATTTCCTCGCAATTCTTTGCCCACGTTTTTTTAATGAATCGGCCATTTTACTCCATCGGAACTATTAGTAAAGCCAAAATTGAAGCAACAAAAATTACCGCAAATACAATCGTAGTGATAAAGAGAGATTTTTCCAACCCGCGTCTAGTAGTATATAATTCTCCAGAACTACCAAAACCAGCACCAAGCGATGCACCACGCTGTTGTAATAAAATCAAAAGTATTGTCAGAATTGCAGAAACTAATATAGTCGCCTGTAAGAAACTTCCTAATTGCATATAAACTCCTTACTCCTATTTTAGCATAGATTTTCGTTTTAGCAAAGAATGATATGTGATTGCAAAGCGATGTGACTCTTCGTCGATTCGGGCGATTAACCTAGCTATGTGTGAGGTTTTGTCCAGTTTGATTTTTTTGTCATTAACAACTAAAACTACTTCTGCACTCTTTGAATGATTTCCGGATTTATCACGTCCGATCACCCGAATCCCAAGAGGCTTTAGCAAAGGTTCTACCGCCCTTACTTGTGTGATTCCTCCATCTAATACAACCAAGTTTGGATATTCCCATTCTGCATGCTTCAGCCTTCTCGTTATAATTTCTACCATGCTTTTTAAATCGTCATTTGTGGATGAACGAATCTTGAATTTCCGATATTCATTTCTGGCAGAGGCGCCATTGATAAATACCACCATGCTCCCTACCGTGTTGGTGCCGGACTGATGAGAAATGTCGTAGCCTTCAATGCGACGTGGTGGTTCATTTAAATTTAATATTTTTTGTAATTGTGTTAGTGCTTGGTCTGAAGAAATATCTAAAAACTCTCGATCCGAAAAAATGATTTTCTTTTTTAATTCTTTCAAGCCAAATAGTTGATCTCTCGCCTCAGCGGCTAGTTCAAAATTCCCCGCGTTAGCCTCTTTTTTCATTGTTTTTTCGAGATCTCTCATTAATTTCTCGCGATCTCCCTTGAGATAGCGTATCATTTTCCTTAAATTTCTTTTATAGTCTTTTGGGGTGGAACGACCAATTTCAATTCCTGGCGTGAGACCAAGATCGGTATCTAAGGTTTTTTTGGCGGTATACGGTTTATTATAATATGGAAAAACTTTTCTCAAAATTCTTAGGGCTTTTTCTATTGTTAATTTAGCGTAAAATGGACCAATATAAGTAGCGCCATCGTCAATTGGGTTTCTGGTGATAGAAACGTCTGGCACTTCCAGCTGCATAGAAACCTTAATATAGGATACACTTTTGTCGTCTCTAAGTAAAATATTCCATTTTGGCATATACCTCTTTATCATTTCAGACTCAAGAAATAAAGCGTCCATTTCGGTTTCTACTTGTATCCAATCCGTGTCGGCAATTTCTTTCACTAGAGCTTCAGTTTTGATATCTTTTTTGGATTTCTGAAAATATTGTCGCACTCGATTTTTTAGTACCGCTGCTTTTCCTACGTAAATTATTTCTCCATTTTTATCCTTATGAAAATAAACCCCCGGACTTGCCGGGAGTCTATCTAGTTTTTGTTTTAATGCAGTGTCCATAATCTTATTATATCACACTTTTGCTTAAATGTCAATAGAGACTATCTCGTACCACCCTCTAAGATGACACTGCCACCCGTAACGGTACCACCTTCAACAACGGCTCCGCTACTAACAGGTGCACCACCAAACATGCTAGAAAAGATTTTGGATGCCTCGACATACTCGGTAGGTTCAATAATTTCGAGCTTAGATGGATAGGAAAGGCTAAGATCGAATTTGGTAGAAGAGGTAGTATTGCCTTCACTGGTCGTACTCTTCATAAAGAGCCGAGTGAAGTTATTGTCCCCGTCTATTTCTGCATAAATACTCGGTGAATTGGCTAAATCATTTTCTAGCGTGTTGACAACAGTACCGCAAGCATTTAACTCGTTGACGAACTGAGTTCCTTTAATAGAATCTATAAACTTATCAAATTTGGTTTTGTCTATATTTAAACGATAAAGCGTATCCTTTTTCTTGCTGATTTCTAGATTATCAGTAGATGCTATTATGAATGGATTGACTTTGTACTTATTGGCGATTTCACTACTGCTTTTTGGTAATGCTCCCAATGCGCTAACCAGACAAGTCGAAGATTCATCTAGCTTGATTACACTAGAGGCAGAATCGGAAGCGTCGCTCGTTAGTAAAATCCAGGTATCCTCAAGCGAATTTGCTACTTCGTTGATTGCGGCCGTCAAAGCTAAATTATCGGCAGTGGTGTTTGTGGTACCAGTAGTACAATTAGCGTTACCGTTGCAATTACTTTCGTTATTACTAGTAGAGTCAGTCGTCATTGCAGACTGGAACATAAGCTGAAGCACACTAGAAACTCCGCTTAGTTTTACGTAAGTACTACCATCTTTAGTATTTACGCCATCCACGTTAACCGAAACATTACTCCCATTCTCAAAATCGGCATCTATGCCTAATTTAAATTCGTTAACCGGAGATTTCATGTCAAAAGTGCCATTAAAATCTGCATCTATAGACTTAGCACTCATCGTATTAGTAGGCGTACCACTATTAGAAGTAGTAAGGGTTCCTTGTATATTAACAATACTAGAAACTTCACCATTTATCAGTTTATTGATAGCTTTAGTGACCGGGCTCTCCTGTGCATTTATTACGAAGATTGCAATTGCTGTTACGCCACAAATTATAGCTATCATAAGCAACACGATAGCACCGATAACAAAGGCCTTTTTTCTTCCCCCTTTATTTGCGGGTTCTACGATTGAATCTTTAGCGACCAAATTTTGAGATTCGTTGGGTTGCTCAAAATTCTCCATCGAATTTGATGCGGCGCTATTATCTACGCCAAGAGTATCAAAATTTTCTACTGGCGTAGTAGTAGCAGTAGCCGCAGTAGTCGCATCCATACCATATCCAGTTGCGTAGCCAGCATTTTGTGTAGTTTCGGTGTGACGTGGCACGGGCCTCATCATCGGGTCTACTACACTATGATTGGTGTATGGTGTAGGATTCGTGTTATTTGGGCTAGTAGTGTTATTGACTGCGTCAGCATTAACGCCAGAATTTGTTGGCATACTAGGGTTACTATTTGCAGTTACATCAGTAGACGGCGTCACCGTCTCTGTATAATCTAGCGTCCCTGTGCCCGTTACCGCTTCCTCATTCGCTTGTGGCGGATTACCCATGCCTGTATTTTCAGGCATTGGATTGAGGGGATTTGGCGTCCCTTCAGGGTTCCCATCCATATAAAAACCTCCTTTTAAATAAGTTATTAAATCCATTTTAGCACAAGTTTTTTATTTTTGGTAGATTTTTTTGATATAATATGCTTATGGATAATTTAGTAATTTCAAACATTAAAGCTAGACAAATTTTAGATTCTCGTGGCAACCCTACTGTAGAAGCCGAAGTTTTTTTGAGCGACGGTAGTTTTGGTCGTGCAGCCGTGCCATCCGGTGCGTCTACTGGATCAGCCGAAGCTCTCGAGCTTCGTGACAAAGACCCAAAACGGTTTAACGGGAAAGGTGTGTCAAAAGCGGTCTGGAATGTAAATTCCAAAATCAAAGATGTATTAGTTGGTAACTCCTCAGATCAAGCTAGAGTGGATACTTTAATGTGTGAAATCGATGGTACCAATAATAAGGGTAATCTTGGCGCTAATGCAATACTCGCAGTTTCCCTTGCTAATGCTAAGGCCAACGCTAGAGCTAGAAATCTTCCTTTCTATCATTACGTTGCCGAATTGGCAAGTACTCAGGAGCAAATGTCTATCCCTATGCCAATGATGAATGTAATGAATGGTGGTGAGCATGCGGCTTGGGCGACTGATTTTCAAGAATATATGATCATTCCTGCATCCGCTGGTACGATAGAGGAAGCAGTCCGTATGGGCGCAGAAGTTTTCCACGCCCTAAAAGATGTGCTAAAAGAGCGCGATTATTCCACTACGGTAGGCGATGAAGGTGGCTACGCGCCAAAAGTCAGGGATGGTAACAACGAACCATTAGATTGCATCAAGCTTGCTATCCAAAAATCTGGCTACGAGTTTGGTCGCGACATCAAAATCGCTCTCGATATCGCAGCCAGCGAATTTTTCGTAGATACTCCAGCTGACCCGCCATATAACAATGGCCACTACGAATTGAAAACCAATGGCGACTGGAAAACTGTCGAAGATATGATTAATTGGTATGAATATTTGGTAGATAATTATTCTGTCGTTTCAATTGAAGATGGTCTAGATGAAAACGATTGGCAGAATTGGCGGTCCTTGACCGAGCGACTAGGTTCGAGAGTCCAGCTAGTCGGCGATGATTTATTCGTTACCAACACTGAACGTTTGGTGCGTGGTATCGAAGAAAAAGTAGCCAATGCTATTTTAATTAAACCAAATCAAATTGGTACGCTTACTGAAACTATAGAAGCTATTAAAATGGCCAAAAAAGCTGGCTACAAAACTATTATGTCGCATCGTTCTGGCGAAACTGAAGACGTTTCTATCGCTCACCTTGCTGTAGGCCTCGGCACTGGTCAAATCAAAACTGGCTCCCTTTCGCGCTCTGAAAGAATTGCCAAATATAACGAACTTATTCGTATCGCAGAATCTAATTCAAATCTTAAATTGTCTAGACCATTTTAAGAATTAGCAATTGCGCTAGCTTCTTTAAAGCCATCGTAAAAGTTCTCAGAAATTTTTGGATGTCCAATTTTGTTTGCTGCATCTACAACCTTAGAAACATCATCAGTGATTTCAAATAAGTTTCCGTCTTCACTGTTAATTAATTTTAGTTCTACCATCTTCTGAATTACTTGGTCGAAAGCCGACCAATAATCTTTACCAATCAAAAATACTGGCATATGAGGCATTTTATTTTCTTGCATCAAACACAAAATCTCAGAAATTTCATCCATGGTACCAAACCCACCCGGAAAAAATACAAATACTTTTGCTGCCATTGCTAGTGATACTTTTCTAGCAAAGAAATATTCAAAGGTATAACACTCGGTAAGGTAAGGATTTGGAAACTGTTCATGAGATAATTTGATATTAAAACCAACCGTTCTTCCCCCAATTTCAAAAGCACCTTTTGATGCGGCTTCCATGATACCAGGACCACCGCCGGTCACTACCGCATGTCCATTTTTGGCAAGCATTGCTCCGAGCTCCTCTGCCATTTGGCAATATTTATTATCTTGTGGTAGTCTGGCAGAACCAAAAATTGTTACACCCTGCGGAAAAGATCGTATCATTTTAAGCCCACTCGCTAAATCTCTGCCGTACGCATTAACTCGCTCCAGATCTTCGATGGTCATTTTTTTTATAAATTCTTCTTCAGCTGATAACATAAAATCTCCTGTCTATATATTTAATATGTATTATACTATAATTTTTGAATTGGCATCGGATGAAGTTCTTTTGTATCAGCAAGAATACCACGGTTCGCGCCAATTCTAGAAACCACCGATGTAGAATTGGCGGATGCAAATACCAGGGCTCTGCGAAAACTTTTTCCTGAAGCAAGCGCTGCTAAAAATCCCGAACCAAAGGCATCTCCAGCGCCGGTAGCGTCTTTGACCTTGGTATCTTCATAGATGCCAAAGCGATAAGTTTCCTCTTTATTGGTAGCGATCCCACCCATCGATCCATCTGTGATAATTACAATTCCAGTATAACCCTTCAGATGGTATAATAACTCTTCTAGCAGTGCTCCCGGCACCATTTGTGCGGCTTCTTGTTTGTTTACTAACAAAACGTCAATATACTTAAAAAGTGCCATCAATTCTTTAGTCTTTGCGAGCTCTTTTACGCCAGGATTAAACATAATTTTTATTCCATTTTCGTGAGCTTTTTTGAAGAAACTAGTCAAAGTTTTTATGTCACCTCTTAGGGTTGTTACATATAGCCAATCTGGGCAGATTAAATCAAGTGTGTCAGCTTTAAAATTGTCGAATTTCGTACTTGCACCTCGATAAGTCAAGATAGTCCGTTCTCCACCTCGCGAGTTCAATAAAATCACCGAAGTACCAGTAGCTTTATGCTCGTCATATTGCATATAGCTAGTATCTACTCCTTCGTGGTCTAATACTTTTAAAATTGCGTCGCCAGCCGAATCGTGTGCAATATTAGCCATCAATACCGCCTCGTGTCCATGTCTCACGAAGGAAATGGCTGAATTTACGCCACCACCACCGACTTCATAGCTGAGCTTGTCGATGTCAACTTTGCTGCCTACCAAAATTTTCCCAAAAATTGATTCTTCGCCGATTTCTGTAGGCGCTAAATCATCGTGATCAATCATATAAATATCGTTTAATGCTGAACCAATGCTTAAAATTTTTGCCATTATAATACTACTCCATTTTTATCAATTTCGGCGACCATTTCATGATACACTTCAGCCGGATTTTCCACTTTTGATAAAGCCGATCCTACGTTTATGACATCTAAATCTGCGTGCGCCAAGGCTCGCATTGTGGTCATATTAGCTCCACCGTCCCAACCAATTTCTAGCTCCGGCTTCATGCTTCTTACAATAGCGATTTTTTCCATCTGCATCATATCGGCAGTACTTCCCTGCATGCCAAGTCTTCCAGCGAAAATAAGCACATGATCTACTACGTCTATATATTGTTTAACTAGACCAGGGTAAGTGTTGGGTAGTAACGCTAAGCCTGTTTTTATGTCATTTTGTTTCAACGTAGCAAAGACCGGCAAAAGATCTTCGCTTGCTTCTGCGTGCAAAATGCAAAGCGATGGCTTTAGCTTTAGGATTATTTCTAGTTGTGAAGAAGGGGTGACAGCCATTAAGTGTATATCAGCCTTCCATTCTTTTGGCCACCAAACGTTGGATACATCTAAAGTCGTAGCTGGAGCAAAAGCGCCATCAGAAACGTCTATGTGTACTCTTCTACTGAAAGTGTTTATTCGCTCAATTTGTTGGCGGTATTCCACCTTACTTTCTGCCAAGACTGCTGGCACTACGGTGACTGTTCTAATCATAATCCTCCCTTTCGTCTAAACGATTTATTCGGCGTACTCTACGCTCGAGATTTTTAAAATCAGTGGCAAGAAAAGCTTTTGTAATTTCTCCCATCAAACTCTCATCAACAAAATGTGCAGACATACACAATATATTCGCATCATCATGTTCTCTCGCTAGTATCGTTGATTCAACGGAGTCGCAATTTGCTGCTCGGATACCCTTGAAACGATTTGCTTGCATTGTTACTCCGTGCGCTGAATCACAAATTAGAATTCCCCTAGTATTTGGATTTTCACGGACTTCAAGCGCCACTTTGACTGCTGAATCATTAAAATCATCACCTTCGTTATATTCGTATGGGCCTTCATCCACCACTTCGCAATTATTTTCTACTAAAAACCGAGCTAGCTGATTTTTTCTTTCGAATCCACGGTAATCTGCGCCGATAAAAACTTTCATCTTAACCTTTCTTAAATTCCAATGCTAACTCTGCCAAACGATTAGAATAACCCCATTCATTATCATACCAAGCAACTATCTTAATCATATTACCACATACTACGTCAGTAAGTGGTAAATCTACTATGCAAGAATGTGGGTCACCTACGAAATCTTTAGAAACTAGTTCTTCTTCAGATACACCAATAATTCCTTCAAAGCGAGGTTCCTTAGAAGCCTTTATAAACAATTCATTAATTTCTTCTTTGGTGGTATCTTTTTTGATGATTGCGGTAATGTCCGATAAAGATACAACCGGAGTCGGAACACGAATAGAAAGTCCATTAAACTTACCTTGCAGAGCTGGAACAGTAAGAGCCGCCGCTTTCGAGGCGCCCGTAGTAGTTGGTACAATATTTTCGGCTGCGCTTCTTGCTTCCCTTAAATCTTTGGCTGGTGCATCTAAAATTCTTTGCGAACCAGTATAGGAATGTACTGTGGTCATCATGGCTTTTTCGATACCAAAATTATCTTCAAGTACCTTCATTACCGGTGCGATACAGTTGGTGGTACACGAAGCGTTAGATAGAATTTCGTCTGTATCTTCAACTAACTCATCATTTACGCCGATTACAATAGTCTTCGCACCTTCGCCTTTGGCTGGCGCAGAAATCACTACACGTTTAGCGCCTGCTTCAATGTGTTTACGTGCGTCTTCTGGTTTAGTAAAAAAACCAGTTGACTCGATTACAACATCGATATTCATATCTTTCCACGGTAAATTAGCTGGTTCTTTTTCGGCTAAAATCTTAATTTCTTTGCCATCAACCACGATTGCATCTTCTTTTGCCTCTACAGATCTATTGTAAGTCCCGTAAGAAGAATCGTGTTTCAAAAGATGGGCTAAAGTTTTTGCGTCTGTAATATCATTAATCGCTACTACTTCCGCATCGTCTTTTGCTAACAAAATTTTCAGAACATTTCGTCCAATTCTTCCGAAACCATTGATTGCAATTCTTGTCATTTTTACCTCCTAATATACTTATGACTATTATATCACAAAAAATCTCTCCGCTAGAAGAGATTTTTTGAAAAATTCATAGCGCGTTAGCGCGCGAAGTGTGCAAATGCACGGTTGGCTTCTGCCATACGGTGACAATCTTCCTTCTTCTTGAAAGCTGCACCAGTTTCATTGTATGCATCTACAATCTCAGCTTCTAACCTTTTCGCATAAGGCATACCAGAGCGATCACGAGCGCTTTGGACCAACCAAGAAAATGCAAAATGCATTTGTCTATGTCCGGCAATCGGGAACGGAATTTGATAGTTCGCACCACCAACGCGGCGAGATTTCACTTCAAAATCCGGCGAGATATTAGCGATAGCTTTTTCGAGTACCTCCACTGGATTCTCAGAATCTAACTTTTTTGCAGCACCTTCAATCGCAGAATAAACCGCTCTTTCGGCTGCCTGTTTTTTGCCATCAAGCATAGATTTATTAATAAGTCTCTGCACCATAATTGATTGATATTTACGGTCCGGAGAAACTTTACGTTCTAGGGATTTAGTAGTTTTTCTAGGCATAATTACTTATCCTCCTTTTTGGCGCCATATTTAGAACGGCCCTGTTTGCGACCTTGTACACCTTGGAGATCCAAAGTGCCACGCACCACATGATAACGCACACCTGGAAGATCTGGTACGCGACCACCACGCACTAATACGACTGCGTGTTCCTGCAAGTTATGACCTTCACCGCCAATATAAGCCCAAACTTCTTGACCATTAGTGAGACGAACACGAGCCACCTTTCGCATCGCAGAGTTTGGTTTTTTAGGCGTTTTGGTAGTAACTTTAATACATACACCACGCTTCAACGGTGCAGGAGTCTCTGTACGCCTGGTTTTTAATGTATTTACAATAGAACCAAGAGCCGGAGACTTTGATTTTTTGATAGCCTTTTTTCTAGGCTTTCGGATCAACTGATTAATAGTTGGCATTAAAATTCCTCTTAATTTAAGTTTAATTTATTATAATTATCGCAGCTTATCTGCATTTTTCTCGTTTACATTACAGCAATAGCAAACAAGATGAAACTCTTCACCTTATTATAGCATACTAACGCTTAAAAAGCAACCGGAATATTAAGAATTGACCTTTACGAGATAGTCTAAGGTCTTTTCTAGAGTCATGCGATTTTTAATATCCATTTTTACGTTTGGGTCTTTAAGGCTTTTTACGGCTTCCTCGGATTTTTTGTAGATTTCTCTAAGTTCAGCAAGTTTGGCCGAAACTTCTTCATCTGATACAGTAATCTTTTCTTTTATGGCTAAATTTTGTAAGGCCATTGAAGCCTTGACTCGAGACTCGGCGACTTTTCTAGCTTCCTTTTCCCAGTTTTCCATGGTTTCACCAGATTTTTCTATAAATTCTTCCAAACTAGAAATCCCGCGTGAAGCTGCGTTTCTGGTCATGTCTTCTTTGATGAGTTTAAGCTGATCTTCCATCAAAATCTCCGGTACCGGTATCTTGGAAACCTTTACGAGTTCTGCGATTAAAGCATCCTTGAATTTTTCTTCAGCCCTATGCTCCTCTTGGAGCTTTAGATTTTTCTTAATATCTTCTTTTAGCTCTTTTAAGGTCTTAAATGGACCACACTTTTTGGCTAGATCGTCGTCAATCTTTGGTTTGGTCACTTCGTTAACCTGCTTGAGTAAAGTTTCAAATACTACTTTAGCTCCAGCTAGGTCCTTCACACCATAATCTTTTGGAAAAGTCAATTTAAGATCAAATTTATCACCTGACTCATGCCCCACAATTCCTTCTTCAAAACCAGGGATAAAGGTCTTAGAGCCCAGTACTAATTTATAGTCCTTGGCGGAACCACCCGCAAAAGCTTCCCCACCTTTTTTACCGACAAAATCAATAATTACTTCGTCGGTGAGTTTTGCAGCGCGCTTTACCGGTTTCTTTTCGGCGAAACTGCTGGTAAGGTTATCTAGAACTTCTTTTACTTGAGTATCAGTAATGGAAACTTTCTCTGGCTTAACTTTTAATTTTTTATAATCGCCAAGCTTCACCTCAGGGACAATGTCAGCCGTTGCAGTATATTCTGCCATTTCACCTGGAACATATTTTGTAACATTAACATTTGGTGCCACGAGCGGCATTTTCTCGTGTTCACGAAAAGCCGGAACTACGGATGTACGTATTGCTATATCAATAACTTCAGCGTTTAAATCATTTTCTGGAATGAATTTTTTAGCTATGTCAGTTGGGGCTTTTCCTTTTCTGAAACCTTCTACGCGTACTTCCTTTGCAAGACGCTCGATAGCCGTTTTTTCAGCTTTTTTTAAATCTTTTGCATCTAATGTCACGGTAATTTCTACGCGTGCATCAGAAATCTTCTTAAATTTAGTTTTCATGAAAACTCCTCTATAATTATTACAATTATATCACGATTTTAGAAGAACTTGTAGTCCGAAAATGTGTAACAGTGAATCTAGAGTCAGCACCCAGTTTTACGTCCGGATTCATTAGATTATTAGGATCAAAAGTCTCTTTAATACCGAGATAAAGCTTCTTTTCATTCTCTGGGAGCATGTCGTTTGTTACTATGGCCTTCACACGCCCCTCCGGCGCACCACCAGTCAAAGAGCCATTCTCATGGTTAATGATATAATTCCCAGCTCTTAGAAATGCCACAGCGGTTTTATTGAAATCTTTTTCTTCTATTTTGAAACGTGGCCTTAAGTTATAGTTACCGGCTGAATAAGATCCATATAATGCTAAATCCAACCTCATGCTCTTCTCTAATACCGTCAAACTCTCGATGAATTTGCCCAAACGCTTCGACGGTATATAAAAATCCGTTAGCAAAGGTACGCGTTCGCCAGTATGAACGCTCTTCAAGAAAGAAACCAGGGAGTTCTCAAACTCGTCCAATTTTGCTTCATTTTTGGACGATTCTATTACTAGTTTCGTATTGGCAGGTAAAACTTTTCGGATGCTCTCGATTTTTCTGAGGCAAGATTTAGTTTTGTCGTCAAACTTTGCAAATACTACATAGCCATTATCGATTTTACGCGTAAATCCACTCAGTCTTTTACCGGATTCTTCTGCAGTTTTTACGATTTTAATATCATAAATATTCAGCTCTCTTGGCTTTAAGGAGTTTGCTAATTCTAAAAACTTTTGAGCTATGTCAAAACTTTCAAAAGTTGCTACTACGCGTTTAGATTGAGGTTTAATTGGTATGGCACGCAAAATTACTTCCGAAATCACACCAAGCGTACCTTGTGCACCGAAAAATAGTGGCGCGAGATCGATTGAGCCATTGCGTCCAGCTTGAGCTATCGTAGGATAACCAGTTGTGCCGACATTATTTTTATAAATATCTTTTATTAATGCATCATTGTCTTTAATAAGCTTAGACATTTTACGGTAGATGCTGCCTTCTAGGGTTTTCTCTTTTCCTCTATGTGCAACCGCATGGCTACCCAATCGATTTGTTTGTAAAATATCTCCATTTGGCAAAACTACTTCCATGCGTTCCACATAAGCCATAATGCCACCATATTTACCAGAATAATCATCACTAGGACAATTGGAAATTAAACCACCGATCGTGTCATTTTCATGACCATCGATAGGCACGATTAAGCCGTTAATGGAAAGAGCGGTATTTAGCTCTTTCAAGGTAATGCCAGCCTGCACCCTAACTAGTCTTTCTCGTTTGTCTGACTCTAAAAGGCGATTTAATTTTTCTGTAGAAATTACTAAACTATTAGAAAGATCCGCACCAGTCTCGTCGAGCCCAGAGCCACGTACCGTCACGGGAATCCTAATATCCCTAACTGCCAACTGATGACAAAAACGCATAATTTTACGAATATCATCCGTAGATTCTGGTAAAGCTACTATTTTTGGCTTAATTTTTAGTACTGAGCAATCGGTAGAATACACCTCTAAAACGTCCGGTGAATCAAAGACGTTTCCGATGGTTAATTTGTTTAAATATTTAGCTACCTTGCCCATCCTGCTTACGATTATATCACACGGATTTTGAAAATGCCATAACAAAATCTCGTAAATTTTTTACTATTTTTTCTTACCAAACATTTTGCCTAAATGTTTAATATAGCTAGCTTTCTCGCCAATATCTATCGCATTGCCAACGCCAGGAATGTCGCGTGCCGCATCATAGACCTTTTGATGTACAGCAGCTTTAGTGGTTGGTACTGCACTACCTATAACATCTCTCGTTACGGCTTCAGCTGCGTTAACCGCCATTTGTTCAGTTGCGCCTTTTGCCGCTTCTTTATTCGCACTAGCGGTTGCTACTTTAGTAAACATATCAATATATCTTTGATTTAATGGGCTGGTAGCAAATTTGGTTTCAAAATCGCCAACATCATTGCAGGATGCACCAAAGTCATTTATCTCAGTAAATAAATCATCAATTTCTTTTTTAAACTTATCTGTTAGATCGTATGCATTAAATGCATTTCTTCTAGCGTCGATACTAGATTTTATCTGTTCGTTCATTTGGTGTAATTCCCCATTTCGTCAAAAGTGACTTCTTCTACGTTACTATATGGACCACCATAAGCTTTTGATAAAGCAATAATCCAGTCCACCAAAGGCCAAATTCCAAGCGTTAGCCAGCCGAACAGCAGTTTGCAGACCCCTACGCTAATTTGACCTCTAAGGAATCTATCTACACCAAATCCGCCAACCAAAAAAGTGCCTACCCATACGAATAGGTGTTTATTAATCTTTCGGTAGCCTTTTTCGTCTATTTCGAAGATTCCGTCCATAGAAGCGGTATTGCTAGCCTTTGTCACGATATATTTTTTGTCATCTTTGTAAATCTTGACCTTGTCACCTTCTTTTACATCATCATAATTAATGTCGCTTAAAGGCACGGTAACAACCTTGCCATCATCATCGCCAATTTTTACATTTTTACCATCTATCTTTAATATTTCTGCCATGACTATCTCTCCTTTCGTATAATTATACTCTTCTATTTTGATTTTTTGGAAAATTTCTGTCGCTACTTCAAAATCCGGCGGCAACAAAAAATCGTCCTGCGGGCGAAAAAATACAAAATTATATATAAATGATGATATTTTTCGGCACTTAAAAGAGTACTTTTTGATTTCTATGCTATAATATATGATATTAGCCAAAGGAGATCCTCATGAAAAGATTATTAAGGGGTGTGTACATATCGATAGCGGTGTTTTTTACTGCAATTACGAGTTTTTTACCATTTAGTAATGTACACGCAACACAAACTTCCGCAACTATTAACTATGCCGCAGAAGAGGGGGCTAGGGCGTCCCTGCAGGAATATCGCTGGGGAGAGCATATAGATGAGCTTTTAAAGGGTGATTACATAGAAGGCGAGGTCGTTGTAGGTATAGATAACAGCAAAAAATCTTTGACTTTCACTAGATTGTTTGGCGGACAAGAATTGGCAGACACGGGAGACGAAATCGCTACCGTATCAGAAGACTCTCTTGAATTGCTCGATCGTGAAGATATGGATAAAGATATCAGTATTGAGGTGATCCGTCGGGATGATATGACTACTCGTGAGATTATGGAGGCTTTGCGTGGCGACAGTGCTGTAGTCTTTGCTGAGCCGAACTATGTCGCCGAGACTACCGAGATAGATCCATACATTGGGCAAGTTGCCGGCACGTCAACGGACGCTGACGATCGTACGAGCGTTCAATGGGGTAACGTGGGCGGTTACGGTATGAATATTCCGGACTGGAACGAGGCGGGTGGCAACATGGCTCACGAGGTGATTGTAGTGGTTATGGATAGTGGCATCGATAATCAGCATGCCGATTTGCAGGACAAGATTTATCATTTACCAGCCGACGTACAGGCCGCCACAGGTTGTAGTGAACTTAGGTGCGACAATATTGGTACACCAGAATTACACGCCCACGGTACACACGTTGCAGGTATTATTGGGGCAGCATGGAATGATTACGGTGTTAGCGGGGTGGCATCTAATGTCAAGATAATAGACGTCCGCAATGGCAATACAGACGGCAAAATAGATGTGGTGGCATCCATCAAGGGTTACGCTCAAATTAAAAAAATGATGGAAATGGGTATTAAGATTCAGGCTATCAACAACTCTTGGTCTGGCGCACAGGGTTCTCTAGCGATGAAGGCCATCGTAAATGAGGTCGGCGAGCTTGGGGCAGTCAGTCTTTTCGCAGCTGGTAACGATGGCAAAAATCTAGACTTCAACTTTAAGTTGCCTTCCGGTACGATTTATGAAAGTCCATACGTACTTGTGATTGGTTCTAGCACCAAAGAAGGTAAGCGTTCTGATTTCAGCAACTACAGTGACACCATAGTGGATGTGTATGCTCCTGGTAGCGACATTATGTCTACCGTACCAACCGGATCTGTGCAGGAACCATTTGATTCTTTGACGGAGTCAAGCTATTCTAATAGTTTTGAAGTTGATGCAGACCTCGCTAACGTTTCCGTACAACAAACACTAGTAGACGGAAGCACGGTAAACATCACACCAAGCCTCAGTGATAAAAAGGTAAGTGAGGGTAGCCACTCTATGGCGCTAGAGTTTGGTCCAGACAGTTATAGTGCGTCGGGGGCGTTATACCGCTATTTTGCCACGATAAACTTAGGCGATTTGAGCCAAGAAATAGACGGGGCTGGCCCAAAAATGTTAGGTCTCTATTTGTCGACAGAGCAAAGTTACGCCATCACGATGAATGCGAATCAGACCAAATATGACGTCTTAGTCAAAACTACAGGTGGCGAGATGAGTGAGGCCACGGCGCTAAATTGTGATGAGACGTCCGCTGGCAGTGGCTTAGGATATTGTGATTATAACTTACCAGATGATACGGACTACGCAGATTTTACAATGCAAATGATTATAATCTCTCAAGTAGAATCGGATTCTACCTTCTATTTAGATGGTTTTGGTATTGGCGATAAAACTAATATGGTAAGCTATCAGTCTATGAGCGGTACCTCTATGGCTACGCCAAGTGCTTTGGGTGCCTTAGCGGTTTTGTTGGGTAATACCACAGAAACGCCAACTGCTGACGTGGCCAAAACAATGCTACTTTCGCATGTCCGCAAGATTTCTCTAACAGAGCTTCCGTCTAAGACTGGTGGTATAATCGATTTATCGGTTAATAGTACGGTTTACGCACCAGTAATTACAGATGCCAGTGTAAACGGTAATCAGATCGTCCTAAATGGCGAAAACTTTACATCGGGCAGCAAAATTACCTTGACTGAAGCCAGCCCGTACGAAAACGGCACTGAAATTGATGTCACGATGAACTCGACGATAATAAACAATCGGATCGTTATTAACTTTGCCGACGGAGCACTAAATGGACTATTCTACGCTACTGTAACTGCTCCAGCGGAAAAAGGTGGCCAAAGTACTAAGCGAATGATTTATGCTGGCCTATCAGATAAAGTGTATGAAAATATTCACGCTCTTGTGCCAGATTTTGAAGAAAGCGATGATGTATCCTCCTTCAATAATAACGGCCTCAATGGTTTTGCGGTGAAATATAATGGTTATATGTATCTAATGGCCGGCACTTCCTTAGGCTTGATAACGCGAATGAGCAATCTATATCGATATGATTTCGCGGCGAATAGTTGGCAAAAAATGGCAAGCATCCCAGCAGACTTTTATACAGCTAAAGGCGCAGAGGTAAATGGGAAAATATTTGTGCTTGGCACAGACGGGGTGACGCCAAAGGGATATGTCTATGATATTGCAACTAATAGCTGGGAAGAACTGGACATGAATAGGCTTGGCTTACCAGGCGTGACCCCACTTGCACTAGAAAACCTTAATGGGCAGCTGGTTATTACTTATGCTATGGATGAAACCCAACCTGGGCCAAACGACAAGATATACACCTATGACCACGAAAGTGGCGCCGCGGAGCCATTCGTAACGCTGAATGTGCCAGTTTATGGGGAAATTGCACAAGCGACCAAAGATGGTCTATATGTTCTAGGCTATACGAATACCAATGGAACCTCTCTACCAATATTGCAGTTAGTAAAACCAGATGGGAGCGTAGAAACCCTAACCGAAGCATTCAGTGCATTGGCAGGCGATAACCTATTTAGTAATCGCGCTAAAATGGTATCCTTGCAATTCGCAATGAATCTAGCAGAAGTAGGCGACAAGCTAGTATTAGTGGGGCCAGCTAACTTCACTGCTGGCACGGACACCTTTATTCTTGAGGACGGCAAGTTTATCCCATATGAGCGCAGGCTCAGCGATTCCCTTCTCTCCAACTTGATTACAATAGGATACAAAGGGCGTATCTATGCCATGGGTTACGCACAAACTGAGGAAAAACGCGTCGCCTTTAGGTCTAGCCAGATGGTAGAGCCAGAAGACGATCCGGAAGAACAAGAAGAGAACGAGGCTCTAGAGCCTGTTGTCCCTAATGCTCCAGAGTCAGGCGAAGGCAATGACGCTAACCTAGTACAAAATGGTGGTGCATCCGCGGGGATCGTGTCGTTTGCTATAATCGCCGTGGCTTCACTGGTCTATTGTGTAAAGCGGGGGCTTACTAGCTAGCAAGCACGAAAAAAGGCCGAGATACCGGCTTTTAACTCGAATAAATGGTGCCCGAGACAGGACTTGTATCAAAGATTCACAGTCCTACTTTTTGAGCGATGCTGTAAGCAGCGTGGTGCCCGAGACAGGACTTGAACCTGCACACCAAATGGCATATGCTCCTAAGGCATACGTGTATACCAATTTCACCACTCGGGCCTGTTTTATTGTTCTCCCGCGTTTCATCAAAGGGGGTAAACGGGCATGCCCTTATTATAACACAAAAAACCGAGAATGCATAATTCTCGGTTTTTAGCTAGTTAAAATTAATTAGGCTTTTTTGCTTGCACGAGACATCACATAAGCGGTGCTAGCAGTAGTAAGACTACCGAGTGCTAAGGCCATTGGCATAGCATCTTCTGGACCGGTTTGTGGAACTGCTTCTGCTTTTGGTGCAGGATTAGAAGAAGCGCTTGTCTTGTTAGAAACGATTACGGTCTCGGTGGATTTGTCTGAACTAGAATCAGATTTCTTTTCCGAATCATCTTTCTTGTCATCAATTGAAAAGGATGCATTTTCGTTACCGCCGACATTTTCATTGCCGGATTTTCTTGTCGCTACTACAATAATTGATACTATCAATATCAAGACTACCACTACAATTGCGGTAGCAATCATAATCACTTTCTTCTTATCGTTCTTCTCGATTTCTCCCTGATAATACATTATAAAAACTCCTTATAAAGACCATTATATCACACTTTTGCTAAAAAATCAAGTATTATCCATTAAAATTATCAAAAATGCTAATTTTTAACGTAAATAGAGACATGTGCATTGGCATATTGGCGTGATTTTAACAGGGTTAAGCCTTCTAAAACGGGTGCATCATCTGGGTGCGACAAAGCCATTAGTCCACCGCTTTTTAAAGTATTCGTTAAACACTCTATTTCGCCCTGATTAAAATTATCGTATGGCGGATCTGCCAAAATCACGTCAAAATTTAAAAAATCATTGCCGATATTGGCTGCCTTTGTCTTTATGACAGTTGCTTCTTTATCTATTCCAAGTACCTTCAGGTTCTTTTTTATCGTCTGAACTGCCTTGACGGAATCGTCTACAAAAACTACCTTTATGCTTCCGCGTGAAAGTGCTTCTATCCCTAGCGCGCCAGATCCGGCAAAAGCGTCTAGAAGATAGGCGTTTTTGATTCTTTCATCTAGCATATTAAAAAGCGCTAGCCTCTCTCTAGAACCCATCGGATGTGTCGCTGCGCCAGGCGTAGCAATTTTTCTACCCCTGTATTTTCCTGATGTAATCGTTACCGTGTCCATATTTTTCCTAATTCAGAGTTGTGATTTGTTGGTATTTAGAAATTCCAGCCATTAATTCCTTATATTTTAGCATATCTTCACCTGAATTTAAAAATTTTTCTGCATCTGCCTGTGCTCGTGCGATAATTTTTGTATCTGAAAGAGAGGCGATTCTAAGGTCTAAAGCTCCATGCTGTAGGGCTCCATAAATCTCTCCTGGGCCACGCATTTTTAAATCGACTTCCGCCAGATAAAACCCGTCTGTGGATTTTTCCAACTCTTTTAGCCGTCTAGATGGCGCCATGTCGCCAGAGGTTAAAAGGAAACATTCTGATTTTTTTGAGCCTCTGCCTACCCGTCCACGTAGCTGATGAAGCTGTGCTAAACCATACCCTTCTGCGTTTTCAATTATCATTAGAGTTGCATTTGGTACGTCTACGCCTACTTCTATCACCGTGGTAGATACCAAAATATCGATTTTACCTTTCGAAAATCGTTCCATAATTTCATCTTTTTCCGCTGGCTTCATTTTTCCGTATAAAAATTCAATTTTTAGTTTTGGAAAAATTTCCTTCAGTTTCTTTGTGCGGGTTTTTACCGATGTAATATCAATGGTTTCGGTTTTTGTTTTTTCGTTGTCCTCAATTGCCTTGCATACCCAATAAACTTGTTGTCCGGATTGTACGGTTTTTGAAATTTCTGGATAAAGAATATCTCTTACCTCTATTTCAGGCAAAATTTTAGTTTCTATCGGCTGGCGTCCTTTTGGTAATTCATCTAAAATTGAAACGTCTAGGTCGCCAAAAATTGTTAATTGCAAAGATCTCGGTATAGGGGTGGCCGTCATGGCAAGAAGATGCGGCGCCAGCCCACTTGGCGATTTTAATGCTAATTTTTGTCTCTGTTCCACCCCAAATCGATGCTGTTCATCGATTATTACTAGTGCAAGATTTTTAAATTCCGTATCATCGGTAAGAAGTGCATGTGTCCCAATTACCACATCTATTTCTCCATCTAGAATCTGTTTTTTGAGCTCTGGTTTCCTCTTGGTTGCACCTGTAAGAAGCGCAGTTTTTACTCCAAAACTAGAGAGTAAAGGTTTAATTCCTTCAAAATGCTGTGTAGCTAAAATCGCCGTAGGGGCCAAAAATGCCACTTGTCCGCCACCGATAAAAGTCTCGTAAGCGGCCATTCCGGCTACCATTGTTTTGCCAGAACCTACATCGCCTTGTAAGAGCCGATTCATCGGCTGATTTTTTTCCATATCTTGAAAAATTTCCCAGGCGGCTTTTCTCTGTGCATTAGTCAGTTTGAAAGGTAATTTTCCTACGAAATCTCTAATTTTTAAAGCGTTAAATTTAATAGGAGTAGATTTGAGCTTTTCGTTTTCGCGGCGATTTAATTTAGCTGCTAAAATTAGCTCAAAAAGTTCTTCATAGGCCAAATATTCACGCGCTTCGCTAATGGTTTTTTCTGACTCTGGAAAATGGGCTTTAAACAGAGATTCTTTTCTTATGCCAGTCTTAGTAAAAGGTAATAAATCTGGAATTTCCACAAATTTGTCTCTCGAAGCATTTAAAAGCCGCCTAAAATCATTCGATTTTAGCCCTCCATGAGCCACGTAAATAGGGCTAAGACCGCTTTTTAAATCTACATCGGTATAGAGCGCGCTTGACGGTGAAACTAATTGAAACCGCCCATTTTTTAGCTCGTAAGTGCCAGAAAAGAGATATTCTTTATCTGGCGCAAACTGGCGCATTCGGTAATTTTGATTAAACCAAACCACTCGGACTGAGCCAGTGTTATCTCTTATGATCCCCTCAACGATTGATAAATTTCGTTTTCTGGCTCGTCTAGAGGTCAGTTTTTCAATCTTTCCTTTTACTACCACCCTACCAGGTCTCATTTCGGAAATAGAGGTAGCTGCTTGAAAATTTTCGTAATTTCTGGGCAAATTATAAAAAAAATCTCGCACGGTCTTAATGCCGGCTTTTTTTAGGGTTTCTGCAGTTTTTTCTCCGATCCCTCTTAACGTTTCTACTGGATCAGATAGATTCATTAATCAGCCTTTCTAGCGTGCGCTTCACGCCACTTGTCGATTTCTCCATGATTACCAGAGAGTAAAATATCTGGCACTTTCATCCCTCGAAAATCATACGGCTTGGTGTATTGTGGATATTCTAGATTGTCTCCATCCGAGAACGATTCGATAATTGCTGAATTTTCACCTCCTAATACACCAGGTATCAACCTAACAACAGAATCGATTATGGTAAGCGCTGGTAATTCTCCGCCCGTCAAAACGAATTTTCCCAGGGAAATTTTGTGATCTACGATACTCAAAATTCGTTCATCGTATCCTTCATAGTGCGGGCACAAAATAATATAATGTGCATCAGATTGCGAAAATTCCCTAGCTTTTGCTTGGTTCCAAACTTCTCCTACAGGTGTGGGCAGGATTACTTTAGCCGATTCATCCTTGATTTTCACCGATTCAATCGCATTAAAAACTGGTTCACACCTGAGTAGCATCCCATCACCACCGCCATAAGGGGTATCATCTACTGATTTGTGTGGCCCCAGACCAAAATCTCTCAAATTTACAAAATCAAACTGTGCCAGTCCTTTTTCTTGGGCTTTCCACATCATTGAGGTGTTTAAATATGGCTCCATTGCCTCTCTAAAAAGCGTGATAATAGTAAATCTTAGCATTTTAGTAGTCCTCTACGAAAGTAAACTCTTTATTAGCGATTGAAATAATCGAATCTGGCTTTGCGCCAAGCGTGGTAAGCTCAGCTCTAATTCCCATTTTTTTCATGATATCTCTGAGCCTATTTACGCTAGCATAATTATTTAGATCTGTTCTTCTGGCAAATTTTTCGATTTTCTCGCCAGTTATAATAAATTTATCATCCATTTTCTCTATATTCCAAGTATCTTTTAGAGTGCTTGGGCTAAGAGAAATAGTTGGGATATCTTCCGTCTCTTTATTCTCGCTTACAATCACGGGTTTTTCTTTAGTTACCTCTTCATAAAGCTCTCTTAAAAGTTCGGTTAAGCCCGTATGCGCAGAAGCGGAGATGACAAAAATTTTAGCGTCAGAATTTTTAGCCAGGATAGATGACATCTGCATTTTAATGATGTCTTCGTCTACTCCTTCACATTTGGTAAGTGCTACAATTTCTGGGCGAGTGGCCAAATCTGTATATTTTGAAAGTTCGTTTCTGATAGTTTCGTAAGCTTTTCCAGCATCGTCATTATAGATGTCGATAAGATGAAGTAGTACCGCGGTACGTTCTACGTGTCTTAAGAAATCATGCCCTAGACCTTTACCTTCAGCAGCACCTTCAATCAGCCCAGGAATATCTGCTATCAAGATGTCGTGACCATCTATTGTCGTCACGCCAAGTTGTGGCGTGATAGTAGTGAACGGATAATCAGCAATTTCTGGCTTTGCGTTAGAAACTACTGACAAAAAAGTAGATTTTCCGGCATTCGGCAAGCCAATCAGCCCTACGTCTGCGAGCGATTTCAACTCTAGTTCGGCTTCAAACTCTTCACCTGGTTCTCCAACCTCAGCAATTAGGGGTGCCTGTCTGGTAGAACTTTTAAAATGGGCATTACCAAAACCACCATCACCACCCTTTGCGATAATGGCAATTTGGCCATCTTTCGTTAAATCAGCTAGCAATTCCCCATCTTTATATACTGAAGTGCCGATCGGTACCTCTACAATCAAATCATTACCACTTTTACCAGCGGCTCTTTGTCCAGCTCCATTTTTGCCATTTTCTGCAGTTAAAATCGGCGTAAATCTAAAATCCACTAGAGTGTCTGTATCTTTGTCGGCCTTAAAAACTATATCGCCGCCCTTGCCACCATCACCGCCATCTGGGCCTCCCTTTGGGATGTAAATTTCGTGACGAAAAGATACAGCACCATCACCGCCTTTCCCAGCCTTCAAGCTTACCTTAGCCTTATCCACAAACATAAACTTATTATACCATAAAAACCTCAAAACAAAAAATGAACCGGAGTTTGCTTCCGGTTCATTTTAGCTAGTGCGCGCCCACCCTAGGGCACATTGGTTTGTTTTAATCCGCTGTTTGTTTTTATTATTAATGTAAGTCTCCACACTCCACTAATACCAGTGGAACCCTGTGAAGCGTACCAGCTTAATATAATAATAAACCATAAACTTTATTGCGTCAATACTTTTTATGAATAAAAACTAAAACGAAACTGGTTTCTATTGCCACTTCTTTTCCTAAAAGAAGCTCTACGTTTTAGTGGATGTAGTTGAAATTTCCTACTGCGCTAGCTGGAATTGTTGCGCGAATCACGAGATATGGACTATAGCCATAGTTCATCTCTGTAACTGTGATTGAGCCATCGTCATTTACTCCTTCTACATATCCCACGTGACCATACCAACCAGAAGAAGTCTGGAATACGGCTCCAGCAGAAGGCGTACGGTTTACTAAATAGCCCGCTGCCGCAGCACGTGCTGCCCAGGTGTTTGCATTACCAAGCGTAGATGGTAAATCCCGCCTTTTAGACCAAGCCCATTGAGTACACTGTCCCGCACCATATGGACCGCCCAAACCGTAGATCCTTCCCACTACAGTAATATTTTGTCGTTCAGAATTACTTCCTACGTAAGAATAATGATAAGTATTACCGGAACGATAAGTTGTACTAGCTGGGCGAGGTGCCACGTACTCTGGACGTTCTGTTTCTGGCAAAGTACCGTTTTTAATAACGATTCTAGCGCCTTCTTTTGCGCCACTTACTTCTAGGTCATTTAACGCAATGATTTCTGTTGCATTCGAACCATATTTTGCGGCAATTGATTCAACGCTTTCTCCTGCCTTTACTGTATAGACAATCCCAGGTACGCTCGGTATATAAAGCACATTGCCTACGGTAATATCTCCCGTTTTTAAATTATTAGACCAACGTATTTGATCCGTTGTGACATTATACTTATTAGCAATTGAATCGATGGTTTCCCCGTCCGCTACCACATGCTCAATGACGCCACGCGATACCGCGATATTTGTAATTGAAGGTTTCTCTAATTTGCCAGTGGCAGTTTGTCCGGCATCATACATAGATGTAGTAACCACGTAATTACTAGCTACATCGGAAGCAGATGCCAGACCTAGAGAATTGGATAGGTCTGCTACTACATACATTTCGGATAGCTGGTCTACTGAAATGTCATAATCATTCTTTGCAAAAGAGTCAAGACTTAATGTGCTACCAGATTCATTTTTATTAATTGAGCCTAGTGCTACAATCGAAAGTGTCACTGCGGCCGCCAAAAAATAAGGCAGAATACGCTTAAAACTTTCCCAGCTCTTATTAGATTTTCTTGTCATAACGATATGTTACAGAGACTCTGGCAATGTAAAGCCGCATTCTGATTATGCTCAGACTCTGTATAACTATAATACATCAAACCATCATCCCCTGTCAAGAAATACAGATAAGAAGTGTCAGATGGATTTGCCACGGCTAGAAGTGATTCTAGGTTTGGATTGGCGATTGGTCCACAAGGTAAACCAGTGTACAAACGAGTATTGTAACACGAATCAATCGCAAGTGCTGCTGCATTATCTTGATATACCGTGCGATTAGGATCAATTGCGTCTATAGCATAAGAAACTGTTACATCGCTTCCCAATTTCCAGCCATAGCCAAGTCTGGATAGGAATACCTGCGCTACAGTTGCCTGCTCGCCAGCTGGTGATTCTTTTTGAACTATCGAAGCTAACGTAATTCCCTCAAATAAACTTAGTCCTTTTTCGGCATATCTTGCCTCTAGGTTATTTTCGGAAATTACCCTACTCATTCCCTCGAGATATTTTGTTAAAATATCTTCAATCGGTACGCCTTTATAAAATTCATAGGTTTCTCCATATAGATATCCTTCAAGCGAAGCGCCTGCAGGACGTTTCTTCAAAAAATCAAAATCATAGTCATAGACAAAAGCATTATCTATATCTTCATCTGAATATCCCTCTTTCTGAAGCGCCTTTTTGACATCATAAATTGTTTCGCCAGGTCTAATTGTGAAGCTAAATACTTCGGCTTTCATTTCAGCTTCTTGACGAGCGTATTCTTTACGGCGTTCCTCAGCGTTATGTTCTCGAATCTTTTGTACTACAAAAAATCCGCCTATTGCTCCCCCAACAATTAAAGCTAACACCAGAAAAATTGGCCACTTTTTTATTTTATGCTTCGTCTTCATCGCACTCATCTTTACCTTGTCGGATTCTTTCTTTCCTACTACTTTAACATTTTCATGGATAGTCTGCAAGGTAGTCTGCGACACCATCTTTCTCGGAAACGCTTCGTTCGTGCCCGTTTGCTTTTGGTGATTTGCGTCCCAATGGGCGAGCGTTACGGGGCTCACTCGCTCTTCTCGCTCCCGTTGTCGCGAGAGGTTCTTCGAAAGAGATGTCGCAGATTCTTTAAATCCCTCAAGGAAGTCTTGAAGGATAATACTAGCCGCTTCTGCGTCAATATCACCTTTTTGGTAAGGTTTTTTGCGCGCTTTTAAGCGTTTTTCTGCTTCTACAGAAGTTAGAGACTCATCCTGAAAACGAATTTTTGCGTTTGGAATCTTTTGTAGAAGGTCCTTAGCAAACGCTCTGACGTATAGAGTTTGTTTAGTTTCATTGCCTTCATTACTGCGCGGTAGACCTAGTACAAACCAGTTTGTATTATTTAGATTAGCTATGCGAGCAATTTTTTGCCATTCTGAGCCATCTACTTCAAGATACCCTACTGGCATAGCTATTCGCGTAGTAGAATCCGCTTTAGCCACGCCAATGCGCTTGGTCCCAATATCTAGTCCGATAATTTTCAAAACTTATCCTTCAGTTTCGATTTTTATGGTAATCTTTTCGGTATTATTTGGTACGGAGGTGACCCAAGGTGCTGAGGTGTCTATAGTAATAGTCTTGATGCCTTTAAAATTGTCAGACAAATCTCGCTTCGCTGTGCCAATTCCCTTTCCTTTGACGGTTTCTACTACGTCATTTTCGGTAATTGTAGAGCCTGAAGTATAAGAAGTCTTTAGCTTACCAGCATAACCAGAATCAACTTTTAAGAAATTCTCAATAAACGGATCGTTCATTTCATAAATCTTGTAACCTTCCTGGAGTTTAGCTTTTTCGGCAATAAACTCTTTTAGTTTAGTCTCGTCAATTACGAATATAGTGTCAGTAGTAGTGACAGTAAGTTTAGCTTTTTTGCCATCCTCTACTTCCTCGTTCACTTTCGGTGAAGAAACAGGATCACTGGTGGTCTGTTTAAAACTAGAGGAAATTGCAAAGCTGTCATCACTAAGAGTCGCGAGCAACTTTTCCTTATTCGTAGACTCATTCTCGGTAGCGATTTTCTTCATTGCTTCGTCAATATCAGACTGCTGGACAATCGTTACAGTTCTATCTGAACCGCCGCTCATAGCTTCGTTTGTGATTGTATCTAACCCACCAATCGAAGGAGACCAACCGGAAGAAGTACTAGAGATATTGTATTTCGCACCAGGCTCAGTAGCTGTCACTGTTACAGTTGCTGATACTGCACAGCCTCTACTTCTCCAACCGGCAGTACCATTATTTTCACAGTCATTTGTTACAGCGCCTAAGTCACCATCCCAGGAAATATTAGCACCACTCGTTACGACATATGTTAAGCCAGAATTCGTAAACGTTGTTCCATTATTAATGGGAACTGTTCCGCCTTCTTCATCCAATGGGAAATAATGGGTCACTTTTATTTTTCCACTAGCTTTTTCACCTGCGTTTTTCTTGCCGGTAGCTTCAAATTCGACCTCGGCTTTGCTTTCGAGTTTCTTTTCTTCAATATAAAATTTACCTTCCGAAATATTCTCTTCGGTTAGAGTCTCGGTAAATGTAACATTCTCGGAGAAATTTCCTGTGGTAGTCTCAAGTTTAAGAGTAATCGTCACTGCTGGTATAACTCCAAATGCGAAAATTCCTAAAATAATCAAAAATACTAAGCCTACACCAATCCCGGCAGTGATTTTCTTATGTGTACCAATCCACTTAAGTACAGGGTTATTGCTATTTACCAACTTACCTTTTTTCTCTTCCTTATCATTTAGGCTAAAATCTTTCTTGGTAGATTTTTTGTCGGCTCCCTTTCTGGATTTCTTTTCCTCTTCTTCGCTTTCATCGTCGTCACCTTCTTCTTCGTCATCATCTCTAGCTTTAGAATCTTTCTTTGACTCTTTTTCCTCGTCTTCTTCATCATCACTATCATCGTCGTCACTATCTTCGTCGGTTTTTTTGTCTTCATCCTTTTTACTATCTTTCTCTTCTATCTCTTCAGCATCATCTTCTACGTCTACTACTTCTGTTTCGTCAATTTCAGTATCAGCATCAGGAATTTCTGGTGCAGTCTGGAGATCTTTTGTCACTGGCATCTTGGTGGCTGCCGCTAGCTTAATAATCGATGGGTCAGTCGTCACTAGTACTACAGTTTTCTTAGAGCTTGTGCCCGCCTTGGTAATTAATTTAATATTAACGATACTTCTAAAAACTCCAGCTTTTTTGGGTGGCACCAAAGCCACAATCTTGGACTTAGAATTTTCTATTTTTGTGATGATATCAGTGATATCTTCTTCCGGTTCTATATAAACGACGTCTTTATTCATAATTATAATATAGCACATTTTTTGATGCTTGTGGTAAAAAACATAAAAAACCACTTACTTTACTATCAATTTTTCTAAGCTTATGCTAAAATAAAAACGAGTATGCTAAATATTTTTAATAAGAAAAAAACTGATGCAGCTAATGCGCAAGCTACGCCTACGCAAGTTGTTACACCTACTGCTCCAGTCGTTCCTGGTCCTGCACCAGAATCTATAGCCACGATACCAGTAGGTACCATGCCCATTCAATCTACATCTGTTATGATAGCGCCTGTATCTACCAGTACGCAGACTCAGCTTGCCGAAATAGCCTTAAACAGTATTAATAATGGCGTAATTATGACTGATAAAAAAAACGTGATTCAATATATCAATCTTGCAGCAGTTACGATGATAGACTGTAAATCCGCCGATAATGTCGTTGGTCTAGATTATGCATTACTAATGAAAATAGAGACTAAAGAAGGTCGCGAGCTTACGCCAGAAGAGAACCCTTTATTTCGCGCGATGAATGCCAATCAATCTTTGGAAAATTATAGTTGTAATTTGATTTCTGGTTCATCTGGTAAACGCATACCAATATCAATCACCGTTACCCCAGTCAATAATGGGAGTAATAAGATCATCACTTTTAGAAATATTACTAAAGAGTTGGCCGAAGAAGGCGAACAAACGGAATTTATTTCCACTGCTTCTCACGAAATGAGAACGCCAGTTGCGACTATTGACGGGTATATCACACTATCTCTAAACCCCCAGACCGCCACAATCGATGAGCGCGCTAGAGGATATCTCGAATCCGCTTCTAAAGCTTCCAAACATTTAGGCAAGCTCTTCCAGGATTTGCTTGATGTCACCAAACTGGACGATGGACGCATTCGTCCACAATTCGTTCCGGTAGAAATGGTCAGCACCGTTAAACAAATTGCAGATGATCATGCTATGAAAGCCAAAGAGTCTAACGTTACATATACTTTTGGCGTAGATAATACTACTCCATCAGACGACCATCGATTAGAACAGGTGGTTTATAGCTCCGTAGATTTGAATTTCCTACGTGAAATCGTTGATAACTTAGTCGACAATGCTATTAAATATACATCACCTGGTGGTTCAATTTATGTTAACGTGCGAGGTGATGGCGACCGTGCATTAATTAATGTCACAGATACCGGTATTGGTATTTCCGCGTCTGATATTCAGCATATTTTTCAAAAATTTTACCGTGCCGATAACTCTGATACGCGCGAAATTGGTGGCACTGGTCTCGGCCTTTATATTGTCAAGCAACGTGCTGAAGCTATGGGTGGTCGCGTTTGGGCTGAATCAGCCTTTGGCGAAGGTACTACTTTTTACGTTTCCTTGCCACGTATTACGGCCGAAGAATATCAAAAACGAATGATTGCAGTTTCTAATGCTCAAATGATAAATAATATTAAAGGAGGTATACAAAAATGAGCAAAGTAATGGTAGTAGAAGACGATGCAGCCCTGCGTGAAATTTACAGCATTCGCATCACCGCTGAAGGCTATGAGGTTGTTAGCGCTGGAGATGGCGAAGAAGCCCTTGCTGTTGCCGTAGACCAAAAACCAGATTTAATCTTAAGTGATGTTATGATGCCAAAAATTTCTGGTTTTGACATGCTTGATATACTTCGTAACACTCCCGAAACTGCTAATATTAAAGTTATTATGATGACTGCGCTTTCTGCCGACGATCAACGTGCTCGTGGTGAGCGTTTGGGATGTGATCGCTATTTAGTAAAATCTCAAGTTGGTATTGAAGACGTGGTAAACGCCATTCATGACGTCCTAGGCGACCGTGCCACTGCACC
>JAUMXO010000010.1 GCA_030529135.1 Candidatus Saccharimonadota bacterium | reverse complement strand
TCAGACTCATACTCCTGGTGAGAAGTAGCGATGGTGATACCACGAGCTTTCTCCTCTGGAGCGTTATCGATTTGATCGTAAGCGACTGCCTTGTTTACATCGCTAGGCAATCTCTTTGCGAGTACGTTAGTAATCGCAGCAGTTAAAGTGGTTTTACCATGGTCGACGTGACCCATGGTGCCGACATTAATATGCGGCTTTGAACGGTCAAAATTTGCCATTCTTTCTCCTTTATTTTGTTATTACGGTTGGAGCGCTAATAAAAACCAGCTCCAAGACTCTACCTTACTATTTTAGACTATTTTGGATAAATTGTAAAGAGGAATTTAGATCTATATGTTAGTTATATACGCGGATCGCGTATGCATCTAATAGCATTTCCTCTTCGTTTATTTCTGTCAATGCGCGCGACGGCTGTTTTGGTAAAGTGATAGGTATACATAGTGTTAGTATCTTTAGGTGTTCTAGTCCAATACCAAGCCTCTTCGTTACTACTAGTTATAGAACCATTAGAATAACTACTTTCAAAGAAAGCGCCAGGAAGGGTAAAAGCTGCACCGCCATCTTGGGTGGAAGCCCATAATTTAAATTCTATGCTATTATATGCAGATACTAAGTTATCATAGTCCCTATCACCTGGCAATTCCCATCCCTTTGGACAAATATCACTATATATGCTATTTGCAGCAGAAGCTGCATAATAATTATATAATGTGCTAGACGAACCAGAGTATTTATCGTAATCAGGATATATAAGATTATCGCGACCAGAAATATAAGATCCTCTATCATAAGCACTAACGGCGCTCCCATCCTCTTTCTTCCATGCTCCAAATATAACAGAACTAATAGGGTTATCCCCATCATCAACGTCGATATTTGTATTTGTATCATCTAGTTGTTCTATTAGTAGAGGGTATCTATCTATATCACCAAAATTAAGATTATCTGCCATCCAAACCTGGTCATCTTTCAATCTTGTTGCAACATAGTGCTGACCATCGCGACTATCACGCAGAACTCTAGTAGATCCTGTAGCTAATTCCTGTGAGTTATAATCTTGCATATTAGGCGGGTCAACATCAAGCACGCAGCGGACGGTGACGCCACTCCGATTGTCAAACTCTCGGATGCCAAGACCCACGGTATACCGATCAGGAGAGGCTAGATAAGTGCTGGTACTACCACTGGCAGTGGAAGTCCACCAAAATCCAAAATCGTGATCCTCTAAGTAGCTGTCACCATCTTTATAAAAGCCATTATCAATTTCGCGAAAACTATTCCAGTCTTCAGTCGCAAGACTCACATATTCTGCTCTAGATGGCAATCTCCATCCCTTTGGACAAACACTCTGCGATCTTTCACGCCAGTTTAGAGGCATATCATAGCGCGCGCTTAAGGCTGACGCCGCACTCATATTATACCAAACTGAAGGGTTTCCACCGCTATCCTGACCAGACTTAATGCATGGTGCAGAATTTGTCTTGCAGTCATCTTCGCCGAATTCTTTATAAGCATCAGGATATCTAAAATATACGTTTTGGTCTACATTAGAATCTTCGGGAGTCAAAGTAGTTCCACTGAAATTCAAATTTTGTGTCATCCAGCAATTAAAATTAAGATACCGTACTGTATAATCTTCCCCGTCACGGCTATCATATAATGTATAATCATTATTTGTAGCTAAATTTTTGCATTGTGCTAAATCAAAGTTTTGCATGTAAGGTCTCGTATCCTTAGCTTTAATCGTCACAGCTCCATCTTCGGCCCCTATAGTAAATGTAGGGTTTAATTCAGTAGTAGAGCTAAGAGTGCCAGTGGGGCTAGTCTTAGTCCAATTATCTAGCCCATAACCAGACTGGAAAACCGGATATAGATAATAAGCAGTATTGTAAGTTAATCCAGATACACTACCACCACTAGTAGATACAGTACCTTTGAGTTCCCCGCCAGTACCTGATGCAGTCCTAACCTGTACGCTATTTATTCCATCTCCGTCAAAAGTAATAGAGAGGCTGCGGGTCGCTGGTACCCACATTGCATATAAAGTAACAACACTACTACTAGAAGTCTGATCTATGAAATCTATGCTACTACCATTATTGTATACTGTGCCGTCACAAGTAGTACCTGAATTGGCTACACTACCAAGGCACCATTTGTTTGCAAAGGTATAGCCAGTTCTAGTAATAGTAGAGGTAGTACCATAATTAACCTGGACCGAAGTGGAAGAAGATGTATGATTGTCATCAGCATATGGAAGACCAGTCACACTGCTATCACCAGTACCATCACGGTAGTTGATGGTGTATGGTACTGGTTTTCCTACAGCAGCAAGAATAAAGGTATTGGTATAGCTTCCTGCTGGCTTATTGTAATCTACTTTAGCTCCAAGACCAATAGAATAGCTATCACTGGTACCAGAAGCATTAGGTGCACTAGTTTCATTGAGGGTTACGTCACTTGAAGTAATACCATAGTATTTAGTAGTATTATCTTGACCATTATATTTACTAGGCATGTAGCCCCATTTATTCAAATATCTAGTATTCGTATTAAAAGTAGCAGCATCTATACCACTTGCACTAGTGGTAATAGAGCCTAGATTATCACCAGCTGCACTATTAGATAAGTCATTATTAGTACTTCCTTTAATAGAAAGTGTATAGCCAGTAGAGTTGGTGGTAGAAACGCTAAACTTAGCCTTTTCTGCATCAGTACTAGTAGCAAAGGAACCAGAAGTTGAAGTAGGGACAATGTTCAATTTAGCTTGCTCATGATCTGTTGTTAGAGTGAGAGAAGTGTTGGATACCGTACCAACTCCTTCTACTGTATTGTCAGAAATTACCAAAGGAAAAGCAAAATCTAAAGCAAGTAGGAAAAATACAAAAGCCGAGGTCATTGCGGCTATTCTAAGATTATGAAGATTTTTAATAGATTTAAGAGAGCCGATAACTTTATCTAGGGATGTATTTTTGTAAGAATCAGTTTGCTGGTGCAACATCTCGCCAAACGTAGTCCCAGCTATATCCTCTCTTTTTAATTTTAGCCTAGATTTATTCGAAAACGAAAAATCGAGCCGACGCTTCCTAAAAAAACTTTGTATATCCATTACTTTTCCTTTTTTATATTTGTGTTTTGACCTTTTGTAATTCCATACTAGCATAAACACTATACAACCGTCAAGACCCTTTAGACATATTTATGAAAAAAGACCGAGATTTACGGTCTCGGTCTTAATATTTTAATGATATATTTTTGTGATTATTTTGCGTTTCTCTTCTCAATGATTTCTTGCGCTACATTTGGTGGCACTTCCTCATAGCCATATAGCTCCATTGAAGAAGCTGCGCGGCCCTGAGTCATACCACGAAGGTCACCAGTGTAACCAAAGAGGTTAGCCAAAGGACAGAAAGCCTTGATGAGCTTAGCACCGCCATTCAAATCTTCCATTTCATCAATGCGACCTCGCCGAGAGTTAATATCGCCAATTACGTCGCCCATGAACTCTTCTGGAGTGGTAATTTCCATCTTCATCACAGGCTCAAGAAGTACTGGGTTTGCCTTTGCGATACCTTCACGAGTAGCAAGTGCACCTGCCAAGGTAAAGGCGAGCTCAGAGGAGTCTACGTCGTGGTAGGAACCATCATAGAGAGTGGCTTTCACATCTACTACTGGGTAACCAGCAATCACGCCGCCAGCCAAAGTGTCTTCCACGCCCTTCTGAACTGGCTTGCGGTATTCCTGAGGCACCACGCCACCCTTAATTTGATCGATAAACTCAAAGCCCTTCCCTGTTTCATTTGGTTCAAACTTAATCCATACGTCACCATACTGACCACGACCACCAGATTGTTTGATGTGCTTACCTTGAGCTTCGGCCACGCCACGAATAGTTTCACGGTAAGCCACTTGTGGAGCACCAGTATTGGCTTCTACGCCATGCTCACGTTTTAAGCGGTCGATGATAATTTCTAGATGCAACTCACCCATACCAGAAATAATAGTCTGGCCAGTTTCGTCATCAGTATGTACTCGGAAAGTTGGATCTTCTTCAGCCATCTTAGAGAGACCAATACCCATCTTCTCTTGGTCGGCTTTAGTCTTTGGCTCCACCGCAATTGATACAGGTGGATCTGGGAATTCGATTGACTCAAGCAAAATCGGATGAGCTGGGTCGCAGATTGTTGTACCAGTAGTACAATTCTTAAGACCAACTACAGCGGCGATATCGCCGGCACCAATTTCATTAATATCCTTCCGGTCATTTGCATGCATCCGAACTAGACGACCGATTCTTTCCTTATCGCCAGTAGAAGCGTTGAGCACAGTATCACCAGATTTCAATTTACCAGCATAAACCCGGATAAAGATCAATTTACCTACAAATGGGTCGGTGGCAATCTTGAATGCAAGCGCTGTCAAAGGTTCCGCATTATCAGCCTTTCTAACGATTTGGTCGCCAGTTTTTGGATCGGTGCCGATAGTCTGTCCTTGATCACGATCAAGTGGGCTTGGCAAATAATCGGTCATGAGATCGAGCACTTTTTCTACAATCACACCACGACCATCACCACCAGTTACCAAGAAGAAATCGCCATCAAGCACACGCTTTCTAAGTGCAGCTTTTAGCTCATCTACAGTGATAGAATCTTCGCCCTCGGAGAAATATTTATCCATTAACTTCTCATCGGCTTGAACAGCCTCTTCTACGAGCATGGAGCGAGCATTCTTGGCTTTTTCTACCATGTCAGCTGGAATTTCACCAACAGTGAGTTCGTGATCGGCATAATCTTTATAAGTGTAAGCTTTCATATCAATAAGGTCTACGACGCCACAGATATCTTTTTCAAAACCGATTGGAAGGTGAATTGCTACAGCATTTTTAGACAAACGTTTATGAATAGAATCAAGAGACTTATAAAAATCACCACCAATTTGATTGATTTTATTAACAAAGCAAATACGAGGCACGCCATATTTGGTAGCCTGGCGCCACACGGTTTCGGATTGTGCTTCCACACCCATCTTACCATCGAATACTACTACTGCGCCGTCAAGTACGCGAAGAGAACGCTCTACTTCGGCGGTAAAATCGATGTGTCCCGGGGTGTCAATAATGTTAATCTGGTGGTTCTTCCAATAGACCGTCACCGCAGCAGAAGTAATCGTGATACCGCGTTCTTTTTCCTGCTCCATCCAGTCAGTATCAGCACCACCAGTACCACCTTTTACAAGGTCAATTTTGTGTTTGAGACCAGTTCGGTAAAGAATCGCTTCCGAAGTCGTGGTCTTACCTGCATCAATATGGGCGATGATACCAATATTTCGCAGTTTACTTAAGTCAGTATTTGCCATATGCTCCTTTATAATTTATTATTTTGTCTTCAAGTTTACATGCAAAAAGACATACTAGGAACAATTATACCATACTTTTTGATGAAATTTACGATTTTATTTCAAATTTTTCTGGTATAGTTTCTATTACGTAATATAACGGCTCTTTCTCTATAATCTTACCAGTAATCACAATCCTATCATTATCCTTTGGATAATTGTCTGAACCATTAATGATAAACTCGGTACCGATTTTTTTGCTTCCATCGCTATTTGCTTGTACCACTGAGTATTTAGTCATCGGATGAGACACTGTACCTTCAATCTTCACTATCTTGCCAACCATTTCGCCATTCTGAATAGCTTTGGAAAGTTTTTCCATGCCAGCGTAGTCGCCAAATTCTATTGATACATCCACGTTGTCGTATTCAGAGCTATTAACGCTAGTGTTCTGCCCACCAGTATTATCAGAAGAACTATTCCCGTTGTTATTTTTAATAATTATTACAGCTACGATAATTATGATGGCAATCAAACCTACCGCAATGCCACTATAAAGTCCAATGTTATTTTTTTTAGCCATGAAATATCCTTTAATGTTAGTATTATTCTGTTGCAGAAATAATTATACGAGCTTTTTTCTTAAAATTTCTTGTACGGCTGATGGGTTAGCTTTGCCTTTCGATTCCTTCATTACCTGCCCCACCAAGAAACCGATTACCTTTTCCTCACCATTCCTAAAATCTTCCTGAGCTTTTTGGGTTTCCGGTTTGGCTAACACTGTATCAACAATTGCTTCTAAAGCGCCCAAGTCATTTTCCTGAACCACCCCTAGTTCTTTTGCAATCGTTTTTGTCTCTTTCCCTTTCATATCCGGGTCAAACATCTTCAGAAACACTTCTTTTGTCGCCGTGGAAGAAAGTTCTTTCTTTTCGTTCATTTCAGCTAAGTCTTTTAATTGTGCGGCCGTCGGTAAATCATTCAAGTACTCTGCGGACTTTTCCTCTGCAAGTAGCACCGAAGCAAACAGATTTGATACCAAAATTGCATATTTATCATCTATCTCATTTAGCTTCTGCATTAATTCTGGATAGTCTAATAAAATTTCTAAAATATCACCTTTGATAACTCCGCCAAATTTACCTCGATAATCTTTCGGCATCATTGGTAATTTTGCGGATTCTTTTGTAATAAATTCAGGAGATAAATGAATTGGTGGTAAATCTGGCTCTGGCATATAACGATAATCTTTTGCTTCTTCTTTCGAACGTTGTCCAGTGGTTTCGCCCGTAGCGTCGTTCCAACCGCGAGTTTCTTGTATTACCTTTTCGCCCGCATCTAATAGTTTACTTTGCCTCTTGATTTCATATTCTACAGCTCTTTCTACCGAGCGGAAAGAGTTTAAATTTTTTACTTCTGTGCGAGTGCCAAGTTCCTTAGAGCCCTCAGGTGCAATAGACGTATTTATATCAAATCGCATGTTGCCATTATAAAGGTCGCCATAAGTTACACCTGCGTGACACATTAATCTCCAAAGTTCTTTACAATAATCATGTGCATCGTGTGCTGAATGAATGTCTGGCTCGCTTACGATTTCAATCAAAGGAGTATCTACTCGGTTTAAGTCTACTAAAGAATAAGTGTCAAAATGGGTCAATTTTCCAGCATCACCTTCTAGATGTGCATGATTAATTCGCACTTTAGTGCCAGATGGTAGTTCTACATACCCAGAAGCGATAATAGGTTGGTAAAATTGAGTAATTTGGTATCCTTTTGGTGAATCTGGGTAGAAATAATGTTTGCGATCAAAACGAGAAAATTCATTTATTTCACAGTTCATTGCGCGTCCAGCTAGAATGCAGAGCCTGATTGCTTCCCCATTTAACCTCGGCAACATTCCGGGTAGCGCATAGTCTACCGGCGATACGCAAGAATTTGGCTCCTTGCCCCTTGCGTCGTTGTCGACTTCCGAGAACAGTTTGGTTTTGGTGCATAATTGCACGTGGCATTCGATTCCAATTGTAGCTTGATACTTCATTAGATTGCTCCCAAATCTTTTAATGCTTGTTTGTAGATTGCGAGTGCTGTCTGAGCTTGACGATAGGTAATTTCTAAGTCGTCCTCATGTGCTAAAGCATTCCTTAGCTTATGTGCTCGCCACACCGCATTAATATCTGTAAACTTATCTTTTGAATGCTTTAGCCTTTCCCCCATATTTTTACCAGGTATTCCCATCTCCATCATCGCTTTATCAAGCAGTTTATCACCATCGATTACGGTTTTCATAAAGGTTGCTGAGTTATCTTTAAGTAAGCTATTCTCAATTGTCAAAAATCTCGTTTGGTATTTTTCTACACTAAAACGATATTGACGTTTTTTTGTCATCATCATTGCCACAAGAATCATCACCCCCACAATCAAGACTGCGACAATAAACGGAGTTGCTCCACCCATTACTTTTCCTCCTCTAATTCTTTGCTAAATTGGATTAAATTTTTATCGCTTCTCCTTGGACCCACTAGCTGTAAACCAATAGGCAAACCTTCCTTAGTTTCTCCAGCCGGAATTGCAAGACCAGGTACGCCAGCTAGATTTAAAG
Organism: Candidatus Saccharimonadota bacterium; assembly: GCA_030529135.1. Taxonomy (GTDB): domain Bacteria; phylum Patescibacteriota; class Saccharimonadia; order Saccharimonadales; family Saccharimonadaceae; genus Nanosyncoccus. The sequence goes on along the minus strand of JAUMXO010000010.1, from coordinate 23,920 downwards.
ATACGCTCATTAGGTCCTCTAAATACATTGCCACCGGATCGTTTACTTTTTCACCGAGTTTAAATGCTGGATTTGGCGAAACAGGGGTTAATAGAAAGTCGCAATTTTGGAATGCCTTTTCGTATTCTTTCACAATTAAAGTTCTAACTTTGGCCGCTTTCAAAAAATATGCATCATAAAATCCAGAAGAAAGTACAAAATTGCCAATCATGATGCGACGCTTATTTTCTGGCATAAAACCTTCCTCCCTAGTATTTGCATAGAGTCCATCTAAATTTTTGGAATCCTCTGAGCGATAACCATAACGCACTCCATCATATCGCGACAAATTTGAGGCTACTTCGGCTGGTACAATAATATAGTATGCCGCTAAGGCGTATTTTAAAGCTGGCATCTCTAGCTCTACAATCTCATATCCTTTAGATTCTAGGAGTTTGCATTTGGATTCAAGCGCCTTTCTAATTTCCGCGTCAACAGAGTTATTATTAAAATCTTTTACTATTCCGATTTTTTTAATTTCTTTTATCTTGCTATCAACATAATAATCATCTAAAGTAGTTAAATCTTTGGCATCTTTTCCGTTAGCAATCGACATTAAAAGATTCATATCTTCAGGAGTCTTAGTAAAAAATCCAACGCAGTCCGTAGAAGAAGCCATTGCTACTACACCGTATCTAGAGATACAGCCATAAGTTGGCTTAAACCCGTAAACGCCATTGAAAGAAGCGGGTTGTCTAATCGAGCCGCCGGTATCCGTACCAGTAGCAAATTCTACGATGTCTAGTGCTACCGCCACCGCCGAGCCACCCGAAGAACCACCAGCAACTCGTTTTTTGTCATGCGAATTTAAAGTTGGTCCAAAATAAGAGTTTTCCGTGGATGAACCATGTGCAAATGCGTCCAAATTGGTTCGCCCAATCATAATCGCGCCTTCTTTTTCTAATTTTTCTACCGCTGTTGCAGTAATTGGTGAGGAAAAACCTTGCAAGATATGTGCCGAAGCCGTGGTTTCTCCTTCTGGAGAAAGAAAGTTGTCCTTTAGGGCGTATGGCACCCCTGCCAACTTTCCCACTTTTTCTCCGTTTGCAATTTTTTTATCAATTTCTTCAGCTTTTTTTAGGGCTGCTTCATCATTCAAAAATGTAAAAATATTATAATCTTCAAATTCATGCGCTTTTTTTAAAGCGTCTTTTACTAATCTTACTGCACTAACTTTTTTATTCGCTATTTTCATAGTACTTTTGGCACCTTTATTTGATTATCTTTTTGTTCTTTAGCTAGAGCCAGCAACTCATCGCGCGAGGCGTCTTGTGGCAAAATTTCATCATCCCGCCAGACGTTTTCCATCTCAAATACCTGATAAGTCGGCTCAACTTCATCAATATCAATTTCATCGAGCTGTGATATATACTTCAAAATTCCGTCCAAATCTTTCTGTAAAGATTTATTTTCAGCGTCAGAAATTGAAAAATTTGAAAGGTCAGCCAAATGCAAAACTGTATCACTCTCTACTTTCATAAAGCTAATTATAACATATAATACTTCGAACTACGTAGTAATTTATGGTATTTATTTTACGTTTTTGAATAAAATCTTTTTAAAATAATTAATAATAGGTTCGGCTTCTGGTAAATTCAAAAAATAACTGGCTATAATATATGCCACAAACGAAACGACCGCGATTAATAAGAACTTAGGAATTGTAATTACGAGTGAAGTGTCGGTTGCCATCAATGGAAAGAATTTTGTCATCGAAAATGCTACGCATCCGCAAATTAATGTAGCAAATAACATCCGTCCGAGTCCTTTCCAGAATTCCAGATTTAGAATTTCTCGACCACTTCTTCGTTGTAATATGAATAATAATATTGCGATTTCGACTAATGCACCAATTGACTGAGCCGCGCCAAGTCCATCTACGCCCCATCCAGCAAAATACGCTACCACTGATAGACCTACTGTCAGCCCAATCGCCACAATCGAAACAACAAATGGCGTCTTAGTATCTTGGTAGGCGTAAAATCCACGAGATGCAATATGAAAAACTGAACGTGCAAAAATCGCAATACATAATGTACCCAAGATTGACGCCATCGTGCCGTTACTATCGTTATTACCGATATTAGAAATAAATGAGACTACGTATCCTCGTCCAAAAAACGCAATTATAGATACCGGCAGAGCTATCCAAGTAATAGTTCTCAGTGCCTGTCTAAAAGTAGCGTAAAAGTCTTTTTTATTTCCTTGACCTAGTTCTTCGGTTAATTTTGGAAAAAATGCCGTCGAAATCGCCACGCCAATTAAACTTACGGGTACAGTATGGAGTGTAGTTGCTTGGTCAAAAGACCGTACTGCTCCTGGTCCCATTCTAGAAGACAGATTTGTAGAAACAATTGAGTTCACGTAGTCGATTCCCTGATCTAGAGAACGTGGCGGCAATAAACGTAAAATTGTACGAAAACCTTGATTTTTCCATCTAATTCTAAATTCATAGTCAAACCCTAGTCCAAACATACCAATTAAAGCTACGATTAGCTGCAAAATCGCGCCGAGTACTACACCTAGTGCTACGCCCATAATGCCACCTTCGAATATTTGTACGCCAAACAGATTAATTCCACCGGTAAAACAGGTAATCCCGATGATAATTCCTATATTATATATAGTTGGGGCAAACGCATAAAATACGAATCTCCTTACTGCTTGCTGCATTGAAGTCAGGACAGTCGCAATTGAGAACAAAAACGGATTTATTGCAATTACTCTAGTCATATTGATCGCAAGTACCGTGCCTGATTCGTCAAGACCTGGACTTACTACGTAGCGAATTAAAGGGTCCGCAAAAATCATAATTAAAATAGAAGTAATTAAAGTTAAAAGTGCGAGTAAATTTAGAAGTGAAGATGATAATTCCCATGCGGATTTCTTATTTCCCGAAGCCAAACGTTGATTAAAAACTGGGATAAAAGATACTGCAAGTGCCCCAGAAGTTAGAATAAAAAACATGAAATCCGGAATTGTAAAAGCCGCCGTGTAAGCATCAATCCCAGTCGGATATGTACCAAGATAATATGAGTTTAAAAGCCGATCCCTAAAAAGTCCTAAAAGCGCTGAAATCAGAGACGAACTTGCCAATACGACCGCTGCTGATTTTACCGACAGCTTCAGATTCGCGAGTTGCGTGACGGACTTAAAATGGAACTTTTTCATACATTCTATTATACCATGTGTTATAATATATGTATGGCTAAAAAAGAAGTGAGTGGAGTTTCTGGGGCCAAGAAAGCCAAAGGCTCTAGAAAAGAAGAAAAAATTATTCCAAAAAAAGTAAAGAAATCTGGTCGGAAGAAGCTTAAGCTCTATTCCAACCTTAGTGCTAAACATCAAGCTAGAAAAGATGCTAATTCTCGTCGGCGCGCCGAAGAATTAGCTAAACTTCCCAAAGATCCAGTTAAAAGATTTTTTGCGCGTTTACATCCTAAGCGTGTATTTAAATGGTGGTTCTCTTGGCGTGGCCAAAAGACTATCTTAAAGACCATTGCTGCGATAGTTTTGGTGCTTATTATTATTACTGGTGGTCTATTTCTTTATTACAAAAAAGATATTGAAGGGTTGCGTCTCGACGAAATTGATATTTCTGACACGGTCAATACTTATCTAGACCGCAATGGTGTAGTCCTATGGAAAGATACTGGTAATGACAACTATCGTCTCGTCGTAAACGGCGACGAAATTCCAGAACATATGCGTCAGGCTACTATTGCTATCGAGGATCGTAACTTTTACAATCATATCGGTGTTGATTTTGGCGCATTAATTCGCGCCGCTTTCTCTACTATCGGTGGTCATGGCGTACAGGGTGGTTCTACTCTTACTCAACAGTTGATTAAACAGGTTTACTTTGCTGACGAAGCTCAAAGTGAAAACCGCGGTGGTTTGGGGCGCAAAATCAAAGAGTTGATTTTAGCTATCGAGCTAGAAAGAATGTACTCAAAAGATGAAATTCTCACTATGTATCTCAACCAGTCTCCATACGGCGGTCGTCGTAATGGCGTGGAATCAGCTGCAAGAACTTATTTTGGTAAATCTGCAAAAGAGCTCGATTTAGCCGAATCTGCTCTGCTTGCTTCCATCCCAAACAATCCTGCCGTCTATAATCCTTACAATGAATATGGGCATGAAGGTTTGATTCAACGTCAACAATATACACTCGATGTGATGGCTGAAATGGGCTTCATTACTAAAGAAGAGGCAGAAGCTGCTAAGCAGATCAATGTTCTAGATAAAATTCTCCCAGAATCTAGCCAATATTCAGATATGCTTGCGCCGCATTTTGTACTCGAAACTCGCAAACAGCTAGAAGATAAATACGGCATTTCCACGATGCGGGCAGGTGGGTGGACTATTACTACTACTCTAGACTATCGCGCGCAAAAAATTGCTGAAGAAGCGGTTGCGACTGGCGCGGCTTATACTTACGTCAACCGAAGTGACGACATCGCTTTAGTTTCTATCGATGTAGAGACCTCACAAGTTGTTGCAATGGTTGGCTCCATTGACTTTAATAATGCCACCTATGGCGAGCTTAATGCCACTACCGACTCCCTAATCGAGCCCGGTTCTACTATCAAACCGATTCTAGATTATTCATCGCTCTTTATGCAACGTGATGGTATCAACTATGGTCCAGGATCAATCTTAAAGGATGAAAATATCAATAAGCTATATTGTGCTGGATATACGGGTAGTTGTTCCCTCACGAATGCTACGGGTAGTTTCTACGGCAACGTTACTATTAGATATTCACTTGGGCATTCCCTTAATATTGCTGCGGTAAAGGCACTATATATTAATGGCATCGATAACTCTCTCGAAGTTGCTCACGCACTTGGCGACGTCAGCTATTGTAAAGATCGTGAAGGGTATGGTCTTTCTATCGCTATTGGCTCTGGTTGTGGCGTCAAAATGGTAGAGCACGCCAATGCTTATGCTTCTATCGCTCGCGGCGGCTCCTATAAAGACATTTCTTATGTACTAGAACTCAAAAATTCTTCTGGCGATATTGTAGAGACCTGGACCGACACTCCAGCTACTAGAGTGGTGGATGAGCAAGTTGCTTTCATGCTTTCCAGTATTCTTTCAGATCGTTCAGCTCGCTGGTTTAATAACGAAGGGTTTGTAGTCCCAGGCGTATGGACTGCTACCAAGACCGGTACCACTACTACTACGAACTCAGCCGTTACTAAGGATTCCTTGATGGAAAGTTATTCCACGGCACTTTCTACATTGGTCTGGAATGGTAATCATGATGGTTCCGGCTTATCAAGTAACTCAAACAATGTCGTTCGTTATACGATTGGTACATATATGGAACGCGTTCACAAAGAGGTATATGAGCCGGATGGCAAATGGCATGCTGGCGATCAACCAGTTCAGCCAGCCGGTATTCAGCGTCTCACCGTTAACGGCCAGACTGATATTTGGCCAAGCTGGTATAATGCTAGTAAAAACTCTGGCGTTTCCAAGGAAAGTCTTACTTTTAACAAATATAATCATCTCCTAGCCTCTAGCTGCACCCCTGAAGATTACAAAATTCAGATAGAAGTCACTAAAACTATCGATCCAATGACTAACGAAGCAGTTTATAGTGTACCAGAACCATACAATCGCGAGACTGAAGATAGATGTGATTACAAACCACCTACGGTTTCGTTGACTACTTCCGGAGTTAATATTATTGCTAGTATCAAGAGAGGCAGTAGTGATATTGCCGGCTATACACTTTATGTAGATGGAATTGAGCAACCTAAGATTTCGATAAACGAGAAGGGTGTTATTAATGGCTATACCCTTGATGGTTCCGAAAGTTCCCTAAAGCTAGTTGTTTCTGACTCAGCTGGCTATACTACTACAGCCGAGGCCAAACTTACGCCAAAGAAATCCGGCTCATCTGACACGAATAGAAATTCTGGAAATTAGGAGATACATATGGAAATTTTGATTCTCATAGTTTCGCTTTTAATTCTGATCGAAACATCTATTCTGATCTTTCGTAGATTTCATCCAAAATTCACTAATAATAAACGAAAAATTTATATAGATACATCGGCCTTAATAGATGGTCGTATAGTTGCCGTGGCAAAAACTGGTTTTCTGGAGGGAGATTTAATTATTCTAAAGAGTGTACTTTTAGAACTTCAGCTTATTGCCGATAGTAAAGATTCGGATAAACGCGCTCGTGCCCGTATCGGATTAGACAACGCGTCGGAACTTGAACGGGTAATTAATGTAAATACTGAAATAGTAGACGATACTGGTGGGCTCAAAAAAGTAGACGAGGAACTTTTGAAAGTTGCCAAAGAAAATAAAGGCGCCATTTTGACCTTAGATTTTAATCTAATTAAAGTAGCAAAAGCCGAAAAAATCCCTACTCTAAATATCAATGATCTAGCACTAAGCGTTCGTAACGAATTTATGCCTGGTGAACGATTTACTGTCAGGATTAAAGAAAAAGGCTCGAATGCAGGTCAAGGTGTCGGTCATTTACCGGATGGTAGTATGGTAATCGTTGAAAAAGCCGCTAATAAAATTGGCAAAGAAATTCACATCGAACTTACCAAAAACCTAGAAACCTCTGCTGGCCGCATGTTTTTTGCAAAGATTATTAAAAAGTGATTTGCTACTTTATTAAGTCTTCGCCAAACTTTACTGCAGTAGCATGGTTTTCATTTAAGAGATTGTAATATTTCTCTACAAGTTTTGTACGCCCGAGTACTTTCGCTACATCAGCCGCTATATCATATCTAGAGGCTGCATTTCTTCTGAGCATTTCGAATGGCGTGGTAGTAGAACCTTCTTCATTGTAACCATGTACACGCACTCTGCCTCTTGCAGTATAATTTTCAAAAATTGCCGCCAAAGTCTCTGGATAGCCATGGAAGCTTGCAATAATCGGTTTATCGGCAGTATAAAGTTCCTCAAATTGAGACTTAGTAAGTTTGTTTTTGGTAGTACCAATTGCTCGATAAGACAAAGCTGTAATACCTATAAATTTGAGGCGGATGCCAGGCAAATCTTTCCTTAAAATATTCATCGCTTCTAATGTCTCGGTAGTCTGGATATCACCAGCCGCAGTTAAGACAAAATCTGGATTTTCGTCCGAAGCAAATTGATAAACACTTGCGCCGCCATTTTCGAGTTGGAACCTAGCATGATTAGTATCAATATAACGCGGCAAACTCGCCTTATTAAAGGTGGTCAAATTGACTACATCGCGCGAAGCTAGCATGAAGTCAAAGGCTACTTCCGCTGCTACGTCGTCTACTGGGAATAGACAATTACAAAGATTAGTAGGCAAGGTTAGGAGTGTAGAAATTAACGCCGGCGATTGATGTGTAAAGCCATTGTGGTCTTGACGCCAGCAAGTAGAAGTAGAAAGCAAGTTCACTGCTGGCATTTCGCTGCGCCACTCTATTTCACGTGATTGTTTCATAAATTTAATGTGTTGCAAGATTTGAGAAGTAATCACCGGATAAAAAGCTTCATAACTTCCCATCATCGCTTGTTCACCACTTATTAAATGTCCTGCCATTACTGAAAAGAGAGCATTTTCAGAAAGTAATTCTATAATTCTACCATCGGGGCCAGCTGGAAGATCCCAAGTTTCCTTGGTTAAGTCACCCCAAGCGCGTTTTTCAACGTTAAATACGGCATCAAAACGATTTGACGTAGTTTCGTCAGGAGAAAAGAAGTAAAAATTTGGATCTTTTTTGAATTGTTCGGCCAAAAGCTCTCCTACCCGTTCAGCTGGCGAAAAACTTTCTGCTCCTGGGTTTTCAACATGGTCTATCATAATGTAAATCCTTTCTCCGCATCAAATAATTCGTTAAATTTATAGCTCGCTAACCAATCTTCTAGCACTCTCAATTCACTAGAATTGTTCATCGGACTCTTCAATGGGATCTGATGTGCCTCATGATGGCGATTTGGACCACCTTCGCCTTTCTCGGTCTTTAGAATGTAAAATGGGAAATCTACTTTTTGCTTTAGTGCTTCCTGAAAGACTTCTGGATCGTCGCCATCAATCGTGATCGGCTGGAAACCAAATCCGCGAATCATCTCATTTAATTCTCTTTCCGAACGTCTAGCATAAACCGATGGTGCAGAAATTTTATAACCATTAAAATGGAGTACTGGTAGAATCTTTCCATTTTTGGCGCCAGCTAAAATCGAACGCAAATTTAAAGAAGCAAGCGCCGTAGCGGTTTCTAATTCACCATCACCAATTAATACGGCTAAAGTCTTTTCCGGATGGCCGAGTGCTACACCATAGGCGCTACCAAGCGCGTAACCAAGCTCACCGCCTTCTGCAATTACTCCAGGCGTATAAGGGCTAGCGTGAGATGGAAAGCCGTCTGGCCAAGAAAAATTATGGCAAATATACGCTAGGCCTCTCAAATCTCGACTAGCATTCGGGTCAACTTTAGCGAGTTCTCCGTCTATAAAAAGATTGGCTTGTAAAGCTGGAAAGCCATGTCCAGGGCCGAGCACAAAACTAAAATTAGAGTCTCCATCATAAAAAGCTTTCAAATTGGCATAGGCTACGTTAATACCATGGCAGGTTCCCCAATGCCCCAAAAGTCTTGGTTTGACATCATCAAAACCAAGTGGTCTTTCCATTAGGAAATTATCTTCCAAGAACAATTGCGCCACGCACATATAATCACAGGCGCGGATTCTCTTTTTGATATAGTCGATTTTATCTATGCCCACTCCACTCATGCTTATATTATAGCATAGATTTTAAAAATCAAGTAAAAAAATATAAAAAAAGGCATAAAAAACGCGCCCACGATGTTGCTGTGAACGCGTTTAACAGGAGGTGCCGAAGTTAACCGACAATTTGAAAAACGACTTTATGCCCGATGGTATAAATGCCGTCTTCAAAACTGGCGGTGTCTATGAACCTTGTGCCGTCCTTATCGACGGATACGTCGATAATTTTGGGGTCACTGATGGTGTAGCATTTACAATCTGCCACCATCTCGACCTGTTTAAACTCCTGATCCCCCTCATACCAGGAGTACGTGTAGTCGGCCAGAAATTCAAGGTTGCGCACGTCGTTTACACCACCATTCTGGCCATACACATAGGCTTCGTGCCCGTCTTTCGGGTAGTCGAATATGTCATGGCTGATGGGATGATAATACCCGCCATACTCGAATGCCTGGATGGTAGAGCCGTACTCATTACATTTGCTGAGTACGGCGGTATCGAAGCCATAGCCATACAGCCAGATTTTCTCACCCTTGTAAATCTTAAAGGTGGGAAACCGGCCGCAGCTAATCAGCGCCCCGCTATCGGCATCAGTGGGTACATCCCACACGTCTTCATCGTAAAGCCAAAGATGTGCGGGTTTTTTAGGAGAAAATGGTCCCTCCTGCCAGCCGACGTTGTATTTCTTAATAATGTTTCCTGGCATTTTCCACCCCAAGAGATAGCATCTGCCGTCTCTCTCAACAACATATCTGTCGTCGGTTTCGGGTTGGGTCATGATCCAATTCTTGTCTACTGCGTAGATTTTGTATGGATCATTCTCCTCAGAGACAGGCGGTTTGGTTGGGAAATCCGCCAGCTCCATTGTGTCGATGATTACCGGCCCCACGTCTTCATTATGAGACTCGGCAACCTCGACCTTTTTCATTTTTTGATGGTGAGCTTTTACAATCATTGCGCTCACTATCAGGGCTAGCAGGAGCGCGGCAACTCCCAGTATATCTATCATGATCCCGATTGTCGGGTCATTCTCTACTGGACTGTTCCACTGATCTTCCTCCCAAATTCTTAATTTCTTCATAACACCCTCCTTTTTAAGCTACAAACTAACAATAGTTACATCTCTCATTATATCACACTTATGCAAAAAAGTCAATATGAGCTACTATTTCTACCTCTGTTAATTTCTCGTTGTGCTAGAGTTCAGACTTGATCTTCTCTATCTCATCTCTAAGGGTAGCAGCCTTTTCGAATTCTAAATTAGCTGCTGCAAGTTGCATCTCAGACTGCAAAGACTTGATTAGTCCTGGCAATTCATCTTTAGGAATGCGCTTGATGTCTAGTTTATCTTCTACTTCTTTTTCTGGGATAATTGCGCGAAGGCCAAGCGAAACTTCCTTTTTAATTGAGGTTGGTACGATATGATGTTTTGCATTGTATTCTTTTTGGATTTCGCGTCGTCGGTTGGTTTCCGTAATAGCTTTTTCCATACTTTCCGTAATGTAGTCAGCGTACATAATTACCTTACCTTCCACATGGCGAGCTGCTCGGCCAATCGTTTGGATTAATGCCGATTCAGAACGAAGGAATCCTTCTTTGTCTGCGTCTAAAATTGCAACTAGTGAGACCTCTGGAAGATCCAACCCTTCCCTTAGAAGATTAATCCCTACTAGTACATCCACCACTCCCTCGCGTAAGTCTTTTAGAATATCGCCACGTTCCAAAGTGTCAATATCAGAATGAATATAAGCAGTTTTTACATCGCGTTCTTTTAGGTGATCGGTTAAATCCTCTGCCATTCTTTTAGTAAGAGTAGTAATCAGAGTCCTTTGCCCCTTAGCAATCCTTCGGTCTATTTCTTCCATCAGGTTATCAATCTGTCCGTCGGTTTTTCTTACTTCTATCTCTGGGTCCAAAAGTCCGGTCGGTCGAATCACTTGCTCAGCCGGTTTTGGTGAATTTTCGAGTTCATATTCACCAGGTGTCGCAGAAACATAAATTGCCTGCCCGACTTTTGCGTCAAACTCACCAAAAGTCAATGGTCTATTGTCTAATGCACTAGGTAGCCTAAAACCATAATCCACTAGATTTAATTTTCTGGCGTGATCACCATTATACATCCCACGTACTTGCGGTAAAGTCATATGTGATTCATCTACTATCAAAAGAAAATCTTTCGGGAAAAAGTCGAGTAATGTGTGTGGTGGCTCACCTGGCTTTCGGCCTTCAAGGTGCCTGGAATAATTTTCAATTCCTTTTACAAAACCAGTTTGCTCCAACATTTCTAAATCGTATTTTATGCGTTGCGAAAGTCGTTGCGCTTCTAAAAATTTTTCATGTTCATTAAAATACGCTAGTCTCTCGGCGTACTCCGCACGAATAGATTTGAGTGCCCTTTCTAAATCTTCTCTTGGTGTGGCGTAATGCGTATTTGGAAAAATATGTACTTTTTCTGGCTGCTGCTTTACCTCAAAAGTCAAAGGATCAACAATCTTAATAGTTTCTAAACGATCAAATTCAAATTCAAATCGATAACCATTTTCGCCATTTGCCGGATAAAGATCAACCGTGTCGCCCATTACTCTGAAATTTCCTCGTTCAAACGCAAGATCGTTTCTATGATATTGAATAGAAACTAATTTACGAATCAGTTCATCCTGAGAAATGTCAGATAATTCGGCTTGGGTGAGATCAGACAGCTCTTTCTCGGACCATAAGCTTGGCCGAACGGCCTTGAGTGTGTCCGAGGAAGAGTTGTCTGATGCTCTTACACTAAACGACATCGCCAAATAATTCTCCGGTGAGCCAATGCCATAGATGCAGGATACTGAAGATACGACAATTACGTCGCGTCGAGAAAGCAGAGCTTCCGTAGCTCCATGTCTCAATCGGTCAATTTCATCATTAATTGCCGAATCTTTTTCGATATAAGTGTCGGTAGAAGCGATGTAAGCTTCCGGCTGATAATAATCAAAATATGATACGAAATAATGTACTTCATTCTCTGGGAAGAAATCTCTAAATTCGGCATAAAGTTGTGCGGCAAGAGTTTTATTGTGGGCCAATATTAGCGTTGGGCGCTGGGTTTCAGCGATAATATTTGCCATCGTAAAAGTTTTACCAGATCCTGTCACGCCCAAAAGTGTTTGGCATTTTTCTCCTCGGTCTAGCCCATCTACTAGCTGCCTAATCGCATTAGGCTGATCGCCAGTGGGCTGATATTTTGAAACTAGCTTAAAGCGACTCATCATTGCTCCGCATAGTTGGGAACGGAACTGCCTCTCTACCAGGTACACCTTCTAAAAGCCAGAAATTTCTTTCGCTATTACCCCATCCACAAGCTGGTGGCATGCCATATTCTAGCATTTCGACGAAATCTTTATCTAGCATTTGTGCTTCTTCATCTCCTGCATCACGCGCTGCTTGCTGCTCTTCAAATCTAGTCAACTGGTCTAGTGGATCATTTAGTTCCGAGAATCCATTACCCATCTCTGTACCTGCAATCACCGGATGGAATCTTTCTGTCACCAAAGGATTTTTAGAAGATTTTTTAGCCAGAGGAGAAAGAGCGAGTGGCTCCTCTATCACCCAATATGGTCCCGAAGAAGTTTTCCTAATTAATTTCCAAACGTCATCGATAAGATGTGGCGTAGTAGTATTCTCGAGCTTTTTCAAGAAATCCTCTCGAGAAAGATCTTTAGCGTCCCAATTTTCTGTAAGAACCTTAAGTAAATGCTCACGATCTGGATTAAATACATCTACACCAAATTTTTCGTTCAAAAGGTCGGCATATTTTACGCGCGGCCATTCCTGATCTAAGTTAATATCAAAACCATTTACATGAAATTCTAGAGTTCCCCAAGTCTCACGGCAGACATATTTAATCATTTCTTCATAAAATTTCATTCCGTCTTCATAATTTTCGTATGCGGCATAGGCTTCAAATGCAATATGCTCAGGCAGATGTTCGTCATCAATTCCCTCATTTCTGAATCTTGGTCCAATATCATAGACTTTTTCAAAACCGCCGCCAAGTAATCTCTTCAAAGGTAATTCGTGCGAAATTCGAAGATAGAAATCTTCATCCAGAGCATCCATGTGAGTAACAAAAGGCGTTGCATCGGCGCCACCAGTCGTGTGTTCTAAAACTGGAATATTTATTTCAATGAAACCATGTTTATTCATAAAATCGCGTGTGGCCTGCCAAAATTTAGAGCGTCGCACTAATCTTTCGCGCACCTCTGGGTTTACGTTCATATCCACATAACGCCTACGATATCTTTCTTCTTTATTAGTAAATTTTTCTGGTAAAGGCCTTAAAGTTTTAGTAAGCAGTTTTATAAAGTCAGAAAATACCGAAATCTCCCCAGTCTGCGATTTGTTTACCACCCCACGCACTTCAATAAAGTCGCCTATATCAAGAAGTTTCACATTTTTTGCGTTAAGTAAACCTTCCGGAGTCGGTTCGGCAGAGACTTTCATAAAAATTTGTACTTCACCAGTCGCGTCACGAAGTTTTAAAAATACTAATTTTCCAAATGAGCGGATCGCTACAATTCGTCCCGCAACTACTACTTCCTGGCCTTGTTTTTCGTCAAAATGATTGACTACTTCAGAAATAAAAGTATTTCGTGAAGATTTGGACGGATAAGGGTTAATCCCTTTTTCTCTTAGGGCTTCAAGTTTTTTTAATCTTTCGTTTCTATAATCTTCGAGTAACATATTAATTTATCGAAATAATTTTAACCTTTCTACCATTAAATTCTAGGTTTTCCCCGACTTTATGTCCCATGATTACTTTGCCAATCGGTGATTCATTTGAGATTTTGCCTTTAGTTGGATCGGCTTCTGTAGCACCAACTACAGCGTATTCTACTTTTCTTCCGCCGAGGTCTAATTTTACCGAGACACCAAGAGCAACCGTGCTTCTTTTCCCGGCCTTAATTACCTTAGCATTCTTTAGAATATCTTGAATCTCTAAAATGCGATTTTCAGTCATTTTCTGCTCTGCTCTTGCCGAGCTATATTCTTCATTCTCCGACAAATCACCGAAGGCCCTTGCTGTCGCAATTTTTTCGGCAATCTCAGGCCTTTTAGCAATTAATTCCTCAAGTTCTTTTTCTAAATCTTTTTTACCTTCAGCGGTCAAGTGAATTTCTTTTTTGTTCATATTTTTCTCCACGTAAATAATACTAGATATATTCTACACGAAAAGCTCTTTCAAGTCAACTAATTTTGATTCCCCGTCTCTACGGCTAGTGAGCTCAACTTTCCCTTCAGCTAAAGTCTTGTCTGAAATTACTACCCTGTAAGGAATTCCAATCAATTCCGCATCCGCAAACTTTTCACCAGGACGCGCCTCTCTGTCATCGAATAAAATTTCATTTTCGTGGCCTTTATAGAGTTTTTCAGCCTCTGCTATCCCCTTTTCGCCAATTCCAACTAAATAATATTTGAACGGGGCTATTTCTTCTGGCCACACTAGTCCTTTTTCGTCAGCAAATTTTTCAGCAATTACCCCCATTAATCTCGATACCCCAATACCATAGCAGCCCATGTAAACATATTGTTCTTGGTTGCTTTCACTAGTGTATTTTAAATTCAAAGGCTTACTGTATTTATGCTTCAGTTTGAAAATATTTCCCACCTCTGCTGCCTTAACTTCAGTGAAATCATTAGCATTCGCGTTAAACTCAGCTAAAACTTCATCCGTAAAGACTTCTTTATTGAAGACTAAGGACTTGTCGGCATTATAATATATAGTATCTTCGCCTACAGGAAGTATAGTTTGATATTCATGTGAAAATTTAGAAAAAATTCCACCAGAAGCAAAAGTCTTAAAGGTGGAATCACCAATTCCTAGCCGATTAAAAATTCGCGCGTAAGTTTTTTCTACTTTTTCGTAGAAAATGTCCAAATCATCCTCTGAGGTATGAAAACTATAAAGATCTTTCATCAAAAATTCACGTCCACGCATGACGCCAGATTTCGCTCTAAGTTCATTTCTAAATTTAGTCTGGAATTGATACACATATAAAGGTAGGTCTTTATAAGAAGAAATATAGGTTTTTAACATATTAGTCATCGGTTCTTCGTGGGTCGGTGCAAGACCGAGCGTTCCGCCTGAAGCTAGTTCGGTTTTAAACCAAATATCTACTTCTTGATCCGAAAATCTACCCGTAGCCTCCCAGAGCTCAGGATTTTGGAGCGCAGACATTTGAACTTCTTCGCAGCCAATCGCGTTTAGTTCTTCTCGGATGATATTTTTGATTTTTTCAATTACTGAAACCCCTAAGGGCAAATAATCATAAATTCCAGCAAGTTCTTTATGTATATAGCCAGCGCGCGACAAGAGTGCGCCGTTTCTGGCGACTTCGTCTTTCGGTGCTTCCCTTAAAGTTTTAATAAAAGTCTTAGACAATCTCATATCATAAGTATATCATAGCTCGTATCTTTTGGCTATCTTATGATATTCCGACTATATATACTAGACAAAACGCTATACCATTGTTAATCATGTGCACTAACATACCAGAATAAATTGTGCCGGTAATCTCCCTCAGAGTACAAGCCACAATGGACATTGCAAAAACGCTAATTCCTACGTTCCATTGCATATGTATTAGACCGAACAGTAAAGAAGTAATCAGGATTGCTAGCCATTTTGGAATCACTATCCTTAATTTGCCATAAAGCCACCCCCTAAAAATAATTTCTTCTATGATTGGTGCTATTACGACCAATGTAATAAATGCTAATCCTCTTTCTAGGCCAAACATATAATGGCTATATCCTAAATTTTGTGTTTCATTGGCGTCAAACCATGGCAGTAGGGTAAAAATCCAAGTAATACCCGCAGCAATTATAATGCTTGTTACATAGCCAATCGGTGAAAGCCCGATATCAGTCCAGGTGGGAAGTCCCCTAAGCCCGATTCTTTCTCTAGAAATTATCACCATTTTGTCTTGTTTTTTGATGAGTTGTACAATTTTTGGGGTCAAAAATATTAAAATTAGAAGAGCCAAGATGTATGTAATAACCGAAAAAATCGAGTTCATTAGTGGTGAAGTTAATACGTCCTTCGGTAAAATCAAACTGACTAATATGCCAACCAGAAATTGTATGCCCACGACCACTAAGAATACCCATGCGGTTAACCCCACTACGTACCAAAAATTTATCCACCATTGATTCTTACTGCTATGCGATTTCTTATTGTAATCTAGCTTTTTTGGGGCTACTTTTTTATTCCCACATACTTTTTTCATCTGAAGAACCTCGTGATGTCTAGGATTGTTACTAGCACTATCAATCCCAGCAGAACCATGAATGCTCTCGCTACGATTTTTTCTTCAATTTCCTTGGTTAATTTTTTCTTCCGTAATTTAAAGATAGCAATCAGTGTCCATCTTCCGCCATCTAACGCCGGAATCGGTAAGACATTCATGCAGGCCAAAGATATAGAAATAACTGCAGCCAAAAATGCAAGGTTAGCTGGTCCCATTGATGTGAAAGTTGGGAATAAAATGCCGATAATCCCCACCGGTCCAGTTACCGAATCTCCCACAGTTTCAATTGCTTCACGTCCGCTTTCGCGTACGGAATCATCAAAACTGAGTTGTCTCCCCACGCCAGATATGAGATTCCAAACCAGTTCACCCAAACCTTTGAAAGTCTCTCCTGTAAGCTGTAAGGTCAAGCCCGCAGCTTTTATTGGTGCAGACCAGGTGGAATAGGCCAGTGAATCCGAAGACTCCATGGTAACACCAAGTAGATACTCGGCATCCGCTGGATTCAGTGTGGCGGTTAATTCGACATCGAGCATTTGTTCTGTGAGATTATCGCAATCATCTATACATTTAGGGTGAACTTCTCTTTGTATAGTATATTTTACTTCTTTTCCGGCATTGTTTTTATTGATAGCAGTGATGTCTAGGCC
The DNA here is from genome assembly GCA_030529135.1 of Candidatus Saccharimonadota bacterium. GTDB lineage: Bacteria > Patescibacteriota > Saccharimonadia > Saccharimonadales > Saccharimonadaceae > Nanosyncoccus. The sequence continues at coordinate 7,206 of JAUMXO010000010.1, read as the reverse complement.
GGTTTTTACTTCTTCTCCGTTCACCTTCAAAATATAGTCATTTTCCAGAAACCCTGCCTTTTTAGCCGGCGAGTCTTCGTGTACTGCTTTTACTTTTACCGGCGTCTGTTCAACCCTCGTATCCGCTTCAATAGTGAATTGATTTTCGATGAAAGTTGGCATGCCCACCCAAGCTAAAATCGTCAAAATCAGCCACGCTACAATCCAGTTCATCATCACGCCGCCAAAAAGAATTTTGGTTTTTTTCCAAAAACTCGCTTTGCCAAAAGTTCCCTCTCTCGTATCTACTGCTGATTCTCCATCCATTTGACAAAAGCCACCAATAGGCAGCCAGTTAATACTAAAAATCAAACCTTTTTGGATGATTTTTTTATCATCTTTTTTCTCAGAATCTTTAAAAGACTCTTTCTCCACCCCTACGGTCTTTGTAATGGTTGATTTGGTCCACTCGGATCTTTTTAGCCTTCGCCATTTGCCAGTTTTTGGGTCTTTAATCCAGGCTATCGCACGCGGTGGGAATCCAATACCAAATTCCAATACTCTCACGCCATTTCGACGAGACATGATAAAATGTCCAAATTCATGTGCAACGACTAAAATCATCAGCACAATCAAACCTACTAATACACCCACAAAAATATTCATAAATCCATTATATCATATTATTTGCCGAAACGGCGATTCCGCTTATCGTATTCTGTTATGATGTCTGCAATATCTGTTTCGTTCATTTCTGGAAAATATTTTTTAATAAATAAAAATTCTGCGTAAGAGGCTCGCCAAAGCATAAAGCCGGAAATTCGCTCTTCTCCAGAAGTTCTTACTACCATATCAATATCTGGTACTTCCGGATGATATAAATGCTTACGAATGCTTTCCGGAGTGATTTCTTCGCCATTTTCTAATGCCGTATTTGCTGCATCGGCAATTTCTTTTTCGCCACCATAATTAAAACAAAAACATACCGTGATTCCAGTGCAATTTTCGGTGATTTTTTCGGCCTTGTCGAGCGCAGAGGCTAATTTAGGACCGATTTTTTCTCGAGAACCCAAAATCAACATCCTGGCATTTTTAGCTGCCAATTTCTCGGCATATTTAAGAATGCGAGTCTCGGCAAGTTTCATGATATAATTTACTTCATCTTTACTTCTCCCCCAGTTTTCGGTACTAAAAACATAAAAGGTTACAAATCTGATGCCAGCTTTGTCAGCCGCTTCAGTGATAAGTTCAATGGTGTCGAGCCCTCTTTTGTGACCTTCTATCGTGGGAAGGCCATTAGCTTTAGCCCAGCGTCGATTTCCATCCGCGATAATTCCTAAATGCTCTAGACTCATAATTTATAACTTCATTATTTCATCAGATTTACTTTTGAATTCAGCATCGATTTTATCGGTGAATTCTTTAGTAAGCTCATCGATATCTTTCTCGGCGCGTTTTTTGACGTCTTCACTCATCTCGTCAGCGATTTTTACGGCTTTTCTGGCGTCTTCACGAATGTTTCTTAGTGCCACTTTGGCATTTTCTACTTTCGCGGAGGCATTTTTAACGATTTCTTTACGTCTTTCCTCAGTTAAGGCAGGGATTGGAACGCGAATCACACGGCCGTCATCAGCTGGATTTAGTCCTAAAGATTGATCAGCTCTGATTGCCGATTCAATCGCTGCAATATTGGCTGGATCAAAAGGAGTAACTACAAGAAGCGTTGCATCGGCTGCGGTAATGTTGGCGGCTTGATTTAATGGCATAAATTGTCCGTAAACTTCCACCTTAATACCTGATAACATATCTGGATGTGCTCGCCCAGTGCGAACTTTTTTCATTTCATCCCTAAATCGCTCAATGGTATCTTCCATTTTTTTGCGATCTTCTTTAATATCGAACATAAGAGCTCCTTGTTTATTAGTATTATTATATCATGAATCTGTTTCTTGTAATTTAAAAATAGCCCTTCACGGGCTATTTTTGTTTCTTTTGATGTGAAGAGCTCTATTCAGTCACTCCAAGTTCAATTCTCTTGAACTGCCTTACAGTGATATTTTCACCAGTCTTAGCAATCGCTTCTTTGATGAATTGCTCTACGGTCTTGGTATCATCCAAAATATATGGTTGGTTCATCAAAACTTTGTCTGAAAAAGCCTTCTTTACCTGACCTTCCAAGATTTTTTCTTTCATATTCTCAGGGCCTTTGAAGTTTTCTTCCAGCTCTTTGATCTTAGCTTTTTTATCTGCTTCTGGAATGTCATCTTCAGATACATAAAGTGGCGCCATCGATGCAATCTGCATAGCAATTTGGTGAGCCAAGGTTTTAAACTCGTCGGTCTTTGCTACAAAAGAAGTTTCGCAGTTTACTTCCACGATTGCACCGAGTCTACCATCATGGATGTAGGCTTCCACCAAACCTTCACGAGTTTCGCGGTCACCGCGTTTTTCAGCTTTGGTAAGTCCTTTTTTTCTCATCGCTTCAAGTGCTTTGTCGAAATCGCCTTTTGCTTCCACGAGAGCTTTCTTGGCATCGGTAAGCCCCGCGCCAGAGAGTTCTTTTAATTTCTTGATTTGTTCGACTGTTACTTCAGCCATTTTTGCCTCCTTTTTAAAAGCTTATTAATTTAAATTATTTTCTACCCTCTTTGATTGCAGCTACAATGTAGTCTAGGACTAGTTGAGTGGCTTTGATTGCGTCATCGTTACAAGGAATTGCATAATCAATTCCAGATGGGTCCACATTAGTGTCAACGATAGCAAATACTGGAATATTTAGATTTTTTGCTTCTTTTACTGCATTCTTATCTTCATTTGCATCTACCACTACGATGGCAGCCGGCTGTTCGGTCATGTTTTTGATGCCGCCATAGCGTTCGTTTAATAAATCAATTTCCTCCTGGAATCTTTGTACTTCGAGCTTGGAATAGCGATTTTCAAGCTCACCTGAAGCCATTCTTTTCTCTAAATCTTTAAGCTTGCGGATTTGGCGATTTACGGTTTCTACGTTTGTAAGTGTGCCACCAACCCAACGTACAGTTACGTAAGGCATTTCCATAGATTCAGCAGCCGTTTTTACTACGTCCTTCATCTGCTTCTTAGTGCCAACAAAGAGAATCTTCTTGTCTTTTTTGGCAATTTCGGTAAGAGCTGGCAAAGCCTTTTCTAAAGCTTCTACAGTCTTTTCTAGGTTGATAATATGTGTGCCTTGGCGCTTGGAGTGAATATATGGTGCCATTTTAGGATGCCACCGGCTTGCTTTATGCCCAAAATGAGCACCACTCTCAAATAGAGCCTTCATATCGACAGCTACTGTCATAATATGATTTCCTTTCTCTTCGACTACGGAATCCATCAGCCTCGCTTTTGATGAGGAAACCTCCCGCAATCTGTTTCGTTAAAATTAATATATACCCTAATTATACCACACATGCTTGTAAAAATCAAGTCTATCTGGTAAAATACAGATTAACAGGGTGGTGCCGCAACTTAAAAAGGAGGTGGTTTTATGTTGAAAGATTTTATACCTGATCAGTTTAAAGTCTCGCTTAATCTAGGCGAGTGTCTTTCTTATCGAGAGCACTTAAATCGACAGCTTTATCTCGATACAGCAATTAACTATGCCGATGGAGTCATCTTGGTTGGTGAATCTTCTATCGCAGATGAATTGGTGGGGTGGATCTTTGAATATAATCGCGAAGATCGAGGCAAGCCAATAGAAGAGCGTAAGCCAGTTAGGCTGTACATCGATTCTCCGGGCGGTGATGTGACTAGCGGATTTGCGATTATCAATGCTATCAAGATCAGTAAGACCCCAATTTACACTATTAACGTTGGGCAGTGGAGCTCGATGGCATTTTTAATCGGAATCACGGGGCATCGGCGTTTTTCTTTGTCAGACATGACTTTTCTTATGCATGATGGGTCTATGTTTGCAGCTGGTTCTACCAACAAGGCGCAGGATAAAATGAAATTTGATCAGCGCTATGAAAATGAAGTCATCAAAAACCATGTTTTAAAGTATAGCAAAATGACATCGAGTGAGTACGATGCACTTTCCAGGGTTGAGTACTATATGCTGCCCAAAGACGCTTTGGAACACGGGTTCATCGATGAAGTTGTTGAAGATATCGATACCATCCTCTAATTTTTTAAAAGGCAAGCTCAAGGCTTGCCTTTTCTCTTTACTTTTTTTGAAATCTCTGATATAATACTAACAATTATGAGTAAAAAAGAATTACATCCTAAAGATTATCGTGCTGTGGTTTTTTCAGATGAGGCCGCCGGCTTTTCATTCTTGACTAAATCTACTGCTAAAAGCGACGAAACTATTAAATGGACTGATGGCAAAGAATATCCGCTAGTTAAGGTGCAAATTTCTTCAGCAAGCCACCCATTCTTTACCGGCGAAGAGAAGATTATCGACACGGAAGGTCGCGTAGATCGCTTTAAAGCTCGCGCCGAACGCGCCGCCAAGCTTCGTTCTAGTCTTGGCAATAAAGCCAAAAAGGCTGCCAAAGAATCCGAGAAAAAAGAGAAAAAAGCTGCCGCTACAATCAATGAATAATTTAAAAAATCAGGCGTATGCGCCTGATTTTTTTATGTTGGTTTTTTGTCGGTTTTCTGAAAAACTAGTAGCTTAGATCTAATAAACCGGTACTCTCGCAGTTTAGAAGTACCGGTTTATTTCTACATTAAATTTAGAGTGTAGCTACATAGGTAACACACCTATCCTATGCAGCTCTTATTATTTATTAGCGACGATTCCTTCCGCCAATTCTCTTCGTGCCGTGAGCTTTCTTTACTATACCAAATCCTACTACGCCAATGATGGCAAATACTACGATTCCAGTAATTAAATAATCTTCTCTAGAAATATTTAGACCCTGGAAGAAACTACCGGTATCAGGTACGATAATAGGAGTCCCCGAAGTGTAGTCGATAGTATAGATTATAGTGCCACCGATTTGCTTATGGTTTGCATTGAAGAATCTTAAGTGTGCCTTATAGATTCCGTGTTCCAACCCATCCATAATAAATTTGAGCTTACCATTTACATAAACACCAGATGCGTCAAACAGGAAGTTGCCATTTTTGTCATATACTTTTGCGTTCCCAGTCGCACGATCAATTACTACATTTCGTACTAAATTACCATTCTCGTCATAGATAGCAGTCTCAAGTGTTGTTACTACATCAATATCAACATGTACACCTATAATAATTGTAATCTCTCTACCACTACCACTGCCATCGATCGCAAAATCCATCCAGTTGGTGCTAATGATATCATCGTCGGCATCATATGCAACAATCTTTAATGAATACACATTAGGACCAGGCAAATCAGGATGGCAATAATCATCTATGTTGAAACTAACAACATTACCATCAAAAGCAGAGCTATCAATTCTGAATCCAGGTTCAAGAGGACATTCGCTTCTAATAGTAGTCCTATCTCTGTCGTAGACACTGATCATTAAGTATTTTACCTCCGCTTTTGGTATATTAGTGTCAACTTCGCCATCCGTATTGCCGCCATCTGTAGTTTCATTATACGTAATTTTTAGCGAAGAGCCAGGAACCTGCGCGCCATCTTTATCTTTCCCTTCAGCAACAATCTCAAAATATCCTGAGCCGCCATAGTCATCTAAATTTATGTTACCTTCCCAAACGCCACTTTCGCTAGTTAGAGGGTCATTTATGTTTACTAATGTTGCCTCAGTATCCGTTTTGGTCCCATCTTTAGTGGTCCTATAAAGTTTTACTCCCAAATTTTCTAAACCAGTATAGTTTACTTTAAAACTATAGTTAGGCTTAGAGACCACATTGCCACTAGTGTCACTAAAAGTAATACTAGGCTGCCCTGTTGTCACCTGCACTGTAATAGTGTCCGTTATATTAGCTGCCGAGGCTAGCGGTGTAGGCAAAACTGCCGCCACGGCAGTAGCAACTGCTACCAAACCGAGTCCCGCGAAGCCGAGCATTTTTTTGTGTGTTCTTTTCATACACTCCACTTTCTTTTTATTGTTTATATTTTTGTTTTGGCTTTGTAAAGCTCGCTGTCTAAGATGAATGCCTACGCTACAAACTTAGAACGACGCTCTTTACGCATCCTAACTATGATTGTAATCCACACAATAATAATTGTCAATAGTAAAATTGCTACAATAATTATAACTGGCGGTATGATTATTACGAATTTTGTGATAGTCTCCTTAGCTTCTCCATTTAAATATACAGTCCACTCTACATTAAACATACCAAAGAAAGGTGTATCATCCCAGCTATCACTCACCGTCAACTCAGTTTCCGGGATGATTGACACTCTAGACTCAGTGGAGTCGGCCTTAGTTTCGTAGTAAACATTTCCAAATATACCAGTTACTTTTAGACTGCCAGCCGCCATAAAATCTACATTGCCGGTATTTTTGGCTTTAGCAGACGCATTAATAATATTCTTTTCGTTGCCATCCACTACCATAGACTGCTTAATCACTAAATCTGAAGTCTCTCCAGAAACGATAGTCTCTCCGTCTGAACGCCCATAGACTACTAGTCCTGGGCTAGCTTCTGTTTTGATTCCACTAGAAGTGGCGTCGTCGGATAAAGTATGCGCAAAGAGTACAGCGTATTGACCGCCGCCAGGAATACTATCGGGCGTAGAAATCTTATAGGCCACTTCTATAGTCTCATTGGGACCGGCGGTAAAATTAGCAGTTTCCGCATAATTGCCGTTAACATCTCTAAAAGTAATCCATCTTGCAATTTGCGTATAGGTAGTCTCTTTGCTAAAACCTAATTTATAGGCGTCATCTTCTTCAGAATAGCTAAATGCATAAGGAGTAGCATAAACTTCAAACCGCATTGGCGATTCGCTATTATTAGAAATTTTAAAGGTATCTTCGTAGACAGAACTTGCTGAAATTTGCAAAATTTTGCTTACAGGACTGATGCTAATACTAGTACCGCCAGAACTACCCTCTTCGTCGGCGTAAGTATTACTATTTAAAACAAAAACTACACCTACAAACAAGGCTAAAGCAACCACTGAAAATTTTTTAATAAGACTTCCCATTTACCTCCTTTATTTCATACTATTATATCATGTCTAATGTAGCTTTGTAAATGTCTTTATAAAAACAAAAAATGTGATATAATAAATATACGCGAGCGCGCGTGGTGGAATTGGTAGACACGCTACCTTGAGGTGGTAGTGGCCACATT
>JAUMXO010000004.1:45687-74035 GCA_030529135.1 Candidatus Saccharimonadota bacterium | reverse complement strand
AAGAAGTCAAGGCGGCGGTGGTAAAATTCACAAAAGACAGAGACTGGGATCAGTTTCATTCCCCTGCCAACTTGGCAAAATCAATCGCAATTGAGTCTGGCGAACTTCTTGAATGTTTCCAATGGAACGATAACTACGACAAAAAGGAAGTTTGTAAAGAACTGGCCGATGTAGTTAACTATGCGATTCTCCTAGCCGACAAGCTCGGCGTCAGCCTTGAAGATATTGTTATGGAAAAATTAGAGGAAAACTCTAAGAAGTATCCGGTAGATAAATCTAAAGGTAATAGCAAAAAATATACGGAATTATGATATGTCAGAAAAATCCTTCCAAATCAGAAACTACTCTTTCGACCAAAAAGCAATCAGCAACTTAGCCGCAGAAGATCATCTGGAAGAAAACTGGCCAGTAGTTTATCAGATTTACAATAATCAGCAAATCTACATTGGCGAAACTACAAATCTCAAAAACCGCATGAACCAGCACCTAGCTAATGCTGAGAAGTCAAGCCTCAGGCATGGCTCCGTAAAAGTAGTTTTTGACGAAACATTTAATAAGAGTGCGGCGCTAGACCTAGAGTCCTATCTCATTCAGTATTTCAGCGGTGATGGAAAGTTTAAGGTCCTAAATCGCAACGACGGCATGTGCGACCGCGATTATTATGATAGAGCTAACTATCGCAAGACTTTTGAAGAAATCTGGAACCGACTTCGCGAATTAAAAATCGCCGACAAGACTATTTCAGAAATCAACAACTCTGAGCTATTTAAGTTTTCGCCATACAAGAACTTAAACTTCGAACAACTAAATGTAGTGACCGAGATTATCCAAAACATTGACGAAGCTATCACGCGCGGCGTAAAAAGCCTATCTGTCATCGATGGCGATGCCGGCACTGGCAAAACTATCGTCATTATGTATCTCGCAAAACTATTAGCCGATCTACAATCATTCGACAACCAAAACGATGATATTGACGACGAATCAAACTTCAATATTTTCTTTGAACTGGAGCATATTAACCAAAACTTTAAGAACAAAAGCATTGCCCTAGTAATTCCACAGCCATCACTATGCGGCCGCATCCGTAAAATTTTCGATAAAATCGATCTCGGCAATGCAAATATCAGAATCTTCTCGCCAGTCCAATTTGGTAAATGTGATGATAATTTCGACATTACATTAGTAGACGAGGCACATCTTCTAAAAGTAGGTGTTACCGGGACACTGGGTAAACAAGTTCATGAAATTGATCAGAAGATTTTCGGCGACACTGACATTCATTCAGAACTAGACTGGATCATGGCAAAATCCAAAAATGTCGTCCTAGTATTTAGTGACCAACAACGCATTCGTCCAGCCAATATCAATCGTAGCGATATCTTGCAATATGCAGACGAATTTAACAAACGCGAGTATTATCTCAAAACGCAGATGCGCTCGCTTGGCGGCAAAAAATATATCGATTATATTCACGATATTTTGTCAAACGGTTTTAGGCCCAGAGAAAAAGAAACTTTCAAAGGATTTGAAGCGAAGATTTTTGATGATATTCATGATTTCGCAGAAGCTATGGAAAAGCGCGAGGCGGAGTACGGTTTATCGCGCATGGTAGCAGGCTTTGCCTGGAAATGGAATTCCAAAAAAAATAAAAGCGCATATGATATCGAAATCGATGGCATGAAATTCCGCTGGAATAGTACTCAAAACAACTGGATCGGCTCTAAAAACGCGCCAAAAGAAGTTGGTAGCATTTACACCGTGCAAGGTGATGACCTAAATTATGTAGGAATTATCATCGGTAACGATTTAATTTATCGTGACGGAAAACTCGTGTTTAATCGCAAAGCTTGCGCAGATTCCGGCGCTATGAAACGTAGCCAACGCCAAGTCGCTAACAATGAACAGATCAATGAAGATGATATGCTTGAGCAAGTTTTGAGAACCTACAGAATTCTTATGAACCGTGCAGTTAAGGGTGTTTATATCTACACATATGATAAAGAGTTAAATAATTACTTAAGTGGCTATTTTAACAAAGCATAACTATCATGAATAAAGATGAATTAATAAAAGCGATTGAGGAATATAGATGCTCCGATATGGATCGCGCTATTTTACTAGATGGCGCATGGGGTTCTGGAAAAACCTATTTTGTACGAAATTATCTAGAAGGCAAATCAAGATATATCTATTTATCCGCCTTCGGCCTTAAAAACAGCTCTGAAATAGACAAAGCAATTCTTGCTGGAATTCCTAAAAAAGCTTTTAAAAACAAAGGCAAGGGTAATCTACATCTAAAAATTCCGGATTTTGCCAAAGATGTCCTGAAACAAATATCTATTAATGGTTTTAAGTTGCCAGATTCATTATTTGATGAATCTGCAATTGTCAACGCTAGTGCTAAAATCCTTAAAGAATATTTAATAATTATCGATGATATAGAGCGAAGTACGATACCATTATCTAATCTACTTGGAAAAATCAGTATATACACCGAGCAATATAATTTTAAAATACTGTTGGTTGCAAATACGAAAAAAATACCAAAAGATGATACTGCTGTTTTTGAAGATTACATGGACAAAATCATACGCGAAAACCTTTCTTTCCAGCAAGATTATCAATCTATAATATCTAGCCTTATAGAAAATACAAATAGTGGAGCAAAAGAACTTCTTCAAAAGAATACGCAAAGCATACTTAATTTTATTGACAGTTACAATATTACTAACATTCGAAAAATACAGAGCGGAATTGAAAAAGCGACTGAGGTTATAAAGATAATTCAAGCAAAGTTTCGATATAAAAACGATGAGGAATATGAAAGATTAATCACAGACATAATTCTATTTTTCATATACAACGAAACTGGATTTGGCAAAACCACAATTGATCCACATCAAAGCATTCAATCAATTTGTTTACCGCCAGACAAATATGATGAACCGAATAGTATAAGATACTTTGAATTTATCGCAGCATATGGAGTTCTTGAAATACGAACTAATTCAAAATATATACAAGAAGTATTAGAAAGACACGTAAAAACCCTCATTGATTCAAGAGAGATTAAAGACGATCCGACTATGACTCTTTATGGCGATACTTATCGCGTCGAAGATAATGAAATTATTACATTAGAACAAGATCTAATTAATAAACTAGAGTCTGGCAACTATACCTATAAGTTCTATCCTCGAATTCTTTTAGTGCTGATTAGATGTAAGAATATAATGGATGATAGTTCTTTCCTAGATAAGGCCAAAAAATATATTTTTTCCCATTTGGACAGTATAGATGATAAAGATTTTGACTTTATAGATTTAGCCACTTTTACTTTTTATGGTCAAGAAGAAATGAATGAGTATCAAAGTGAAATAAATAAACTTAGGAACGAAATTCGTAGCCTAAAGGAGAAGAAAGCTTTTAAACTTATAAACTCAGCCATAAAAGAAGATGACTGGAGCGAAAAACTAAAAAGCGCAGTCTATGAAAATGAGGAAGAAATTGTTTCTAGAAAACAGTTCTTCTCAATACTGGATACCGATACGATAATAACTAAATTAAAGCATGAAGATGCAAAAACGATCGACTTCTGCAATGTTAGAGACGCTATTACTGGCATATATCACAAAATTAAAGACCAACCAGATTTGTTCTACGAGCTCGATTACGACGCTCTAGTAAAATTTCATGAAAGATTCATAGAGCTAGAACCAAAAACTCATACTTCAAAACAGGTTTTTGAATATATCAAAAAAGATCTAGAATCATACGTCGATTCCTTTAACATGATTCGTGGTATCAAATAGTTCAGGTCCATTACTCCCTGCGAGGACAAATATGATAATTAATCGCGGCCATCCTCACAGAGTGTTCGTATTTAAACTTACCTTCGCAAGAATTGCAAGTTTTCGAACTCCACTAAAAACAGAGGCAGAAACAACAAAGAAACGTTTGTTCACATATCTCCCCACCCTACCAAAATGATACTTGCCAACCGGCAACACTTTGGGTGGAGAAAGTATGTACCTTAAACATCCGGTCGTAGAAGACCGAAAAGAAGCCGTCAAAAACTAAGTAGCAGTTACTTTGCGCATTAGTCGCCTGACGATTCGAAGATGCGCGAGTTGGGCGATGAAAAAAAGTGTGCGACGACTTCGTTCCTGTCGTGTTCTAAAACTATGAATAGAGCGCTAATCAATGATGGTTTCGAACCTCGATAGAACGAGAAGACGAGCAAAAATCTCAAATATAATTTGAGATTTTTCGAGACGACGAAGTTTCTTCTCGTAGAGAAATTGATGCACAAAAAAGGGTGATTTTTGAAATTAAATCACCATTTAATTTGCGTCTAGAACCTGAGTTTTCCACAGATTTCCTTGTTGGTGATCCGGGAGGGACTCGAACCCTCGACACCAAGCTTAAGAGGCTCGTGCTCTAACCAGCTGAGCTACCGGACCAACCATATATAATTATAGCACAAAAAGTGTTTTTTGAAAAGTCACAAAAAGACTCCCCCTTAGACTAAATCCAATATGCCACCCCACCATGATGCGAACATGCCCCACGACCAGTCGCGCTACTTCTCCAACCATCTTTGCAAATCGCTCCAGTCCTATATCCAGAAGATCTAGATGCAGGTGCAGTATAAACCGTCCAGTGCACCGTCGTTCCTGGATATTCATCATACCAACAATTTCTTTTATTTGGATCAGCATTACATTCAGCAAGAGCAGCGTTCTTCTGTTTTTCCCAGGTTATTCTGTTCTCACACTCATTTTTTTCTCCCAACGTTTCATACTCAACACCGTTACTACATATATAATATTTCTTTGTGCCTTCAATTACCTCCTTATCCACGGCTTCTTTTAATACTGTCTCATTTTGCTTTTTGCGATCTATTTCTTTGCCGCCTTTATAATATACTTCATATACTACTTTTTTTAGCCCATCCTTACCCTCTTGTTTTACCTCTTTATTGCCCTCACGCATATTACTGTCATAAGTAGTTTTAATAGCATAATGAATAGTTTCTTCCACCTCCTTTATTTCAGTAGTAGGTGTATTAGCAGAAGCTATCCCAACAACAGCAAGAACCCCCAAGACAGAGCAAACAATAACGCCAAATACTTTCTTTCCCTTTTGCATATATATATTATATCATAATTTCATTAAAATTTCAAATAGTCCGTCTATTTTAACCCATCCACCACTGCTTTCACAATCTCCCCCAGCCTCTCCGGCTCGTCCACGCACTCCACTAACCACATTGGCTTCCCGCCTTCATACGGAATCGCTTCGCTCATTCCAAAATCCGAAAGCCCCGGCACTTTCTTCACCAATAGTCTATCATCATAAATTCCCCCAAACACCACCCCATCATAATACAGCACAAACTCCCCCATCATCGCTCGGCAAGAAATATGGTCAGAAAGCCCTGGCACCATATCAAACTGCTCCAACACAAAATCTCTATATTCTTTAGAGCTCGCCATCAAAAGCCTCCAATTCCTTCGTATATTTATACAAACCCTGTATATGATTTTCCAAAAAATAATAATATTTCACATAAAACCCAGTCAAAATCACTAAAATCAGCGCCAATACATATAACGGAATCATTTCAAGAAGCCAACCATTTATAGTTACTTCCCATGCCATCAGCCCCACCGCCACTATCGCAAGCAAAGCAAAAAACAATGTCACATTCAAATGGATCGACCTCTCCTTTTGAAAATTCTTCAACATCTCATCATGTAACCTAACCAACCGTTCCCTCTCTTCAGTATTAAGATCCCGCTTTACTTCCCGCGAAATAAACTCCTCATATTTCAAAATCTGCTTTTCCATTATACCTCAAAATCCTCCGTCTTCAAATCACAGTAATACCGCCCGCTCGTCGCGGTAAATTTCAAAACACAGTAGTCCGGATCGGTCACACCCTTTTTATAAAACATCGTATCGCCCCTTCGCCAAATCATGTCTTTACTTTTCTGGTCCGTCAAAACTTCCATCTTCCCCTTCAGCATCACACCCATATATTTAACCAAACCTTTGTGATAAAAATAAATACTCGCCTTCGGATTTTCTAAATATTGCTTGACCCTCATCGACGAAGTATTAGTAGAAAAATAAAATTCCTTCAGCCCCACTCTCTTTCTAGGTTTTAGCATCGCCTTCACATTTGGATAGCCATCACCATCAACCGAGCAAATCAAACTCACCTTCCGCTTGTCAATAAATTTTTCTATCTTTCCTAAATAATCTTCCCTATCTCTTGGTCTTGGCATGATCACTTTCCTTTACCTTTTTTATTAATTCATCAATCGCTTTTTTGTCCGTATTATCTTTGTGCGTCACTTTTTCTTTCGTTACCATCTCTACTATCTTTCGCCCTACAAAACCCATTTTAGAAGGATTAGTCCCGCCTTCAAAATAATATAATGGAGTGTCGCCCAATTTATTTTCTTCCGCCATTTTCTTTAAATTCACCTTGGTTTTTGGCGTATAACCAACCCCAAACACGATCAGCTGTTTTGGATTATAGCTAATAATCCTATTATATCCACTAATTACACCACCAAAAATCCATCCACCATGAATCACGAGATCGTAACCCACTACATCTTTATACGAAACATTCTTTACGTCTTTGATGTCACAACTTAGCTCCTCAGCAATCCACTCCGCGTACTTTTTCGTAAACCCAGTTTTACTTTTATAAGTAACTAAAATTTTCATGAGTCCGCCCGACTATTTCTTCCATCTTTTAAGTGTTGGAAAAACTTTCGTACAGTATTCCCGCATCTCATCATTCGTCATTCCCGCCTGCTCACCAAACTGCGAGCATTTTTCGATATATTCTTCCATCGAACACTTATCCAAAAATTCACCTTTATCATAGCACCATTTGCAATAATCCGTATTCACACTTCCATCCGCATTTGTCCCATACATACCATCAGACGTTAGTGGCATCGCACAGCTTTGACAAATTTTAGTATCTTCCATAAAAACTCCTTGTTTATTACTATAATTATAGCACCTTCACCTTATCAAAAATCCCAGCTTCATCGCAAAGTTTCAAAAATTCATCCACAGTAGAGAGCTCCGGATACCCAGAATTAGCCGTCCGATAATGCATTGGTATAACGCACTTCGGCCGAGAGGCCTCGCAAATCTTCACTGCCATATTAGCATCAATCGTATAATATCCGCCCACCGGAATCAAAAGATAATCTGCATCCGAAATCATCGCAAGCTGCTCATCGTTTGGGAAATGTCCCAAATCCCCCAAATGCACCAATTTCTCGCCAGACTTAGCAGTAATCACAAAAATCGTATTCGGCCCACGCAAAGCTCCATTAGCATCATCATGAAAACTCGGCACCTTTTTAATCTCAAAATCATCAATCGCCGAGCCAGCCTCAGAAACAATCTCCACGCATTCCACTCCACTATGGTCTGCATGCTCATGCGAACAAATCACCTTAGAACCAAATGTTCTAAGCGGCGCCAAACCCGGCACACTACCATCTTTATATGGGTCAATCACCAATGAGCCATCAATTCTAAAACACGCATGTCCAAGATACTCTATCTTCATCCTTTATTCCTTGTTATTTAATATAATTATACTACATCACCACCACCTATACAGAAACAGTAAAATATGTTATAATTAGAACATGATTAGGATTGTTTTTTGCAATATCGGCTGGGCCGACAAATATGACGGTGAGTTAACTGACAAACCGATCGGCGATGCCAAGTATATCAAAGATGGTGGCACTGGCCATGAAATCGCCAACTTTGCTCCCACTGATAATTTTTATTATGGATTTGTTGAGACCAAAAGCGTCAATGGCAAACCTAGAGCTATCAACATCGAAAATATCGAAAGCACCTTCGCAAATTCCGACGCTATCGATCACGTTTTAGTCGTTTGGTGTGCTACTAACGAAAAAACCGGTGGTAAATATATCGTCGGATGGTACAAAGATGCCACTGTTTTTCGTACTCGCAAAAAAGCTCCCTACGATTCAAAACGCAGTGAACTATACGTCAAAGGTTTACTCGAAACTAATGAATATATGATGAGCTGCGCCAAAAAAGACGGCTTTTTACTTCCCCCAGAAAACAGAAATTTCTATGTTCCTACCGCCAGAAAAGACGGATACGGATTTGGTCAATCTGACTTATGGTATCCAGGAAAAAGCGACGAGGAAAAAGTCAAAGAATACGTCAAAAAAACTATCGACTATATTAATTCCGTCAAACCTTCTGCAAATCTTTCAAAAAATTTCTAGAATCCCTTTATCTTTTTAAAATTCACTTTTTCTGCTGCCGCACGCAACTTCTCCGCCGACCCATAGTGCGTCCTCTGCCCTGGCGAATCGCTTAACATATGCTGTGCAAACGGAAATGTACAAGCTTTTTCTAATACTCCACCAATATCCGCATTGTCACTCACTTTTACAGACCGAACCGCCGACAAAGGTATATCGAGCGCTTGTTTCATTTCTTCGGGAAAAAATGTCAGAGAAAACAAATCTCCATCCGTTTCTCCCGCTAATCTACCATAGGCAATTGAAGTATTTCCCTCAATCCAAAATCTTTGATCTAATTTTTTCATCTTAGAACCCATTAATGACATCTCACATTTCACAAACTTTTTTCCATCATTCGTAGTCATATCGCATACAAAATCACCATCACACGTTGTCGTCATTACCGCTTTTGAAACATCTGGTGATTTCAAACCATGTTTTTCGTCATAAGAAATACTATCACTAATATAGTCCATCATTATCCAAGACAAAAGTCCAGTTTGAGAATTTTCCGCCATCAAATATAGTTCAGCTCGAGATCCCCAAAATACACTTGTATGGATTCTAAACATCGTCACCACCCCATAATATTTTTCTGGATCTCCCTCAAAAACAGCGGCCTTAGAAGGTACAAAACCATCCGGCAAATACTTTTGAATCTTAGCTGGATTTTTTAATTCGTAAAAAAGAAATGTGCAATACGGTTCCACTACAAATGGCATTTTATCCGCCTTCTTCGCCGACGACAATACCATCTTCTTTGTAAGCCATACTGGCATATGCTTAATCTTAGTTTGAAGGTGCATCACCTTCCCTACTTGCATCGGATCCACCATCCGTTCTACGCCTTTAGCATAATCAAGTACATTCATATCCTCAATTATAGCACAATCAATTTATCTAAAATTATCCCAGAATTTTTTTCGGATTTTCTACCAAAATCTCATTAAGCTCATCATTGCTATAAAATTTTCCAAGCTTTTTCAAAGCTTCCGGAATAAACGCATCGCCATGTACATGATGAATATCCGTCCCCACCGCAAAAATCATTTTATTTTTTGCTATTTTCTTAGCCAATTTAAGAACGCTCTTTCCATATTGCCCAACAAAACTTCCAATATTACACTGCATCAAAACTCCCATGTCGTAAAGCTCGGTAATCAACGCAAAATCTTTAGAAAAAGCCGTATATCTCTCCGGATGCGCCAAAACCACCTTGTATCCATCACGAAGAAGTTCCAAAAATATATCCTGATAACCTGGATAGTCTCCACTCATTGGCAATTCTATTAAAAGGTATTTAGAGCTACCAATCCCAGAAATCTTCTTATTTTTCAAAAGTCTTTTGATCTCTTTGCAGATATAAATTTCATTCCCAAGATGTATCTTTACATTTACATCCTCATCTTTCAACTTCTTCTGGAGTTCACGCATTAATTTTTTATTCGTAGCCACAGATGAAATATAAATCGTCTCATCAATATAATGCGGCGTTGCTACTACATCTGTCACTCCACCATCATAAAGTTCACGCACTAACGCCACCGAAGTCTCAAGATCCGGCGCTCCATCATCTATTCCCGGTAATATATGTGAATGAAGATCAATCATTCAAACCCCCAAATTATCTCCTGAAGTTTTTTTCGTCGCCGTAATAATAATTATAATATTTGGAAGAACGGTGATTCACCATATTAAAGACCACACCAGCTACTTTCGCACCAGCCTTCGACAATTCATCCTTCGCTGCCATCAAATCATTCTTCGAAGTATTTCCGTCTTTGACTACAATCAAAGTCTCGTCCATGAGATTTGCTAGAATCACTGAGTCCGTCAAGCCACCGATTGGCGCGCCATCAAAGATAATCAAACTATAACGATGCCTTAGCGAAGTTAAAAGTTTTTTCATTTTGCGAGAAGCAAGGAGCTCGGAAGGATTCGGTGGATAAGTACCGCAAGTAATTACATCGAGGTTTTTAATACTAGTGTTATGAATATAATGTTCAATATTTTCTAGTTCATCGGTAAGCAAATTAGAAAGACCATCGGTATTTGGAATGTCAAACAAACGATGTACACGCCCCTTACGAAGATCGCAGTCCACTAGAAGTACTTTTTTCTCAGTCTGAGCAAATGAAATCGCAAGATTTGCCGACACAAAACTTTTACCTTCACTTGCATTTGTAGAAGTTACCAAAATCGTCTTCAAATTATTATCAATCGCCGTAAACTGCAAATTCGTACGTAAACTCTTAATATTTTCGCTCACAATTGCTTTCGGATATTTTTCTACTACTAATTCACTTACATCTTTTTTGGATTTCATATCGTTCTTGCAAATCTTACCAGTCATAGGGAGACCAAACATTTTTTCTACTTCGTCACTATGTTTGACTGTATCATCAAGGTAAAATCTGAGGAAGGCAAAACCACCAACTGCTGCGATAGCTACCACAACCGCCAAAATCAAATCTCGAGTCAGTGTATTATTAGATGGTGATTCTGGCACCTTTGCCACAGAAAGTTGGCTCACATTTTCAAGATTATAAATTTTTGCCACTTCCTTAGAAAATACGTTCGCAATTTCATTAGCAATCTCCGCCGACTGTGAAGCACTTAAACTTCTAGCAGTCACGCTAAGTATGGAAGTATCCTCTACCGGCTTAATTGTCAAATTATTTTTAAGGTCTTTTGTGGATGTTGGCAAATCAAGATTGGAAATCACCTGGTTTAAAACTAACTCGCTTTTTGCAATTTCGCCATAGGTTGTAGCAAGTTTCTGTGAAGCATTTACATCATTAAGCGTCGCCGCAGCATTATTGCTACCATCGGCTTTTGCAATCACAATTGTAGTCTGTGCCTGATAAACTGGCTTTTTGATCGCCATATCATAAGTCAACACACCACCCACCGCAAGACCAATCATCACAATAAAAGCAATAATGTAATGCTTAAGATAAATGAAAAAATCTTTAATATTAATTTCTTCCATAAAAAACCTTTACCTATCTATAATTATAGCACAAATTATGCAAAAAGTAAACACTTTTAACATATTTTTATTCATTCACCAAATACTCTTGGATTTTTGCCTTAGCAGTTTCTACTGACTCTGGATAAGCCAGCATTACATATAGCGGCCTATTCGCACCCATACTATAAGTTCCCTGCATCGAGCCTGCGCCATCGATAGAGATAGACTCCACTTCCCATTTCGTGCCATCATTCAGTTGCATCCGAATAAACGAAGTAATATTGTCGCGGGTTAATGAAGTTTCGAATGAGTCCGCCGCAATATTCAAAATCTCCGGCAGTCTTAAAAGATAATTACGTGAAGAAGAAAGTTTATTCACAATCGCTGTAATTACTTCCATTTGATTTTCACCACGATGTCTATCGCCTCTCTCATAAGATTTACGTTCCCTTGCGAAGCGAAGCGCACAATCGCCATCTACTTGTTGCTTACCAACTACATAATGGCAAGTTTTGTCCTTCCCCTCTGGCTTCAAATCCATTTCCTTATCAGAATTAATTTCAACTCCATCCAACTGGTCTACTACTTTTACTACCGTATCAAAACTCACTTTAGCTGTGTAATCGATATTAATTCCTAGAAAATCTTCAATCGTAGTTTTGCTCATATCAATCCCGTATACTCCAGCATGCGTTAATTTATCCCGAATTCCAGTAGTTCCATGAAGCTGTACATAAGTATCTCGTGGAATAGAAACAAGCAAAATCTTACCCTTTTTCGGATTCACTACCGCCACGATATTCACGTCGGATCTAGCCGTAGCTTTCACACCTGCTCTAGAATCAGTACCAGAAATATATAGTATAAATGGCTCCTTTGTTACCTGTTTTTCCACAATTTCCGCGTTTTCGCTCTCAAGTTCAATCTCAAAAGTATAGATAACCCTAGTGCCCTTTATGGAATCAGCTGCATCTTCTTTTACCATCTCCAAACGATCCGTTTCGAGTACGATACCACTTACGATTTTACTAGTCAAAACTCCAGTCAAGGTTTCTACATCATCATAAAACTCAGGAGCAAATTTTATCAAAGTTTGCAAATGTTGTTCTGCGTTCCCTACTTTTTCATCAGTTCTTAAAAATCCTAGACTCTTATCAGCTAGCCCTTTTATTTCAGTGATTCCGGTATCTTCCATCACCATCACACTGTATTCTTTCATTTCTTTTTGACTAGTAATTTTATTGACAAACCCATTAAACGCATTTGTATAACGAAATGCCATAATCGTACCAGCAATACAAATCACAGAAATTATTCCACAAATAATTTTAGTAATATTGGAAACTTTGTTTTGCAAAAGCAGTTTAATTACACTAAACCCAAATAGCACTATTAAAACTGCAATAGTGAGTGTAATCAAAGCCCCACTAATAATATTCATAGTAATTAGTGAAACTAAGAATAATATAGAAGTAATCACTTGCGCAGTAACAAGCAAAGCACCTACACCTTTCCAATTTCCGTTCTTTTTGATAGGTTCTTTTTCTATAAAATCTCTTTCTGTAAATTCAGACATCCAGTTCCTTTATTCAAATTCTAAATCCACCAATCCCACCATATATTATATATCATTGCCACTATCTTATCACATCTGTTATATATTGTCAATTATTATATCACATTACCGACGGACTTTCTTCCATACATGTTGCAATGTTTCTATAAATAATTTTGCCCTAAATAATGCTAATAAAACAACATACAAAATGCTTCCAATTAAAATTTGTAATACAACTTTTGCAACAGGTGGTACATTTAGCAAATTCAATAACTCGCATGTCGCAAACATTATAACTGCAGCAACAAAATATTTCACCGAAACACCCAACATTTTCTTTATATTTAAATCTTTACGCACAATGAATAATTGTATAACAATGCCCACACCTTCAGCAATAACTGTACCCATAGCCGCACCAAGCGAACCACAAATAGGGATAAATATTGAATTGAATATAATATTCACCACTGCGGCCACTACCACCGAAACAGTATATTGATTTTGCCGTCTTGATGGAATTAAATATTGTATCCCTACTATACTTGCCAACCCAACAAATAGCAGAACCACGGCCATTATCTGTAACAAAATAGCAGTTTTGTCAAATCCTTCACCAAAGAAAAGCGGTACAAAACTATTTGCACAAGCTATCAACCCAAAGACAATTGGCAAAGCCAACATAAAAATTGCTTCAAAAGATTTCTCCATATAATAATTAATCTTATTTGATTTCTTACTAATACAATTCGCAATCTTCGGCATCATTACTGTACTCAGTGAAATTATAATCGCTATCAACAAATTTATCATTTTTTGAGCTTGTTCATAATAACCCACTTCAGCTTTGTTTGATATCAGGGCACCCAGCATTGTCGTATCAAGTACAGTATAAACTTGCGCAGCTGCCTGTGGCAAAAATAGCAAGAAAGTCGGCTTCAAATGATGCAATATTTTCATTCTATTCAACTTAATTCTTTCTACATACTTTGGTAAAAATGGCCAAAGCGAAAGACTCCCAACGAGATTAGAAATTGCATATATTGCCACATATGGAATCAAATCGTTACTCGTTCTCACAAAAACGAAAATCGGAATTATACTAATAATTTTAATTAAACTGTTTCTAATAGTTATTTTCTTAAATTCCTCCATTCCTTGGAAGAACCAGCTTATATCAAATATGTTAGTCAGAAGTTCCAAATTTAATATTATAAACAAAATAGTATATTGATTTTGTCTCAGGATAAACAATATAAAAAAGATGGTAAACGACAAAACCGAAGTTATCGCCCTTAATGCAAAGATTTCCCAAAATTTTTTACTTCTCTTTTTCTTATCATCTTGGACATAGGCTATTTCTCTTTGGCCATATAGTTTTACGCCCATGGAACCAACTAAAGCAAACCCAGATACAATCGAAGCAGCATAACCATAGGCACCAATATTTTCCGGACCAAGCACCCTCGAAATATATGGGATCATAAAAAACGGAATTACCATCGAAAAAATTTGATATAACGTATTAAATATATAATTTTGCTTCACACTATTTTTCTTCATCATCCACCTCCTTCAACCACTCCAAGTATTTATAACCATATTCCTTAGTCCCTTCAAGCATCATCCCTTCAGCCCATTCATTCCATGCGTTAATAAATGTATACTCTTCATTTTTTATAGTACTGTAATATTTTTTAAAGGATTCCTTTGAAATTGGAGTTATCACATACCCAAGTTTTTTATGTCTTGGCGTGTTATCCCATTCAAAGAAAATACCATGATAGACATCATTGCCATATACTGCATTTTTTATAGTCTTCTTTAAAATTTTATCACCACTATATACTGGTGGAGCCATTCCGAAATGCGTTTTTGTATTAACAATAGTTCTTATTTTTCTGTCTATTTTCCTCACTGCACTATTTGTTATATTCTGCCCACAAGACGGTTCACGGAAAAAATAAAATTGTTCATAAGACATGCCTTCATTATATTTCTTAATACGTTTATATTCCTCAAAACTAGAACATGTATTAATTACAAAGATCCCCGCAAAACCATTTTCTTTACATTTTTTATCAAAAAATTTCATCATTTCGTCTTTCTCTTCAAAAATCGATTTAAAAATCATAAACACTGGTTTGTTGTTTCTTTTTTCGTATCTTTTATCTTTAAAAAAGGGTAACAAATATTTAAAGTGGGCTTCCCAATCTTTTTGATCACCATATTCTTGCTCTTGTAAAATAATCTTCTTACCATTTTGAGATTTTATCCAAGGGTGATTAGCCCAACAAAAGAAGAATTTTTGGTCAATATCTTTCCATTTAAGCAAATTCTCCGCTGGCTTTTCCAACAATTTTTTGCCACGGAAATAATAATGATAATAAGCCATTCCATCAATGTTATATTTATGAAGTAATTTTGTCTGGCGAATTATAGTTTGTTTATCAAGTAAATTGTAGTAACCACATAATGGCTCCTTTGGCTGCTTATGCCCATTATATAATAGCCTAGCATTTTTTACATTAACCCACTCCGTAAAACCATTCCCCCACCACTTGTTGTTCTCTTCTATTTCATAGAACTGTGGCAAAAAGAAAGCAAATCGTTTTATTTTCATACCCCACCTCCAAATATCCAAGTCTGATACGGCAATAAATCATGCCAACCCAAAGACACTACTTGCACTATAAAAGCAGAAATAAGATAAATAATAAATAATATTTTTAATATCATTTTCTTTTTAGGGTTTTCAACTTTCATGATTTGAATCGGTACAACTATTATGGAAAAAATTGTAAAATATAACGCTATTCTGTTTAAATATTGTGCACTACTACCAATCAAATTGTATACTATCCCAGTATATAATAAGTTTCTTTGGAAAGAAATCTGATCATTTTTCCCTTTGCCCTTACTCAAAATAGAAAATATAACTAATGGTAAATAATATATTGTAGTAGACAACGATATTCTCTCCACAGATATCTTTCTCACGATGTAGGCATAGTTACTATAAAAATCTGGGCTGTTATTCATAAGAAAATTATTCAAAAAATACAATATAAACACCGAGATTAGGATCGTGAAAATCATGTTTATTTTTGGGTAACCTTTGTTTTTCTTTCTAAAAATATAAAACAGTGCAAAGTGCGGAAGCACCAATAAGGCGCTTTTATGAAACAAAATTGCTAAAAGAAGGAGTGTTGCCAATTTGAAATATTTTTTATCTAAAAGATAGAACGAAGATAACAAAACCATACTCATAGCCGCTCCTTGCATCATGCCATTTAAACTAAACGGTAAAAATATAAAACAATAGGCAAGTAGTGAATAGCTCAAGTACTTATAGCCAAAACGCCTATTAACCAAATATATTGGCAATATCGATGCCACACCATACATAAAGAAAATCCAATAATCAACCGAAAAAATCTCAGATAATGACCAAAACAATATGCCGTTTGCAGGATCAATGTTTTGCTCAAGGGCATAACCAAGAGAATTCCCCTTTATCCCACGATATATTTTTAAATACCCATCATAGTCTGTCCCTACATTATACCGAAAACCGATAAAACAGACCAAGGTCAAAAAACTCAATATCAATAAACCACGACGAACCCAGGTTTTCTTAATTTTAGGCACCATTAAATTCATCAAAAATACTAAAGTAAATACTATAAAATATATACTTACATCCATTTTCTACCCCCCATTTTTATCATACGTAATGTCGAATAACTCTTATAAAGTTTTACAGCTTTAATAGATTTATACACATCACGATTATAAAACGCCTCTACGGCTAACCGAGTTCTAAAACGTTTTAAAAAATTAACTTTTTTCAAATACAAATTAATAGAATTGCTTGAAATGCAGCCAATCAAATCATTATATAGTCTCGAATTAAAAATGTCATTAAACATACTAGTCAAATCCTCTTTTGACTTATATCTAGAAAGTAGTTTCAAAATATCAGGGCGAATCCGCTCAATCTGATACGCTTTCGCCATCTCCTTCGTTTTGACGTCAGTTATATTTTTTTCAATAAATTTAACGGTTTCACTACATGCATAAATACGCTCGTCAATGTTCTTACGAAGCCTGCCGAGATCAGTTGTCTTAGTGGTTGATTCAACATTAATTCTATAATGATATAAAACGTCCCCCATGACAACGACTTTAAAATTCTTTTCATGAATTTTTTGATTAATTAAATAGTCTTCGCAATACGTGATCTTACCAGTAGACTTTACTCCATCAAAACAGGTTCGTCCATATGCCTGAAAACACATACTGCTTAGCCTATCAGTGAAAACTAAAACACTTATTACATCGTTATGCGATAAAGATAAAATTTCTCCGTTTGTTTTAATCTTCTCTAGAATTTTTCCGCCGCTAGAATAACAAGCATGGAACCTAATGATGTCTGCCTTGGTTTTTTGGAAAACGCTACTAATCGTTTCAATGGCAGTTCTTTCAAGATAATCATCCGAATCTAAGAAAATAATATATGCTCCAGTTGATTTTTTGACACCAAATAATCTCGCTACACCAGCTCCAGAATTTTTCTGTCGATACAATTTTATATTTTTATTTTTCTTGGCATATTGCTTGCATAATTTCAATGTGCCGTCAGTCGAGCCATCGTCAACGATTATTATTTCAATATTGCTATACGTCTGCGCCAAAACGCTTTCTATGCAATCAGAGAAATACTTTTCTGAATTATAAACTGGGATTATGATAGAAATTAGTTTCTTCATTTCTCGCCTCCCAATTTGGAAGGAATACGACCAACCTTATATTTAAATAAACCAATAATCTTACCATATTTCTTGACATCGTTGTATCTTTTAATTTTCCGTTTTTTATCGTTATCGGTCAACCATGATGCATCATAATGATGTATAGAAAACGTATTTTTAGTAATCTTTGTAACGCCAGTCTTATTGTCACGTGGATTCATATAGTCCGAATCCAGAACAACAATGCTACTCCTAAGCCCGTCCTTTAAACTCTTCGTATTTCGTTTTGGACATGGAGTCTTATCAAAATTACCATCCTGATTAATAAAGTTAATGTCATTATAGTCATCCAACATTTTCTCTATCGTTTCGTCACCTTTTTTACACGCAAAACCAAGCCCAGTAGCAATACGTTTTTTATTTTCCTTAGCAAGAAACCCAGTTTGTAAAAATTTTTCCGGAATCGGTTTCAATAATTCTACATCAGTATCAAAATACACACCACCATTCTCATACAATATTTTCAATCTTGCATAGTCAGAAGCGAAAGCATACTGTCCATTTTCATAGGCTTCCATACAATATCTATTTTCATTAATATCAAAATTGGTCTCGTCCCATCTTACTATACGATAATCTGGCATATATTTTTGCCAACTCTTTATACATTTTTTTGCACTACTAGAAAGTGGTTTCTTACCAAACCAAATATAGTGAATGGTCTTATTTAGATTCACTTTCTCGCGCCCAATTATCAAATCAAAAACACGCTCACAATTTTTGTTATCTCTATATTTAAAGAACTCTTTTCTATCTTTCTCGTATAATGGGTCAATCTGCAATTTATTCTTAATAATGTTTTTAATCTCAATAATTAATTTTCCTTGTTTGTCACAAATGCTGCCAAAAGGATATTTTTTACCACTTGATGCATATTGTTTGGTAAAAAAATCTTTTTGGTCAAATTGATAAAACACCACTGGTTTATTCATATACACAAAATCAAAGAACACACTCGAATAATCAGTTATTAATATACTAGCTTTCTTCAATAAATTTTGAACGTCATATTCGCCTGGTTCTCCAACCAATATGTTATCATTGCTATAGAAATTGTGAGCCATCTTCTGGATCTCGTTATGTGGGAAAAATATCAACTTCATATTATTATCAACTAAAATTTTTTCTAAATCCTTATTGGAAAGAAAGCTATTCCACGCTTTAAAATATTCGGTCTCTTTAAATACTTCATCCGGCGCATTTAATCGGCCTATGTCTCTTAACCATTTCCTGAAAGTTGGCATTACCAAAATTATTTTTTCTTTTTCTGGACCAGACAGATTTTTCAGATGATCATAACGACAAAAACCAGTCACAAAAACATTGTCTTTATATCTAGGATTTGATTTTATTAACAACTTTTTCTCTTCTTCGGAAGCAGCAGTAATAATATCTAAACCACCTCTCATATTTATCATATCCTTTGTAATCCCATGCTGCAAAAACACCGTCTTTTTATGTCTCATCAATGGCAAAAATGGGATACAAAATGATTTTCCAGGGCAGGCTCCATGCATATGCGTGGAGACAGAATAAGACGATAAGATATAATAAATGTAATGTCTAGCAGAACCCGGCTCTATAATTAAATCTTTGCGCGGCATCTTTTTATAGTCCACACTATTTTTTGCCAAAACAAATCTTACATTTGTATCTGGCTCATTCTCCAAAATCCACTTATATAGCCAATAACCATTGTCTCTAGCTTCATCAGGTCTTTCGCCAATTATCCACAAATTTTTGTATTTTTTATTAAATCTTAATGGCAATGAAACAATTAAATAAAGCATCGTCAAAAACGAAAATTTAATCAACCAAGTGCTATAATAAGTAACTTTCTTGATTTTTTGCTTCATCCATCATCCCAACACCCACCAAAAACATAACTAATATTTATCCCTATAATTATACCATACTTACCCAAAAATATCAACTAGAATACCACTATTTTTAACATAAACATAAAGCTTATGTTAACTCTAAACAACAGATAAGAGAAAAACCGCATTTTTACCCCATTCATTCTTGATTTTTTACGCTAAAAATGTTAAAATTTAAACATGAAATCAGGAGGTAACCTATCAGATTTGCCAACGTATGTGCTTATAGATGTAAGCAATATTCGTTCCTGTTGTCTAAACACCTGTAATTTTAGAATCGATTTCAATAAATTGATGAACTACCTCAAGCAAAAATATCCTAAATTGCAAGATGCGAGATATTATGAAGGCATCGCAAAAGGCGACAAAAATAAAAACTTAGAATTTAAAAAATTGGAAAAATTAGGCTACTCCATCAAATCCCTTTCTAGAAAATCTTATATCAATAAGGCCATCATCAAGAATATTGAATGCAGAAAATGTCACCATAAAAATCGTGTTACAGTTCTGCCACAGAGCAAAAAACTAAAATCTAATGTTGACGTTTTCCTTGCCACCGAATTACTAGAAATTGCCTTTTCTGCCAAAAAACCTATACATATTATTCTCTTTTCTTGCGATGGAGACTATGCAGAAGCAATCAAATCCGCAGTCAAAAATCCAAATATTTATGTCACAGTAATCGCCACTCCACCGATAAAAGATCCCGAAAAGAATACTTTATCAAGTAGGTTAAAGCAACTCTACAAAGAGATACCAAATCAATATCAACTATCAAATATCTCTATAATCAAAAATTATATTTCATAGAAAAATGAGAGCGCCCCCGAAGGTTCACTCTCGACCGTGGGGAATACATCCCCTGTGACAATTATTATATATCAATTTTTACCCATTGTCAACATCAAAAACCTAAACTGGCCTCCTACCCCCGCCGCAAATCCCTAATATCGTCCATTACCCCCTCTTTTCCGGCATCTACCCCATCACCAGCAAACACCGTCTTCACCGTCAAAAACAAAATCTTCACATCCTGAAGAAGAGAAAAATTCTTCACATATGTCAAATCATATTCAATCTTCTGAAAAATCGAAATTCCATTTCGCCCTTTCACCTGCGCCAATCCAGTGATTCCTGGTAGTACCCTAGCCCGTTCCCTCTCTTCCGCATTCATATTCGTCCAGTATTCCACTACCCATGGTCTCGGCCCCACAAAAGACATCTGCCCCATTAACACATTAAATAGCTGTGGCAATTCATCTATAGAAGTTCTCCTTATTACTCTCCCTACACGCGTATATTTATCTTTGCAAGAACCATCTTTTATATCATTAGAAACTATCATACTTCTAAATTTCAAAATCTTAAAAATCTTTCCATTTTTACCTACTCTTTCCTGTTTAAACAAAACTGGCCCCGGACTATCAATTTTCACCAAAATCGCTATTATCAAAAAAAATGGTGCAAGCAGCACCAACAACAAAATTGCCAAAATTTCATCTACCACTCTTTTTGTCGCTCCATACAATACAAACCTAACCGCATGCGGATGATGATAAGCCTCCGTCCTCAAAAAGCCATACCCGGATTGTACGGTAAGTGCCTCCCTCTCAATTGATTTGGCTTTGATAGTTGCCGGCATCAGCTTCTAAACTCCTATTGAAATCCTGATGCCCACCCTTTTATCACAAAATGTTAATTAACTACATTATATCACTAAGCAACACACTTGTCAAATAAGGTATTAGTAGGGGTGCTCAGCGAGGAAGAGGTAAGTAGCGGACCGAGCCGTACTCATGGTACGGCGAGGGAGCAACGCAACCTCTGACAAAGCTGAACGCCCTAATAATGCCTTATTTCGCGTATTCAACCGCACGAGTTTCTCTAATCACATTCACCTTAATCACACCCGGATAGCTCATCGTCGCTTCAATCTTGTTTGCAATATCCCGTGCCAATTTAAGAGCAGACAAATCGTCAATTTGCTTTGGTTCTACAATTACCCGAATTTCACGTCCAGCCGAAATCGCATAAGCCTTATCAATACCTGGGAATGAGGTTGCGATATTTTCAAGATCGCGCATTCTTTCGGCAAAGTTTTCCGCCGAAATATTGCGAGCTCCCGGCCGTGCTGCACTCATCGCGTCACAAATTTTAATAATCACAGCCTCTGGAGTAGTTGGTTCAATATCATCATGATGCGCCGCAATTGCATGCACCACTGGTTCTGGCATACCATATTTCTTGGCTAGCTCTGCACCAATCTCTGCATGCTTACCTTCAATTTTGTGCGTCACTGCTTTGCCCATATCATGCATTAAAGCCGCAGTCTTTGCAATTCTTTTGTCTGCACCAATTTCTTCAGCAATCATTCCCGCCACATGTGCCATTTCAATCGAATGTAAAAGTACGTTCTGCCCATAAGAAGTTCTAAACTTCAGTTCACCGAGAAGATGTACTAGCTCGCGTGGAATTCCCACCAAGCCCACTTCGCGTACAGCATCTTCACCGGCTCTTACTACTTCTTTTTCAATCTCTTTCTCGCCTTTTGCTACCGCCTCTTCAATCGAAGCTGGATTTACCCGCCCGTCTTTCATTAAGCGCTCAAGTGCATATCGAGCCACCTGTCGTCTAATCGGATCAAACGAAGACAAAACCACCATTCCCGGAGTATCATCCACAAGGATATCCACGCCAGTAGCTCGTTGCAAAGCTTGAATATTCCGACCTTCTTTACCAATAATTCGCCCCTTCATATCATCGTCTGGGAGTCTAAGTGCCGTCACGGTTCTATCAGCTGTCACCTCAGAAGACATTCTTTCCATAGCGGTAAGAAGAATCGCTTGTGCAGTTTCATCTACATCGTGCTTGATTTCCTTCTGCTCTTTTGCCACCAAATTCACTAAATCCTGTTTGATGTCATTCTCAGTCATCTTCATCAACTTGTCGCGTGCTTCCGTTTTTGAAAGACCCGCAATTTTTTCTAGTTTCTCATGTTGCTTATTGCGAATTTCGCGTACTTCATTTTTAAGATCTTCGAGTTCTTTCTCTTCGTTTGCGAGCTTCTCGGTCTTCTTTTCAAGCTGATCCAATTTCGCGTCAAGAGTAGTTTCGCGTTCATTCAAACGGTTTTCAGTTTTCTTCCACTCTTTGCGACGTTCATTTTCTTCGTTCTGATTCTTTTCTGTAATCGACGAAGCTTCTTTACGAGCAGACAATACAATTTCCGAAGCTTCCCTTTTGGCTTTTCTCACCAAATCATCGGCTTTATCTTTACCCCCGTTTTCATTATGCTTATTGTAGGCAAAAATCCCTCCCGCCCCTGCTGCAAGTCCTACTACTGCAGCAATAATTGGGATTAAAATCTCCATAAAATCACCTTTCTAATTGTTTTTGTTGATATTTTTCTTGTGTATCAACGGGTTAACAAATAACATCAATTTAATTAATTTCCATTTCTATTATACCACAAATCAGCAAAAACAAAAGCAAGAGCAAATTATTCAAGCTCTAATCAGAAATCCGCATCTCTACACAACCCGTAGATACATTTCTTACTATCAAGCCTACACCATCCCAAGATTTTTCAATTTTATGGGTTACCCACCCAGCTGAATTTCTCACCACCAAAGAATTAGTCACCAAACTCCCTTCAATATACGCTGACCCCTCCGGACCACGATAGATTAATCCATTCGAGAGCAACATTTCTTCTAGCTTTCCCATAAAACCTCCACTTTATTTTCTCCCATTTTAAACCCGCCAAAATCAAAAAGCAAGCATAGCCAAAATTAAAAATCAACCCCCACCCTTAGCTTATACTAAACAAAACCTATCTACCAAAAATCCCACGCTTCTTAGCCGAGCGAAATTCCTCTAGAAGTTCCTTTTGTTTCCTAGACAAATTTTTCGGCGTTTCTACCAAAATCGTTACGATATGTGGTCCTCTATCACCATCCGCTCTAAATGGCACTCCATGTCCAGACAATTTAAATGGCGTCCCACTTTGTGTTCCGGCTGGCACTTTCATTGTAATCGGTCCATCTACTGTCAAAACTTCCACTTCGCAACCGAGCGCTGCATCAACCATATCAATCTTTTGCTCAGACAGAATAATTATACCTTCTCGCATTAAAGATTTATGCGGTTTTACACGCACTCTCACATACAAATCACCAGGCTCCGTGCTACCTTCTGGCGCCGGGCCACCTTTCCCACGAATCCGCACACTCATGCCATCATCAATTCCAGCTGGAATCTTTACTTTCAAATCTTTACCATTATTATCTACTGTTTTAGTCGTGCCAAAAACTGCTTCCTCAAACGTAATCGTTACCGCCACTTGATAATCCGCACCTCTTCTTGGCCTTCTTGGTCCACCAAAACCAAACAGATTCCCTAAAATATCATCAAATACTCCGCCATTTCCAAATTCGAAGTTAAAAGTCTGGCCATTATAGTTGAATCCCCCGTTAGAAAATGGATTACCATTGGCAAACGGATTGCCCGAAGCTCCGCCTACACCCGCATGGCCAAATTGATCATACCTAGCTCGTTTTTGTTTATCAGACAAAACTTCATGTGCTTCGTTTATTTCCTTAAATTTTGCCTCGGCCTCCTTGTCGCCAGGATTTCTATCCGGATGATATTTAATCGCTAACTTCCGATAAGCTTTCTTAATTTCATCATCCGAAGCGCTCTTAGAGACTCCTAAGACTTCATAATAATCGCGTTTTTCAGCCATAACAATATATATTATATATCACTAGCACTCAAAATGCAAGAGTGCCAAATAATCTTATTTAATTTATTCTTCTATACACATTATAGTGTCTCACCCCTCCGCCCGTTCCACCATCAGAAAGGTACACTCCCTGAAAATGTTCACCAGTTCTATCGTTGTAAGACGCTGAAGCCTGCATTCCGTTTCCTAAATATATGTAGATATGTCGTCCATTCTCCGTTGTTACTAAAATATCTCCGGGTAAAAGGTCGCTTACATCCGAAGCGTTTACTTGCGTATACATATCCGTATGAGAACGCATATAATTTTCCTGTACTGCCGGTCCAAAAATTGGGAAATTAGGGTCCGAACCAGAATATCGCATTACTGTAGCCACAAACATATCACAACTCGCTCCAATCGGCGCGCAATCACCGCCACTTCTACATGGTGATTGATAGGTACCTGCCTCCTTCATTGCCTTTACATATTCTGGCTTTGGATCATTTTTGTCATGACCACGTCCATCCCAAGACAAAAGCATCGCCGTATCTACAATATCACCACTCATATCATCGCAAAAAGAACTTCCAGCCAATGCTTCATATTTTGTAAACGAACCATAATTTGTGGAAGTAGAACCAGAATCGTACTCTCCATCTCTCACATACCGTCCTGCCCACGCCGAATCCATTTCTAGACTTGTTGGATCTCGTCTTGCATCATATCGATTCATTACATAAGGCGAACCAGCACCATTCTCGGCTTCTGCTCGCGAATATCCCATTGCAATAGCTCTTTCTATATATTTAGAAGATACACCGTTATATTTAAAAAACATTCTCTTTATATTGTCCGAATCACTCGAATCGCCTATCATGTTGCTAACAATCCCTGCCGCAATCAAAGTCTGACGTCTAAATTCCTCTTCCGAAATTGAATCAGCCGGCTCAAATCGATTTTCATTCGACCCACCACCCGTATATGAATATAATTGATAAACTCCTTGACCATTTGACGGATTGTAACGCCTGAGTCCAGTCTCCATACTATGAAGCACTGCTAAAATCTGCCAAGGAAAACCATACTGCGACGCCGCTTCTTCATAGATTGCCTGATTCTCTTCGATCGCCAAAAGTTCTGCATCACTCCAAACTTGTTCGCCAGCGTAATTTTGATTCCCGCCTTCGCCAGGTGTACATTTTTCCGTTTCACCGTTGTAATGGAAAATTCCATTCATCCCATAAAAATACAAGAGCGCTTCATCAATCAATTTTATCGCCGAAGTTTGACTAACCGGCGCAAAAACCAATGTAAAAACCAGCACCAAAACCGCTAAAAGACAGCTCTTTCGCTTCATAATATATATTATAACATAAAAGTCATTTAAAAGCTAGGCGTTTTGCTTGTCTGCCGGATTAGTCGTGATCAATTTCTCCTCTGTTTCTGAAGCAATCACCTGCATATGTACGTGATTTTGTCCAGCAAAGAATAAACCTTGGCCAACTGGAAAGTTAGACAAACGCCTTTTTTCCTCTTCGGTCAGTTTAAATACATCCGTCAATACATCCACCGCCGAAGCTGATTGCTTCAAAAGTAACTGCATCGACGAGTTTGCCACAATTGCACGCCCCATTTTCATACCCATGAAATCTTCTACGTCCTGTGTAATTGTAGTAAGCCCCAAATAATATTTCCTAGCCCTCTTTGCGAGTGAAAACAAGAAATTCGCCGAATCCTCATGCTGCATCAATTGCCACGCCTCATCTACAACTAGCAGACGCTTCTTTTGTTTCGCCCTTACGATATTCCAAATGTGTGAAAGCACAATATACATTGCTACTGGTCTTAGCTCATCTTCAAGATCTCGAATATTAAATACCACCATCTGGTTATTGATATCAATATTAGATTGCTGCGAAAAAATACCAGCAAAAGTTCCCGTCGTATATTTACGTAAACGCTGAGCTAATTGTGGACCCGATCCGCTCATGTGAAGCAAAGTATCGTACAAATTCATAATCGTCGGTGGCGTAGATTGATGTGTCAAAGGATCCGACGTAATGCCGGCTCTCGCATAAGTATCAATCAAGGCTTGATCTAGATCCGCTTCTTCATTCGGCGTTAAACCAATCTTCTCACCACGTCCATTTAAACCACCGAGCATTAAACGGAATAACCCATGTAACGTCACTAAATTGGCTTTCAGAGCATCGTCTGCATCATCCGTATCCACTACTTTTGGTAAATCGAATGGGTTAATCCTTACGTCTGAATTAAGAGACAGCCTGATATACGAGCCACCCACAGCATCAGATAATTTTTGATATTCATTTTCAGGGTCAATAATCAAAACTTCCGTACCTGTCATCATCGAGCGAAGCGCCTCTAACTTCACCGTGAAAGATTTACCAGCACCAGACTTTGCAAACACCACCATATTAGCATTCTCAAGCGTAAATCGATCAAAAATTACCAAACCATTGTTATGCATATTAATACCATACAATATACCTTTGTCTTGCGTAAGGTCTGCGGATGTAAACGGAAATGAAGTCGATATTGCACCAGTATTCATGTTTCGTCTAATTTGTAATTGATCTACGCATTGCGGCATTGCAGAATTTAGACCCTGCTCTTGTTGCGAATTTGCTACTTTTGAAAAAATCATCTGCTGACCAAAAATTGTTTCAATTTTTTGTTGAATTACCTTCAGTTCTTCCAAAGAATCTGCCCAAACTGTCACATAAAGACCAAAACGGAAAAATCTTTCTGCGCCCACTTGTAATTGATCGCGCAATTCCTCAGTATCCATCAACGCTGCCTCCAGCTCCGGATCCCTAATTTTACCTTTTTCGGCATTTAAATTCATTGAAGCCTCAAGCTGAGTCGCTTTAGTCTTCAAATTTTTCATCACTATTGCCGACTCCACTGGATAAATATACATCGAAACATCAATCACTTCATCGATATTGATAATCGGCGAAATCCAACCAGTAAATAAAGTTCTAGGATACCCATACACATAAAGCGTTCGCCCATATTTCGTACCCAATCTAAAATAATCCGAATGAATCTCGATCGCCGATGGCGAAATCAAGTCTCTTAGAGTGTTCGTACCTTGTTCAAACGCTCTCTGAATTTCTGCCAATTCCATAGCTTCGGCTTGTGCCGCAATTTGTACTGCAGTCAACTTTTTCTTTTTTCTAGCCATTCTTCTCTCCTTTCTTCACATATAACGTCGCAAGTTTAGAGAAATCCACCAAAGGCTCTCTGACCGCTGTATCCGGATTATTAAAGTTATAATAAAGCTCCGCCAATTCTTTCGTCTTCAATCGCACCGAATGAATCCCAATTGAATAAAGACCCGAAGTCACCGTATCAACTCTGTTGTTTATCTCCTCCATAGCTTTATCGTAAGTGTTTCTATCAATTCTTGTCACCTCTGGAGTCTTAGCTCTTGAAAAAGTCTTAAAGAAGTTTTTAGTCTCCTGCAAAGATTTTTCCGCATCCGGCGAAGTATAATACGGAATCACAATAAAGAACGACTTATCCATAATATTTGCTTCTTGTGACAAAATCTCGATGAAATTAATGTAATCATCCATCAAGACGCCCAAAAGCAAGTTGTCATTGTTTCGACGAATTTCTGTCAATCTACTAAGGTATGGCCCAATGTCTACTCTCTGACTACGCACCAAAATTTGCACCGCAAAAGTAAGCGAATTTAAGAAATTTTGATATGAATACTCTACGCCTTCTCGTTCCATCTCGCTCATAAGATCAAAGTTAATTGATTTACAAGCTACCACCGCCCGAAAAGAACCATCCTTCATAATCACAACATTGTCACGGAGTTCCGAAATCATCAAAGTCGCCTGTGTAGAAGTAGGATTATCTTTTCTAGCCGAATTATCGACTTTTCCCTTTTGATTCGGCTGGCTAGCTATCGGTGCCTGACCTTGCTGCATAGGCATCTGACCTTGCATATTTTGCATCATCATATTCTGCGCCATCATATTATTACCCTGTGCCGCCATCGGATTCTGCGCCATCGGATTTT
>JAUMXO010000004.1:0-45677 GCA_030529135.1 Candidatus Saccharimonadota bacterium | reverse complement strand
GTCCTGGCAAAATCTGTTGTGGTTGTTGAGGCACATTTTGATTTGGTAAAATCTGTTGTGGTTGTTGTGGATTCATAACTTAGTGCAGCGAGATAAAGACTTCCTCACCCTTTTCCTTTCTGTTTATTCTATTAGCTTCTTTTGCAATGGTCGCAACTGAAAAATCTTTGTTATTTGCTAACTCCATTATACTATCATTAACCGGTTTTGTGGAAGATTTTTCTTCGTTTTCGGATTCACTTCTGTCTCCAGACATCTCCTCTTCAGATTTTTCTTCTTCGTTTAATCCTTTGTCTATATTTAATTGCGGTCTTACCACTACATCAGTACTATCAATATCAATGTCTGGCTTCAAAACTGCAGAATCACGCAAATTATAATTTATAGAATCTCTTAGCTTCTTCTTGTCATCTTTCGAAGCTGGCCTTAATATCGGTTCATATAACATTCGTTCTTCTTCTGGTCCTTTGTTAGCCGGTTCTTTTTGCTCCGGCGTAATTTCTTTTTTGACTGGTTCTGGTTCTGGTTCGTCTGGAATTTTTCCTGCATCCGTATTTCTCTTAATCGCTTCTTTCATTTCCCTAACCGCAGTCTCATGACGGCTCATCTTATCCTGGTCAATCACACGATTAAGTACTTGAGATTGATAAGTTTCAAACATATCTGGAGTTGCATTTGCTTCTGCCATCAAATCTTCTCGTATTGGGCTAGACCCCATACCTTTGATCGCATAACCACCAGTATCTACAATATCTGCGAGAAATGACAATCTATGTGTAGCCTCTTCACCAGAAATATCTCTCGTCCTATTCTCGTCTACTTTCTTAGGCGCCGTAATTAAAATCGTGGTTTCCCTCTGCCCTGGCATCCACCATCTCGAATGTGGTTTTAAATAATACGAAATTACTGCCGCAAGGTATGTTTCCATCGGCTGATCTTTTTTGAGCGGCAAAGCCAGCGCTAAGAAAAATACCGCAGGAAGAATTGGTAAAATCGCAAGCAATGGAAATAGTTGGAAAAGCCCCACCGCCATCGCCCCCAATCCAGCAGCAATCAAAAGATAAACGAACTGCCGAAAACTGAACGGTCCGAGCAACTTATCGTCCGCCTCAACATCCTGAGGCACTTTATACTGCGCCATATACTAATTATACCATAATCTTCAATATAAACATAAACAAGTTTAATAGTTGTCCGGATTATTTAACAAACCTTCCAAATAATCCCTAAGCGTTTCACCGTCAGCATATGGATCATCTTCTCTATACTTTCTGTACTGAATTGCAATAAAACTTCCTCCGCCAATTTCTTTTCTAATATATTTTAATGATTCTCTATAAAAAACTTCATCATCTTCATTCTTCAATTCATCCCATAACTGCTCAACGTGAGTTACAAAGTCGTTCATCTCATCAGTAGTGTATATTCTTGAAGAATTATCATCCACAGTATCACCATCTTTTTGATTCTGTGCCTTCTCTTTTTTAGCCCTGTCATACTCTTCTCTAAGTTTACGCCTATCATTTTCTAACTTTGCCGTAATTACCACTTCGTTATCAAGATCAAGCAATTCTCTTACCCAGTCTTTAGCATTGTTTGCCGCGCCAGAACGTCTCGTTCTATATATTTGATTCAATTTACCTTTACCATCAAGTATCCGTCTAAGCTGCGCACCAGCCATTCTCTTTCTAAGATCCTTCTCATCCTTATCTCGTTTAGTCTTCGCCTCATCATTAGGCAAATCTCCATACCTAGTCTGGATATCAGACCATTCCCTCATATAATTTTCACGTTCAAGAATAGCGTCTTCGTCCCACTCCTCTATATCTTCCGGCTCCATATAAGAATCTGCCAAATGGCCAAAGAGTGGATCCTTATAATCAGACCTGAGTCCCAAAATCTGCGATGGAGTCTGTGCAGCAATATAATCTAGAGTTTGCTTCTCAAAGAACTTTTTCATCTCATCCTGCGTATCGTTGTCAAGATTCTCCCATTCAGGCACCCACTTAGCTACAGCACGACTATACTCTTTACCATCCTCGCCTACATAAGTTTCAACACCTGTTTTTTTCTTATACCCAGTCAAAAACTTTACTGCACTGACTAATTGCTCGCTACCAGACAAATATTTCAGGCTTGCCGAGATAAATTGTGGACCAATTGCCGTCTGCACTTCTTTTCGCCTTTCAAGATATTCTTTTACATTCAAATTCGCCTGACCATTCTCATAACTCGTATAAGCTTTTCTCAAACTCTCGTCAAAATTAGAAAGCGCCGTTCGTTCAATGTTGTCAAGTGAAGTACCTTCCATCAGTTCTACCATACCCTTTTTAGCAAAGACCTGTTCCAATTGACCGGTTTCTTCGTTTAATTCCGTATGATAACCTCTAACATATTCTTCATAATCAAAATCCCGATTTTTCCGCTTATCTCCATTATAAACTTGCGCAGTTTCTAAGTTTATATACTTACCAAATCGTCGAAGCCATGGGTCACTATCTTTTACTTCAAACATCAAGAATGAAGCCAAAGCTTGCGATGCGTGTGTACCAAGTTGGATTCCACCACCGATAGATTTATCCAAGATATTATCCATCTCATATTTAACCAAATCAGTATCACCAC
The DNA here is from genome assembly GCA_030529135.1 of Candidatus Saccharimonadota bacterium. Lineage (GTDB taxonomy): Bacteria > Patescibacteriota > Saccharimonadia > Saccharimonadales > Saccharimonadaceae > Nanosyncoccus. Next base: position 43,052 of record JAUMXO010000004.1, on the reverse strand, counting down.
GTGCATTAAGCACTCTAAGCCCAGCGATAATCGCATCAATATTCTCTGCCGCTTTTATTTTATTTTCTGTAGTGGAAGCCACTTTTGTCAACTCATCTAATCTATACATTACATCTTTAGTTGGCGGAGTTAGCTCAAAATATTTTTGCATCTTGGTTGCCATAATCTTATTCTGTGTATCATAAGCATGTGCCGCTACAGCTGCCGCATAGTGCGCATCTTGAGCATTGCCCTCCATAATTTTAGAAAGTTCATTATATCTATCAGATGCAATCTTTTCCTCCGTACTACCAGACGCAAAATGTCTCACATACTCAGGGTCTATTACAGGGTTTCCTTGTGCATTCAATAATCTACCTCGTGACTGCAAATCATCCATATGCGCGTTCATTGCCGCTTCCATCCTATTATGGAAACCAACCGCGTTCTTGTAATCAATCCTCTCACCACGTGCTTGCTCCATCTTCAAATTATCTGAAGCTTTTACGTTATCAACATCAAGTTCGTTAATCCTTGCTTTTTGCGCTATAGTACCATTTTCCTTTAAGGCCTCTAGCTGACCAAGCCCCTTATTCATATTATTCTTATGTCTCAAAATCCCCTCTTGATATCTCATATTACGAGCTTGTGCCTCATAAGCCCCCTCCGCTTCCTTAGTCGGTATACCATTTTTATAATTTCTATTTGCAGCATAATACATACCTCTATTTTTTATGGTCTCAGTATGTTCTCTTGTTTCTTCTTCTCTCGCAATCTTTCTATCAGATAAATACTGCTGTAATTTCATAGATGGGCTATAAGCATTCGGAGATGCTAGATGTTTTTGTCTAGAAAGTGTTTGATGAGAAGTTGCCCAACCGCGCACTCCGCCAATCGCACCACTCGCAAGACTGTTAAGCTTGGAATTAATCGTCCCAAGTATCGTACCAGACATCTTCATCAAGCTCCAGGAGAAGAAAAGTGGGAAAATTTGCACTGCCATTCCAATCAATACACCAAAACCATTATTCTGCGAAGATACGATAATCGCCCATCCCGCTACACTCGAAGCCCCAAATAAGAGTGAAAAAGCCGGATAGAATATAATCATCTGGATCAGCATATGTCGCCATTTTTTGAACCACGGCTCTGTATTTGGCAAGATATAAGCCACCATTGCAATAGGCGCAATCATAATAAGTAGCGTCACTACTGCCTGCCGCATTGCAATCGTAATCAGCCCAATCACCACAGAGACTAATGCACCAAAAACCAGTGGTATCAACATCCAAATCGCTCCTGTTTCAAAAGCTATTGCCAGCCCACCTATCGTAAGAGCTGTACCGCCCGCCATCGCAGAATATGCTTCAGATAATCCGACCCCCGCATCTATTGAACTCGATTCTATATTAGCAGAAGCACTCGCCGCAATAGAATCAAATAATCCTCTTATTCCTCCCCCAAAAATATTTGACACGTCTACAGCTAGCGAACAAATAAAGAACGATAGATTTACAAGTATTGCCGCAATAATCAATTTCGGCAACGTCTTCTTTATGCCATAATTAGTAATCCCTACCCCAGTAATTTGCGAGAGTACTACTATTAATAAGAACAACGCAAACAAAACGTTTGTTGCACCTTGAAAATATTTCCAAATTTCATATACTGGCGAACCATCCTTCGCTTCCACCGGATTTATCTCTAATATATCTTCAATTTTGTCATACAAAAAATCCGTCGCATGCGAAATTTTTTCCGTTGTAGGACAGACCAGCCATCCCAAAGACCCTAAGCTATCTTTACAGGTTGCATTCATATCTGCCGAACCATCGGCTTTTTCTTCCTCCGCTGCCGGAGTTTCTTCCTCTGGTTCAGCATATACATTATTTATTGTTCCAGGAATAGCTCCAAAAAGACCAGAAAGCATTAGGAAAATAGCAAAAAAACACCCAAAAACCTTATTTTTAATGCCTTTTTCCAGGTATTTTTTTACTATCATCATAAAAATCGCCTTCCAATTAGGCTTGTCAACCATTATAGCACACATAAGCACTTTTGTCAATGTTTATACCCCCTATTTTATTGACTTTTCTTCAAAATATCGTTATTATTTAAATATATGAGTAATTTTCTCAAAAAAATTGTTGTCTTTCTAGGGGTTGTTACTGTAATATCTGCTACCATTAGCTTAACCACCCCAAACCCTACTTATGCTACCGAAGCCATTCTCGGCATGCCACCATGGGATGAAGGCGTAAATCTCAGTGACATAAAAAGCGAAGACCAGCTCGTTACTGCTATTGCTAAGATTGCCACCAACATTCTTACTGACATCACAGTCATTGCTGGTTATCTTATACTCGGCTACGTTATCTGGGGTGGCTACCTTTATATGTTTTCATCCGGTGATAGTGGCAAAGCCGCCATTGGTAAAAAGACCCTAGTTCATGCTTTTACTGGCATCGCCATCGTTATTTGCGCGTATATTATTTTTAGTAGTATCCGAATTGCATTAATAGGCAGTGGTGGCAGTTTAGGAACGTGCGTGGATAGCCAGTGCGTCGATCCTGAAAGCATAGTCTCTAACATTATCGGCTGGGTTGGCGGCATGGCCGGAGCAGTGTGTGCTATTTTTGTCGTAGTTGGTGCTTGGGGATATATCACCGCTTCTGGCGATCCTACAAAACTCCAAAAAGCCAAAACCACCATCATGTATGCCCTAATTGGCCTACTTATTGTCGCTTTTGCTGAAATCCTCACCGCATTTATTACTAGTACCATCAGATCTTCTAGCCAATCTTCCCTTGATTCCAAAATTAGTATTAATATCAATAAGGAGGAAAATGAAATTACCTAAAAAAATCGGAATTATTGCTGTTTTTCTAATAACAATATTCTCTTCTATTCTTTTACCAATCACCCCAAGTTATGCGGTCAACGCATGTGACAAATATACCGATCCTGACGTCAAAGCAGCTAATGGTTGTGGAGGGTCTACTACCGACATTTCAGATGTCATCGTTGGCGCCATCAACGGTGTCGTTGGTATCCTTGGTGCAGTTGCTGCTATCTATATTGTAGTAGGGGCAATCGGTCTCATGACTTCTTCTGGCGACTCCGCCAAGCTAGAGAAAGCTAAAAAAACCATCCTTTATGCAGCCATCGGACTTATTGTTGCTGCGTTAACCTTCGCCATAGTCAATTTTGTCATCGCCAAAGTGATTAACGGTTCAGGTAGCGGAGAAAGTGATGGAGAAGATGAACCAGCAGTCAGTAGCATAACAATTTCTAGTTCATAAGACACTCCACAAAACTCTTGCAATCTTTTTAAAAAAGTTATAAAATGGTATTAAATTAAGATAAAGGATTAATTAAAATGAATAACATTTTAACCCACTTTGGCGCAGGGGATAAAATAGATATAAAACAAGTCGGTGAGAAGTATGGTAGTGGTGATTCTCTCCAGAATACCATTATAGCAATCATCAATGCCGTTGTAGGCGTACTCGCACTTGTCTGTGTAATCGTCATTATCATCGGTGGCGTTAACTATATGACCTCATCAGGCGATGCCGGCAAGGTCAAAAAAGCCAAAGATACTATTCTCTACGGTGTCATTGGCCTCGTAGTTTGTGTACTTGCCTTTGCCATCGTCAACTTTGTCATAACCAACATCATAGGCGCAAAGTAAAAGTTAAGCTATCCAGCTACACAAAATAATAAATCCGGTTTTAAAACCGGATTTATTATTTTATCTGCAGATAAAACAAATCGGACCCAGAAGGTCCGATCGTTCGTACAACCCAAGCGTATCACAGCTTAATCGCCCACTCTCTATTGAATTGCAATTCTTTTTGGCGCTTCTACTTTTTCCTTCTCAAATGTAATAGTAAGAACACCGTCTTTGAGCTCAGCTTTTACGCTATTCTCATCTTCGCGCACCTGGACTGGAAGCGCAATCATCCTGGAAAACTCTCCCCAATAGCACTCTTGAATATGCCATCTAGTAGTCTGTTCGTCTTCCCCACCAGAAAGCACACCAGAAATAGTTAAAATATTATCAGCAATACTCACATCAAGATCGGATTTAGAAATCCCCGCAGTTCTTGCTTTTACCACTAATTTATCGGCGGTTTCATAGACATCTACTGCTAGTTGTCCTGGGAAATCGTCGGTATCATTCGCCCACTCGTCTTCGGCTGGTTGTTCGCTAGTTTCCGGTGCCACTAATTCCTGAGCCGCATCCTTCGCGTCTGGAACTGCTACTTCCTCATCCAAAAAGGCTGCAGCTAGGTCATCGTCTAACAAATCATCACTATTTGTACGAGCCATATTTCCTCCACTTATATTGTTATGCTTTATTATAAACCACTTTTGTAGTAAAATCAAGAGAATTGTGCCAATTATTGTAAAAAATACAACATTTCCAAACCTTCTAGACCTACTTTCACCCCACTCTTGTAGAGGTTGTGGGCGTCTAGGTGAACCATTTTGCAAGTGTTGTAAAAATAACATTTTAAAATCCCATCAAAACATTTGCTCTAATTGTAAAAAATCAAACCCTACTGGTTTGTGTCTCAATTGTAAAAATTTGCCCCCCATTTATGTCGTTTCTAATCGAAACGGTATAGTCGGTAGTCTTATTCACGATTACAAATACCATTCAGTCCGTGCCCTTGCCCGTCCGCTCGCCGAACTTCTAGATATCAGCTTACCAAAAACTCTACCTAGAAATTCCATCCTCGTTCCCCTCCCTACTGCTACCAATCACATCCGTAGCCGAGGATTAGACCATACCTACCTAATAGCCAAGCGCTTATCCAAAATTCGACATATCCCAGTAAAACGCATTCTACTCAGAAATAAAAATATCGTCCAGGTCGGTGCCACCAGGAAACAACGCCTTCTGCAAGCCCCGTCAGCCTACACTTTAAACTCAAAAACAGCACTTAACCCTAATAGTACTTACATCCTTTTAGACGACGTCTGGACTACTGGCGCCTCCATTAAGGCGGCCGTAAACATCCTTAGGCGCGCCGGAGCACAAAAAACCATTATAGCACTACTAGCTTATTCTGATTAAGCACTTGGCAACGAAGTAATTACGAAATTTACAATTGCAAAAGCGAGGAAAGCGATTACTAGACCAATAATTGCATATAGCACAGTATTTTTAGCATCAGTTACTTTCTTCGCATCACCACCAGACACCACATATTTAATACCACCAATAATCAACATAATCACCGCAACCACACCCACAATGTAAAGCACTATATTAGTAATCTGTTTAAATACCCCTTCATCGCCAAACAGATTTTCAGGACACTCATCGCACTTGGCTGCTTCGGCCCCTTCGCGAAGCGTCATCGCCGAAGTATCAGTGCTCATAGCCACACACAAGCCAATCGTAAATACACAAACTAATAATGGTAAAATAAGTTTTAGTATCTTTCTCATATTCTAGTTATATCACACATTTACTTTTTTGTACAGCCTCATATCTTTGTCATCATCACTAAAACTTTGACATTTTTTATCTCACAAAAAATGGCGGAGGGTGGGAGATTCGAACTCCCGCTCCAGATCACTCCAGACTAACGATTTAGCAAACCGTCCCCTTTAGCCACTTGGGTAACCCTCCATTGCTATTATTCTATCATATTTAAATTAAAAAACAAAGATGTGCTATAATAAGGTTATGGTAAATAAATCAGAATCTATATCTTGGGAGGCAGAAGAATATATCGTAAAATCACATAATGGCTGGTGGTACTTCGGACTATTTATCGTTACAGCCGGACTAGGTGCCCTTGCCGTCTGGCTTCAGGGTTGGAGCTTTCTCGTATTAATCATCGTCAGCGCTATCGCTATTTTAGTTTTTAATCTTCGTCCCGCCCGCAAAATCCGTTACACATTAAATAACAGTGGCATCAAAGAAGGCAAAATCAAGCATTCTTTTAATGATTACCGCGCTTTCGGTATCGTTAACGAAAACGGACATTACAGTGCCGTTCTGATACCCAAAAAACGTTTAGGATTAAGTATTAAAATTTATTTTCCTGAAAGCAGCGGCGAAGCCATTGTGGATGCATTAGGAGCTAGGCTTCCTATGGAGGAAGTCAAAGTAGACTTATTGGATAAAATTGTAAATTTCTTGCGCATTTAATAAAAAGTGTGCTATAATAAACATAAGTAATTTATTAAGGTGGGAGTATATGAATCAAAATACATCCGTAGACAACGATCTACAAAAAGCAATTGACGATATTACAAAAACTACTAATGGCGATCCGCTATTTTCTGATCCGGTAGCAACACCTGCTACACCAGCGCCAACCGAACCATTTCCAAGCGTTACGCCAACAGCACCAAAACCAATTTCAAGACCAGCCCCAAGGCCAGCTCCGATGCCAGCTCCGGCCCCAATGCCAGAACCAGTCAAACCAGCTGAACCAGTTTCTGCACCAGAAGAAATTATCAATCCAACTCCAATTGAGAGCGACAACGAGCCAAAAACACCATTTGTCGAAAATGGCAATCACGATTTAGATATTGATCAGGTTAAAGAAGCTGCTCTTCGCGAACTCGCTCCAATCTTGGACAAAATCGATGTTCCAGCTGAGCAAAAATTCGATATCTATAAGGACGTCATTAGCAATTATCACGATTCTAGCGTTATTGAACCTGCTTATCGTGCTGCTTCCGAGATCAAGGACGAACGCGAACGCGCCGAAGCTCTTCTTTATATCATTAGCTCTATCGACAAAATGTAATTACTCTCGTTAAAAAACTGCGTACCCACCTTACGCAGTTTTTTATTGACTTATCGGCATCAATCTGTTTCTAGAAGTCTCGGTAAGATACATAATGTCTTTTAAAATGCTTTCCAACTCTCTTTCAGAAAACCCTCTTTTTCCCCACTCAAATATCAACTCCACAACTTCGCTGACGTAAATCCCTAAAATTTTTTCGGAATTTTTTGGCAATCTTGCAAACTTTACAATCTTTAATTCCATCTTTTTTATCATATCCATCAAAATATCCCTGTTGCCAAATTGTAAAAACATTCCAAAAATTTTTTTATTTCTTAAAATAAATATTAGCATATCAAAATACAACATTTTCAAAGGGACATCTCTCTTTTTTAGTTTCTTTTGAATTTCTTTACGATATTGAGCTAATATATATTTATGATAATCTGAAATTATTTCTCGAGTTGCATGATGATGAATATAAATAGTCGTTCTACCTAGACCTGCCTTTTTCGCCATTTTCTGCACCGTAATCCCTTTCTTATAATCATTCAAAAAGACATCAATAATTGCTTCTTCGTTTTTCCTGAAACGACGATTTTTCATCTTGTTTTTTAACAAGATCTTCTTTGCCACCCGATTTCCCTTATTTTTTAATTAGTACATCTCTGGAGCTGCAGCAGTTGGCTTTTCTTCCGGGATCTCACAAATCAAGGCCCCCATCGTAATTGCTGTTGCTGCAATTGAAGTAGCATTTTTTACTGCTTCTTTAGTTACCTTAGCTGGATCAATCACCCCAGCTTTCTTTAAATCTATCAAGCCCTTTTCTGGAGCCATTACGTTTACACCAAAACCAAGCTTGGACGAACTTTCTACTTCAGCTAAGAGCGCCTGTGCATTAAGTCCAGCATTTTCCATGATGTGTATAAACGGAGCTTTTAAAGCCTCTTTTACAATTCTAGCACCATTGTCAGAAGCATCTAGGTCCTTGGCTAGATTCACTAAAGTCACGCCACCACCAGCAACGATACCTTCAGCAAGCGCAGCCTTCGTGGCTGCCACTGCATCATCCACACGAAACTTTTTCTCATCAATTTCAGTTTCAGTAGCACCACCCACTTTAATCACTGCCACTTTACCAGAAAGCGCTGCCGCTCGTTTTTCGAATTCTTCTCTTTCGTAGTCAGTCTTTGCATTTTCCGCCAAAGAATTAATCAATTCAATTCTAGCTCCGACTTCATTTCTCGCTCCTGCCCCCTTAATAATAGTAGTTTCATCTTTTGTTGCAATTACCTTACCTGCCGAGCCAAGCACCTCTAAGCCCACTTCTTCTAGCTTCAAACCCTTGTTGCTAGATACTACAGTCGCATCAGTCAAAATAGCAATATCTTCCATAATGTCTTTACGACGGTCGCCAAAAGACGGAGCTTTAAGGACCAAAGAATTGAATACACCTTTTAGCTTGTTTAGCACCAATAGCGATAAGGCTTCTCCCTCTACTTCCTCAGCCACAATCACCAAATCTTTTTTACCAGCCTGTGCACATTTCTCTAGAAGCGGCAGAATATCATTAGCTGCCGAAATTTTATTTTCAGCCACCAGTATCAAAGGTTTATCAAACACTGCCTCTTGTCGATTCACATCAGTTACAAAGAAAGCCGATGCATAGCCCTTGTCGTAAGAAAAACCTTCTACGATTTCCTGTTCCATTTCAAGCCCTTGGCCCGCCTCTACTGTCACCACACCATCTTTACCAATTTTTGAAATTACTTCCGCAATCAATTCACCAATTTCAGCATCACCAGCTGAAATTGTCGCCACTTCTGCTACTTTTTTAGAATTTCCTTCAATCTTTTCAGCGGATTTTTCAATTCCCTTTATAATCTCTGCACCAGCTTTTTCAATCCCTTTTCTAAGCTCCATTGGATTTAGGCCAGCCGCAATTAACTTATTGGCTTCTGATAGTATATTGTATGTAAGCACGGTCACCGTAGTAGTACCATCACCAGCAGCCTTATTTAATTTTTGGGCTGCAGTCTTAATCAATTTAGCGCCTATCGCTTCACCCATTGTATCTTCTTTAGAAGGTAAATCCACCGCCTCTGCCACAGTTACACCATCATGCGTAATTACTGGCGCACCATAATCTTTTTCAATAATTACATTCTTACCTTTTGGACCAAAAGTCACTTTTACTGCATCATATAATTGTTTTGCTCCAGATAGCACTTTTTCCCGCGCTTCTGCTTCATAAAAAATTTTTTTCGCCATTTTTACTCCTTTTTAAATTATAAAGTAGCTAAAATATCTTCTTCTTTCAAGATGATATAATTTTTCTCATCTATTTTTATATCAGTAGTAGAATATTCCTTATAAACGATCTTGTCACCTTTCTTTACCCCCTTTACATCAGGACCCACCGATTCCACCACAGCATAAGCTGGCTTTTCTTTGGCTTCACCCAAAAGTATTCCAGATTTAGTTTTTTCTAGTGGCTTCTCTACTATTGCCACCACTCTATCATTCAATGGTTTCAGTGCCATATTTTTACTCCTTTTCTATTTTCATTATAACACATGGTTTTGGCACTTGCAACCCACGAGTGCCAACATCACCATCTTAATATTGCCATACTTTCTAAATGCATTATCATATCAAGTGAAGCCCATTCATCTACCGCCCTTGACACTCCCGGAAGCGCAGGATTGTTATAGTCGTGTACTATCAATACTCCATCCTTCACCATTTTATTTTCTATCAACTTCAATCCATCTCTTATAGATTCATAAAAATCTCCATCAAGAAAACAAAACGCAATTTTTTCTGGCAAATCATCAGACGAAAAATCTTTAAACCATCCTTTTTTAATTATTGGTACCTTCAACCCAGCACGAAGAAACCTCTCTTTCACTTCTCTTTTAGAAACTAGAAGTTCTCCTCTTTTAAAATTTTGACCCAGTAGCGAAATATCTTCCGAAGTTTTTTCCGGCAATCCTTCAAAAGAATCATAAATCCAAAGTTTTTTATCAGAACCTTTTAAAACTTCAGCTAACAGCAAGGAAGTATCACCCTTATAACAACCTAATTCCACAAAATCACCAGAAAGATTCAAGCAATTTTTGGCTTCTTCTATAATGCATTCGGTTTCTTTTCTAGAAACCTGATCGTTATTCCATACCATCTAAAAGTTCAGATGCTTTCTTAATCATATATGCTGCTTCGTTAGTCTGTATTATATACACTGGCTTCGAACCTTCATCAGCAATATTCGTATATCCGGCACTCTTATCCAAAGAAGCCCCAGTTTTAATCTTAAAGCCCATAAACTCCAGATGAGACATGATCGAATTCCTTACTGCAATCGAACGTTCGCCAATTGTAGCTGTAAATACAATTGCATCAAGTCCTCCCATCCTAGCCGCAAACTCACCAATTTTTCCTACTATACCTTCTATAAACATATCGTAAGCTTTTGCCGCACCTTCATCACCTTCTTCAGCATTTGCAATAATTTCACGCATATCGTTAGAACCACCAATCGCTAGAAGCCCAGATTCTTTCATCATAATCTCAATCGCCCGGTTCACTCCATATTTCTCTGCGAGCAAAGCCCCGATTGTAGCATCTATCGTACCAGTACGAGTAGAACACATCAAACCTTCAAGCGGAGTCTCGCCCATTGTCGTGTAAGCTGGTTCACCGTCTTCAAATGCCGTCATCGAACAGCCCGATCCTAGATGACAAATAATCATTTTTTTCTTCAAAATTCCCAGTTCTTTGATCCGTCCCATTACGTAACCATAGGAAGAGCCATGTGCACCCCAACGCCCAAAGCCATATTCATCAATGATTTCTTTCGGAAGTGCATAATCAGTATCTTTTCTAGACGGACGAGTCAAAGCTTCCGAATCACTCATTGTAATTACCGGTACACCCGGAAATGCTTTCGCCGCATTCTTAAGACCTCTGATTGTGCCGGGCACATGTAAAGGAAATGTCACTTTTGCTTTTTCTAATTCTTCAAAAGTCTTCGCATCTACGATATGATTCTTGGTAAAATATTTTCCAGCAGCCACTGCCCGAACCAAAATACCATCTAGTGGATGCGCCTCATTTATAAACCCTTCTTTTTCAAAAATTGTCTTAGCCTCCAAAAAAGCATTATCGAGCGAATCCCATTTTTTGTTTATTTTCTCTTCTGTACCATCAGCTTTTGTAACAGTACAAATAAATTTTTTCTTTCCACCTTCTTCGATTCCTTCAAAATACAAAGAGCAAATTTCATCTTCCCCTTCATAAAGAGAAAATTTCTCACTTGAAGACCCTGAATTTAATACTAAAAATATCTTCGTGTTATTCGCTACCATAAAAATAACTCCTTTTTTTATTATATCACAAATATTTTTTCAAATATTCACCAGTTGGAGTCTTGGCGCGCTTAGCCAAATCTTCCGGCGTACCTTCGTCACAAATCTTCCCACCTTTAAGCCCTCCCTCTGGACCCATCTCAATCACCCAATCAGCTGACTTTATTACATGAAGATTATGTTCAATAATAATCATCGAATTTCCACCATCTACCAATTTATTCAAAATCTCAAGCAATCTTTTTACATCATCTGTATGAAGGCCAGTGGTTGGCTCATCCAAAACATAAAGAGTCTTTCCGGTAGACCTACGCGCTAGTTCCGTCGCGAGTTTAATTCTCTGCGCTTCACCACCAGAAAAGGTCGTAGCCGGTTGGCCTAGTTTGATATACCCCAGCCCCACTTCCTGAATCGTCTTCAGCTTATTAGCAATCGCTGGAATCGAACCAAAAAACTCCACTGCCTCATCAATTGTCATATCAAGAACTTGCGAAATATCTTTACCTTTATATTTTACTTCGAGAGCTTCTGAGTTATATCTTTTACCATGACAAGCCGGACAGGTCACATACACGTCAGGAAGAAAATGCATCTCAATTTTGTTTACACCATCACCCTGACAATGTTCACATCTTCCGCCCTTAACGTTAAATGAAAATCTACCCGCTTTATAACCACGCACTTCTGCCTCTGGCTGCGAAGCATAAAGTTCACGAATCGCATTAAACACACCAGTATAAGTCGCCGGATTGGATCGTGGCGTCCTCCCAATCGGACTTTGATCTATTACAATAATTTTATTAATATTTTCAATTCCCTCTATTGAGTCGTGGATCCCCGATACCGTCTGTGCATGATGAAGCCGTGCTAAAAGCTCATTAGATAAAATATCATTCACTAAAGTAGACTTACCTGATCCAGACACACCCGAAACCACCGTCATTATGCCAAGCGGAAAAGCCACATCAATATTTTTTAGATTATTCTCCCTAGCACCCTTCACCACCAATTCGTATCCTTTTTTAATTTTTCTACGTTTTTTCGGTACCGGAATTGACAATTTACCAGATAAATACTTTCCTGTAATTGAATTCGGATTGGCCGCCACTTCATCAGGTGTTCCGCATGCTACTAGCTCTCCACCATTCACTCCAGCCCCTGGACCAATATCGATAATGTAATCAGAAGACCACATTGTATCTTCGTCATGTTCTACCACTAAGACTGTATTTTTTAGATCACGTAGGTGCTTAAGAGTATTAATTAATTTGTCGTTGTCTCTCTGATGAAGACCAATTGAAGGTTCATCTAGAACATACAAAACTCCAGTTAATCCCGATCCGATTTGTGTAGCCAATCTAATTCTCTGCGCTTCGCCACCAGAAAGAGTATTCGCCGATCGTCCCAATTCCAAATATCCCAGACCCACATCTTTCATAAATTTTACCCGTTCTCGAATTTCTTTCAAAATTGGCGCCGCTATCATTTTCTCTTCCTCGGAAAATTTTAAATCTTTATCTAACACTTCAAGCGTCGCATCTACATCCAAATTACACATGTCCACAATGTTTAAATCGTGTATCGTTGCCGCAAGTACCGCCGGTTTTAATCTCGCTCCATGGCAAGTCTGACATTCCCTTACTCTCATAAATCTCTCGATGTCATGTTTTGTAAACTCTGAAATCTTTGGGTCATGATAGCGACGTTCTAACATCGGAATCACGCCTTCATAAGTAGTTTCGTAAATCGTACCCGCCGCGAATTTTCCAGACCCACTAATCCGCATTTCATATTTCTCCTCCCCCGTACCATACAAAATCATATGTCGAACTTCTTCCGACAAATCCCCAATTGGCGTCTGTACATCAAAACCATGTTTTTTGCCTACCGCCATTATTCTTTTCAACCACCAAGATTCTTGCTGTACTCGGTTAAATGGCCTAATCCCACCTTCTGCAATCGTCAAATTCTTATTGAACACGAGTGCCGGATCTACTTCCATCTTTGATCCCAACCCTGTACAATCTGAACACGCACCCTCTGGCGCATTAAAAGAGAATAGCCTAGGTGTAAGCTCCGGAATTAATTCATCTGGATGCTCCGAACAAGCGTATCTTTGCGAATATGTAATCACTTCTGTATTCTCTGGAGCTACATGTGCCTCCCCCACCGCTGTCGTCCTGTCATTTATTTTTAAAACTTTTATAATTCCATTTCCGAGCTCTAAAGCTTGCTCAATCGATCCAGAAATTCTAGACAAAAGCTCTGTCGAAAGTACAAATCGATCCACTACAATTTCAATATCATGGCGTTCATTTTTGTTTAACTCTGGAAACTCTTCTAAAGCGTATACTATCCCGTCTACTCTTACTCTAGAAAAGCCCTTAGCTACATATTGTTCTGGTATATGCGAAAATTCACCTTTTTTAGCCGCCACAATCGGTGCAAGTAGCATCAATTTCGAGCCCAAAGGTAATTTCATTACTTCATTTACAATATCCTCGTTTGTCCTTCTCGAAACCACTTTATGACAAATTGGACAATGCGGTACCCCCACTCTTGCAAATAATAACCTCAAATAATCATATACTTCTGTCACCGTCGCCACTGTCGAACGTGGATTTCTGGAAGTAGATTTCTGATCAATCGAAATTGCTGGAGATAACCCCGTAATTGAGTCCACGTCTGGCTTATCCATTACCCCGAGAAACATTCTCGCATAAGAAGACAAAGATTCTACATATCTTCTCTGCCCTTCTGCATAAACTGTATCAAAAGCAAGAGAAGACTTTCCTGATCCAGAAAGCCCCGTCATTATCACCAATTTATCTCTTGGAATATCTACATTTATATCCTTCAGATTGTTTTGCCTTGCACCCTTAACCCGTATAAAATTATCTTCCATAAACCTAACTATTATACACCAAAAACTAGTTTTTGTCGAGAGTGGAGGCGTAGCCTAAATATGTCTCAAAATCATATCCCTGTTTTTTCAAATTCAAAATCAAAAAGTCTAACCTATCTATCAATTTATCTCCGCTATTTTTTTTGATATAAAATGGCACTATCTTATAAGATTTTAGTTCATCTGCAAACTCCCATGGATGAAAATAAGTTGCTAGATATCCCGTCTTTTTTATTGACATCTTCGCAAATTTTAAATACATTCCTTTAGGAAAAAGATGCAAAGTCAACCAAAATAAAGGCATTCTCATAAATGTCGCCACAGAAGTCGGAATTTCTAAAACTCCGTTTTTTAAAAATGGTCTCCTTGGCACATCAAAATGGTTATATCTTCCTGGTATAAAAGCTGGATTTACACTTGAATCGTATTTATACCCATTATTCTTTAAATCTTCATAAGAGATCTTGAACATTCTCGGCTGTCTATAACCAAACACCTTCGTTTTTGATACTTTTTCTATTACCTTTTTTGACTCTTCTATATCCGATTTTTTTGGTTTAAAATGGTCCACACCATGACACGCTATTTCATGTCCGTCTTCCACAATTTTTAAAACCAAATCCGGATTAATTTTAGCGAAATTCCCCGTTGTAAAAAATGTCGCCTTTACCCCATGCTTTTTCAGAAGATTTAAAATCTTCATGAGTCCCCCGCTAGACACTTCTACCCCTTTTTCAAGAGATATTTCTTCTCCATGTTCACGCGGCAAATCAAATTCTTCCACGTCAAAACTAAGCAAAACTTTACCTTTTGACATTTTTACTCACAAAAGATTTTTTCTTATCTATTACATATAGAGGCCGCCCCTTTGCTTCTGCATGAATCTGCGAAATATAAAGCGCCGTAATTGATTGCGATATTAAAACCAAACCCACAAGAAACGATATAAACACACTCATCGCTACCGCCCCACTCCAATCAAGATTTAGAGGATCTCCCATAATATATTGCTCAATCAAAATAAATAATCCAAAAAACAACGAAAAAATCGTAATAAAAATACCTAAATGCCCGAAGAACACCAATGGAGTTCTAGAAGATGACACCACCGAGTCAAGTGCAAGCCCAGCTAATTTCTTTGTGCTATAAGTCGGCCGGCCTTTTTCGCGTCCTTTAGTTTTTACTTTTATATATTCCTGCGGAAACCCAAGCCAGTCAATCAACCCTCTCGTCAAACGATTTCTCTCTGTCAATTGATTAAATTCATCTACTACTATCCGATCGAGCAATCTAAAATCCATTGCTCCTGGCATCACATTTTTGTTTCCCATCATTTGCATAATCTTATAATATATTTTTGAACGAATTTTATGTTTAGTGGTATTCCCTGTATTCACTGCCGTCACAATTACCGCCCCATCTTCCCACTTTTGTAACATCTTTGGTATTTCTTCTACTGGGTGTTGCCCATCCGCATCCACCATAATCACCGCATTTCCGTTTGCCGCTTCAAGTCCTACTGTAAGAGCCACCTCTTTTCCAAAATTCCGCGTAAGAGCTATTATATTTACCAAAAAATCGTTTAAAATTTTAGTAGATTTTATCTTTTCAATTGTTTTATCGGTCGATCCATCATCTACAATAATCACTTCTACATCATAATTTAAACTTTTAAGCACAGAAAAAAGCTCATTATCTAAAAACTCTAGAATCCCATCTTCTTCATTATATACTGGCACTACTATTGAAATTAATTTTCCCATATGTTGAATTCCTTGCCTTTAAATTTTACTAAAATACCTTCTGCATCGCCATGTATTGTATATAGTGTAGTATCTTTCAAAATAGGTAAATCTTTTTTCGTTAAATCTAAGTCTTTATCGTAGACCAAGTTCGAAAGTCCCGAAGCCTCCGTCAAACGATATGCCATCCAAGGCACATCTGCACCAAAACTAGATTTTAAAAGTCTTCTCAAAATAAAGTAATCTTTTTCTGGCATGTGCTCGATTGCTGGTGCAAATCCAATTTGCCCAGTCGTTTGGATCTTTTTAATCTTTCCATCGTTCGTTAAAGTATTTAAATCCGAAATGACCATATCTACTTGCATGTTTCTAAAGGTGTCCTGCTCTTTTAAAGCATTCCCGTAAGTAAATGCAAACGAGAAGAAACACCAAGCAAGAATTAATACCGCAATCGTAAACACGGTTTCTTCCGAATCCAAAGATGCAAACTTGATGGCTTTCGAATTTTTATTTTTCAATTTTTTCTTCAATTCTTCTGGTATCTTTCTAAATTTTTCACCAGATACTACATAGATACAAATTATCGCAACAAATGCTCCTATCGCATACATCGCTCTTGTAGTATAGAGCGGTTTATCAAGTGCCGCATAAAACAAATAGCACATCAAAAGCATCAGTCCCGCACCAGTAGTCCCAAAAACACAAGCCGCAAATTTATTTCTTTTGCTTCTCTTTGTAAATAATATTATAAAACCAATTATTACAATCACGATTAGCACTAGCCACATCATTTTAAAATCAATAATTAGCAGCTCAAAATAATGCCCTAGATGTGAAAATAGCGACGGGAAAAATTCACTAATCTCTGGCAATTCATTAGAAACATACACATCTCTAGTTGTCATTAAAACTTTTTGAAACACTATCAAAGTAATTAAAAATACCGCCGCTGCAATCAAAACGTTCTTTATAATCTCTTTATTTTTTTGAACACCCATATTCCAATCTCTCATCGCTATAAAGATCATTATCATTGGATAAATCCCAATCGATGCCTGATAAGTAGTACAAACTCCTAAGATTCCTATTATTGAAGCTAGTATAAATTGCCATTTTTTCTGCCTATAAAATATAAACGGCATCACCGCAAAAAATACTGAAAGTGCCATATAAACCGCATCATATTGGTAAGATAAACATTCTAACATGTATGGGCAAAGCGCCAAAGGTACCACCGCCACTAATTTTAGAATCCACTTTGTCCAAGGCTCTTCAAAAATCTTTCTTCCACTCACAATTGAGATTAAGATTATCGAGGAAATCGCTAAAATTCCCGCTGCCAGTATTTGTGGTAAAGGTGCAACATTAGTCAAATAATTATCCGCATGAATCCCATGCGACAAAACCGTACTAGAATATCTACTAAATGCCGACCAACCTGCATAACCATAATTCGTCCTCGCTACATCATCTGCATAATGTACATTCGCCAGCAAAATCGCCGACATCCCCACCAGGTAAATCAAAGACAAAATCAAAGTTGGTTTAAGAAGCGGTTTCAGTTTCTTTCTCATACCTTTTATTATACCACTGATGTGGTATAATGAATAACAATGGAACCCAAAACGAACGAAGACAAGACAAAGACTGTTCCTAAAACTTCCCAGCATGCCAAACGTTATGTAGTAGTAGGAATTATTTTAACTGTCTTTAACTATGGTTTATACAGTATTCTTTCTAACTTTATCTTTAATAATTCGGAACTGCTCTGGTTAGCCACCTTCATCGCCACCGCAATCACTACCATCCTCGCTTACATTCTTCATTCCAAAATTACCTGGAAAGAACGCAACGTATCAAAAATTGCCATCGTCAAATTTTTTATCTGGAATGGACTGCTTACTTTTCCTATTGGTCCGGGGCTTACCCAATTTTTTAGTCTTTTCACTCCGTTATATAGTTTCGTTTATGATGTATGCCAAAGCCTCCACTTTAACTTTACTTACGAGTTTATCCAATCCACTGGCGCCTTTGTTTTTACCACGGCTGTCACCATGATTATGAACTTTCTTCTTTACGATAAATTCGTTTTTGGCAAAAAATCACCCACGGAAAAAACAGAAAAAAAGGAAGAAAAAGCATGAGAATTTTAGTTACTGGCGGCACCGGTTATATCGGCTCTCATGTATCAGTAGACTTACTAAATGAAGGGCACGAGGTAATTATAATAGACAGCCTCATTAACAGCAAAGCTTCTACAATTAATAAAATTGCTAAAATTACCGGCAAAACTCCGCTCTTTTATCAAGACGACCTTACTAATTATGAATCCATTCAAAAAATTTTTAAAAATCATGGGGTTGATTTAGTTATTCATTTTGCTGGACTTAAATCCGTTTCCGAGTCTGTCGAAAAACCACTTTTCTACTATCACGAAAACATTACTGGCACCATTAACTTGCTAAAATGTATGCAAGACTCTCAGGTAGAAAAAATTATTTTTTCGTCTTCTGCTACCGTTTATGGTGATTCTGAGGCTAAAGAACGTACAGAAACTATGCCTACGGGCCAAAATATCGCCAATCCTTACGGCCGCACTAAATATATGATCGAGGAAATCTTAAAAGACGTTTGCGCTTCAGACCCTAATTTTTCAACTGTTGCTCTTCGTTATTTCAATCCCATTGGCAATCACCCATCCGGGCTCATCGGCGAAGATCCAAATGGCATCCCTAATAATCTTATGCCCTACGTTATGAAAGTCGCTAGCGGCGAACTAAAGGAACTTAGTATCTACGGCAATGACTACAATACACCTGATGGTACCTGTCGCCGTGATTTTATCCATGTGACTGATCTTTCGAATGGTCATCTTGCTGCCATTAAAGCCCTAGAGACCCCTGGCTTCAAAGCCTTTAATCTAGGCACTGGCACCCCTACTTCCGTATTGGAAATAGTTACTGCTTTTGAAAAAATCAGCGGCAAATCCCTCCCCTACAAATTCGTCGCTCGTCGTCCTGGTGATCTTGCTGAAATTTGGGCCAATCCTTCAAAAGCCAAAAAAGAATTAAATTGGAAGACTAAACTCACTATTGAAGATGCTTTAAAAGACACTCTTACGTTTTTAGAAAACCATCAGTGATATGATATAATTATATAGGTATGGCAATCCCGAATTTTCTATACAAAAACAATCGTGTTCTATTAAAAGAACTTACTAAGACTGATTTTAAGCTCCGATACCAAGGTTCTGTTTTAGGATATCTCTGGGCGCTTCTTCGCCCGCTTATGATGTTTGCTATTTTATATGTAGTTTTTGCCAAACTACTCAGATTTGGCAGTGACATTCCACATTATCCAGTTTATCTCCTTGCTGGCACTACTTTATGGAGCTTTTTCACGGAATGCACCAACCAGGGTATTCAGGCTATCGTCGTTCGAGGCGATCTTATTCGTAAGCTCTGTTTTCCTAAATATATCGTAGTGGTATCCGCTACTCTAACCGCCGTTATTAACCTCCTTATTAATCTTGGAGTTGTTATAATTTTCGCTCTTATTAATGGGGTTATACCGTCATGGACTTGGTTGGTCGTCCCAATTCTAGTTCTGGAATTATATATGTTAGCACTCGGTATTTCTTTCTTACTTGGCGCTATTAATGTCAAATATCGTGACATTACTTCAATTTGGGATGTACTTACTCAAGCTCTATTCTATGCCGTACCTATTATTTACCCAATCACAATGGTAGCAGAAACCAGTCAAGTCGCCGCTAAGGTTATCTTGATTAATCCAATTTCTCAAATTATTCAAGATATTCGCTACTGCCTCATTACCGACCAAACCATCACTACTTGGAATTACGTCGGCGAAGAACATTTTTTCTGGAAACTTATTCCTATTATCATTGTCATCGTTATTCTCATATGGGGATCTTGGTATTTCCGTAAGAAATCCAAAAAATTCGCGGAGGAAATCTAATGAGTACAGAAAAAATGCCTATTGCCATTTCAGTTAAAAATCTTCATAAAAGTTTCAAACTTCCTACCGAACGCGCTGGCGGTCTTAAGAATGCTATCTTTAATCGCCTTAAAGGTATCAAAGGATACAAAACCCAAAAAGTCCTAAATGGTATTAATTTTGATATTAGAAAAAACGAATTTGTCGGTATTGTCGGTCGTAACGGCTCCGGCAAATCTACACTTTTAAAAACTCTTGCCAAAATTTACTTTCCCGAAAAAGGCGCAGTAGAAATTAATGGCACGCTTATTCCTTTCATCGAACTCGGCGTCGGTTTTAATATGGACCTTACCGGTCGTGAAAACGTCTATCTAAATGGTGCTCTTCTGGGCTTTTCAAACAAAGAGATGGATACTATGTACGATGAAATCGTCGATTTTGCCGAGCTTCGTCCATTCATGGACCAAAAACTCAAAAACTTCTCCTCCGGTATGCAAGTCCGTCTTGCTTTCTCCATTGCTATCCGCGCCAAGGGTGATATTCTACTTCTAGATGAAGTCCTTGCCGTAGGCGATGCCGAATTTCAAAGAAAATGCAATGAATACTTCGAAGCTATCAAAGGAAAACAAACCGTCATCCTCGTCACTCATGACATGGGCAACGTACGAAAATACTGCAGTCGCGCCATTTTGATTGACGATGGTAAAGTCAAGCTAGACTCCACCCCAGACAAAGTTGCTGATGCGTACGAAAAACTCTGGAGTTAGATTTTGCTATTTCTACTCTGAGTTAGCATTATCTCAAAAGTTTCTTTTTGTTTTCTCACTACCACCTGAAGAATAATCCCACATATCAACATCAAAATTGCCACAATAGCTAGAAACCCAGCAACAATTAATGTTGGAAATCTAAGCACTAACCCAGTCTCAAAATATTCTCCCAAAACCGGAATCACCATAGCTACCGCTATTACAAATAACACTAAACTTACAATTCCAAAAAACAACATTGGTTTACACTCTTCAAACAACCTCGCAATCATCATCACTACTTTTATTCCGTCACTTATCGTGTTTAGTTTTGACTCGCTGCCTTCTTCACGGTCTCTATAATCCACTGGAATTTCTTTTATACAAAAGTTCTTATCTAAAGCAAAAATTGTCATCTCCGTTTCAATCTCAAAACCTTTTGAAAGTACAGGACAAGTTTTTACAAAATCTCTAGACATTGCTCGATAACCAGTCATTATATCTCTAACATGACTTCTAAAAATCAAATTGATAAGAAACCTAACTAATCTATTTCCAAAACCATGGAATCTACGCTTATTTTCCTTGAAATAAGTAGAAGACAATCGATCTCCTATCACCATATCTATCCCATCATTCAAAACCGCCCCACACATTTCTTTTGCTGAGCTCGCCGGATAAGTCCCATCACCATCCACCATCAAATAACAATCTGCTTCAATATCCCTAAACATAGTCCTTACTACATTACCTTTACCCTGTCTATGTTCATACTTTACAGTTGCTCCAGCTTTTTTAGCAATATCCGCTGTATTATCGGAAGAATTATTATCATACACATAAATCTCTGCGTCTGGGAGTGCCTTACTATAATCTTCTACCACTTTACCAATAGTTTTACTTTCATTATAACAAGGGATCAAAACCGCAATCTTCTTTTTCATTTTTTCCTCCGTGTTTTTTTAGTGTTAAGCCTATTGCTAAAGATTTCTTTCACGCTAGTAATAAGACAAAATACACCAAGCATTTCGACTAAACTCACTATTATAGTTTGTGGCGTAGTGTAAGACTTAAACAAAGATGAATCTGCTGTCAAATCATATCCTAATCCCCATAGTCCCACCATGTAAGAATAGAACAACACTAAAAGTACCAAGCCTAGTAACATTATAATTATCTCCAAACTATAGTTTCTACAATTTTTATTTTTAATCATCAATACCACTTTTAGCAAAACACCAACAATAGCTAAAGTTAAAAGCACCGGACTAATTACATTATAAATTTTAATAATAATATTAGAAGCTTTTTTATTTACTCTAAGCAACCGTCTCAAATTATCGTTATTTTTCCTAGTATTCGAGTCTGCCGAAATCGCATCAAGCTCCTCTTCACTCCTAAGTAACGTTATTCCTAATTCATTTTCGTAAAGCTCAATATCCCCATCAACTTTAACATTCACTAATTCTTCCAATTTAGCTTCATATTCATCATAAAAAGCATGGTTCACAAAACTCTTAAATGTAGTCCCTATCGGCCTAAACATTTCATTCATTGAATAAAGTCCCGACGTATCCGAAAGCTGTATTCCATTTTTACGCTTCAAAGTCCCATTTTTAAAGCCTTCCTCAAGTTCCTCATAAATCTTTTTATATAAATCGTTAGTTTCTTTTGCGTCTTTATAATATCCACTGTCCGCCACACTATCCCTCAAAGCCCAAATTGAAAAATCTCCAATTTTAGACCAATTGTCAAAAGCTTGAATATTAAGAGAGGCAAAAGTTGGGCTAGCTTTTTTAGCCAGTTCCAGTGCCTCAGAAGACACCCAATAATCACTTTCCATGTCCGCTCCATCGTCTATTCTGATTAAAGCTCCGAGCGTTTTTGCAGAATAAGTTTTTGTCCTATCTTCAGTAGTATACACTCCATAAACATTGCTGTTAACTATAGAAATTCCCATATTCCAAATCAAAATACCTGCTAACGGCAACAACGTTACTACAATAAATGCAAGGTATCTTTTTAATCCCACCTTTTTTTGCTTTCTTCGCTCCAGCCAAAAATGCAAAATTGCAACCATGGCACCGCCTAATATAAATGGCAAAAACCATATACTATCCTCTCTTAAATTCCAGAAGAATCCTGAGAACACTAATCCTATCAAACCCCAAGGTAACAACTTCTTGATTTTTGCATTTCGCCTAAGATATATTGCCACTATAACCGATATAACAATCAAGACTGCCCATGGAAGTAATGCATTCCTATACGGATATGTCATTTCCCCACCCAACCCCACAGGACTATACAGAATAAATAGAAAGATTACCTTTCTTGTCCAATCATTCTTTATCACCGGTTTCAAACTTCGTGCAAACAAAAATGCCGCAATCAAAACTAATATAAAGAGTCCCACAGGATAAGGGATTCTCATTAGAAAGAGCGTTGCCAGAAAAATCGGGAATGCCAACCCTTTGCAAAGCGTTACCTTACTATATGCTCCAGCCCACTTAAATGAACTCATTGAAATAGCTGAGTTTAATTCTAATCTACTATCGTAATATGTATCTGCATTCACGTACCAGTTCATTGTAAGAAACAGCCATAGCCGAATCAACACTAATCCAATGAATATCGTCAAAAATACTTTCTTGTGTCGATCTAAAAATGAAAAAGTCTTTTTACCAAATTCTTGCATTTTTGTATATGCAAAATCTAGTTTAGACATTAATCCATCTCCTCAATATATCTTTTCACCGCATCTTTCCAATCTGGTAAAGGCTCAAAATCAGCTTCTTTTAGCTTAGTCTTATTAAGTCTAGAGTTAAACGGTCTTTTCGCTACAGTCTTGCCAGCCTTCATCTCATATTCTTCAGTCGTCACTGGTTCAACTTTTACATCCATACCAGCTTGCTTATAGATCTCTTTTGCAAAGTCTGCCCAAGAAATATAGCCACCTTCATTAGTCGCATGATAATAGCCATATTTATCTGTCTCGATCATATCAACAAGGAGTCTAGCAAGATCATATGTATAAGTCGGCGTGCCAATCTGATCGTCCACTACTTCTACTTTTGAATGAGTTTCACCCACTTTTATCATCGTCTTAATGAAATTTTTCCCATTTTTTCCAAACACCCATGCAATCCTTACGATAAAGTACTTCTCTAAATTTTTCGAAACTTCTAGTTCCCCATTTAGTTTAGATTCTCCATAAACATTAAGAGGTGCATAATCTTTATCATCCGGCTCCCATGGTCTCTCACCCTGCCCATTGAACACATAATCCGTAGAAATATACATGAATTTAGCCCTCACTTTTTTGGCTACTTCAACCAAATTCTTAGTCCCTTCAACATTTACCGCCATTACTGTGTCGCGGTTGTTAGAGTCTTCCGCTCCGTCCACATTCGTCCATGCAGCACAGTGCACAATTGCATCTGGTTTAATTTCGGAAACCACTTCAGATACCTTCTTAGCATCTGTAATATCTAAAACTACGTGTTCAAAATCCGCGTCCGACTCAGATCTGTCAGCACCAATGCCCACATGTCCACGCTTTTTAAGTTCCATCATTACATCGAAGCCTAGTTGTCCTGAAGTCCCTGTTACTAATACTTTCATTTCTTTTCTCCATACATCTTGTCATAATAATTTTTATATTCACCAGAAATAATCTCTTCCCACCAATCTTTATGATCAAGATACCACTGAATAGTTTTTACGATTCCGTTTTCAAATTTCGTTTCTGGTTCCCAACCAAGTTCTCTTTTAATTTTAGACGGATCAATCGCATATCTTCTATCATGACCTTTTCTATCTTCTACAAAAGTAATTAAACTTTCTGGTTTACCAAGCTCTTTCAAAATCAGTTTCACGATATCAATATTTGCCATTTCGTTATGACCACCCACATTGAACACTTCCCCATTGCAATCACCATGAATAATCATATCAATTGCTTTACAATGGTCTTCTACATAAAGCCAATCACGTACATTCAGCCCATCACCATATACTGGCAAAGGCTTATCATTAAGTGCATTAATAATCATAAGTGGTATTAATTTTTCCGGGAAATGATACGGTCCATAGTTATTTGAACATCTCGAAATAGAAACCGGCAGTCCATAAGTTCTATGGTATGCCATTACTACAAGATCCGCTGAAGCTTTAGAAGCTGAATACGGCGAAGACGCATGAAGATTAGTATTTTCGGTAAAGAATAAATCTGGTCTATCAAGCGGCAAATCACCATATACCTCATCAGTAGATACCTGATGATAACGTTCCACATTATGCTTCTTGCAAGCATCCATCAAAACTTGTGGTCCCATAATATTCGTCTGAAGAAATGCTTGTGGGTCCAAAATTGATCTGTCTACATGACTTTCAGCAGCAAAGTTCACTACAATATCTGGTTTTTCTTCCACGAATAAACTCTCTACTAGCTCTGCATCCCGAATATCCCCCTTCACAAAACGAAAATTATCTGGATGGTCTTTTATTGCTTTTTTAAGAGTTGACAAATTCCCAGCATAAGTCAAAGCATCCAGACATACAATCCGATAAAACGGATATTTTTTGAGCATGTAATACACAAAGTTAGAGCCAATAAACCCCGCCCCACCAGTTACAATTATTGTCTTTTTATCCTCCACTTTTATCTCCTTTATAAATTAAATTTAAAATTTAAATCTTCTAACCTTGGATGTTTCATGTCTTTTTCTGACAAAACTAGTTCCTCGTCAATCTCCGGCCAAACGATTCCACAAGAATCATACATTACGCCACCCTCATCTTCCGGATGGTAAACATCATCACATTTATACACAAATTCCGCTTTTTCGGAAATTACCAAAAAACCATGCGCAAAACCACGTGGAATCATTAACTGTTTTTTGTTATCTGCAGATAATAATTCACCCACCCATTGTCCATAAGTAGCTGAATCAGCTCTAAGATCCACCGCCACATCAAACACTTCGCCAGAAATTACCCGCACCAACTTCGCCTGCGGATGATTCTTTTGAAAATGAAGTCCTCTTAAAACTCCCTTCCTTGAAGATGATTGGTTGTCTTGCACAAAATCATAATCAAGTCCCGCTTCCCTAAATTCTTCTGCCGAATAAGTCTCCATAAAATATCCGCGCTCATCACCAAACACCTCCGGCTCTATCACATACACACCATCAAGCTTTGTAGGATTAAATTTAAACTTTCCCATTAGTCCATCATCCTTCTCTCAGCTACCTTCAAAAGATGCTGACCGTAAGCCGTCTTTTTATATTTTTCTGCCGCCATCCTTAAAGTCTCTTCTGAAATCCAATCGTGTTTAAAGGCAATTTCTTCTGGTGCTGCGATTTGTACTCCTTGACGCTTTTGTACCACTCTTACAAAGTCTGAGGCATCCGCTAAAGAATCCACTGTCCCAGTGTCAAGCCAAGCAAAACCACGAGATAAAAGTTGTACGTTCAAAAGTCCATCATTCATATACATCTCGTTAAGTGAAGTAATTTCGAGTTCTCCTCTATCGGATGGAACTACCTGCGACGCTCTATTAGACACATCGCCAGGATAAAAATAAAGTCCCGTCACTGCATAATTACTCTTAGGTTCTACCGGTTTTTCTTCGATTGATATAGCATGCCAATCTTTGTCGAATTCCACCACTCCAAATCTCTCAGGGTCAGTCACATAATAGCCAAACACTGTTGCTCGCCCAGACTCGGCATCAGAAACCACCGCCTGCAAAGTATCAGTAAATCCAGAACCATAAAATATATTGTCGCCTAGTATCATCGCGCATGGTTCACCATTTATAAATTCTTCTCCCAGAATAAACGCCTGCGCTAAGCCATCTGGAGAAGGCTGCACTTTATAAGATAAATTCACCCCCATGGAAGAGCCGTCACCAAGAAGCCTCTCAAAATTCGGCAAATCGTCTGGTGTAGAAATAATCAAAATATCCCTAATCCCCGCCAACATCAAAGTAGACAAAGGATAATAAATCATTGGCTTATCGTATACTGGAAGCATCTGTTTAGAAGTACCGAGTGTTAACGGATAAAGCCTAGTCCCCGATCCCCCTGCCAAAATTATTCCTTTCATCTAAAAATAACTCCAATTATTTATTCAATTATACCATACTTCGCTTTAATTCTCTTCATCTCCATACCCATCCATCCCAACACAGTTTTATCTAAATCGTATTTATTTTTAAAATACTCATGCATCATTGCAACTTCTTTTACATGTACTTCCCCACGTTTCGTTGCGCTTTCTTTATGTAGCCGGAAAAAATTCAAAGCTTTTCGATTGTAGAAAATTTTTCCTTTTTCTAGCAGTTTGGCATACAAATACCAATCCCCTACCTGTTCAAATTTTTCCGCCTGTTTCAAACTTCTGAGCAAATTCGGCGTATTTTTAAATACGACTGCCGACACATTTGGAATTGTGCACCTAATTGCCATAATCTCTTTTATTTCATCTTGGCCAGACCGTATATAACTCTTAGCAAAATGTCCCGTTCCTTCTTTATCTCTAGACCTCCGAAAATTCGGCATCAAAAGGATTCCATACTTATTAATAATCGCCGATTCAGCATAAGACAAAACCACGTCTGGATTTTCAAACCCCTTCATTACTTCTACAAGAAAATCCTTTCTAGAAATATCATCCGCCTCTGCTATCCAAATATAATCACCTGAAGCCGCCTCCACGCCTTTTATCCATTGAGAGATTGCCTTTCCGGAATTTTTCTTATTCCAAATTAGCTTTATTTTCATTTCCGGCTTCATCCGCCCAGCTTCTGCTACCATTTTTTTGATCACTGTTTTGCTACCATCAGTAGACGCATCATCCAGCACAATTAGTTCGTAAATCAGATAAGTCTGTTGCGCAATACTCAGTATTCGCCACTTCAAATATTTAGCATAATTATAATTTGGCACAATCACCGAAACTTTTTTATACTCTTTTTTTATTTCCTCGCTACTCATCACCTATAATTATATCACGATTGTAAACCTTACATCATCCACTTCAACAGCTTAATAACACCCATTTTCGCATTCTTTTTATGCGCCGAAACGTCCTCTCGATTTTCGATTTCTTTTCTATTTTTATGATAATACATATACGCTTTATATAACATTTCTTCATTGGTTAACGTAGGAGTGAATTTCAATTCTTTTTTAATTTTAGATGTATCAAAAATAAAACTAGAAGAAATCATTTTATATTGGTAGGGCCCAAGCGGAGAAATATGCAAAGCAAAACAAGCTTTCATTGCCGCAATCATCGGGGCCTTAGGAAAATGGCACAACCTAGATTTTGAACCAGATTTTTTAATTACATACTCATAAACTTCATTGAAAGTTTTTACATTCTCGGAGCCGATATTGAAAATTGCAGTTTTATTATATTTAAGAGCCTGCTTCATCGCCTGAACCATATCTTTTGCATAAATAAAACTATACTTATTATTACCATCACCCACAATTGGTATCTTCTTATTATCGTCGATAAATTCAAACAGTAAACTCAGAAGCCCCAACCTGCCCTCATCGATAATTGTAGGGCTTCGAAAAATCACCGAGTTAAGTTTGTCTTTATACTTAAATAAAATTTTTTCTCCCATTAATTTCGATCTACCATATATCTCTACCGGTTCCGGTTTTTCCTCCTCAGTAACTGAATAGTCAAAACTCTTACCCCATAGACAATTAGAAGAAACAAAAATCAATTTTTTACATTTATTTTTTATCGCAAATTTTGCCATATTCTCAGTGCCGTCTACATTAGAAGTCCATAATTCGTGCTTATCTTTTACTTCATGAGCAAGCAAAGCTGCACAATGAAATACTGCATCAAATTTATATTCTTTATTTAATTTATCAAGCAATTTTAAATCTCTAATATCACCCTTAATAGGCACAAAATTCTTATGCTTATATTCATCTGGTTCTAAATCAACACTAACTACAAAATCCCCATCTTTCAAAAGCTGCTCTTTTAAAATACTACCATAAAAACCAGCACCACCAGTAATTAAATATTTTTTCATTTTATCTCCTATCTCCACACAATTATATCATATGCACTCAAAATAAAACGTAGTTATTAAGCTTCTTAAATCACGATTCTAAAAAATAGTTGTAAGCTTCTTCCACTTCTTTTGTAAATTTTTCCCCATAGTAATTTTTAAGCACATATTCATAAGCCTTTTTCGCAATTTTTCGGCTTTCAGATGAATTTTCATAAAGATACTCCAACTTATTACACCACTCATCTGGCCTTGCCAAAAATCCGTTTTCACCATCAGAAATTGCTTTTTTAAAACTGTAGTTAGGAGACGCAATTGTCACCGTCTCTACCACCGCTGCTTCAAAAAATTTCAATTCAGATTTCGAATTAGTAAAATCATTTATAACAAGCGGTGCAATATTCACATCTACTTTAGCTGTCATTCGTATTTGCTCTAAATAATCTACCAACTCAAAAATTTCTACTCGTTTGTCATCAATTCTTTTCTTCATCTCAACAGACGGCTCTACGTAGCCAACAATCTCTAATTTTACATCTTCATACTTATCTAAAAACTTAAATATTTCTGACTCTATCAACCGCAAATCCTTTGTGTGTGTCGGCGAACCAGAAAAATAGCCGATTGTAAAACCGTCGTGTTTTTTATCCTTCAAACTTTCATTTGCAACTTTAATTTGTTTAGAATTTAAAGAATTCAAAATTACTGAACAAGGTCTTGAAAAACTCCTCTTTATTTTTTTCGCCAAAAAACCATTTGTCGTAATAAATCCGTCTACTTTTTTCGCAATCCTTTTAATTCCCCATATATATCCCATCCAATATACAATATTTTTACTACCAGTCCCCTTCATCAAGACCATAAGATCTCTATAATCAAAAATCAAATCATCAAGATCAAATAAAACTTTTAAACCCCGTTTATGTGCAGCTTCAATGGCCTTTAAAATTTTTCCGTTCTTTTCAGTCTGCCTTAGTATTACCACTAAATCTACTTCGTCTAAGTCTGAATCGGAAAAATCATCAGTTTTCACAGAATCAGCAAGCCACATCGAAGAATCTTTCAATGCTTCTATTACATTTTTTACTCTATATCGAAATTGCGCACTCTCTGTATCCTCCACTAAATACAAAACTTTTTTTGTTCTACGCACGCCTATTCTTCCTTTTCTCTTTATCTAACGCAAACCATCCTCGATTAGAAAAGTTAGGATTATAGAATTTATCATCTCGAAGAGTATCGCCCCATTTTTCCCACATATAATCCTGTTCACGATTAAATCTATCTACTTTATCTGGATCCAAATCCGACCCTCTCGATTTGGACTCGTAATGATAGGCTTCCACCATTGGTGCAAACACATTATAATAGCCTTTTTCAAGAAGTTTTAGGCAAAAATCTATATCGTTATATGCCACCTTCAGATCCTCCTCAAGCCCTCCAACTTCCTTAAATTTTTTCTTATTTACACACAAACACGCTCCGGTCACCGCTGCATAATCATATGGTACTCTTAATCTACCGTAAATTCCTAAATCGTCTCGACTAGCACCAATATACGCATGCGACGCCACCCCTCCAAGCCCCAAAATTACACCAGCATGCTGTAAAGTTTCATCTGGATAAATCAACTTCGCCCCTACCGCACCTACATGCGACTGCAGCGCATAACCCACTATTATTTTCAACCATCCTGGAGTAATTATTTCTGTATCATTATTTAGTAACACTAAATATTCACCCTTTGCTTCCTTGGCTGCTAGATTATTTAATCTAGAATAATTAAACTCTATATTTTCTCTTAATACTTGAAAATTCTTATGTTTTTTCTTATATTTTTCAAATAACTCGAAAGTCTCAGGCTTTTTGCTACCATTATCTATTACGATTACCTCAAAATTCTTATATCTAGTTTTATCGTAAACCGACTTCAAGCATTTTTCAGTCACTTCGGCGTAATCCTTAGTCGGAATAAGAACGGAAACTAAAGGCTCTTTATCAAAATCATAAATTACTCTATAGTACATAGATTTTGAATCCTTTTCTATATGCGCCTTCAATCCTCTTCGCTTAAGTGCCATTTCGATTGCTTTTTTCCCATTATCTGCTGCATAATCTTTATTGTCGAGTTTAAGAGAAGTAGAACCAGCCAACATCCGCCAATGATACAAAATCTTTGGAATATGATATATTTTCTTCGTTTTTTCCGTTACTTTCAAGAACAAATCATAATCTTGCGCACCCTCTAAGCCAACTGTAAATCCGCCCACCTTA
This sequence comes from Candidatus Saccharimonadota bacterium, assembly GCA_030529135.1. GTDB lineage: Bacteria > Patescibacteriota > Saccharimonadia > Saccharimonadales > Saccharimonadaceae > Nanosyncoccus. The sequence goes on along the minus strand of JAUMXO010000004.1, from coordinate 12,271 downwards.
CGCACTAAACTAGTTCTAATTACAGCCAAATGGCAAATATAATTAAGGCTAAGCAAGGTATCTGGCGAGAAATCCGGCTTAAAATGCGGAAAGCATCTTCTTCCATCTAAGCCTATCTTATCCTCATCCGAATAAACAAAATCAATCTTTTTATCATCGTTCAAAATTTTTACTACTTCGTAAAGTGCATTCTCAGCCAAAACGTCATCATTATCAAGTAAAGCCACGAAGTCACCTTTAGCCATTTTTAGCGCATCGTTTGAAGCTCTAGAAATATGCCCATTTTTCTTTCTATGTACTATATGTATCTTTGAATTTTCAGAATATTCCTTTAATACATCTAGTGTATCTTTTTTAGTTGACGCATCGTCTACTATACAAACTTCAAAATTATCATACGATTGCTTTAATACCGAATCAATACATTCTCTAAGGTATTCACTCTTTACATTATATACAGGTACTAGTACCGAAATCAAAGGCCGATAAGCAAAATCTTCAAGCGTTTTTCTTCCTTTCTCATTTTTTACAAGCCAAGCATTATATTCCTCTGCATAATCAGGATTCCAAAACAATCCGCCTTTTCGTTCTGTTATAATTCTCCAAAGTATCTTTAGGTCTTTTTTCAAAACTTTCGGTGGTATCAAAAAATGATATTTTCTCCAAGTATTTTTTGTTCCTCTATACAAAGTTACTGTAAAATTCTTTAAACTTATCATTCCTTCACCCTTCTATAAATATAATGTTCGCCTTCTGTGTCATCATAAATTTTTTCAAAATTATCTGTGCATGATTCCAATTTTCCAACCGATACCAAATACTTTACTGGCCATTTCAAAACATCCTTACAATTCAATTTTATCGTTATCAAATCTGGCGTTGCACCTACAGCGTATTCAGTATCTTTATCCGTCAGAGCCACCGAAATATGCGCATAACGATTATAAATATCTTTATATTCACCATCTTCATCAACCAACTTCCATTTTTCAAAATCTGGATAAAAGTTTACAGCATTAAGCATTTTAGCCCCATTAGCTATTCCAACCTGCTGCAAAATGATATTATTAACAGAAAGCCAATACGCATCTTTATCCTCACTAGCAATTTCCTTTATTTTTTGTTCTAATGGATGATCAAATAACGCACTCACCCCTCTCGCAATCGGATTCACGGTCGCTCCCGAAACCAATACTAAAGCTATCATACCGATCAAAAATGTTTTCTGATGGCCACTTAGCATTAAATAGCCCAATATCAAAAGTACCGCTATTGCCGCCAAATAATATTTCCACCCAAAATAAGTTAACTCATCCGCCCCCACAAAACATACATATAGGAATCCATAAATCGCTAATACCCCCAATATTTGCTTCCATGTGAAAAGTTTCTTTTTCCATATCATGTCTATTCCCCAAATTGTAAAAATTGTCGCTGCCAACCCATAAGCCATATCCATCCTATTTATATACGAGAAAAAGGTTATTTTTGCTAAAAGCTCTGGAAATCCTACCAGCATAAATACTACCATTACGATTACGCAAACAAGCAGTACATTCCCTACCATCATATTTTTATCTTTTTTCATTTTTTTCCAAATTACTGGATAAAGCATTAAGAAAATTGGCGCAAAATGGATAAAAGTACTGACCTCCGAACTATTAGAATATGTAATTTCTTTGAATGGCAGAGCGAAACTAGTCAAATCTGTAAATAATGCTTTAACACCAGCGCCCCCACCTAACGCCACTCTTTTACCTGGATAAACCGTACTGTAAAGCGCCTTTACTGCATCTTTACTTGTCCAAATCGTATAACCCAAAACTCCTAACACAAATAATCCCATCACCACGATACGCCAAATATCTTTTTTCTTAAAAGTAATTTTATCTCTATCTCTTACCATACACGCAATAAATAGCGCCAGCATCAAGAGTCCTACCGAAATTTGAAGTGACGGGAATAAGGCCAGCACGAAAGTAATCACCGCAAGTGGTAAAAGTATCATCCATAAAACCCTCAACCACTTCTCCGACATAAAGAAATGATACGCCAACACAAATACCGCCATCCCCCAGAAAAACACATCTACCATATGTGGCACAAACCACCATTGCACCGCCGGAGCAAAAGCTACCAGAAACATCCCGAGAAGCGACACCTTCTTATTTTTTCTTGTCACAACCATACAAAGTTCAAAAGTCACCAACATTAGAAGTATCAACTTAGAGCACCAATACCAAGACAATCCCCTCTCATTCCCAAACAGTACATATCCCCACGTAAACGGTTTAGCAATCAAAGTGACGTCTGCTACTGGGGCATTATATCCCACGATCATATCTTGCCCCTCTAAACTTACGAAATCGCTATCTTTCTCGTAATTATTATATTGCTGCGACATATAATACGGAGCATGCACCAACCATTCATCACTCCTTACACCCCTACTCTTGCCTAAGACTACACTCTCCGATTCGTACTGATCATAATTTACAAAAAGTTTGTTATACTCATTAATTGATGAGCCGTGTAAATTCAATGCCACACAAACCGCAAACACCACTAACGCCACTAGATAACGCCACTTTATCAAAAAAAGCACCATCACTCTTAAATGTGACAAAATCTCATCATACCACATTCTTATCTTGCACTCCTTCTTCATCTACTCTCCAACTCCCACTATTATACCACACATCCGTGTTATAATAAATCCATGACCGTTATTGCAAAAACTAACCTTATGAAATTTACAAAAAGCCACGCCGCTATATTAATTTTATCTCTATTAGGAGGCTTTGCACTGACTTATGGCGCAATGCTTGCTAATAATGAATCAATTGAAGATTTTAATATTGGCAAATTTCTAACATTGTTTTTTTACACTTTTATTTTATTTCTATTTAATAATTTTCTCTTTAAGAAAATCGACAATCGTTACGACAAAACAACTCTAAAAAATAAAAGACCTTTCGTAAAAAAGAACTTTTTTGTCTTATGGGGGATAATATTCGCGCTCTGGCTGCCAGTTTTTCTAGCGTATTTTCCAACTATCTGGACTTACGACGTCGAATCACAATTCCCCGCAATTACCGAAATTCAAATGAGCGCCCAGCAACCAGTTCTTCATACTTTTTTTATGGAGGGAATCTTCATCAGCGGCAATACCATATTCGGAAGTCAAGAGGCTGGTATGGCGCTACTCTCAATCGTTCAAATGCTAATTACATCAGCTATTTTTGCCTATGCTATCGAAAAAATTTCAACTTTCATTCCAAACAAAAAAACGAACAAGATAACAAAAATAGCTCTAATTATCTTTTTCGGGCTGGTCCCATTTAATTCTATTATGTCTATAAGTATGACAAAAGACACTATATTTTCCGGACTATTTTTATTAATTATCCTAAAAATTTATGACATCATAGATGCTGGCTATATTTCAAGAAAAAACGCTTGTATCACAGTTTTGCTCTGTATATTAATGATGTTATTTAAAACTTATGCAATCTACGCCTTTACCTTATTCACGATAATTGCAATATTCTTAGTCAACAAGAAACTCCGACTAAAAACCGCCGTACTTTGCCTCACGTCACTTTTTTCTGCTTTTCTAATCAATACTGGGCTAAACGCTATTACCAATGCAAACCCGGCACCATCTACAGAAGCTTGGTCTGTACCAGTTCAAAGCTTGATTTGTCTAGGAGCATCACATCCAGAACTAATTCCAGAATATGGAAGTGGCGGTATAATCTTCGGAATTGCTCCACGTGACGATTTCGCAGAAAATTTTAGTACACACTGTCAAAAACAAGTTGCCGACGGTGCAAAAGTTAGCTGGTACACTTCCCTAGATAATGGGCATACCACCAAAAAAGATATTCTTAAAGCCTGGGTTAAATACGGTTTCAAATATCCCCTCGATTATATTGATATCTATGGCAATATGACCTTAGGAGCATGGTATCCATATGACACTACTCATGCAGAGATTTATGGAGGCAAACCTTACCTCATGACAAATTTTCATGATGTCCAAAACTTTGAAGTTAAAGATTACGACAGTAAATTTCCAGCGTTAAAAGACGGTCTTGAGACAGTTGCTACCGACAGTACTCATCAAAAATATCCCATCATCTCACTTATTTTTGCACCTGCTACGTATGTTTGGGTATTAATTTTCGTATCATTCTATCTTATACATAAAAAAGCCAAACCTGAAATGATCCCAATAGTTTTACTGCTATCGCTCTTGGCGGTTATATTATTTGGCCCAGGAATTATGGTACGATACATGTATCAATTTATGGTAGCAGCTCCGATTGTGTTAATTAGAACTATCTATGGTATCAAACAAACGACGATTCATAAATTGCCGTCAAATAAAGCTAAAGCCTAATTACTATTGCCCCCGTTTTCTTCATGATATTCTTTTTCGGTGTTTACTTCCCAAATATTTGTCTTATCTGTAGAACCATTCAGAATGTTCTTCACAGCTTCAAAAGAAGTACACATGGAATGATCAAGATTATTATAACGGTGTTGTCCATTTCGTCCCACGCAGAAAAGATTAGGAATTTTATCAAGATATGATCTAAGATCGTCAATATGCTCATAAGTATCAAAATAAGCTGGATAGGCTTTTTTAACCCTCTCCACATGATAATCCATCACTTCATCTTTATTGTCAAGTACATTTATTTTCACCATCTCATCAATCGCCATCTTCGCAAAATCATCATCCGTCATAGACCAGAGCCTATCACCCTCATTACAAAAATATTCCAAACCTACCCACACAGTATTTTCTATATCTTTTACAAGATACGGCGACCAGTTATTATAAATCTGGAATCTTCCCATTTTCACACTTTTATCATGTACATATACCCAGTTATCCGGAACAATATCGCCAATAGTTTTTATATCAGTCTCATTTTTAAGCGCTAGCTTATGAGACAAAACTCCTACCGTCATATAATCTCTATATGGAAGTCCGGCTGCGATCTTCGCATACTTAGCCGGTACATCATTTATCGCCGCTACTAAATCTTTGATTGGCATTGAAGAAATTACATAGTCAGCTTTCATCGTAACCTTTTTGCCATCTTTTTCATATACCACACCAGTTAAAACGTCTTTCTTGTTCTTCTTTACACCTACCACTTTGGCATTCATAATAATCTCACCGCCTTTTTTCTTTACTTCTTTAGCAGTAAGCTCCCAAAGTTGCCCTGGTCCAAGCTTAGGATAAGCAAATTCTTCAATCAAAGAAGTTTCCACTTTACGATTCTTCTTTTTAAAAGTCTTGCCAAAAATATCTTTCAAAATAGCCGATATTGACAAGCCCTTAACTCTCTGTGCGCCCCATTCCGGAGAGATATCTCTCGGGTGCCTTCCCCATAGATTCTCAGTATAGTTTTCAAAAAACATCGAATAAAGCTTTTTACCAAAACGATTGATATAAAAATCTTCCAAAGATTTTTCTGGGCGCTTACGTACTGTACTCTTCATATAGCTACCGCCTACTACAAAAGTCGTACCTAAACCCATATTCCTTATCGTAGACGCTTTAAGCGATACTGGATAATCGAAAAACTTTTGATTGAAGAAAATCCGAGACAAACGATTACGCCGAAGCATCACTCTATCAGTTTTTTCCGGATCCGGACCGCCTTTTTCTATGTTCGACTTCCGTCCTAAAATTTTGTCATCATAAGGAAGAGCACCTTGTGTTGGCATCATCTTTTCCCACCATATATTTACTTCCGGCACTTTAGAAAAGAATCTGTGTCCACCCATATCCATTCGATTACCTTTATAATTCACTGTCCGAGAGATTCCGCCAATCATATTAGACTCTTCCAATACTACTACATCATAGTCTTTAGATTTATCTAGAAGCTCATACGCTGCGGTCAAACCAGCCGGACCTGCGCCCACAATAGCTACAGTTTTTTTGCTCATTTTTCCTCCAATTTATCTCATTATATCATACATTCATCAAAATAAATCAGCGATATTCTACCGTTTTCACAATCTCAGTAATCTCCATCTCTGAGCATTTGTGCCGTTTGATTCATAAGTCTGAATGTTTGCCCCGTTTCTATCAGAGCCGTACGCTACATCTAGTACTAAACCTGAACGAGCCGAATAAATTGTATAAATATCATTACCTTCAGATACTATTTGCCACTTTTGCGCCAAAGTATCGTTAGATTCCCAAAGATGTACATTCGTACTATTTTTTACACCACCGCCTGCCACATCCAATGCCTTTCCGTTTGCTGGATTTACAATCGTATAATACCCCGCTCCGTCACTCTTAAATTGCCACTTCTGAGCATTAGAATTATTGCTATCCCATTGTTGTATGTTAGTGCCATTAGCACTATTATTAGACGAAATATCGATCACCATGTTTTCTCCTAAACTAGACTTAATGGCATATACTCCGTCAAGCTTACTAGCGGTTGCCGTCACCATCTTAAACGTCCATTTTTGAGCATTAGTGCCATTTGGCTCATAAATCTGGACATTTGCACCATTATTTTTATCACCACCCATAATATCCAATGCCAAACCCGAGCAAGCCGAATATAAGGAATAACTATTATCACTATTTTTCACAACTTGCCACTTCTGCGAACAAGTAGTATTTGCCTCATAAAGTTGCACATTAGTACCATTTACAGTCCCTCCCTTACTTACATCTAATCCTTTCCTAGAACTAGCATTTACCACTCTATAATACCCGTCTGCACTATAAATCATTTGCCAATTTTGCGCTTCCGTATCATTGGTCTGATAAATTTGAACGTTAGCAAAATCTTTATTCGAACCGCCATTTACATCCAAAGCTATACCATTACCTACATTAGAAGTAATCACATACTCCCCACCGCCCACCAGCTGTGCTGAAGTAGAAAGTAGATTCCATTTCTGTGAAGCCGTATTGTTCGGCTCATAAATCTGTATATTAGTCCAATCACTACTCCAACCATTCATCACATCTAATACTCTACCTGAGCAAACTGAATAAAATGTATACGCTCCGTTAGTATCTCTCGTAATAGCCCACTTTTGTGCACATGAATCATTCGAAGTAAATGTTTGCACGTTAGTTCCATTCTTTCTACGTCCTCCTGCCACATCCAAAACCTTACCTGTAGCAGCATTCTTTACCATATAAGTTCCGTCACCATTATCTACAATTAACCATTTCTGTGCTATTGAACCGTTACTACTGAAAAGCTGCAAATTTGCCCCATCACTACTTGACCCACCAGCTACATCCATCACCATCCCCTCTTTCAACGTAGATTGTATTATATATTCACCTTCTACCACATGAGATGTCTCCGGCACTGGCAAGCCCTCATCCGTAATATTTCCAAACCAATCTTCATAGTAGCTATAAAAATTCCGGTTTCCATACGAAGAACAACCATCTCCAGAACCATAGGAAGACGCTAACGCCGCTCCATTTGGTTGATATGGTGTATATCTATATAATGCCGAAGTAGCTAAATTCTGAATATTTACTGTTGAACTACCACAATTTGAATTTGGTTTAAATTGTATTGCGTTGTTTCCTATCGGGAAATATGACGAATTACCATCCATCACTACCCTAAATAAATATGCCGCATTTCTTACCTGATTTTTAAATCCATAATATTTATCAGAACACGCTGCAGTATCAGGGCATCCGTAACCAGTCGCTCTCTGATAATCCCAGCTATTTGGAATTGGATCCGTAATTACACCCGTTTCTTTTTGGAGTAATACTATCAAAACTTTTGGATTAATCCGATAATCTTGCGCCGCCTGCCAAATAATATGTGCAGCCGATTCCCCCCTCATATTTTCCTCAGCCAGACATACTGTATGTCCATCTGATACATGCCATGTGGTAGGCGGTGTAACATCAGAAAAATAATCAACTCGCGCACCAACTCCACTAAAATTAGTGTTATAACACCTACCTTTTGACCACAAAAAATTCTGGATTTCTGCCTCAGTCATTGATTCATAATCTGTCATCTGAAAATCTGATATAATATAACCCGCCTGAAAATTTCCCATATTTGCCGCATCAACAGATTCCTCTGTTTTACCAAAATTCCGTGCCAGGAATGAGAATAAAAATACTGCCACAAATATTCCTAACCCCAAAAAACCAAATTTTCGCCAGTCTCTTCTTCTTGTTCTTCCGTTTGTCATATCCTTGCCTTCCCAGTTATTGTACCACTTTTATCGTTCGAATCCAATACAATCTCCACCGACAAATCCCCGGTCGGTAATTTTTCTACTGGTATTTCAAAACCATCACATGTAGAAGTTGTTACCGATTCTTTAATTGCCACCGATTGTGTATAATAGACTACATTATTTTCACTAATTGTCAAAGCGCAGGTTCCAGACTGCAAATATTGATCGATGTTTACCCTAATCAATAATTTATCGCCACTAACACCCGTATAAGAAATTAACCCCGTCAAATTTTCCGATTTATTCGGACTCTCCCCTTCGTATTGCACAACTTTTTCTTTTTTTAGTTCAGATTCACCATCTTGTTCAACTTTTTCTTCTTTTTTATCATCAACGTTAGTCGTACCTGTAGTCGTTTTATTCCCATCTGACGTCTTTTCGTTAGAAAAACTATTTTTCACTAAAATCGTCACCACTATTACAATAATAATTAGTACCAAAAGAATCAACCATTTTGCCCATCTAAAATTTCTTTTTCTTTTTGGCATCAGATGCTCCTTCTTATAATTATACCATAAAACACTATATATGTTATAATTCAATTATGGAATCCACTCTTGCCAACGCCAAGAAAAATACTTTATCCGAACCGCCCACCCATAATAAATACAGTGTCAATGGTTACAGAGTCGATATCAATAATGACGCCGATAGCCATTCAATCTTAGCCAAAAATGCCCTCGGTTCAAAACGTATTTTAGATGTCGGCTGTGGAGTTGGGTATATCGGACGCGCAATTAAAGAAAACCAAAATTGCATCATACACGGCATCGACATAGATAGTACTGCTTTAAAATATGCCAAAAAGTATTACGATAAAACTATCCTAATGGAGCTTGGCAATAAACATAATGATGCTTATTTATCTTTTTTAAAAGATCGAACCACTTACGACTGTATTATTTGCGGCGATATCATAGAACATCTAGTAGACCCAGGATGCATCATCTCCGTTTTAGCAAAAAAATTAAGCTCTGGCGGCAAAATTCTAATTAGTATTCCAAATATCGCTTATATCGATATAATTATCAATCTAATTGATGAAAGGTTTAACTACGCCAACACTGGTATCTTAGATAATACTCATCTTCGTTTTTGGACCGAAAGCTCATTTTATGAATTTATAGAAAATGTTAATAACCATTACCATACAACGCTTAGTCCTAAATTAATTAGCAAAACCTCTGTTCATCCTTCTGATTTAGACACGTCCTATTTTCAACAAGTCTGTGGTGATGAGATTTTTACTTTTCAAAACATCTTCCAAGTCAAAAAGAAAGATAAACCCAACGTCCCTCATCCCCATAAAAAAACAAATTATCACAAGATCATCACCAGTATCAACACAAAAGACCAAATCATTGCTAATTTAGAAGCACAACTAGCAATCAAAGATAAAATTATTCACGACATGGAGCTAAGCCTCAGCTGGAAAATCACTAAGCCATTACGCCAAGCCAACGCCGCTTTCCGTAAACATAAAAAATAAAAATATGTTAAAATATTTTTATGGAACGCAAAAAACGCGTAAACACTAAAAAAAGATCCGCAAAAAACCCAATTATTATCAAAATTTCCCTTTTAATTATTGTCTTTTTTGTGCTTTTTGCCACAATTTTTAAAATCACTGAGCTTATTCTCATAAACAAAAAAGACAGTTTTCCAAAATTAGAAATCTCACTAGAAGATGTAACCATTGAACAAATTAATATGGACCTAAATAGCATAAAATATCCCAATAATACTATTACCCTAACCACAAAAAACACATCTGCTACCTACGATAATGTAGAAATTAAAGGTCACGGCAATGCTAATTGGAACCAGATTAAAAAACCCTATCAGCTCAAATTCACCGACAAAGTTTCTCTGCTTGATTTAAATGCCAGCAAAAAATGGGTACTCATAACCAATTTCCTAGACCGCTCATATCTTCGCACAGACATCGCTTATTATTTAGAGCGAATTTTCAATAAAGATTATGCGTTGAACGGCAATTTCGCTGAATTATATTTTGATAACGTTTATTACGGCCTATATTATATTAGTGAAAAAGTCGAAATTGATAAATCTCGCATTTTCCTTCAAAATTCCGATGGCATCATCGGAGAATTAGACAATCTCCATACTTCAGAAGACGAATGCTTCTATGATAACAAAAAAAATTGCATTATCACCCATGATGCCGTTAATCAAGATAATGCTAATTCAGCCACGAAAAACTTAGCAGAGAAGCTTTCTGAACTAAATCTCGCCATCAATAAAAAAGATTTTACAAAAATTAGTGGTTTAATTGATGTTGATTCTTTTGTTGAATATTATTTACTTAGCGAATTCACTAACAATCCAGATGCTTACAGTTCTAGTCTCTTCTTCTACCAAGATGGAAAAAATGACAAAATCCATACTGGACCTGGCTGGGATTTTGACTTTGCATTCGCTAATCTTCTCTGGCACACTGATGGCATAAAACGAAATTCTTTCTTTTTACCTAGCGTCGACACCGCTCTTAAAGACTACGTCAGCCTATACGGCCAAGATCTTTCCAATCATCACGCCAGCAGTATTTCTACCCTCTTCTACGATCTCATGGACATTCCCGAATTCGAAGCTCGCGTCAAAGAGATCTATCAGTCAACCTTGTCCGGCAAAAAAGAAGAGCTTTTAAATTACATTCGAAGTCAAGCCAATTATATCCGCGATGCCGCTCATCGAGACCAAGAACGTTGGAAACTAAAAACCAACTTTGACGACGAAGTTGATTATCTCATTGATTGGGTATCTAAACGCTACGATCATTTCGAACAAACTTATGGCGTAAATTCCAAACCCCTAGATAAAAAACCAACAGAAGAGCTACCAAATGTAGAATATACAGAACCAATAGACCTAGCAGAGCCATCCGCAGAGTCTAATCCAAATCCAACCCCAGAATCTCTGCCGCCTTCAACAGAATAACCTTATCTTCTTCGCTCGCATCAATTAACTTAGCCTTAAACAAATTTACTGTTTCAGTATGCTTATAGTCCAACACCTCAAGCGATCTTGCTTCCCCAGGAGTTTTTCTGAGCGCTCCCTTCTCTACTAAATTATCAATATGCTCTGCTACTGCCGAAACCGAAGTCAACCCCAGTCCTTCCATAATTTCCCGATACGAAGGCGAATGGCCATTTTCTTCTGTAAAATCCTGAATAAAATCAAAAACTGCTAATTGTTTTTTGGTAAGTTTGACCGCGTTCATGTTATAATTATATACAATGACTAGTAATAAATCAATTGATGGGCTTTCTACTCATGCGGCTAAAGTTAGCGCAGCTAAAACTAGTGTGATCAAAACTACTACCAAAAAATCTACCAAAACCACTAATAAAAAAGTTGCCAAAAAATCTGCTTTAAAAACCACCGATAATCAAAAAACCATCAGCCCAGAGGATTTTGCAGCCGCTCCTACTACTAGCATCTGGGACACTATTGACTCTGAAGATGAAGAAATTGACGTTATTGAGACAGAAGAAATGGAAAAAGTAGAGCCTGCTCCAAAACCAAAAAAAGTTAAAACTATCGATAACGTCAAAAAACCCATCAAAAAGGACGACACAGCCGATTTTCTAAAACCCGTCCAAGCCTTCAATTTTGATGAGGAAGAAGGTTTAGTCGAAAGCGAAGAAACCGTAGAAGACATCAAAAAATCATTTCAGGATAATAATAGCGAAGACACCGATAACGAAGAAAATGAGGATGAAGAAGATATGTCAGATAAACCTCTAGACAAAAAAGCTCGAAAAAAAGCTAAAATGGTGGAAAAATAGCGAAAAAATGCCAAAAATGGAAAAATTTCATCAAAAATTCTGCAGTTTTTACAACTTACAGGTTGTGTTTTTATAAAAATACAACCCACAGGTTGTATTTCGCAACGTAAGAGGAGGAGATGATAATGATAATGATAATGAAGAAGATGATGATGTAGTAGTAAGTTATATTACAACTAGAA
>JAUMXO010000009.1 GCA_030529135.1 Candidatus Saccharimonadota bacterium | reverse complement strand
AAAAAAAGCTAAAAAGCTCAAAAAAAAGCTAAAGAAAAAACAACCAAACAAAAAACGTCGCATTATTTCAATCGTTGCATTAATTATTGTTTTTATCTTAATCGGCGGCGTCATTTGGATGATTTTCTGGGGCAACGACATTATTGCCAAAATCACCGGCGGTCGTGGCAATATCTTTGATCTCTTTTCTTTCACCGACGAACATTATGACCCATTAAAAACTGATGCAAATGGTCGCACAAATATCTTAGCCTTCGGTACCGGTGGTTACGACATGAACGGCGAAGAAGGCGGAGGCGTCCACGATGGTGCTCAGCTTACCGATTCTATCATGCTAATTAGCTTTGACCAAAAAACTGGCGACGTAGCTATGCTCAGTCTCCCGCGCGACCTAAAAGGCCCAGCCACCTGTACCTCTACTGGTAAAATTAATGAAGTTTACTGGTGTAATGGTGGTGGTGGCGATGCCACTATTGAGCAAGAAGAAAAAGCTGCCACTGCCCTTATGGATGCAGTCGGTTCCGTTCTAGATGTAGATATCCAATACTTTGCCCACCTCAACTGGGGCTCTCTCGCTTCTATCGTAGATATACTCGGCGGCATCACCATTACCCTAGACGAAGATATCGCAGATTATTATTACACAGAGGCTGTCTACGAAGCTGGAAAGCCTTATACTATTAATGGCGCCGAAGCAGTAGGTTTGGCTCGCGCTCGACATGGTACCACTGGTGGCGATTTTTCACGCGGCGCTTCTCAGCAAAAAATCATTATCGGCATCAAAGATAAAATTCTTGAAAAAAATCTTTCACTCACCGACATTCTAGGACTCATCAATACTTTAGGTGACAATCTTCGTACTAATTTCTCAGTTTCTGAGCTCAAGACTGTCGCTCATATGCCAGAAATTTTAGATTTTGATATTATGCGTCAAATTTCCCTCTACCCAGATTATATGACTACTGGCAACATCAATGGCATTTCTTACGTTATTCCAAAGGCCGGTGCAAACAATTATAGAGAAGTCCAAAGTTACGTCGCTAAACAGCTTTCGTCTGACCCGCGCGATTATGAAGAGCCTACCATTGCTATTTACAATGCCAGTGACACTGTTGGCTTAGCCGCCGAAGAAAAACGCAAATTGGAAGATAAAGGTTATATTATTACTATGATAGACAACGCCCCAGAAGGCACTTACAGTGCAGGCACTACTATCTATGCTATCACTAACAAAAAACCAGGCACCAAACGTCTTTTGGAAGAAGAGTATGGTTACGATGCTCAGTCTGCTGAAAATCTTCCAACCACTATTGATCCAAAATATGATTTCATCATTATCCTAAACAATCCCAACAAAAACAGCTAAAATAACCGAACAAACTTAAAACTTAATTAAAGATTATATTTTACTAATAATTATTTTTCTCTCTCTACCTTCCCCCTCAGAGTGCGTTTCAATATCAGAATAATCCTGCGCCACTTTATGTACCACACGTCTATCCGCAGCATTTAGGTTAATTGTCATTGGTTCCCCAGTCTCACGTACTTTTGCAATCCAACCTTCCGCTTTCGCCGCAATTCTATCTTCCCTCTGTCTCTTATAGTTAGCAATGTCTATATTCACTCGCGTAAGCTCTGCGTTTTTAGTAACTAGTGCCATCATTACGATATGCTGCAGAGACCTCAAATTATCAGCGTTACGGCCAATCAATAATGAATTAAGAGACGTAGATGGTACCGAAAGCTGTATTACGTCCTCCTCTGCCGTAGCGTATACCGCCACATTAATGCCAAAAAAGCTCAAAAGATCTTCTAGATATCGGCTAGCAAACCTAATTGATTCTTCTTTATTCATAATTTATCTCCTTTTCTTTTTATTATCCTTTGCGGAGATACGTGTTATTTTTGTTCCAGTTTTTTTATTTTCGACCACCTCTGCCTCCTTAATTTTTTTAGTCCCCTTAGAAATACTTTTACCACTTTCGGATTTCTTTAATTCCTTCAAAATTGCCTTATCAGTATTATCATCCATTTCATCACGCACTTTGTTAAAAATTAATTTCTGCTGCAAAATCGTAAAGATATTGGAAAGGAAGTAATAAAACGCCAACGCGCCATGCAAATTAAACATAATCACAAACATCATAATTGGCATCATCTTAGACATTTGTCCAGTAGTAAGGCTACTGATATCACTATCGTCTACCTCTTTACCCTCTTTTGCCTCTTTCAGAATCTCACGGAATTTCTTTTTCTTTTCACTTTTACCAGATGCAGACTGCTGCTTAGCCACAAAGTATTGAGCTAGAGCTGCCGCAATCGAAATTACTAACATAAATACTGCACTCCAAGAAAATCTCGCTGGATTAATTACATCGCTAGCCTTAGCGGTAAGATCAATCGTATTAAATAATTTTGGATCAAAATCATATAATTTTTTACTTTGTTCTACGGTAAGGCTCTTTTTCTCCTCATCACTCATACTCTCTAGTTTTTCAAGATATTCTTGCTGCTTATCTTCTAGGCTTTTAATTTCCGAACCTTCATACGCTACAAAATCATATGCACGATTATTTAGATTATCCTGTGGCATCGGTGTAGCGATTACTCTAATTGCCGAAAACACCGCGATAAAAATAGGTAATTGAATTATCAACACTAAAATAGAAGCAAAAGGTTTTACGTTATATCTTTTATAGAGGTCCATCGTCTGCAAAGACTCTAATTGCTTATTCCCATTACAATTCTTGCGAATTTTTACAAGTTCTGGCTGAATCTTCTGCATTAATCTCGTCTGTACTAGCTGCCTCTTAGTTAAAGGCCACATGAAAAGTTTTACCAAGATAGCCAAAATCACGATTGCAAGACCAAAATCATGCACCAAGTTAAATATCATAAATTGTATATTTACGATTGGTCGCACTATAATCATATCAATCAAGTTAAACGGACTGCCAGTCGCAATCGAACCAGCAATAAAGGCAACCACAAGTGCCAAGATAATATATTTTTTCATACTCTTTTTGTCCATTACAATATATTATATCATACTTTGCTCTCAGCGACTAGTTCTCCTAACAGCTTCACTAATTCGCTATACGACATTGTCGCCACTTCTTTTTTAAAAACCACAAAAATATAGTCCTTCTGTTTTGGTAATAATTCAAAATTTTCCCTCAACGCTTCATATACTCGTCGTCGAATTCTATTCCTCCCTACCGCAGTTTTCGTCACTTTTTTAGACACTACCACCGCTACTCTAGTAAAACCCCGAGTATTCTCATTAAAAACCAGGGACATCTGTGGCTTTCGCACAGTCTTCCCTTTCTGATAAGTATATTTCACCCCTCCACGAGAGTGAAATCGGTATTTTTTTGATAGCATATAATATATATTATACTATATAGCTAATTTTGCGCGACCCTTAATGCGACGACGCTTTAACACCTTTCGTCCATTTATAGAAGAATTCCTCTTCATAAAACCATGTTCGACTTTACGCTGTTTCTTGTGTGGTTGATAAGTCCTCTTTGGCATATTATTTTCCTATACTTTATTATTTTGCAAATTCTTGTTATAGTATAGCACACTTTTCCACATTTTTCAAAGACTTTTCCACAAGACTTTTAGGGAATCTGCTTACTATGTGAAAATCTTCACCTCTATATAAATTTTTATATATTAAAAAATATTCCACTTTTTTGCCAAAACCTGTGGAAAACTCCCTCTCGTTTTGCTATAATGGATTTAATAAAAGGAGGTCAAAAGTGTATAACGTGTGGGAAAACACCCTAGCTGAGATTGAGCAAAAAATCTCTTCCAGTAATTTCTCTACTTGGTTTCAAGATACTTCCCTTATTTCCACTGAGGATGGCTATATCATTATTGGTGTCAAGAACTCTTTTTTCGTCAAACAGCTCCGCTCTAAATTTCTAGATATCATCACTGAAGCACTCACTAATAATGGGATCGAAGTTAAAGAAATCGAATTTAAAATTGACGCCAAATCAAAATCTAATAAAGTTCGCCCCCGTGAAATCACCGCTAACCCAGCTAGCCTTAAAGATCGCCTTGCTACTAAAAAAATTACCTCTAAATCTACCAAAAATTTTACTACCGGTCTTAACAGTAAATATACTCTAGATAACTTTATCGTCGGCTCTAATAATGACCTCGCGGTTGCCGCCGCCAAAAATATCATCGATCATCCTGGAACTAACTACAATCCTTTCTTCCTTTATGGTGGATCTGGTCTTGGTAAAACCCATCTAGTCCAAGCTATCGGTAATGAAATTCTCAAAAAACACCCTGACTTTAAAATTCTTTATACTCCAGTTTCAGATTTCTATGCTGATTTTGTAGACTCCGTCCTCAAGAAAAAGGGTAAAGATTTTAATGATAAATTCCGTTCCATCGACGTTCTTATTATTGATGATTTTCAACTCATTGTTAATAAAGAAAAGTCTCAAGAAGAATTTTTTAATATCTTTAATAATCTCCACCAATTAGACAAACAAATCATCGTTACCTCAGATCGCCTTCCCAGTCAGATTAAAACCGTAGACGAACGTCTTGCTAACCGTCTCACTTGGGCTGGTGCTTTCGATCTCCAACTTCCTAAATTTGAGGACAAGTGTGCTATTCTTCGTTCTAAAGCTGATTTAATCGGCGCCGAAATTGAAGACGAAGCTATTGAATATATCGCCGAAAACGTAAATACCAATATTCGTGATCTAGAAGGTGAACTCTCCACCATCCTCCTCATGTCTGACGTCCGAGGCCTCACCCCAATGCAGCTTATTAATAACGGCGCTGTTAATGTCTCACACACTACAAAACTCCGCCCCACTTCACCAAAACGCATCGTTGATAAAGTTGCTAAATATTATCAATTATCCACCAATGAATTAAAAAGTAAATCCCGTGTTGCTAATATTAAAAACGCTCGCCAGGTAGCGATGTACCTCCTTCATGAAGAACTCTCTCTTAGCACTACGAAAATTGCTACTGAAGTAGGGGTTAAAGATCATAGCACTGTTATCCATGGTATTAATAAAATCAAGAATGATCTTAAGTTGAATTTCGTTCTACGTGACCAAATCGCCGAAATTAAGGAGAAAGTTTATGACTAATCTGTGTATTTCTTGTGTAAATCTCTGTGTAAATTCATGTGAATTTTTTATGCAAAATTCTGTGAATTTCTTAACCATTTTTTTAAAACAGTGCAAAACTATTAATTACCCACAATATTTTTACCAATTTTTAAACCTACTTTTAAACACCTTTTCTCCCCCTAATAAACCCAAGACTTATTCACATTTTCACAAGCCCTATTACAACTACTACTAAATATATTAATAATAAGAAAGGATTAAAATGGAAATTGAAGTAAATAACGAAAAATTATCTAAAGCCCTAAATAATGTTAGCCGTATTGCTACTGGTAAAGTCACCCTACCAGTACTAAATAATGTACTTATAAAAGTAAAAGATAAAAAAGTTTCCCTAATCACCACTAATTTAGATATGGCTATCGTAGACTTTCTACCAGTATCCAATTCTAAAGATGGTATTACTACTATCCCAGCTAAACTTATCACTGAGTTTGTTTCTAATCTACCTAAAAATACTCAAACCAAAATTATATCTAAAGAGAATAAAGTCACTATTTCTGCAGATAAATACTCTTCAATTATTAATGGTTCACCTGCTGATGATTTTCCTGAACTACCAGAGATAGATGAAAAATCAGCTGTTATTTTTTCTATGGGTGTAGAAGAGTTTAAAAACGGTATTAATCAAGTTATTATTGCAAGTAGTAATGATTTTAATCGTCCAGCCCTTACTGGTGTACATTTTTATACTAATAACAAATCTCTCTATATAGTAGCTACCGATGGTTATAGATTAGCAAAAAAAGAACTAATTAAAAATGTTAAAAGCGAGATAAAAGTCACCATTCCAGCGAGTACTCTGCAGGAAGTTTTAAGAAGTATAAATGATAATATGGAAGAAATAGAAATTTCTTTTAATGAGGATTTAGTTCGTTTTCGTTTAGGGGAAATTGAAATTATTTCTAAACTTATCGATGCAGAGTATCCAAACATAGATAATTTAATTCCAAAAACTTCCGATATAAACCTCGTAGCTAATCGAGAAGAACTTATTAGAATTGCTAAACTAGCTAGTCTTTTTGCCCGCCATGGCGCTAATGATGCTATTACTTGTGAAACTAAAACTCCAGATGTGTTTTCTGTTTATTCTATCGCTAATGAATTTGGGGAAAATGATTCTATTATTAATACCAAAATTAACAAAGATGGTAAAATTTCTATCACCTCTAAATATTTAATTGATGCCCTTAGTGTAATAGATGACGATGAAATTTCCATTAATTTTTCCACTGGTATAGATAAAAATACTAATATTACTGCACCAATGGTTTTAAAGAAGGAAAAATCTGATGATTATATTCATATATTAATGCCTATCACTATTTAATATGTTAATAAAAACCATTTCACTTACTAATTTCAGAAATCACGATACTTACAAATTAAATTGTAAGCCAACCACCACTTTAATTTTGGGCGCTAATGGTTGCGGTAAAACTTCTGTACTTGAAGCCATCTATATTCTCACTCAGGGTAAAAGTTTTCGAGCCACCGATCCAGATATTTTAAAAAGGGGAACAAAATTCTATCGTATAGAATTAGAATATAATAATGGAGAAAAAAATATTGCAATTTATGATGGGATTAGAAAGAAATTTCAAATTTTAGATAAAAACACATACCGGTTACCAAATAAAAATAAATATCCAGTCATTCTTTTTTTACCTAGCGATTTAAATTTAATTAGTGGTTCCCCATCTAGTCGACGTAAATATTTTGATCGGTTTTTTTCTATTTTAAACTCAAAATATTCCACCAGTATTAATAAATACGAAAAAGCCCTTCTTCAAAGAAATAAATTATTAAAAGAAGACTCTATTACACCGATAGATGTTTTTCCATGGAACGTTTTATTAGCTAAGAATGGCGCTATGCTTAGTTCCCTGCGTCAAAATTTCATTAATCAAATTAATGAATCACTTACTTCCACTTATCATTCTATTGCAGATAATCAAGACGAAGTTTTAATAGAATATCAAACCGAAACCATTACTAACAATAACCATATTACAGAAAATCAATACCTCCAAATTCTAGAAAAAAACTACCAAAAAGATCGTCTTATAGGGCATACCACCTTTGGTGTTCATCGTGATAATTTTGAATTTATTTTTAATCATAAAATAGCTAATGGTTCTGCGTCTCGTGGTGAAACACGTTCTATAATCCTTGCGTTAAAATTTATCGAAGCCCGTATTATTACCAAAGAATTAAAAAAAGCGCCAATTATTTTATTGGACGATGTTTTTTCGGAGCTAGATAATGAACGCCGTGCTTGTTTAATTGATAACTTTAAAAATCACCAAGTTATTATTACTAGTGTAGAAAAATTTACTGATAAAGATATTGAAAATAATTAATTAGAGGCTACTTCCCTGTAATAGTCCCTTAAGAAAGCTACCACGGGGTTCTCTTTTCCTTCAAAGAACTTGATATTATTGTATGCAGTTTCATCTCCATCATACTGTCTTAAAGCATCTGTAGCTCTAGCCAGCGATACATACCTCTGGGCATATTTATAAGTCTGCCACTCGCTATTACTACTTGAATTTACAAAACTTCTACCAGTAGCAATACTTTTTTCTTCTTCCGTAGACTCGAGGAAAGTTAAAATCATTGCTAAAATATCAGAAAGAAATGGTATTTTAAAAGAACCCATTTTAAGAGATTCTATAATTCCCCCATCCATTATACCAGCCGGTGTAATTCTCTCATTGTTATATTTTATAAAATTAGCTAGTGTCGAGCCACCATTTATTTTTCGTGCTCCATCTTCACCAAGTGAAGTATTAGCTTCTACAAAAGCGGAAAAACCTCCATCATGAAAAGCGTCCTTAAGGGTGGAAGTATCAAAGGTCGCAATCTCGGAACATCCCACCGAACCAACTGCACCAATCGAGTTGAGTGTTTCGCAGTCACCAAAATTTGTCAAATATTCTGTTCCATCATCTTTTGCATAGGTAGCTGGCAAAATTTTTCCCATCGCCGAAGCCACGGTCTGAAAAATTGATTCATGAGACATAGTAACACCTAATTTGTATACGATTGAGCCAAGAAAGGTATTTTTTGATGTAATATCAAAAGGGCTGCGGTTTATTCTGTCAGCCTCTGCATCCATAGCTAGTATAGTGTTATTTAATTTTGCATAGGCTGAAGCGGCCTCTTTGTCTCCGGGGGTTGCTCCACTTGCTTTTGCTAATTCTTTTCCTACATTTACAGCACCTTCCACCAGCAACTCTCCACCATAAATACCCCCAATCGAGTCAAAACTATTATTCACCATCGAGTCATCAACGGTTGATGTCACCGAACTTAATACCCCGACATTAGCCGACTCACCCATAAACGGAATAAAACGTCCAATTGCTCCCTTGAGCTTGGTACTACTAGAGGTCACTGTTCCTTCTTTTACATCTTTCCCTACTTCACCCACACCCATCTTATTTTCAATAGTTTTTAGTATTCGATCAGACGCATAATTTTTCACTTCTTTTCCGTCTATTTGTGTTCCAGATAATATTGCGTATAAACTCGGCGATTCTAGCATGCTTCCATCCGCAGTTACTATATTTCCGGTGTTTGTATCTAGTATGCTGGATTTTTGTTTTTCATATAGAAAATTCATCGCCTCGTTAATTTTAGAGGTGTTTCCATTACCCGCCTTCATTTTACTAATATTTTCCATTAAAGCCATAAAGAAGATGCTTGATTTTTGCTCCTTGGAGATGGTGTCTGCCGCGTTTATCGTATCTGCTGCATTTAAAGTTGCCGTAAAACTACTTTCGGCTAAGTTGTTCTCCGCTACTTTCTGGATGAATTCACCAGCTCCACTTCCCGAATTTGCTCCCTCTGCTACGTAATCATATTCAGTAAAAGTATTTCCCTCCTCATCTTCTTTTTCAAACAACCCCACATTATTTACATTAATATTACTTCCTTTGCCTACTAAACTGTCCATTACCTCATCAAATATAGAGGTCGCTGTGTAGTTGTTTCGGTTTGTACCAATTTTTTTGAATACTGTTTCTGCTGGTTCGTCATAGTAGTATGCTGCCCGTCCATAAGTTGCCGCATTAAATGCATTATAAAGGCCAACGTCAGCATGGACAGCATCAGCAAAATCCCCAGCTGAAATAGTTTTTCCGTTAAATATCAAACTGTTTCCTTCTACTTTCACGCCTTGCGCCTCTAAATGCTCAATGGTATTTTTAGGGAGAGTCCCGCTCTCTAATGCTTGTTGGAAAACCAAAATTTTACTTTCTACTCCATCGGCATATTGTACGTCAGTTGCTTCAATTAGCCGCTCTAGTATTGCTGCTGGAATTAAATTTCCAGAAGAAACCAGTATAGTTGCTATTATAATGACACCCGTTATTAAACCTATCACCGAAAGCGATTTGGGGCTTTTTAAACCGCTAAATTTTTTAATACCATTTTTGCCTGTCACATGCGAAATAATCTGGTCTTCGCCAGCCTGACCAGTTTTTAAAGCCGACCTTTCGCTCGCCCTAAGTAGTTCTTCTGCAGACATATTATAATATATATTATACAACATCTTCCCATTTAAGTAAATAGATGGTATAATAGAAATACTCTGAAAGGAACCTATTTTGGACATCAAAATTGACAAATTTATCCCTGGCGGCTTCGCGCTTGGTACTGCACCTACCGGCAAAAAAATGTTTTTTTGGAATGCTCTACCTGGTGAAATTGTTACTGAATATCAAATTATCAAATCAAAACCTTCTTATGAAGAAGCTATCGCCATTAAATATAAAAATCCTTCCCCATTCCGACAAGAGCCTAAAGATGATTGCTTTCTTTCTACTTCTCCATGGCAAATTTTAGATTACCAGTATGAACTCGAGCAAAAACAATCTCTTGTAGTTGAGCTTTTTTACGAGCATGGTATAAAAATTAAAACTCCAGAGATAGTCACCGATAATAAAGATTATTTTTATCGCAATAAAATGGAATACGCCCTCTATTATGATTTTGAGGATGAAAAAATACATCCTGCCTTTCATGCGCGCGGTTCTCATCGCAAAATTCCAATTGAAAACTCGTCTATAGAACGTCCAGAAATTTTTAAAAAAGCTAAAGAAATTATCGCTGATTTAAATTCTAGAGGCGAGGAAGCTCGTAAATACCAATCACTCCTACTTCGTTGTAATCAGAAAGGCGAGGTCTCTGGCGGACTTTTTGAAAATCACAAACCTCACCCGACCTTCAAGAATTTAAAAGATATTATTTTAGGACACGAATATTCTTATTCACCAAACGGTTTTTTTCAGATTAATCTTCCGGTTTACGAATTAGCTTTAAAGGAAATTAAAAAAAATATTGCCACTGATGAAGTCTTAGATTTATATGCCGGTGTTGGCACCATCGGTCTTTCCGTCGCCCGAGATAAAAAGTTGACCCTAGTAGAATGTGACTATTTCGCCTTCAGCGAACTTGCCAAAAATTGCGAAAAGGGTTTTTCCGAGGAGCTCCGGAGTTACGACGAGGATGAGCGCGCCGCCCCCGTGACGCTCGCCCCTTGGGACGCGAATTGCCGAAGGCAAACGGGCGGCGGCGACGCGCTCCGAGGAAAAAATCCTGTCGCAATTTTTGCCAAGTCAGAAGAATCGTTAAGTTATATCAACAATCACCAAACCGTCATCCTCGACCCACCACGCGCCGGTTTAAACATAAAACTAACAGAAAAATTATTAGAGATAATGCCGCCAAAAATCATCTACCTCTCTTGCAATCCCGCCACCCAAGCCCGTGACGTTAAAATTTTGTCAGAAAAATATCACATAGAAAATATTAAAACCTTTAATTTCTTCCCTCATACTCCACACATAGAAAATCTAATTGTGTTATCATTATAGTATGAAAGACGAGAAAAAATGTGCACTTTGGTTTATCATTGTTAATGCGTTTTTATTCATCTCTACTATTATAGTGACTTATGTCACTCTTAGCTTTGGTACAGTAGCGAGCCAAGTGGATACTAGCGTAAAAGAAAGCTGGTTTTATATCGCCACCTATACCGTACAAAGCAATATTTTAATGGGAATAGTGGCGCTCATTGCGATGATTTTTGGTATCAAAAATCTCAAAAATCATCAATCATCCCCAAGATTCCTCACTGTTCTATACCTCGTGGCGTCTTCTGCTGTAATGCTTACTGCACTTACCGTAATATTTTTCTTAGCACCACTTCGTGCTTCCACTGGACGCAACTATTTTGAAATGATGATGGGGCCAATGTTTTTCTTCCATTTCTTTAATCCATTTCTTTCTGCTCTTGCGATAATTTTTCTTGCGCCCAAAACCAAGCTTACCAAAAAAGACTGTTTATTCTCTTTGTTGCCACCCCTTATCTATTCAGTTCCCTACATTTTAAACGTAGTAATCTTAAAAACTTGGTATGATTTCTATAATTTTACTTTTGGCGGTAATAATTGGGTAATCTTACCAGTTTTCCTAGTGATTTCTGGCGTTACTTTTGGTATTGCTACCCTGCTGGCTTTTCTTCACAATAAGCAAAGTCAGGGCTCAAATTAGCCTCGCTTCCTCTTTTTTTCTAGATATGCTATAATGTTTTCAGACGGAAGTGTGTCCGAGTGGTTTAAGGAGCACGCTTGGAAAGCGTGTGTAGGGGCAACTCTACCGGAGGTTCGAATCCTCTCGCTTCCGCCAAGTAGCATAAAGAGCAGAGAAACGCGAAGCGTTTCTAGCGTATAGAAGGAAACAAAAATTGAGAGCTTGCTCTCATATTTTTGTCGACTGAAATACGCGTAGAGACGGAGTCTCTCTGCTCCGGACTATTCTTATTTGCCGGCTCTAAGCATCGAGGATTATCTTTCCTCTCGCTTCTAATCAGAAAACTACGGAGTTTTTACACAACGAACATATGCTCCATAAGAACGAGTTAGGGAGGTGCCACTCTTTAGAGCGCTACCATCATACAACAACACACTACGAGTTGCACCACTACCAGGTACAGTTCTAGACCACCAATACCCTTGTGTTGTGCTGGTTAGAGATCCGAGTTGGTAATAACCACCTTTTACCGCTCCAAACGAGCTAGTATAACTAAGAATCTCTTTGTAGGCTGGCGTACTAGAGGACCCTGGCCCATTTGGTAGTTGCCAGCCCTTAGGACAAATATCATATGTCGGAGTAGTTGTATTACTGTTGCCAGTAATAGTTCCAGCTGTAGCAGCTCTGTAATTATACCAAGCTCCATAAGTAGACGAACACGTCATGTAATCTGTTGATCTCGCAGTACTGTCATTAGTGGCGGTAGTAAGTGAAGCAGTAGGAGTAGACCAGCTAGTAGAGACATGAGAATATGTACTGGTTAGAGTTTTGGACGATGCGGCACTACCATAAGTAGAACCAGTGCCATTACATCCAATTGCAAGATTTCTAGTCATAAAACACCTACCATTAATATATCGTACAGTATAATCTTGATCATCTCGTCTATCTCTCACGGTATAATTTCCACTACTAGCGAGACTGCTACACAAAGAAACTGTGAAGTCTTGAATGTAATAACCAGAGTAAGTGCATACTCCATATAATGTCATGTTGCCGCTAGGGGTGATAGTCTGGCCAGAAGAATAGGTGGGGCTGGTAGCGGCGCTATTAGTATCCCAGCCACAAGTACTGTTAGCTTTAGTGATAGTAGGCAGAGTAATGGAGCCATAGCCGGTACTGCTGGTATTCCAGTCGGCATAGAGAGTGATAGCAGAGGCATAAGTATAGGTCCATTGTTTACTACTGTTGGTATAGGTAGTGCTAGCCTGAAGAGCTGGGGTGGCACTGGCATCAGCTATTCTATTAGTACCACTAGACTCCTCATACCAACCATTGAAGGTGTAGGAAGTGGTACTAGTAGATTTACAGTTGGAAGCACTGGTGCAATTGCCACTACTTTGGAAGGTAACTGTAGCGCCAGAAGCATTGGCGCCATTGGCGGCTAAGCCACTAATGGTTCTGGTACTTGAGGTACTAGTTCTAGTAGGTCTAGTGATGGAGGAAAGTGAGGTATCGCCATATTTGACGGTAGCGGAGGTGGAACCACCCGTACCACCATTAAGATTTAAAGTAATATTGTTTCTACATACACCATAGAGAGTTAGATTGGAAGTAGGAGTGATAGTCTGGCCAGAAGTGTAAGTCCATGAGGTAGCGGTACTGCTGGTACTCCAACCACAAGTGCTACCGGTTCTAGTAATGGTAGGGAGAGTGACACTATTGTCTGTGAATTGGGAGTAAAGAGTAACGGCTCCACTAGTAGTGTAGGTCCATTGTTTACTACTGTTGGTATAGGTAGTGCTAGCCTGAAGAGCTGGAGTGGCAGCGGCATCAGCTATCTTAGTCCCACCAGAGCTGGCAGTGTACCAACCGTTGAAGGTAGCAGTGTTGGTAAGTGTAGCTGTGCTAGAAATTGTGGAGTTAGCACCTGAGGTAGTCCTACTGAAGCCGGATACAGTATATTTTCTTTGCGGCACAGTGATACTATGAAGACTAGTATCGCCATATTTGACGGTAGCGGAAGTAGAGCCAGAAGTGGTAGCACCAGTATTGCTTAGAGTAATATTGTTTCTACATACACCATAGAGAGTTAGGTTGGAAGTAGGGGTGATAGTGGCTCCAGAATCATAATTCCAGGTAGTGGCACCACTAGTTGTCGCCCAACCGCAAGTGCTGCCAGTTCTAGTAATGGTAGGAAGGGTGACACTACTATAGCTTCCAGAATTGGTATTCCAGCCAGCATATAGAGTAACAGAAGAAGCCGTAGTATACGTCCATTGTGAGGAAGCATTAGTGTAGGTAGTGCTGGCTTGAAGAGCTGGGGTAGCGGCACTGCTAGCTATTAATGTACCGGTGCCAGAGCTTTGATGCCAACCGTTGAAGGTGTAGGAAGTAGTATTAGTAGATTTGCAGTTGGAAGCACTGGTACAACCGCTAGAAGGCCAAGTGATTGAGGCATTAGTGGAACTAGGTGCGTTGGTAGTACCTACAGTAAACCCGGATATAGTATAGGTACCAACACTACTAGCTCTAGTAGGAACAGTGATGGAGGAAAGTGAGGTATCGCCATATTTGACGGTAGCGGAGGTGGAACCACCCGTACCACCATTAAGATTTAAAGTAATATTGTTTCTACATACACCATAGAGAGTTAGATTGGAAGTAGGAGTAATGGATTGTCCAGAAGTATATGTCCAAGAAGTAGCGGTACTTGACGTAC
The DNA here is from genome assembly GCA_030529135.1 of Candidatus Saccharimonadota bacterium. GTDB lineage: Bacteria > Patescibacteriota > Saccharimonadia > Saccharimonadales > Saccharimonadaceae > Nanosyncoccus. The sequence goes on along the minus strand of JAUMXO010000009.1, from coordinate 20,600 downwards.
TCCAGCCACATGTACTACCTGTTCTAGTAATGGTAGGTAGAGTGACGGCATTGCCAGTAGCCCATTGAGCATAAAGCGTTGCGCCAGAGGTGCGAGTCCAACGACTACTAGAATCGGTATAATCAGTAACGTTAGCTGCTAAAGCTTTTCCAGAAGTAATTACTCTACTGCCACCTGAAGTAGCAGTGTACCAACCATTAAAAGTATAGGTAGAAGTAAGAGTAGAGGTGGATGATATAGTGGCATTAGTCCCAGAAGTAGTTCTGCCAAAACCAGACACAGTATAACTTCTTTGAGGATTAGTGATACTAGAAAGACTACTGCTATTGTAGGTAGCTGTAGCGGATGTAGAACCAGAAGTAGTAGCGTTAGTATTTGTGAGGTTAATAGTATAAGTGTTAGGTGTCCAATGCCCATAGTAAGTAGTATCCGCTGCTGGTACCGCAGTGGAACTAGAAATCAGCGTGCCACCGCTAGGAGCTGTGTAGAAACCATTGAAAGTATATCCGGTCTTTGATACTGATGGCAAGGTGCCGAGAGTATTACCATAGGTTTTAGACTGAACGTTGGGTCGAGACAATAGAATATTAGAAATAGTTATTCCACCATAGTAAGTGGCATCCGCGATATCATCAAAGAAACGAAGCCTAGCGGAACCCATGTCGCTGCTAGCCGACGATGTAGTCCAATCCATATGTTGAGAAGTTGGAGTAGCGATAGGATGGGTTTCCGGCAAAGTATCTGGGATGAAATCTACATCGAAATAATTAGACGCCTGGGTTCCAACATAGTCAAACGATACAGTGTAATTCGTATTTGCAGATAAATTGAGAACATTTGAAGTGACTACTGGAACTGAACTACCTTGAGCTAATGTTTGAGTTGTATTATCAAAACCAGTAAAAATCTCCCCACCAAGATAAGTAATATTATAAGGATTACCCGTACATATTCCATAAAGCGTAAGATTGGATGGAGGGGTAAGTGATTGCCCAGAAGTATAGGTAACACTAGTAGCAGTAGAACTAGTACCCCATCCACAAGTATAACCAGTTTTGGTGATAGTAGGAAGAGTAACAGAGCCATAGTTACCAATAGTAGAATACCAACCAGCATAAAGAGTCACACTTGTGCCAGCATCGTAAGTCCACTGCGAAGAAGCGTTAGTGTAGGTAGTGTTAGGTTGAAGGGCTGGTGTAGTTGCAATATCTGTTATCTTATTAGTAGTACCAGATTCTTTATACCAGCCATCAAAAGCGTAAGTAGTAGTTCTAGAAGACTTACAATTAGAACTTGAGGTACAATTACCAGAAGATTGGTAGGTAATGGTGGCACCCGAGGCATTGGTGCCAGCCGTGAAGCCAGAAATGGTTCTGTATTCACTATAGTTAGCTCTAGTAGGATTAGTAATAGTGCCTAGTGTAGTATCTTTGTAGCCTACGGTAGTAGAAGACGAGCCACCACTGCCACCATTAGCATTTAGGGCAATGGTATAAGTTTTTACCGTCCATAAAGCCTGCAAAGTAATAGTATTAGCACTACTGCCAGTAGCAGTCTGGTCTATGAAAGCAAGTGAGCTACTGGCGGCATGAGTAGTACCTGGAGTGCCAGAACATGTAGTGCCTGGATGGGTACCAGTAGTGTTTACAGTACCATAACACCAACCAGCAAAGGTGTAGCCAGTTCTAATAGGAACTGCACTTGAAAGAGTAACGCTAGTAGAAGTAGTACTACTGGATTGTTGGCTAGGAATGCCAGACACACTGCTATCACCCGTAGCATCAGTATAATTAATAGTATAAGTGATTGGATTGCCTACTGCAGCTAGAACAAAAGTGTTGGTATAATTACCTGCTGTTTGTGTATAGTCTATCCTAGCTCCGAGACCAATAGAATAATTATTGGAAGTTCCAGAAGCGTTAGGTACATTAGTAGCGTCTAGAGTAGCAATACTGGTAGTAGTAGGAGCCCGATAGTATTTAGTAGTATTAGCAACGGAATTGTATTTGCTTGGTAAATACCCCCATTTGTTCAGATAATCATCTGAAGACGTAAAATCACTCGAAGTAATACCAGTTGAGGTAGTGATAGAATCCAGTGCTACGGCACTAGCGCCAGAGCCACTAACTAGCTGTCTCGTATCGTCATCTCCTGCTAGAGTCAACGTATAGCCGGTGCTGTTATTGGTTGAAACACTAAACTTAGCTAGCTTATCACTAGGAGAGGTAGCAAAGGTACCATCTAAAGATGTAGGCACAATATCTAGACTAGCACTACTAAAACCAGTAGTCATAGAAAGAGTAGTAGAAGAAGCATTAGCTGCTGCGCTAGCCTCATCGTCATTATTAGGGGCAATTGGAAAAATAGCAAAAGCTATAAACAAAAACAAGGCAAAACTAGAAACACGTCCTAGACGTCTTAGAGTTTTGCCTGGGAGACGAAAGCTTCTACGTTTAATAAAAACGTAGCCCAACATAACCAACAACTCCTCTTACACACCTCATTATGCTTATAATTATACGCCTTAAAAAGCATAAATGCAATAGAAAATACACATTTCTTTTCATTATTTTCCATTGCATTTCCCCATATTTTTGCTATAATAAATTCAAAATATACAAGCGGGTGTAAAACTAAACATGGATGACAACATAGTTATTAAACTTAGTGGCCTTACAAAACGCTATGGTTATGGCGACACTGCTTCTTTTGCGCTCAAGGATTTTGATCTTACTATCAAGCGCGGTGAGTTTGTCATGATTATGGGTCCATCTGGTTGCGGTAAGACTACCCTTCTTAATATTATTGGGCTTCTTGATCGTGCTACCGACGGCGAGTATATTTTAAACGGGGAGGATGTTTCGGACATCTCATCCTCTCGTCAGGCCCGCCTGCGCGCCAAGAAAATTGGATTTATTTTTCAAGATTTTAATCTTATTCAGAATCTTACCGTCATAGAGAATGTTGCTCTTCCCTTAGTCTATGTTAATCGTCCTCGCACTGTTCGCTTAAAGGCTGCTTCCGCAGCGCTCAATCGCTTTCATTTAAGCGAGCGTGAATATTATCGTCCATCTCAACTTTCTGGCGGTCAGCAGCAGCGTGTAGCTATTGCCCGGGCCATAGTTTCTGATCCAGAAATTATTTTAGCGGATGAGCCTACTGGCAATCTAGACTCCCGCTCTTCCAGCATAGTGATGGACGAGCTCAAAGCTATCCATGAAGAAGGCAATACTATCATCATGGTTACACACAATCCGTCACTCACTGTTTATGCTACCAGAGTTATTAATATGTTAGATGGCCAAATTGATACCGATGTTAAAACTGTCGCGGACTATAATCTTCCTCAGCCCATTAGTATCAAAACTAAAAAACGTCGTGGTCGTAACAAAATTTCTAGCAAAGAGATTTCCAGAAAGGAGAATTTTTAATGTCTTTACTTCTCCGTACTCATCTTCGTCTTGCTCGCGCATCTATTAAACAGAATCGTACCCGCTCATTTCTTACGTGTCTCGGTATTGCTATTGGTATTGCTAGTATTACTTTAATTCTTAGCCTTACTGGCAGTATCTCCAACCTCATTAGTCAAGAAGTTGTTAACATTGGCTCAGACCTTATAGTTGTTCGTCCAAGTCGCAGCAAAGAGACCGTTACGAGCATCGTAGAAGAGCTTACTTCCGCCAATTCTTTTGAGAGAAGTAGTCTTTCTCTCGTTGACGTTTCTGCTATTAGCGCGGTAGAAGGCGTAACCGCTGTCGCTCCAATTGCCGTCTCTACTAATACGCTAGTCAATGAAACTAATACCATCCCTTCTGCTACCATTATTGGCACTACTCCAGATTTTTATACTGTTGAACCTCTCGCGCTTAAATATGGCGTCTTCCTCAGTGACAAAAATAGCGACAATGCCATAGTAATTGGTCACGAACTTGCGCTCAACCTTTACAACACCTCCAACCCGGTTGGTCGTACGCTCACTTTTTACGGACAAAGATTCATCGTTGTCGGTGTACTAGAAGAAATTGATAGCACTGTTAACTTTGATAATATTAATTTCAATAACGCTCTCTTTATGGACATAGAAACCATGGAACAGCTTATGGATTTTGTTCAAATTCAACAAATCAATGTGCGTGCATTAAATACTAGCCTGCTTGAACCTATCTCTAGTAATATTACTACCACTCTTAAAGAGAATCGTTACGGCGATACCAACTTTTCTGTAGCTTATGGCGACGCTATTTCGCATCCCGCCAGCAGCCTACTCAATATTATCTCCGGCATGCTTGCGTTAGTTGCTGGAATTTCTCTAGTGGTCGGTGGCGTTGGCATCATGAATATTATGTTGGTCTCTGTTTCTGAACGCACCCATGAGATTGGTATTAGAAAAGCTGTCGGTGCTTCCGCCTACAACATCCTTATGCAATTCCTTTTTGAGGCTTTCATCCTCTCTATCCTTGGTAGTATATTGGGCATATTCTTAGGCTATTTATTAGCCTTCCTGGTTTCATTAGTCACGCCATTCAGTCCGTATATCAGTTGGGTAATCCTGGTCGTTACAGTTCTTACCACTCTTGCCATTGGCATTATCTTTGGTACTTATCCAGCCCTCAAGGCCGCCCGCAAGCGCCCAATTGATTCCCTAAGGCATTACCAATGAGCCTGAAATCTTCTCTAGAGAAATTCCCTTTTTATAATACCGCTGTTCTTCCCTATCATTATGCTCAGTCGGTAGTTGCTGGCACCAAAAACCATTGGCCCGCCAAAAAACTTCGGGTCATTGGTGTTACCGGCACGAACGGCAAAACTACTACTTGCTTTATGATTTGGCATCTTTTAAATTCTGCCGGACTTAAAACTGGCCTTATGACTACTGTAGCTTGGGGTGTAGACGAGTTAGAAGCGGAGCTCGGCCATATGACCACCGTAGATTCCGTTACCCTAAATAAACGGATTAAAAAAATCGTAGATTCCGGCGCTGAATTTCTGGTTCTGGAGGTCACTTCGCATGCTTTAGCGGAATTTCGTACGCTAGGTGTGCCATTCGAAATCGCTGTTTTTACTAACCTCACTCATGAGCATCTTGACTACCACAAGACTTTTACTCGTTACCGTGATGCTAAAGGCAAACTTTTCAAAAAAGCTAAATTTTCGATTTTGAATGCCGATGACCCCTCGGCCGAATACTACAAAAAACTATCGCTTAAATATATCACATATGGTATAAAAAATGGTGAAAATCGTGCTTCTGACATAAAACTTTCGGTTTCAGGCGTAAAATATTCGTATGGTGATATGAAAATTGAGACCAAGATTCCAGGTGAATTCAACGTCTATAATTCTCTTGCCGCTGTCCTCGTAGGCAAAAAACTCGGTTTGTCAAATAAACAGATTGAGAATGGCATCAAATCTTTAGAGTCCGTTGAAGGTCGTATGAATATTATTGATGAAGGCCAACCTTTCACAGTGATTGTAGACTACGCCCACACTCCAGACGCTATTGAAAAAGTTTTTGATGCTATCAAAGATCACCGTGCTAAAATTATTTCTATTCATGGCGGTGCTGGTCGACGTGACAATTCTACGCGCTTCATTCGCGGTGCCATTTTAGCAAAATATTCCGATCTAGTTATTATCACTGAAGACGATTCACGCGACGAAGATCCCGAAAAAATCGCTACCGAGTTTATCAAAGGCGCAGAAAAAGAGGGTAAAATCCTAGGAAAAGATTTATTTAAGGAATTAAATAGAGAAAAGGCTATCAAAAAAGCGCTAGAGCTGGCCAAAAAAGATGACATTGTTTTAGTTCTTGGCAAAGGTCACGAAAAAACTATTCTTAGAGCTGATGGCCCTCACGATTTTGAAGATGCTAAAGTCGTGAAAGAATTGCTTAAGCTTCGTAGTTAGCAATACCATCGATAATTTTTTCGATATCAATATCGAGTGCTGTGGCGATTGCTACCGCACAAGCCATGTAAGAAATCGTTACTTCACCGGGTATAAATGATGCCACCGTTACGATTTCAGATTTGATCGACATAGTTGCTTCGCAACCTTTGTTGTAAAGTTTTGAATTCAAAACTTTGACACCAGTGCCAGTCATCCCAAAATCAATAGTCTTTTTAGTCCCCTTAAATTCCTTGAAGGAGTCATAATTAATGTCATCATGATTCAATACTACAATTTCTGGCTTCATATCAAATAGGGTCTTTTCATTTTCGATGTATTCTTCCGGAGACATATCTTCTAAACCAGCCGTTACGAAATTTGTCATTGCGGCCACATTTACCGGCAAGCCATAAAATACGTTATCGCGAAGCCCCTCTACTGGTACGGTTACAATCACATAATTTGCCCCTGCCTTCCAGGCATCAGACAAAAATTTATGCAAAACACTCATCTTAAAGGGTTTATCGCTTGCCAATACTGCTACCTGCTCGCCAGTGGCTCTCAGAATTTCGTGCACGTAATGCGCTACGATGGTCTTACCAGTTGTGCCAGTGATAGCAATCAGCTTCATATCTTTCGTAGGGTTGCCATAGTAAGACTTTAGAAGCCTCGCCTTCATTTTTTGTGAAGTAATTTTAAACCCACCTTTTTTATTTTGAGTTTTTTCCGACTTCTCTCTCCTTTTCATACTTTTATTCTACCACCAAAGTTTAAAAAAACAAAACATAAGCACGTTAAGTATATCAAGATTTGCTACTAATTCTTCCCTGTGATAAAATAACTATGCAATGGATAAACCACACGACCGTCACAATCATCTTCATTTTCACGGTTCTTCAGACCGCAGCATTCTTGTAGCGTTAGTTTTAAATTTAACCTTCTCTGTTATTGAGCTTATCGGTGGACTTGTCACCAATTCTGCCGCCATTACTTCAGACTCCGTGCATAGTTTTGCCGACGCTGTTTCTACCGGCATTGCTTATCTTTTTGAACGCAAAAAAAGCGAGAGATATTCCCTTATTGGCGGTTTTGTCGTTTCCGCCTTTTTGATCGCGGGATCAGTGCACCTAATCATAGAAGCCATTGAACGCATACAAGATCCTGCCGAAGTCAACTACGAAGGCATGATGCTTTTTGCTGTACTCGGCGTGCTTTTTAATCTCCTTGCAGCTCTTGCTACCAAAGAGGGCAAATCCTTTAACCAAAAAACTGTTAACCTTCATATGCTAGAAGATACTTTTTCTTGGCTAGCAGTTCTTATCGGTGCTATTGTAATGAAGCTGACAGACGTTCACCTCATTGATCCTATCCTAAGTATTGCCATCGCAATCTATATCCTTTATCGCGCTATCAGAAACCTCCTCCCAAACCTTAAAAGTGTGATAAAATATAGACATAAATAAGGAGTAACATGAAAAAAATTTCAGCAGTCATGTGGGGGCTAGTTTTAATTGCCGTAGGCGTCATCCTCTGTGGCAACGCTCTCGGTTGGTTTAATGTAGACCTTTTCTTTAAGGGTTGGTGGACGCTTTTCATTATAGTTCCTTGCACCATCGGGCTTTTCACTAACATTAAAGATTGGCTCGGCAATCTTATCGGCATCATTGTAGGTGTATGTCTGCTTCTCGCTTGTCAAGACGTTATAAGCTTTGGTTCCCTCTGGAAATTATTACTCCCAGCCATCATCATTCTTATCGGTCTTTCTATAATTATCAAAACACTCTTTAGCCGTAAATTTGATAAGGCAGTTTATAAGCTTAATGAGAAATTTAATAAAGACGAAGAATCTGGTGCCGTTTTTGGCAGCATAAACATCAATATGGCCGGTAAAGAATTTAAAGGCAAGACTATAAACGCCATTTTTGGTGGCTTCAAATTGGATCTAAGAGAAGCCAAAATCAAAGAAGACGTCATTATTAATGCTACCGCCATTTTCGGTGGTATTGAAATTAATCCTCCAGAAAACGTAGCTATAGAGACTAAATCCAACTCCTTCTTTGGTGGCGTTTCTAATAAGACAAAAAATATCCCCAAGAAAGATGCTCCTACTATCTATGTAAACGGCACTGCGCTATTTGGCGGCGTTGAGGTAAAATAATATGGGACCTACTCAAAAAGTCATTAAATATTTGGCTTTTGGTTTCGCTATTTTTCTAATCGTAACCATTCTTTCTGGCATAGTATATGGCGTGCTTGGAATTGCTACTGCCGGCAAATTAATTGGTGATAACTCCACCGTGGCAACTGAGTGTGAAAACGAAGAAAAACTTTGCCTAAAAATTGCTCTTTCTATTTCCAACTTAGAAATCAAAAAAGGCGATAAGCTCACCGTAGAAACCAAGAATGAAAAAGTAGAAGTAGTCCAAGATGACCACAAGCTAGTCATCACCGAGCGTGATCGGCATTTATTTGAAAGGTACAACGATCGTGAAGTAATCGTTTATATCCCAGAAGATATGAAATTTGAAAAAGTTGGTATTAGTGGTGGCGTCGGTAGCATCTACATAGAAAAACTTTATGCCAAAGAGCTCGAAATGGCTCTTGGCATAGGCGAAACTAAAATTATCGCTCTGGAAACCGAAAAGGCTGACATCAGCACTGGTATTGGCGAAGTCTCTGTTGGTTTAATTTCTAGAGCCGAAGATTACGAAATTGAAGCCGAAAAAGGACTTGGCGACATTACCTTAGATGGTAAGTCTGTCTCTAATTATTATAAAGAAGGCTCTGGTCTAAAACAAATCAAAATTAAAGGTGGCATCGGTAGCATCAAAATTACTACTGCCCAAAAATGATTCACGTTTATTTTTCTTATGCTCGCATCATTGTCCGAGTAGTGGTATAATCCAACCTGTAAGCTTACATTTTTAAAAAGGAGGTGGGAATATGTCTACGAGGACACGCATAACTGCAAAGGAATACCTAAACAGTCTCAGTCCCAGATGTCAAGAGAAAATCTGCAGCCTTAGGAGCAGCCAGTATCTCTATTTATTCTTAAGTAGGCCGTGCAGAGACGATTCGAAAATTGCAAGTTTTGCCGCACAATGTCGTGCCGTTGAAATTCCGGAGGAATATACTGACTCTCCAGAAGCACTTCATTACCTGGCAATTGCAATCGCGAATCTCATTAACGGCAACGCGTAAGCTTCGTATTATTTTAAAAACCGCCACATTAGTGGCGGTTTACTTTTAATCAAAATAAAAAGACCAGGTGGCAACGAAAGCTCCATGTTATAATCTAATTATGGGAAGAATTTTGAAAAAACTTTTCGGCGGGCTAAATATCACTTGGCCAAAGTTGATCATATTTGCGGTCTTAATGGGCTTCTATACTGCACTTATGGCTATGCTAGTGCCAGACGGAAATTCGTTTCACGATATTGCCGTTACGCCAGAATGGTGGGTTTTGCCGGCAGTTCTCATTATCGTAAATTCAAAAAAGCCTCTCGAGGCAGCTCTTAAGACCTTTGTGTTTTTCTTAATCTCGCAGCCACTCGTCTATCTCTTTCAGGTACCATTTAATAGTATGGGCTGGGGGCTTTTTGGCTATTACAGGTATTGGTTTATGATTACGTTATTAACCTTTCCGGGCGGCTTTATTGCGTGGTATATCAAGAAGGATAAATGGTATTCGGCGCTCATTTTATCTGTTGCAACAATCTACCTGGTTATTACCGGGATGAGCTATGTCGCAGAAATAGCAGAGAATTTTCCAAACCATTTGTTGACAATTATCTACTGTTTTGGTATCATCCCAATCTTTATCTTCGCGATTTTCAGAGATAAAATTCCTCGTATTATCAGCGCCGCGCTCACCACAATTAGCCTAATTATTTTTATAGTTATTGGTAATATAAATAAACCATTTGAAGCTTACAATAATACATTTGTCAGCGAAAATGATATTGTATTTGTTGGCGAGCCGTATATTTCTGCTTTTGCTGGTGAAATACAGAGCGGCGTTGAGCTTATTAATAGTGATGTGGGATACACTATTAAGTTAATTGGCCACAAAGGTAAAAGATACGCCTTTGGAATCAGTGATGACGCAAACACTTATAATTTTGAATATTATTATGATGACGACACTCAGTCAGTTGTTGTTGTAAAAAAATAAGGGAGGCCAAATATTATAATCATAAAAAATGCTCCGATCTGGAGCATTTTCTTAAAAGTACAGTCCCTATTCAACTTCAATCTCAGCGAGATTTTTGCCAAAACCATGCATGATGGCTCCAGCACTCTCAATGCCATAGGCCTTCTTCGTGGTAACACAAGCATCAAGGGCATAAGCCACAGCGCTAAATGCTTCATAGTTGTCACAGTCCTCGGGATAAAATAATCGCACTCCCTCCAAGTCATGACCGTTGTCTATCAATTTATGCATTAGCTTATCAGATAGAGCAACCATATCCTTTACCATAGATTCTGGCAAATTAGCACTTTTCCAGTGCTCTTGCTTTGACACGATTGAATCATATCTTACCTGCATGTCTAGGACACCCCCTTTCGCATCGTTTGCGTTTCAAAGTACTCCTACCCAATTTAAAGTATATCATAGCATCTCTATCTTGAGAACCCCTGTAAAAATGATGCATATTTTAGCAATTCTGCCCTGCACATGTATTCTATCTCCAATCAAAGAACTACAATAAATACCTATTAATTGTGAAATGGCGGAAGCGAGAGGATTCGATTCGAAGAACGAATCCTGCTTTTTTAGTTTTTGTGCCAACAAAAATGGCGGAAGCGAGAGGATTCGAACCTCCGAGACTCTTGCGAGCCCACACGATTTCGAGTCGTGCGCCTTCAACCACTCGGCCACACTTCCACCTCTTATTTTACCATAAAAGCCTCTATTTTTCCACCAGCATAAAAAGTATGTTATAATCAAATTAATTAAATGGAGTAAAATATGGATAATAAAGCAATTTATAAAAAAACCATTGGCTTTTCTCTTTGGCGTGTTCTCTGGGATTTTCTAGCCGCCGTGGCTTTCTTTGGTATGGCTGCAGCAGGTTTTGTCATTGCAGATAAAGCTACTAACTATGGTCTCGTCGGTCTCGGCATCGGCGCAATACTTGGGGCAATCGCTTCTTGGCTCATCTTGCACTTTATCGGCTACACTTACAAAGCTGGTCAAATCGCCATGATGACCAAAGGTGTGGTTGAGGGCAAACTTCCAGAAGATACCATCGCGGAAGGTAAAAAAGTCGTCAAAGAGCGCTTCTCTACCGTCGCTGCTTACTACTTTGTCACTGGCGCCATCAAAGGCATTTTTAACCAAATCGGTGTCGGCATCACCGCAATTGGCGAAGCTATTGGCGGCGACACTGGCGGCTCTATCGGCAGCGCTATCTCTGCTGTTATCAATACTATCATTGCTTATCTTTGTGATTGTTGTCTCGGTTGGGTATTCTACAAAAAAGACGAATCCGCTACCAAAGCTACCTTGGAAGGTGCTGCTATCTTCTTCAAACACGGCAAAACTTTGCTTAAGAATCTCGGTCGCATCTTTGGCATCAGCCTCATCTCCTTCATCGTAATCGGCGGGGTCTTCTTTGGTATTGCCTATCTTATCCTTCAAGCTTTCCCAGATGCTATGGCCGCTTTACAGAGCGAAATTACTCAACTCTTCACTGAAAACGGTGAAGCTGTTCCAGAAATTTTCCAAAGTGTTCTTGCTATCAACCTCACTTGTTCTGCTATCGTCGGTATTATTTTCTGGTCTATGCTCCATTCCACTTTTGTTCGCCCATTCATCTTGGTTGGTGTGCTCAGAAACTTTATCAACTCTGGTAAGGACGAAAAAATTTCCGAAAGCGACATGGCCGAACTAGACAAAAAATCCAAGAAATTCGCCAAACTTCACGCCAAAGCTTAAAGATAGATACAATCTCAAAAAGACCCTGTAAAAAGGGTCTTTTTGCTCGTGCTATAATAAAATCATGGATCAAGTTTTGTTCACCTGGATTAGCATTATAGTAATATTTTTATTTGGCTGCCTTGCTCATTTTCTCTATGATATTTTGAAAGGGCCTAAAGCCCTTGGTCTTTTTACTGCCGTTAATGAATCTACCTGGGAACATATCAAAATCGCAATTACCCCTACTCTGCTTTGGAGTTTGATTGATGGTTTTATCTATGGCAATAATCCCAATTATTTTACCGCCAAACTTGCCAGTCTACTTATTCTTTCTCTTTTTATTCCCTTTGTTTTTTATAGCTATACTCGTTTTAGTAAAAAACCAATTCTCTTTATCGATATTGTCACTTTTGCTACTGCTATCATTATCGCCCAATTTAGCTTCTCAATAATCATTAACTCCGTGCCCGTTCCTTACTGGGCGACCTTTGCTTCGGCGGTAGGATGTTTTGTCTTCTTCGGCGCATACATGACCCTTACACTTTTGCCTTTGAAGACTCTATTTTTCAAAGATCCAATTACCGGAAAATACGGTTTTAGAGCCCATCGTAACTTCTTTAAATCAGTCAAAAAATCCCGTAAAAAATAACTCCTCTTCTTCAACATGTTATAATGATGCTATGTATTTTGACTTACCGTCTGTAGAGGAATATCTGGAGCAGTTTTGTATCGCCGAGTATAATTACGATAGAGCCTCAAAATTAGAGACCATGAACGTTCTCTGTGAACATTTTGGGCATCCTGAGCATTTTTGTCCCTGTTTTCATGTAGCCGGTTCTAAAGGTAAAGGCACTATCGCAAATGGCATTGCGGCTATTTTGCGTTCCATGGGCTACTCTACCGGGGTTTACTCTTCCCCACACGTTTATCATTTTACCGAACGCATATCTACTGGAGAAAATGCTTTCAGCGAAGAGATTTACAAAAATGCCGAAAAAGAATTAAAAGAAGGTCTCATCTCCCTTGACCCCCCATATCCGCTTACCTGGTCGGAGATTGTTACGATTTTTGCGATGCTGGTCTTTCGGCAGGCTAAAGTAGATTATGTAGTTTACGAAGTAGAAATCGGCGGTCGATATGATGTTACGAATGTTATTTCTCCATTGGCAATTGCTGTAGGGCCCATAGAATTAGAACATACTAAAATTTTAGGTAATACACTCGCTGAAATCGCCACCGAAAAAGCCGGTGTTTTTAAGCCTCAAGTCCCAATCATCTCCGCTCCTCAAGCCCCTGAGGTTCGGAAAATTTTCAAAGCACAGGCTGCAAAAAATTCTACTGCGGTCCAGTACATTAAAGACGCAAGCGACTACCAAATTTTAGATGCCAAAATTGCCATAAATTCTGTCAAACAAATTTTTCCAGATTTAGATGAAACAAAAACCAGTCAAATTGCTGCAGGGATTTCTCTGCCAGGTCGTTATGAGCAAATCGAAAATTATAAAGGTATTCCGCGTCTATTGTTGGATGGTGCTCACACCGAGAATAGTATTGTAGTGGTACTAGACCGTATGAAAAAAGATGGCGTCTATGGCAATCTCATTTTTGCCTGCGCCGCTGACAAAAATGTTGAAAAAATGGCAGAGGCAATCATAAACTCTAGGCTTTTTAATAAAGTCTATCTTACTATACCCGGCGATTTCAAGAAATCAGATTTCTCTCGTACCAAAAAAGCTTTTGAGAAATTTTCGCTCCCGATTTACTCTAGTTCAGATTATCGGTCTGTCATTCAAAAAGCCTTTGAGGATTCGTGCCGCACCAAGACCCCCTTGGTCGCGCTTGGCTCATTCTATCTGCTACCCGAAATTAAAAAACAATTACATTTTTGACAAAATGTGTTATAATAGTGGTGTCACCCCTGTGGTGATGCTCATTTAATTTCTAGGTGGATGTCATATTTATATAACATCCACATTTGTACTTGGCTAGCCCTAAAGGCTAGCCAGTGCGTTCCAAAAATATGCACCCGTAGCTCAGCTGGATAGAGCGTTTGCTTGCGGAGCAAAAGGTCGCACGTTCAAATCGTGTCGGGTGTACCAAAACAAGAATAAGACTAAAAAGTCTTATTTTTTTGTCTTTTTCTTTCTGGCCCATTTGGTAATTGTGATTATCAAAAGCACGATATTGGTTACTTGGATTGATATTACGGCATAGTTCTCTATCGCGATATTGTAGAAAATCATCAATATGTTAGCAAGTAGAGCACCGATTCTAATCTTTTGTACGTCTTTAGACATCCATTTCGGGATGAATGAACACATGGCGCCTAAGAATAATATGATAGTTTGGGCTCCTGAATATCTGAAAAAGACAAGACAATAACATAGGAAAAACACAACAAACAAAAATTTAAATTTTTTATGATATTTTTCTTTAAAATAAATAGTCAGTAATCTTAGTAGCGTGACAATGCAATCAATAACACCATCGTAGGCATTTAGGCATATATACGAGATTAAAGAGAGTGTTGAACTAACTAGATTCCCCTGTAGTATTACTAGTTTCTCGTTGTATTTCAGCCCGAACAAAAAATCGAGTAAAGCGCCTAGAAATGAGAGAATGTTCCCGATTATTATATTCATGCTACAGCTCTCATTTCTTAATACACCGCACGGCGAATGCGTCCCATTTATTCCAAGTATTTGCTGGTGTCACTGAGCTACTTGTCATACCAAACCGGTATGATTTATCAATATCTAGTGCACTGGCGCTCCAATAACGGTTATAAGTTCCTCGCCCACCATCATCCTTTGCATTGTGGTCGCCAGAGTACACGAAGTTATTTGGATAAATCTTGAAGTTTGCATCTGACCTCGTTTGGCCATTGTTTATAGCGCTGTTTAGTGCCACAAATTCACTGTTTGGTCCACCGGTAGGCAGTCGCCAACCGGCTGGACAGATGTCACCAGAAACACTACCGGTGAGTGTCTCTCTTACCCCATTCCCTGCTGTGGCAGTATACCAGTTGTACCAAACCCCGTAGCCATACCAAGAGCTCCTGCTATCATTTGAGGTTGGGTTGGCAGATAATTTACGATTAATATTGTTGGAATCAAAGGCGACTTGGTTGACACAGTCAGGGGTGTCTTGGTTACAAAGGTTAGTAGATGTACTAGAACCAGGTGCCGCCAATATGAAATCTGACGTCGGAGAGTTGGTATTTAGCGCTGTGAATGTGACTTTGGAAGGGTCAAGGCGTAAGTTTTCTATCATCCAACAATTACCATCCTGGAGCTTAGCTACAGCATAAGTGTTGTTGTCGCGATTATCTGTGAGTGCAACGACATTGCCAGTAGGAAGCGTACCGCAGGACGACCAAGTTTGCATATCACCACTTGAGGCCACCCAATTCGCATAAAGTGACTTTCCTTCAGTAGATAAATCATCCGTAATCGTTATATTTTGTTGTGGTCCGTATTGCGTACCACTACCGTCTGGCTCAGTATTCCACCCCGTAAACCCATAGCCAGCTCGCTCGTAGTCGCTACCTCTAAGATTTACTGCGCCACCAGAGCCTACAGGAAGAGTTAGCGAAGTCCCTAGTTCTGCTCCGTTAGCCCTATAACACACGTTATTAGCAGAACAAGTATCAATAACCCATACGGCGTACAGGGTGTTTGTGGTATTGGTGGTGGTAAATGTATCTCCAGCATGATAATCTGCTGTTTGGCTAGTTGGGCTGGTACTCCAACCCACAAAAGTATAATCCAACCTAGCTGGAACCGCCGCCGACACAATAAAGCTAAAGGTGCCATTACCGCTTCTGTTGGTTGCTGGACTTATGTTGCCCATCCCGCCGTTAACGTCATACGACAAAGTAGCCTCTTCGCCCCAGATAGCATAGAGCGTTAACGTATCACCAGGGAGTAGCCCTAATGCACTAGCCGCATCACCCACCAAGTCTCCTGCTAGAACCGAGGTCCCGCTTCCATCTGCGCTGGTATTCCACTCGATAAATATGTGATTTTCAGGTGGAGTAAATCCATTCGCCTTAGCTTGCGTTATAAAGAAGTTGACACTTTCATCATCAGACATAGTGCCAGAGCCACCATTTGCATCGTAATGGACATCGCCTATTAGTGAAGTGTTGTCCGTTTTCGCGATACATCTGACCGAGAAACCTGCCCATTTATTGTAATGCTTATCTATAGTAAGTGTGGTGGAAGAGTTACCAAGCCGATAGGCATCTGTTTCTGAATATGGCGTGGCTGACCAATATCGCCCCTGAAATCCTCTACCACTAGTAGCATTGGTATTGTAGTCTCCAGACCAGAGGAAGTTATTCGGATATTTGCGAAACTTAGCATCACTTGAGGTGTTGCTATTATTGATTGCTCTATTCAAATTCCAGAAATCTCCATTTTTATTTCCAGTTGGGAGATGCCAACCAGCCGGGCAAATATCTCCTTGCACGCTATTCCCCTGAGTGCTATAAGTCCCATTCCCAGCTGTGGCAGTATACCAGTTGTAGTCGAGCCCATAGTCATACCAAGAGAACGCATTTCCATTGGTGATATAGTCCGCGACAAGGTTTCGGTCGGTATTATTAGCATTGAAGATTATGCCATCCACACATGCGCTATTATTGCCATTACACATTGTGTTCGTAGTATGAGAAGCTGGGGCTCTTAATACGAAATCGTCAGTTGGCGAGTTAGTGTTGGACTTAGAAATTGTAGCTGTAGCAGGATTAAGACGTAGGTTCTCTGTCGTCCAACAATTTTCATCTCCAAGTTTTGCCACCGCATAAACTTCGTTATCACGCATATCCCTTAACGCAGTTACGTCGCCAACATTCATAGCTTCGCAACCAGTCCAGTTTTGTATGATGCCTACCGCTGGGATCCACTTTGCATATAGGTCCATTCCCAACTCCGAAAGATCCCCAGTGTTAATAGTCTCATTTGGCCCATAAGTTGTACCAGTACCATCAGACTCCGTATTCCAACCTACAAAGCCATAGCCCGAGCGAGAAAAATTCGAAGGTATAAGAGTCGCAGAAGAGTTAGAGGCAGCTTGCTGGTCTTCCATACTACCAGTGCCATCATCGCCATTGCCGTGATAGCAGATAGTATTAGCCGAGCAAGGCCCAGTGACGTTGGCTACTACGGCGATTGCGAAAGCATTGCTATATGATCCGGCGACAGTATCAAGACTTGGATAAACCCCATAAGTTAAGACATGGGTATATGAACCAGGCGTGGTAGCAGTGAAGATTGTATCACCATCACCAGACGGCGAAGGAACAGGATGATAAAAAGCACCGTTATCTGTGCTATAACCATAACCATAACCAGTGCTACTGGCTGGGAGTACGGCAGCGCCACTAGAAAGAGTGAAAGTGGGTATTGTAAATGACGGATTACTTTGCTCCACCAATGATGTGGTTGTGCCAGTAGTAGAAAAGTTCACAATGTAGCCATTAGGACTAGTAGTAGAAACGGATATCGATTGGTCTGTAGTGGCGAATTTGTTTGGGAATAAATTCATTTCAACCGTACTTGGAGAAATCTCTACCTCTATTTCTTCAGCAAAAACCGCCTGACAAGTGAATATCAAGCTAGAAAATGCGATGAGTAAACAGGATATTAATCTTCGTCCCCTTATCAAGGGACCTTCCTCCACACTCGCATACTTATATTTTAGCATAATCTATTTAAAAAGGTTAAGTTTTTTGCAAAAAAATACAAAAAAATCACTCAAAAATTATGCTATAATGAAGCCATGGATTGGGACAAAGCTACAGATATAATGGTCTATACTGCCATCGCCACTGCCGGTCTTCTTGCGGTGTTAGGTATCTATCAATGGATTACTCGTAAATCTTTCAAGAAAATCGACAAAGCCATCGTCTCGCTTATCGTGCCAGCGCTACTCGTAGTGGCTACCTACGTCATCTTTGATCACATCTTTGTTTTGAATACTCGCCCAGATGGCAGCGGCGAACCCAGCTTCCCTTCCACGCATACCATGATTACCGCTACGGTTTTCTTCTGTACCGCCATCGCTCTCCCCTATTACATCAAGCAAAAATATCTCGTGGTATTTTTGGATTTAGTCATGTTAGCATTTGTCGTTCTCGTTCCTATTGGCCGCGTTCTTGCCAACAAGCACTGGGTATCAGATGTCGTTGGCGGCCTCATCTTTTCCGCTATCTTTGCCACAATCTACTTAATTCTAGTTAAAAAACTTACTAAAAATAGTCAAAAAGGAGGAAAATGAGTAGTATTTTTAGCAAAATCATCGCTGGAGAAATCCCCTGCTATAAAATTTACGAAGATGGTAATACTCTTGCTTTTCTAGATATTCATCCAGAGACCAAAGGCCACGTACTTGTTATCCCAAAATACGAAGTCGATAAAATCTATGATTTACCAGATGAAGACTATGCGGCTCTCATGCGAACTGTCAAAAAGCTCTCTAAATACATGGAAGAAAAACTAGGCACCCGTATTCTCTGGAAAGTAGTTGGCACAGATGTTCCTCACGCCCATGTTCACCTTATGCCATTAGACGAAAACTGGCAATATGGCAAAACTCTAGAGCTTACTCCGGAAGAATTTGAGGAGATCCGCGCTAAAATAGCATATCACGAAGGAGACAGTAAATGAAATTTGCATCAAGTTACGAACCAAACGAATATGAAGCCGACATTTATGCTGCTTGGGAAGCAGCTAATGTCTTCAAGCCTATCGTCCCCACCGTCCCAGTAGACAACGACAGCAACGGCATAGACGACAGATTTGAAACAGAGCTTGGAGATAGCGCTACTCGAGGGCTTCCGGAGGTTACGACCGAGGATGAGGGCGCTTCGCCCGTGACGACGGGCCGAAGCGACCCGTCCCGAGAGAGCGCTACCCCAAGCTCTACTTGCTACTCTATCGTCATGCCGCCCCCAAACGCCAATGGCAATCTCCACATCGGCCACGGTCTCACCGTAGCTTTAGAAGATTCCCTTACTCGTTACTACAGGCTAAAAGGCGATTCCACCTGGTATATTCCTGGTGCCGATCACGCTGGTTTTGAGACTTGGGTTGTTTATGAAAAAGCTCTAGAAAAAGAGGGTTATACTCGTTTTGAATTTTCCCGCGACGAGCTCTATGCTCGTGTCTGGGATTTTGTCCAGATGCAGCGCGGCAACATGGAGCTCCAGCTTCGTGCTCTCGGTGCTTCATGCTCCTGGGACGACCTCACTTTCACTCTCGACGAAAACGTGATCGATCGTGTTTATACTACTTTTGAAAAAATGTGGAACGACGGACTTATTTACAGAGGCGAAAAACTCGTCAATTTCTGTCCGAAGCACCAGACCGCCTTTGCCGATATCGAAGTCGAGCACAAAGACGAAAAAGGCACCCTCTGGGAGATTGAGTATAGGCTTGCAAAAGAAGCCATCGGACCCTCTTCCGAGGACCATAAGCTTGGCCGAACGGCCTCGAGTGTGTCCGAGGAAGATGGGCCTGTGGCTTCTATTGTGGTTTCTACCACCCGTCCAGAAACCCTTTTCGGCGACGCCGCCGTAGCCGTCAACCCAGAAGACGAGCGTTATAAACATCTTATCGGCAAAACCGTCCATTTACCTCTTACCGACCGAGAAATCCCAGTCGTTGCCGATGAACACGCCGACATGGAATATGGCACCGGTGCAGTTAAAATCACCCCCGCCCATGATTTTGACGATTTTGAAGTAGGCGAGCGCCACAATCTTCCTAGGCTGCAAGTAATTTCCGAAGATGGCCACATGATCAATGTCCCAGAAAAATACGAAGGATTGACCACCGAGGAATGTCGCAAACAAGTTCTAAAAGACTTAAAAGAGCAGGGTTATCTGAAAGGTGAGAAAAAAATTGTTCACTCCGTCGCCCATTGTTACAAATGCGGTACTGTGCTTGAGCCAATGCTCAAAGAGCAATGGTTTGTCGATGTGGAAAAACTCGCCAAGACGGCTATTGAGCATCTTGAGAACGATGAAATCAAATTCCATCCCGAGAATAAGAAACGCGTTCTCATCAACTACCTCAAAAACCTCAAAGACTGGAATATCTCTCGTCAGATTCCTTGGGGCATTGCTATTCCAATGTTTAGGAAGGTCACAGAGGAAGCCACCGACGAACCAGACTGGATTTTTGACCGTCGCACTAATTTGCAGGAGATTGAAAAATCCGGTGTTACCTACGTCCGCGACGAAGATACTTTCGATACCTGGTTCTCGTCAAGTCATTGGCCAATTGTTTGTACTGATTGGTCCGAAGAAAATCCTACTCCGTACTATCCTTTGAATGTCATGGAGACCGGCGCTGATATTCTCTTCGCTTGGGTGGCCCGGATGATCATGATGGGCCTTTACGTTACCGGTGAAGTTCCATTCAAAGAGGTCTATCTTCACGGTTTAGTTCTAGATGAACACGGCCAAAAGATGAGCAAATCTAAAGGCAATGTCATCAATCCAATCGAACTCGTCGCTAAATATGGCTCCGACGCCTTCCGATTAGGTATTTTGAGGGGTCGCTCCGCCGGCATGAATCAGGCTTTTTCCGAGAATAGTGTTGTCGCTGGTCGCAATCTCTGCAACAAACTTTGGAACATCTCCCGCCTCATTCAGTCTATCATTGATGAGGATGAAAGTGAAAGCACTGCTGATGACGTGGTAGGAGAGTTTGAAAATGGTGCTACTCGAGGGCTTCCGGAGGTTACGACCGAGGATGAGGGCGCGAGCCCCGTAACGACG
>JAUMXO010000008.1 GCA_030529135.1 Candidatus Saccharimonadota bacterium | reverse complement strand
CCGTTTCTTCTACTATTCCTACTAAGACTGGATATACATTTAATGGTTGGTGTACAAAACCAGTAGCGGCTGATACTGCTTGTACGGGTAACACCATCGCTGCTGGCTCTACGTATAATTTTATAGATCAAACATCTTCTATCAATGTGCTTGATTTATATGCGATGTGGAGCGCAAAGCTCTATAATGTAACAGTAAAAACGGTGGAAGGTGTGTCCAGTGTAAGTCTTAACGGGCAAAGCTGCACCAGTACTACTGGTTGCACTCAACAACTTAAATATGGACATACGTATCCTTTATCTGTTGCTTTAGGTGATGGATATAGGTTTGAAGAATGGGAAATAGATGATTATTCAAAAGGAGCATTTGATCCAGATAGTGATGGCGAATGGTCTGCTACCACCAGCTTTACGGTATACGGCGCATCAACTATATGGCCTCGGGTGTCATTTGTGGGAACAACTCTCACGGTACATCTAAATTCAGGGGAGAACGACTCAGACGCTTACGGAAGAGCAACGGTTATATTGCAAGACAGTAATTTTAATACAGTGGGTAGTATAGATATTGGAAGAGACACTGACGATGGGTGCAGAGCAACTTGTGATGGCTCCGAATGGTCTGGAACTATATCTGGTCTTGCTTTCAACACTACTTATTACATAAAAGTGATACCTTATGATGATGATAATTATGTGGGATGGGATACTGTATGGTCTTCCCCGCAGAATATGACAACAGCATCTCTATATGATCCGACTACCAAAGTCGTCTTTACTGGAGGCGCTGCATCAATTACAGTTTATGTATCCGAAGATTATGGCAGAACAAGTTTACAGAATTTTACGCATTATAATAGTTATGAATGTTATGGGTATCATAGAGACTCACGTGATAATCAAAGTTATAATATTTATTCTCTTGCCGATGGTAATTGTTGGATGATGGAGAATCTAAATCTAGGCTCGTCGGACTATCCATTTAAAGTCTCAAATCTTACTTCAAGTAACACAAATCTAACTACTAGCATTGCTACGAGTACATTTAATAGTTGGAAAAAAACATCTACTAGCGCATTTGACTATACTTATACTTCTGGTGAATTAGCTCCATATCGAAATGACAAAGCCATTACTATGGCATACAACTATTATGCGGCTTCGGCAGGAACCGTCTCTGGCTTATCCAATACTACTGATACTCAGAAAGATATTTGTCCAAAAGGATGGAGGATGCCAACCTGGAGTGAAATACAGACTTTGTATGATGCTATGGGTAGTAGTATGTCGGCTATGCTTAGTCCAAATAATAATTCTGCCACTACTGGTGGTTTTGGTGGTCTTTGGACTTTTTCATCAACTGCTCAAGATGGTTATAGCAGATGGGCATTTGAAAGCGAATATCCTAACTACGCAGATAGAAATGACCCAGCTCTTATACGTTGCATGCAAAAACCATCCACAGGATTAACCGGCAATATGCAAGATGTAAATTACACTACCGCTAATGCTGCTACAATAGGAAGTATTTCGAAACTTAAAGATAACCGTGATGGCAAATATTATAATGTGAAAAAAATAGATAATAATAATTTAGTGATGATAGAACCGCTCGGGCTAGGATGTAATGGGAGCTCTACTGTAGCATTAAATAATCTTAATTCAAACAATACTAATAGCGCAGGTTCGTTAAATTATACTTCATATTCAAATAGTTATACTACGCCATATGTATCCTGTTATAATGGAGTTGGTGAATATAACTATTATATGGCTACTGCTAGTACCAGACCTGGTGGTTGTAATGGTAGTAGTGGTCAACACTCAAACCAATGTTCTGATGCGGCATTCGATATTTGTCCAGCCGGTTGGAGACTGCCAGAACTAGGTGAACAAGGAGTGTTGGGGAACGCTGAATCATGGTCATCAACTTTTGATGAATTTGATTATACTCTTATGACTGGTCGGTGGTATTATACTGGCTATGGCAGCGACTATGAAAGTGGCTCAGGAACCGGTAGAGCACCAATCAGATGCGTGTTCAAATGGGACTAGCTGGAGCTAAATAAATAGTTTACGCCGGCAACATTGCTTTGGTCTCCAATAGTCCCACTCCTAGCCTTCACCACGGTTTTAGTAAGTATTACTAAAATAAATATATGGCACTAGTATTATTTAGGATTTTTTAGTAATTTCTCTATTATTCTTCTTAGCGGCGGTAGCTTTTCTTCTCCCCCCTCTCCCGCCTCGGCGAGTCTTGGAGGTTTTCGGTTTATTTCTTAACATTTCTTCGGCTTGTTCCAGAGTAATTTTCTTTGGATCTATTTCCTTTGGAACCTTTACATTATTCCGTCTGCCTGGCCCCTTAATATACGGTCCATAGGCACCATTGATAATCATAATCTCATCCCAGTCAGCGATAATTGAATCAATCTTAGCTTGATAAAGCGGTAAAGCTTCTTCAAAAGTCACAGTGTAAGGGTCAAAATCTTTCATCGGTATATTATACTTACCACCTTTAAGATACGGCCCAAACGGTCCACTGGCGGCAATAATCTCTGTACCGTCTGGCGCCTTGCCAAGATTACGCGGTAAAGCCGGGAGTTCTAATTGCGAAAGTGCCTGCTCTAAAGTCACTGTTTTGGTGCTCTTTCTTTTTGGTAATGGTGCAAATCTTGGTTTCTCGCCGGATTCTTTTTCGTTGTCGCCTAGCTGGATAAAACCACCATTTCTGCCGACTTTAGCATAGATTGGCTTACCAGTTTTTGGATCATGCCCGAGCAATCTAGCATTATTGTATCTCTCTACGCCCTGTGCTATTAGTACGGTATCACGGAAAGGACCATAAAAATCCTTCAACATCTTTACGCGTTCAAGTTTAGCATCTGCTACTAAATCTAAATCTTTCTCGATGTTTGCCGTAAATTTGTAGTCTACGATGTTTTTGAAATTATCAGTCAAAAACCCCGCTACTAGTTCCCCGATCGGCGTCGGAACCAGCTTACCCTTATTAGCGCCATATTTTTCTTTTATTACATTGCGAGTAATCTTGTTATTTTGTGAAGTTAGTTCTATAACTTCACGTTCTTCTCCTTCAGACTCGCCTTTTATTACATATCCACGCGCTTGGATAGCTGTCATAATCGAAGCATAGGTAGACGGACGTCCGATTCCAAGCTCCTCGAGCTTTTTAACCAGAGAGCCTTCGGTATATCTGGCTGGCGGCTTGGCAAAGTTCTGTCTAGCCGTAAGCGACAGGCATTTAATGGCGTCACCCTTAGAGACCTTTGGCAACTCCAAATCTTTACTCTTGCCATAAATCTTCAAAAACCCGTCAAATATTACCACTTCACCTTTAGCGGTAAATTTATTAGATAAAGTAATGGTGGTTTTGGCGACTTTAGCGTTGGCCATCTGAGTAGCCACCGTGCGCGACCAAATCAAATTATAGAGCCGCTTTTCGTAGTCGTTTTTTCCCGCGGAAGTTCGTGTAACATCAGTTGGGCGAATTGCCTCATGAGCTTCTTGCGCGGAAGCATCTTTGGTCTTAAATGTGCGGACTTTTAAGTATTCTTTGCCAAAATTCACTTCTATATAACTCGCAATTGCGCCCACAGCTTGTTTAGATAAATTCAGGGAGTCGGTTCTATGATAGGTGATCAAGCCAGCCTGATAGAGTCCTTGTGCTGCACTCATTGTGGTGCGAGAAGTAAAGCCGAGTTTGGCATTGGCTTCAATCTGTAGAGATGCTGTGGTGAAAGGTACTGGGTTGGCCTTACTCCCCTCAGTTTTCTCTACATTTTCCACAATAAAATCAGATTTTGTCAAGTCTTCCAAGAGTTTGGTAGCGGTAGCCTCGTCCTTTGGTGCTTCCCCATCATAAGAGGCATCAAAATCAGTGTCTTTATGAAATTTACCAGTAATTTTAAAGGAAGATTTACTCTCAAATTTTTCAATTTCTTTTTCTCTTTCCACGACTAAACGTAATGCTGGTGATTGTACTCGCCCAGCACTAATTGCGCCAGGTACTTTTTTTCGTACCATATCAGAGAGATCGTATCCTACCAACATGTCTAAGGTTTGTCTGGCTTGTTGCGAGGCTACCATATTCATATCCACTATACGCGGATTTTTAATAGCTTCCTCTAGTGCTGGCTTAGTAATTTCGTGAAAAGTAATTCTGGCGGTGTCTTTAGGTAAATTTAAAACTTCACATAGATGCCAAGAAATTGACTCACCTTCACGGTCTTCATCAGTCGCGAGCCAAATTTTGTCGGCCTTTTTAGCTTCTTTTTTTAGCTCAGTAATAATAGATTTGTGTTCTGGATCAATTTCGTAAGTCACATCAAAAGTAGACTTATCTACCTTGGTGTCTTTCCTGATGTGGCCAACCGAAGCTAGCACTTTAAAATCCGAGCCAAGATATTTTTCAATTGTATGTGCTTTCGCCGGGCTCTCTACTATTACTAAATTTTTAGACATATATATTATAATATCATATTTTCTGGCTTATGGGCTTTAATCGCTCAATCATCACAAACCCATCATAATATTTTTGCATTTTTGCAGGATCGGTATGATAAGAGTTATTACCAAAAAAATAGTCACAAAACTCCTCACGGGCTTTTAAAACTTCGGTCAAACGTGCATGGTTTTTGATGTTTGCCTCTATAGTAAAATCAAAAAGCTCTAATGCTCGGTCAATAGCGGAATTTGCTCGAAGTCCATTTCCTTGTTTAGTCCATTTAAGTGATCTAGAGACCTCGCTACCAATATTCCCCATCTGAAGAGTGATAGGCATTTTTTGCCACTCTTCGCGAGCCTCCTTGCTATGAATATAATTTAAATCAGCCATTTTAAGACTATTTCTTTAATTTTTTGCTGTATTTTTGGATCTTCTACGCTACGGCTACGATTATTTTGGGCTGGACGGATATTAATCATTGAATCAAATTCCACCAATTCGTTGATATTATCGCTATCTAGATATAAGTTAATCCCCCAAAGATCATTTGGATTTGAGCCATTTTCCAGGAGTAGTTGTTCTGAGTCATAATGCATTGGCGAATCTACCGCCATCACCTCTCTTTTGACGTCTACTACGGCCTTAATGGCATTTTCCTCAATGAAATTAGTAGACTCTTTAATTAGATCTGCTTTTGAAATGGGCTCCTCTAATATTTTCATATTTAGATTATAGCATAGAAATTAAGAAACCAAAAAGAGCTCAGGTAAGGGTGGGCATCACCTGAGCTCATTTTGGCCCTCTAACGCTTATTTGTCTTACCGGGTAACCCCCGGAGCGTAAGCCCACCTCACACAATACAGGGGCCCGCCGGTTAGAGGGATTGCTATGCTTTCGAAAGAGTCCCTTGCAAAGTGGAGGTAATACTTATAACTTAAAACCTTTTGAAGAAATTCTAAGCCCGAAGGGGTTTCAAAAGCACGCAATTTCTGATATACTTAAATAAGTATAGTCGAAATTATAACTTATTTAGGTGCGGTGTAGGGGCTTTTTGTCCCTAACTGATATCAATTATATCACACAGGAGAAAATATGTCAACACTTTTTACACACTTTTTTGATAAAATCAATACTTTTTCACCCCTAGAGTACAATTTTACAGAGGGGTTAAGCTCTATTGCGCTTATGCCTAAAACATTGTATTTTTATGGTAAAATACCGCAGAATATGTCAAAAAATGGCCCCAACCAGCTACCAGAAAAACCAAAAACGGTTGCGATTGTGGGGTCTAGACACAATACCAGATACGGCGAAGAAGTGGCCTATAAGTTAGCTTATGAGCTAGGAAAACGCGGCGTAATTGTTATCTCTGGTCTAGCTTATGGCATAGATAGTATTGGTCACAGGGGTTGCCTAGATGCTAGTGGTATTACCATTGCAATATTAGGCACTCGGATAGACAACATCTACCCTAAAAAGCACTTATCCCTTGCTAAAGAAATTCTAGATAAAAATGGTGCTATTATCTCTGAATATGCACCAAAGGACCTTCTGGAAGATGCGCCGCTGGCTCCTGGCGAATATATAGACAAAAAATCCAAAAAACGCGAAATAAATCAGCGCGCTTCCTTTCTCTATCGCAATCGTATCATCTCTGGTTTATCAGATATTGTCGTGGTGGTAGAAGCTGCCGAACGATCTGGTTCCCTTAATACTGCTACTCATGCTTTATCGCAAGGCAAAGAGGTCTTTGCAGTGCCAGGTAATATTACTAGTCCCTATTCTAGAGGCTGTAACAAGCTTATCGGACAGGGGGCTTTTCCTTATACCGAGCCAGATGACATTTTAAGAGTATTGTTCCCTGATGAATATCTCAAAAACTATCAAAAAGCTAAAAAATGTGGACTCATCGGTGATACAGATGTAGAAACTACTATCTTAAAAGCGCTAAGCGAAGGTTTTCGCTCTGGTGAAAAAATCATGGAAAAATCAAATCTACCACCAGAGGTATTTAATCAAACTATTACGATGCTTGAAATCAAAGGCCGTATTCGCTCGCTTGGTATGAATAATTGGGGGCTAAGTTAATATTAATTACGTATAAACTCATCTATTTTTTCACATGTTTCAGAGAGAATTTTGGGCAACCTAGCCTTTTCTTCAGGGGTAAATTTAGACAAGACAAAATCGATAGCGTCTATTTTACTCTGTAACTCTGGATTTTTTGTACCTACTCTAATTCTTGGGTAACAATTAGTCTTTATTTCTTCATCTATTGACTTCAGCCCATTATTACCTCCTGTTACACCAGAGGAGCGATATCTAATTTTCCCGAATTCTAAATCAAAATTATCACAAACTACTAAAATGTCAGAGGTATCAATCTTATAATATTTAGCATAAGTTGCCACTGCCCTTCCGGAAAGATTATAAAAATCCTGGGGTTTAATGAACAAAACATCGTCTAGCCGCCCATAAATTGCGCCAAGGCGCGGTTTTTCATTCCAATTAAGGTTATTTAGCTTAAAATAGAAATCGAGGGCTAGGAAGCCCGTATTATGACGAGTAAAATTATATTTTGCGCCTGGATTACCTAACCCTACAACTAGTTTCATATTACAGATATTATATCATAAAAAATCCCCCGCCGTTAAGACGGGGGAAAGGTGAAAATGTTGCTAATTTACGGTTAAATCAAGTGACGGATAGTCTTATTGAGCTTCTGCCTCTCTACTACCATTTTTACGAGAGGATGCCTCACTACTTCGTTCTCGGTAAAGTGGACTTGCGCTACCATCGGATTATCGTAAAGAAGCTGTGTTGCATAGACCAAACCATTATTCCCCGCATCCAAATATGGCGCATGAATCTGTTCGGTGTCGCCAGTAATAATGATCTTTCCGTCCGTCCCCAGACGTTTTATCAGGGTGTCTGCCTGGGTGGCATTCTGATCCTGAAATTCGTCGTAGATAGCAACTTCATAGGAAAAATCTCTACCTCTGGCGTTTTCAATCGGCAAATTGGTAAACCAAGCATCCCAGATTGCGCTAACTTTATCGCGCAGCTTCTGATTGATAGAGCGTTCGTCTTCTTCACTATCGTCATCAGATGTATCGGGGTTGCATTTAGGTTTTGGCACCTTTGCACCATGAAGCTGCAGATCCTTGAGTTCAGCCCGAGAGGCCTTATCAGTTTTCAACAGGAAATTTCTCAGGGCATTTTTGAGCGGCTGTACGTCCGGATCCATTTTTTCGTTCAGATCTCCAGGCAAAGCTCCAATTCTGCTCTGAGAAGCACATGGTACTACCGTTACCCCAATGTAGCGACCGACTTTACAGGCCTGATAACCATAGACTGTGGCCATATAGGTTTTGCCAGAACCTGCCGGACCAGTACAAATTACTGCCGCAAAATTTGGATTCATTAACGCCTCCGCGTATATAGCCTGACCATTGTTCATGATCTGTCCAGGAAAACTTGACAGGTACTGCAAGGACACGATACTGTTGCTCTTGGCTTCATATCTTCCGATGTGACGAAAATACGGATCTTTGTCACATTCGTCCAGATCCCCCGAAAAATCCTCAGCCGTTCTCATAATAATAAACTCATTGGCCACGAAGTCAAATTCCTGCTCATCACCCATGAAAATGTCCCAAATATCCTGTTCGATCTCGTGATTATCATAAAAGTAAACCAAGAGATCATTCGGTACCAAAAGTTCCCTTCGGCCAGTATATGGCGCCGGCGGCTTGTATCCATAGCGTGAAGTGATCACGCCGCGTCTATTTGCCCTAATAGCAAGACCATTGTCATTAGTGAGCAAGACAATCGACCCTGTCGGTACTATTCTGGCGACTTCATCTGGATCTGCCGTACCGTCCACCGGTAACATCTGATAAATAAACTCAGCTGCAATTGCCGCCAAAATAATCTGACCATCCATATCATCTTCCGCTGGAGCAAAAGCCAGAGATCTCTTAAAAGCCTTATGAATCGGCAAAATTGAAAAAGTCTGCTTTTCTACATCTACGGATGTCTCCATGTTGTAGGCGCTAGTCAGCATTGGCTTCATGTTCTCTACGGTTAATTCCTTTAACTCAAACAGATCTCTGAGCTTTTTTAGAATTACTCGTGCCACCTTGCCACGCTCACTTTTTTCTCTCTTAAAACTCGAGAGCTCACGTATTACTGCCGTCGGGATAATGATATGTGCCTCCGATAAATCTATTGTTGGCTCATTCAGCTCCGAGGCCTTTTCATCCGACGGGATGATATCGGGGTAATCGACTAAAATATTAGTGTCGATCACGTAATTCAGTCTGTTTTCGTAATTCATCCTATTCACATTCTCACCTCCTTTTTAAAGTACGCCTGTTCCCTAATAATCAAAAATGGGAACAATCTAATTTGCTCCCACTTATGATTATTATAGCACATAAATTATTTTGTATGATGTACTTTAATACCTGCAGCTTTAGATTTTTTTGCCACAACTCTAATTTTCATATTAACCTTTCTGCCCACGATTATTTTCTCCGTCACTCCGATATGAAAACATGATCGGTGTTCCTACCATTGCATATTTTTCACGAATCTTTCTTTCTAAAAACCTTTTCCAAGACCAATGCAGAAGCTCGAGATTATGTCCATGCAATACAAACCATGGCGGGCAAGTATCGGTTTGTACTAAATATTTTGGTTTTGGTCTTGTATTTTTGAGACCAGCTGGGGTATGTTCTACAACCGCTTCGTTTAAAATTTTGTTTAGTTCAGCAGTTTTTATTTTAGTGTGGCGCGCCTTATCCACTTCTAAAATTAGCTCAAAAATCTGCGTTACATTTTTTCCCGTTTCAGATGAGGTCAAAATCACCGGTGCGTAAGGCAGAAAATTAAAATCACGTTCCAGATCATCTAAAAGAAAATCTGCCGCAGTGCGATTTTTGATATTTTCTTCACCAAAATAATTTGTTGGCTCAGCATTCTCTAATAAATCAGACTTTGTCACTACTACGATAATTCCTTTACCGGCATCGATAATTTGCCCAGCGAGGCTTTGATCTAATTTTACGTGCGGCTCACTAGAATCGACTAAAAGACAGCAAATATCAGACTCTTCAATCGCGGCAAGCGTTCGGATTGCTGAAAATTTTTCAATCCCTACTTCCCTCTTGCCAGGTTTTCTGAGGCCTGCGGTATCAAGGATTTCAATCTCCTGCCCCTTATACTTTACTAAAACTCGATTTACGTCTCTAGTCGTCCCCTGTTTTGAACTTACGATCGCTTGCTGTTTCTTCCCCAACGCATTAAAAAGACTACTTTTTCCTACATTCGGCCGTCCAATGAGCGCAATGGTAAGGGACTTGGAATCGCCCTTCCGGGACATTTCGGAGGTCACGACCGAGAATGAGGGCGCTTCGCCCGTAACGACGGGCCGAAGCGACCCGTGTCCCTGAAGGGCGATTTCCAACTCCCTCATCCCTGCTCCAGTGGTCGCCGAAACATAAAAAGTCTTTTCTGGCGCAATACCAAGCGCCCTAAACTCTGTGATCGGTAAAGATTCCTTAAGATCACTTTTATTTAAGACTAAAAAAACTTCTTTTTTAGACCTCAAGGCATTTTTGGCAATTTTTGCGTCTTTCTGATCAAAATATTTCGAAGAATCCAGGGTTACTAAAATTACATCGGCAGATTCTATCGCGTCATCAATCTGCTCCTTTATAGATGCTTCAAATTCGTCCGTAGGATCTTTTAGTCCAGCAGTGTCAATCAAAATAAAAGAATTATCGATTGTCGCTACTACGTTATCACGCGTTGTGCCTTCCTCGCGTGCTACAATTGCGATATTCTTCTTTGCCATCCGATTAAGAATGCTGGATTTTCCAGCATTTGTTTGACCAATTAGAGCTACAATCGGAAGGCGTCCCATATCTTCATTATAGCACATTTCCCCTAAAAAATCAAGATTATAAGGGGTGAGCTATAAGAGGTGAGGGAGGTTGTAACTTGGGATAAAATATGCTATAATGATTTTATGGTCTCGTCGTCTAGCGGTCCAGGACTCCTGGTTCTCATCCAGGCAATCGCGGGTTCGAATCCCGCCGAGATCACCAGAAATAAAAATAGCCACTTGTGGCTAATTTTATTTCTGTGACGAGGTCTGGGATTACCAATCCCGCCGAGATCACCATACAAAAACAAGGCCCTAAGGGGCTTGATTTTTATATTCGGCTATTTTGGGCGGGATGAGAACCCGCAGGGTTCGGACGCCCGGCGTAGATTTTTCCGAAGCAAAAATCTTATCTCGCCGAGAAAACACCATAAAACATTTTAGTATTCTACCGAGCCGTATTGTGGTACAGCCTCCACAAAGGTTTGTCCTGGTGCTAAAGCGACTTCTACGCCAGACTCGTCGAAGAATTTGATTTGCTCTGCTGCAGATGCCTTTTGCCAAGTTCCCTTAATGGCTATACCATTTTGGAATATATATGCATCCCCCGTACCTATCGTGGTAATATCTTCATGATAATTATCTGAAGCTCGTCTTTCTGATACTATCATCGCTACTACCACTGAAGGAGCAAGCTGTTTTAGTACACAATTGTCCTCTGGGTTTTTCTCGCCTAGATCTCCTTCTGGGCAGGCATAGATATCATGCGAAGCTCCGCTCGCGTAGCTTCTGAGGTAAGTATTGGAAGCCGAATCGTAATTATATCTTACATTAAAATTTGCTATACCGCCAAAATTCACCGCAATTTCTGGAACCTTAGCAACCAAACTGGAAGTTTTACCAGTGGAAGATTCGTAAATTACTAATTTTTCTTCCACAAGAGAATCTACTAGTGATTTCAGAGATTCGTCTGGCGTCATCCTGGTAAATCCCTTGATATTTGAGCCGCCATAACCCCTGTCAGAATTCATTCCAGCAAGATAGGCAGAAGTTGTAAAGAGATTATTCCAGCGTCTTGCGCCGTTAGTCCCTCGGTACATGTAAGTATAATTTTCAGTTAGGTCTTTATACCCATGTGAAACCGCCTGAAGCGCGTCTGGCGCGCCGCCGGCGTGTACAATTGTACAATCAAATGGCGTGTCCCATTCAAGATAGTATAAACGTAAAGAGCGGATCGGCCCGATGATTGCGGAGGTTGGATTTTGGTAAATTGCCGCAAAACGTGTAATTCCTGCCTCTGCAATCGCTTCAAACACCACCCCAGCCTCGTTTAATCCAGCTTGCGGGCGCGCACCATCCATCCCGTTAGGAGTTTGGATGCAATAAGCTGGTGCTGTCACCTGGGAAGCTTCAGCTAACGGCAAGCCAGTCAGGTTACTATATATATTATCAGCAGGATTTTTTGTATTAGTTTCTGGAAACACTACA
Organism: Candidatus Saccharimonadota bacterium; assembly: GCA_030529135.1. Taxonomy (GTDB): domain Bacteria; phylum Patescibacteriota; class Saccharimonadia; order Saccharimonadales; family Saccharimonadaceae; genus Nanosyncoccus. The sequence continues at coordinate 23,940 of JAUMXO010000008.1, read as the reverse complement.
CTACCCATAGTTTTTTGGGGCAACAAAAATCCAGCTACGATTAATCCAACTCCGCCCAAAATACCAAAAATTCCTAGAATAAATGCAATTTTAGTAGATTTTTTGCCAGAGTTTTCCACAAGTGGTTTTTCTCTTCTCGGAGATTTTTTAAGAGAGAATTCAGTGTTTTTAGATTTTTTCGCGTTCATTTTTTTGCTCCACGTTTAAAATTCTTATCATTATTTTAACATATTTTAAAAACTTATGCTATAATAAAGCTATGGTCAGGTCAATACATAAAACAAAAATCGCGGTATTTGCTTTCGCAGTAGCAGGTACTCTCGCGATCACAACAAATATCAAAACACAAAATATTAATGCTGCACACGACGATTCAAAGGACGTTACTTTTAACGTCAATATCGCGGAGGCTCTTACTGTGGCGATTACGGAGCCAACCTCGTGGGCCGATGGCGAATCCGGTGCATTTCTTAGCAATAAAATTGATGTAGAAGCATATAGTAACACCCAATATGGTGCTACTGTGTCTATGTACACTAAAGACACGAGGTTGAAGCATACTTCTGCTACCCCAGCTTCTGATAATAGCTTGTATATTCCTTCAGTTATCTCCAAAAACATAGCGGTAGCTGATTTTCCGAATAACTCTTGGGGATACTCCGTGAATAATGGTAGTAGCTATTATCCAATCCCTACTACAAGTGAGCCTACTACGATAATTACGACCACTCAGGCCGGTCGTTCAGGTACACAATCTGTATATTTTGGCGCTAAGGCAGATAATACCAAAGCAGCTGGTACCTACGAGCAGAATGTCTATTTTGCGGCTGTTAGCAGAGTCAATACAACAGATCCTACTACCCCAGTTGTCCCGCCAGCCAATCCAGCCACAGACGCTCCTACTAATAATACGGCTACCTACAATGGCACAACGACTAGCTATACGTACAGAACTACTTCTACCGACAATACCACTACCACAACCACAACCATTGCTTCGCCAGGTGACACTACTGGATATCAGTACGTCACTCCACAGGGCGTGACAGCATCTACCATGGGTGAAGGTGACGGTTCTACGCTTGCCACTACCCTAGCCGTTATTGCTACAGTGGCTGCCACATCTGGACTATTCTTCTTCGTTCTAGCAAAACGTCGCAAGGACGATGAGGAAGATGAAGACCAAGTCTAATAAGGCTACAAGCTGACCGATAAAATCCCCTTCTTCTGAAGGGGATTTTTGAAAGTATAATATCTAAAAAGACAATAGAAAAGCGCATGCCCTAGCGCTTAAGGTTGTTGTTAAATACTTCTAGCTACTGCATTTAAACGAGCTAGGCTAGTATCTTTGCCGAGTACGTCTAAGGTAAGGTTGAGTGCTGGACTAAACGGAGCAAAACTTATTGCAATTCTAATCAAAGAAAATAGCTCCGCTGGTTTTTTGTTAGTTTCTGTAAGCAGTTGATTTAATACCTCTTGCAAATTATCCGGATTCCAGTCCTTTATATCATCCAAGGTACGAATAGCGGTCTTTAACAAATCTTCTAACTCTGCTTCCGACATCTTTTTTAGGAATTTATTATTTTTTAGCATCTCTAGATCTATCTCTGGGTCTTTAAAGAAGTACTCCGTCATTCCTCGTAAATCCCCCAAAGTTTTTAAACGGTCGTAAATGATTGACAATACCTTGAGTCGATATTCTTCTGTTTGTTTCTCGGCTACTTCTGGCCAAAAACCAATAGTTCGGTCGTATAAAGCTCTAGCTCCATCTTTATCAAAAATTCGTCTAATCCATTGTCCATTCATCCAGAGCAGTTTGGTTTCGTCATAACGCGCACCGGAAGTCTGGATTTTGTCTAGCGAAAATCGTTCGATCAGTTCAGTCTTAGTGTATATTTCTTGCTCGGTTCCGTCATTCCAGCCAAGGCATGCAAGGTAATTAAGCATCGCTTCAGCTAATATCCCATCGTCTCGGTACTCAGTGACAGATTTAGCCCCATCTCGCTTCCCTAATTTTTTGTTCCCCGTTGGTGCTAGGATATGCGGTAAGGATACCAGCACCGGCACCTCTAGCCCGAATGCTTCATATAAAGCTAAATAATTCGGCGTAGAAGATAGATACTCTACTCCTCGCATTACATGGGTCACACCCATGAGGGCGTCATCTACGATATGCGCAAAATTATAGGTGGGATAGCCATCTTTCTTAATTAAAATAATGTCATCTTGCACTTCTGGACCGGCAGTCATTTCGCCCATTACTGCATCAGTCCATTTACGTTCTTTGGGATTAGAAAGAAATCTGATGGGCACGCCTTCTTTAAATTCAAAATCTAAGTTTTTAGGGCGGAAATTTCGGTAAAGAAATGGAACCTTTTGCTTGTTACACTGTTGACGGTATTCATCAATCTTATCTGGTGGCGTTGAATCGGCGTAGGCCCGCCCCTCCTTGATTAATTTTTTCACCCAGGTGTGATAAATATCTAGTCTTTCACTCTGAAAATATGGTCCATTTTTTCCACCTACGATTGGCCCTTCGTCCCAGTCTAGCCCTAACCATTTCAAAGTATCTTCAATTAGCTCGGTTGCACCCTCCACATAACGTTCCCTATCGGTGTCTTCGATTCTCAAAATCATTCTACCATTATTTTGGCGTGCTAAAAGATACGGATAGATTGCACTCCGTACATTTCCAATATGAATATATCCGGTCGGACTTGGCGCAAACCGTGTGGTAATTGTTTTCATCTCTTATATTATAACACAAAAAGAAAGGCAAACATTACTTTCATTTGGGATTTTGTCTTAGCTTTTTGTCAAGCTCTTTCTAAAGCCTAATTAAAGGAAGTCGCGATAGTCTTCATTTGCTTTTTAGTAAGCGAACCAGAGTTAACAGTGAGTTTATATACGACACCGCCGTTTGCCCAGGCTTCCCAGTTGCCCCCCATATAAATAGTGAGACCTTGTTCTTTTAGTACTGTATAATCGTCACCATATTCTTCTTTGATGTAGTTATTCAAAAGTCCATCCGAATCCCAATAAGAGCTTTCTTCTGTAATAGTATAAGAACCATCTTCGGACTTGAAATTCATGACAATTTTACCTTTAGAAGAAGTGATATCGGATATACTATAGCCACGAGGAATATAGGATGGGTACGACGCATTAATCCCTGATTGTGTTGCCGCTACTTGTATTGACATATCTTTAGAAGCCAAATTAATAAAATAGATAGTTGCAAAAACTATGGTAGCGACACAAGTAATTGCAAGAACCGTTCTGGCAACCCCGAATTGCTTAAATACCGACTTTTTTCTCCTTTTTGGCGTAGGCAATTTTGCAGAAGCATTAAGTGCTTTTTGGATTTCCCTTTCTTTTATTTCTTTTGCGGAAAGTTTAACAGCGCTAGCCATAGGTGTCTGCGTAGTAGGTTTCGGGTCGGGCATTACCGTAATGATTTGCGGTTTTTTGTCTGATACCGGTGCAGCTGGGACGGTGGGTTCTTTAATTGGAGTAGATTTTGCGACGTCCCGCAAAATAACTTTCGATTCTTTCTCTGGTAAAATACTAGCAATTTTAAAAGTTTCAAAGGTTGAATCGTCATTATTATTTAAGGTATTTTCCTTTTTGTTTTCGGTTTTTTCCTGCTTAGCTTGTGGTGTAGGCTCTTCTTTTTTGCTAAGCTCCTTTTTATCGTCCTGCTTCGAGACTGCTTTTTCCTGTTCAAATTTTACTACAGGTTCTTTTTTGCTAAGCTCCTTTTTATCGTCCTGCTTCGAGGCTGCTTTTTTCTGCTTATTATTCTTCTTTGTAACTTCTTTTTTTTGACCGACTTTCTTTTGATTTACTTGCCTTGAAGTCTCCTTTTCGGACTTGATTTTAGTTGTAGCCCCTTTTTTCTTTGGAGAGGTCTTACTGGCAACTTTTTTCTCGGCAGGCTTAGCCTCACTCTTACGTCCAACAGGTTTTTCTTCCTGAAATGCACTGACGCTTATTCCGCGTACTTCGGTTTTAGCTTCTTTCGCTTTATCTGACATTATACCTCACTTGATTTATATTAATAATACACGTTTATGGCAAAAAAAACAAGAGCGAAATCTATGATATAATGTTTATATGGATGCAGAAAGACGTGCGCGTCGTCAAAGTCTCAGAATCATTATTTCAGAGGTAATTATGGTAATCGCCGTAATTGTTACGGTCTTGATTTTGGGTTTTGTGGTATCTGGCTATTGGTTAAATTCAGATTTCAAAATTGAACGTCAAGGTCTGCTTCAAATCTATTCAATGCCAACTGGCGCTGATATAGAAATAGACAATAGTCCTTCTTCTTGGTTGCAGCGTACTAATACGAGTAAAACTTTGTCTGCTGGCGAACATACAATCAAACTGTCTAAAGAGGGGTATGATACTTGGTCTCGTACGATTAACATCACAGAAGGGCTCTTGTACCGCCTTCATTATCCCCGGCTTTTCTTAAAAAATCGGTCTCATGAGACCGCCTTTGAATCTTCCGCAAATTTTGCCTCTATCACCCCAGATCGCAATACTATGCTTTTAGCTAATAATACTACCGAGTGGCAACTATTTAATTTAGATAGTGATTCTGTTAAGCCTATGACGCTAAATTTATCAGAGATTTTACCTTTTGCTAGTCGGGCTACTGATGCTACTGCCGGGCTTTTTGCCGGCAGTATTACTAGTTCCAAATGGGCTAACGACAACGAGCATCTACTCCTAAAAATCGAATCAAATGGCGAGACTAATTGGCTACTTCTTAACGTCAAAAATCCTAATTCTAGCATTAATCTTACCAAAGAATTCAATGCTAATTTTTCAAATCTCGAAATTTCTGACCAATCTGCCAATTATTTACTAGGGGTTATAGATAATAATCTTCGTCGCATTGACGTCCAAGCTAAGCAAATATCATCTATCCTAGTACCTGATTTGATTTCCTTTGATTATCGTAATCAAGATGTGGTTTTTTGCGCCAAAACTGACGCCAAAGAAATTATTAGATCAGACAATGCGTCACCATATTACATTGGTATCCTAAAACTTGGCAATAGTGAAGTTACTAAATTAAAAGACGTTATGGAGCCAGTGAAAATGGTCACTATAAAATTTTATGATGATGAATATATTGGCGTAGTAACGAATACTACTATTACGCTCTATCTTAAGAAAGACTTTGAAGAAAAACAGAGCTTCCCTCTGTCTTTTCAACCAGAAAAAATCAAAGCAAGTCAAGATGGCGACGTAATTACTGCCTACACCGGTGGGCAATTAGCTGTTCTAGATATGGAGGCCATGTCTCTTACTGAATGGTCAACCGGAACAGATAGTTTTAATTGGTTGGATAATAGTATGATTTACGCAGTAAAAGACGGCAATTTGGAGGTTTATGATTTTAATGGACTTAATCACCGTACTCTCGCTTCCAACGTTTCTGCTCACTTTCCAATTACCATCACTTCTGATAAATACCTCTATTACTTCCGCGATGGCTCCCTCATTCGCGAATATCTGATCGAAAAATAAAAAATGGTGGGCGAAGTGGGAATCGATTCTAAAGAACGACTCCCTTGATTCCCTAGTTTTTGTAAAACAAAAATGGTGGGCGAAGTGGGAATCGAACCCACATGGTATTGCTACCACCAGATTTTGAGTCTAGCGCGTCTACCAATTCCGCCATTCGCCCACGGAGGATGTTATAAACATAATTTTAACACATTTCTCTATTTTATGCTATAATTATTTCATGGATTCAGATACCGGTGGGCAGTTTTCTAATGGCTTTAATAGGAGTGCATCCAGTGATCTCCAGAGACGAGCTGCAGTAGATATTGCTAGGCAAAAGGTTTTAGCAGCTTATGCTTCGAGCGCCCAAAATGGTCCACTCGGCCAAACTAATAGCTCTAATTTAAGCCAGCCCTCCCGGGCTATTTATAGCGGGAACTCGTCTACCAATTCTTCTTATACTACCGTCAGCCACTACAAAGATGCACCTGCTCCCTCCAAAATTAACTCCGATTCATGGCGGACTTATCATTCGGCATGGCAAGATTACTATCAAAAGTATTACAGTGAATATTATTCTAATGCTGCTCGTAATTACATCGCCAAAGAACGTCTCAAAGACGCTCGTGAACATGCTGAAGACGAAGAAATCAATTCCATGCTTAGCCGTATTGGTAATAGAAATAAAAATGAGTCTAAGGAGCAAAAAACCGGCCTTTCTTTAGACGATGTTAGTACTAAGCAAAATACTGAAGATACTACCGGAATTATAGACAATCTACGTCGTAAAATTCGTAAAAAAGCTACTGATAGCGCTAAGAAATCTCGTCGTCACCGTCGATTTATTCCGATTATTGCCGGCGTTACGGTGGTGCTTTTGATTCTCTTTTTGCAATATAATAGGTTGATTTTCGCACCAATTATGGCTTATGTCTCGCCCGGGAATGCTCCAGCCACCGAGATAGAGGCGCTTGACCCTACTATTACTCAGACCGTTTCGGCCGATCCGCGTCTCATTATTCCTAAGTTGAATATCGATGTGCCGATTAATTTCAATATTCCTCTATCTGATGTTATGTCGGCAATGAATCATGGCGTGGCACACTATCGTATTTCTGGCGCTAGTGCCTTCCCAGGCGAAATTGGTAATTTTATTATCACTGGACATTCTGCGGGCGATGTTTATAGCCCAAATCCATACAAATACATTTTTTCTGGTCTAGAACGAATGGAAGAAGGTGACCTGATCTACGTCAATTACAATTCAGTTCGTTATACTTACAAAGTTACGGGCAAACAGGTAATTGAACCAACAGACGTGGGAGCCTTAGTAGTACAAACCGATAGGCCACTAATTACCTTGGTCACTTGTACGCCACTCGGCACTTCGCGTTACCGGTTACTAGTTACTGGTGAGCAGATTTCTCCAAGCTATAATAATGACACTGCTTACCAAGATGCTTCCCAGGGTACAGTTGTAAATATTGACGAGGCCGCTGAGCTTCCGTCCAACGAGCCATCCTTCTTTGAAGGTATCTGGAACTGGCTCACCGGCCAGTAAAACTGCTGTAAATTTTACAACACTATTAAGCCGGTGGCCGTCTGTATTATATAGCGGCGCAATAAATACCAGAGTAATTCCTGCCGACCCTTGCCCTTCCATGATATAATCAAATTATGAAAATTGCGGTTTTTTCGGATTGTTTCTTAGATCTCACTGGTGGTATTGTCACGTCTATCGCTGCGCAAAAAAAAGAATTAGAAAAACGCGGTCATACTGTCTACGTTTTTTCATCCAGTTATCCCAAAACTGAGGAGGAGCGGCAAAAACTAGCCAAAGAAAATATTTTCCCGGTCAAATCTTGCCGCCTAATTGGCAGAGGTCTTACTCCAATCGCCAGAAAACCACACATCATCGAGAAACAACTTCAAAAAGAGCACCCAGAGCTAAAAGATTTCGATTGTTTTTACGTCCATTACGAAGCCGGCTGCTCCATTGCCGGACTGCGTCTTGGTAAAAAATTCAAAATTAAAACCATCCAAGTCATGCATGGTCGTGAGGATATTGGCGAGCAGAACCTAGTACCCAAAGGCTTCAAAACCATTGTGGCGACACTGCTTAATTGGTTCCATTCTTGGTATCTTCCCCACCCGATTAAAATTAAGCGGGATAATTACCTTGCCACCACCATCGCTGCCGTTAAAATGTGGACTCTTATGGTTAATCATGCTTCTTTTTCCGATCTCGTCCTTACTCCTTCCGAACATTTTAAGAAAAAACTTTTAAGCTACGGGGTAAAAAAATCCGTTGAAACCTTACCGAACGGAGTTTTGGACGAATATTTCGTGTCTAATCTTGAGCCAAAAGTCTTATTGCCAGGCGAAACTCTAAAAATTATCTGGCATTCGCGTGTCTCTAAAGAAAAGCGCATCATGCCGTTTCTCAAAGCTTTGGAATATATTGAAGGTAAATACCGCCTGGACGTTTACGGTGATGGAAACGATTTAAATCGTGCTAAAAAATATGTCGAAAGACATCATCTCAACGTCTTTTTCCACGGCGCTAAGTCCTTCAAGGAGGTCTACCCTAAGATTCTGAAAAGTCATCTAGACGTGCTTGCCTCGTATAATTTCGACAATTATCCTATGACTTTAGTGGAGGCTGAATCTGCCGGTACACCCGCTCTTTACGTAGATCCAGATATGAAAGAGGTCGTTTCGCCTTCAGGTGCTGTTTTAGCGGCTGGGCCCGATCCACAATCTATCGCCACCGCCATCAATGATATTATCAACAACCCTGACAAAATCGAAAAAATGTCTCGCGCAATGCTAAAACATCGCGATGAAGTCAGAGTATCTAATATCATGGATAAATTAGAAGAAATAATTAGATAATATTTTTGAGACCATCTTGCGACGACGGGAGCAAGAAGAGTGAAGTGCCGCCCATGACGATGGGCCGGCACGAACGTGTCGAGAAAATGTTATCTAATTATTATGATATAATGTGGGTATGAGATATTTAGCAGATATTTTAACTTTTTCCAGGATTATCTTGGCGATCACACTAACCGTGATGAGTTTTTCTGGTGCACCGCTTTATGCTGCTTTTATTGTGTATATGATTGGCGAAATCACCGATGCTCTTGATGGTACTTGCGCTACTAGGTGGCCTTTTCCCAAAAATAAGACCCCAAAGTATCGCAAATATGCTGCTAAATATGATATGTTTGCCGATGGTTTTATCGCTCTTGCCATGGTCCTATTTTTCTCTCTTCGCGTTAACTTAATTGCTGGGCTTTGCATGCTAATTCCGTATGCAATCATCGGATTGATTTTAGAATTTGTAGTTTATGGTAAATTCATGGGTCATCCAGATGATTGTACTAAAAAATGCCTCATGCGCCGTAATTTTAAATTGGCTAAAAAAATTATACTTGTTCGTCGCAACGTGTATCTCGCGATTCTCTTTACGATGGCTGTCTGGACTTTATATGCTTCCGAATGGCCGCTTCTTGTCAAAAATATTATTATGGGCATCGGCCTTGCCGGTTCGCTCTTCTTCTGGATTTTTCTTTCCCAACGCCGCCATAATATCTCTAGAGACGCCGTGGATATTGAAAAAAAGCTATCTAAATAATGCCGCGACAGTTGCTTCGATGAATTGATTCGGATTGAAAATATTCATTGCTGCAATTTTTGCTGCAAGTTCCCCATTCCAGAACGTGAGCGGAGCGTATCCAGATTTTTCTAACGCTACCACCACTACTCTTCCGTTTTTTGCGATAATAATTTGTCCTTCGTGCAGGGTCACTACTTGCACTGGATAACTTAAAGTAAACTTATGAAAACTCTCGGCTACCTGTATTAACGACTGTGAAGGTTGTAAAATTTTTGGATAGTATAAATTATGTAGGATCTTTTGCCATTGTACGACAGAAGCCATAATTATAAGCTCTGTTCGCATCATTAAAGATTCTTTTTTTATCTCAGCTATTAAATCCACTGCATCGCGTGTAATTAGCACCGGTTCTTCGGAATTTTGAAGAGCGTCCAGTAGAGCCTTAGAAGTAACAGAATTTTTAGATAAGTCACCTATAATTAAAGAAAAATCTACCGATTCAATCAAATTTTTTATCTCGTCTGGGTCAGAAAAAGTGCCTACCTCAGTGGTTTTAAAGAAAACAAAATTAGGGAGTGATGGTAATTTGTTCCTTAACCTATCAGGGAGCGCAGTCCTTATCTCTTTCAGAGGAAAATTTGCAGTCACAAACTCCGAAACTTTTATCGACGTTCGAAAGTTTTTTTCGTTACCACCAATAATTGCTAGCTCGCCTTTTTTCTGCTCATCTGGAACATTCCAGTATAAATCCTTAAATGGATTCTCGTTAATTTTCTCTAAAAAGTCCACTATACCTCCTTTTTATAGATCTAATTCGATTGAAATTGGACAATGATCAGACCCAAATACGCTTTCGTAAATATCCGCCGATTTTAAGTCTGCTTTTAGGTCTGCGGAAATAAAGAAATAGTCAATTCTCCAGCCCACATTATTGGCCCTAGCTTGACCCCAATGGCTCCACCAGGTATAGCGTTCGGAATCATGGTGTAAATCTCTAAAAGTATCTACAAAACCGGCACCAATAATATTGGAAATTCCTTCCCTTTCCTCATCGGTGAATCCAGCGCTATGGTGGTTTGTATCTGGTCTTGCAATATCGATTTCCTCATGCGCCGCGTTAAAGTCTCCACAAGTTATTACTGGCTTGGTTTTTCCAAGCTCCTTTAATAGCTCTAAAAACTTTTTATCCCATTCGTCGTGACGTAATTTCAAACGTGACAAATCTGGCTTAGAGTTCGGTGTATAGACGTTTACTAAGTAGAATTTTTCAAATTCCACTATCTGTATCCTACCCTCTGCATCTAAATCTCCATAATCATCTTTTATTTTGAATTCGCAATTTTTTATAGAAATCGGTTTAATTTTGGTAAAAATTGCCGTGCCAGAATAGCCAGCTTTTTTAGCCGAATTCCAGATTTCTTCATAGTCTGGTAAGTCTATCTCCGCTTGACCTTGTTTGGCTTTGGTCTCCTGAAGGCATAAAATATCTGGCTGATATTCATCAATAAAGGAAACTAGAGCGCCTTTTCTTAGTACTGCTCTTATTCCATTTACGTTCCAAGAAAATATTTTAAGCATAGCGACCTCTTTCAATGTCGCGTTTTTTAATAGTTTCGCGCTTATCATATTTTTTCTTGCCTTTGCCAATTGCAATTACGAGTTTAATATGTCTTCCTCCGCCTAACAATTTTACTGGCACGATGGTGGAACCGGCAACTTTCGCTCGCTCCAGACTCGCAATTTGTTTCTTGGTTGCTAGCAATTTTACATCAGAAGTTGTATCTGCACCTAAAGTTAAGCCATAAAGCCATAATTCAGAGTTTCTAATTGTGACATATGAGCCTTTGAGTTGTACATGATGATCGCGAATTAGCCTTACTTGTGGCCCAGAAAGCGCCATTCCACAGACAAGTTCTTCGCCGAGCTGATAGTCAAAATGAGCCCGTCGATTAACCGTTACCGAATCTGGCGTTTTTTTCTTTTTCATATCCTAATTATATCACTTATACCCCTAATACTCCACCGAACGCTATATCTGGTGTGCTATATATAGCGTTAGACCCTGTTATACTATCTTAAGATGATCTTCCCCGACCAAATCTTTCAATTCGGAGATAAGTTCACTGCTAATATCTACTTTAAAGGGCATTTTGAGAGCTTGTTTTTCTTTGCCTTCATAAAATACTAGTATTACCTCTTGCATGCCTAGATTGTTTTCAGCAATTTGACGAATTTTACTGAGTAAGTCAGTGTTATTTAAGCTATCCATCAGGATAAATAATTTTTCTTTTCTTGGGTCTTTAGGAATATTTTTTAATACTTTTGGTGCATCAATCTCGGTTTGTCTTTTGCGCCGCCATCTATCTGGGCCTTCTGGTACTACTGATTTCCAAGGCATTGCTAATCTAGTCCCAGTAGCTTTGTAATTTTCCAATACCTCATCAGACACTATCTCTACGATTTCGGCTTTTATTTTGGTGTCATTGCCAATATTGCCATCTCTGTCCGCAGCGTCAATTTCGCCCTGCACTCTAATTACTGTATCTACTTCTAATTTGGCTCCACAAGTAGCATAAACTTTTGGGAAGATGATAATCTCCACTTCTCTCGTCTTATTTTCGATTTTTACAAAAGCCATTTTGTCACCTTTTTTCGTAGTAATAGTTCTTATGCTCGTGATAATCCCACCAACGCAGCCGGTCTTTCCGTGGTTTTCTGCACAAACTACTCCCATCGGATGACACTGTTCGTCAAAATACAAATCATATTTGTCTAGAGGATGTGCTGAGAGATATAAACCCATTAGATCCCTCTCCCATAAAAGTTGTTCTTTTTCGGAGTATTGCGAAGGCGCCGGTTTTATCTCTACATCCGGTATTTCTCCAGCTTTTCCCATTAATCCAAATAGATCCATCTGTCCAGTTTTTTCGTCTTTCTGGATTTTAGACCCGTAAGCCTGAATCGCCTCCAAATTAAACAAAAGATCCGATCTAGAATAGCCAAAGCTGTCAAAGGCGCCTGTTTTAATAGCAGCTTCCCAAGTCTTTTTATTAAATTTGGTCGAATCTACTCTTTTTGCAAAATCACAAATTGATTTAAAAGGTCCATTTTTATCCCTTTCGGGTATTACAATTTCTTCAATCAGAGCCTTTCCAATATTTTTTACTCCAGAAAGTCCAAACCGAATTGTTTTTTCTCCACCAACGATACCAAAATCGCCATAACTTTGATTAATATCTGGCCCTAAGACTTTAAGTCCCATTCTTTTGCATTCAGCAATTTCTGGCGCTAGTTTTTCGGTGGATTTCATCATATCAGAGGTCATTAACGCCGCCATAAAAGCATCTGGATAATGAGCTTTGAGATACGCCGTCCAATAAGCAATTAAAGCATAACATGCGGCGTGAGACTTATTAAAACAATAATTGGCAAAGTCTAGCAGCTGAGACCAGAATTTTTCGGCTATTTCCTCGGTGGCACCACCCACTTCCACCGCACCTTTAATAAATTCTGGCTTCACCTTTTTCATCAGGTCAATTTTTTTCTTTCCTACAGCTTTTCTTAGAGTGTCAGCTTGCCCGCCAGTAAATCCACACCATTCCTTAGAAATCTGCATGAACTGCTCCTGGTAAATCATAATTCCGTAGGTATTTTTAAGTGAATTTTCTAGACCTGGATGCAGGTAAGTGATCGGTTCCTCGCCGTGTTTGCGGCGAATGAAAGAATCTATAAATTGCATCGGGCCCGGGCGATATAATGCCACCATAGCGATAATATCCTCAAAAGAAGAGGCTTTCAGATCTTTTAAATATCGCTTCATTCCAGCCGATTCTAGCTGGAATACACCCGTAGTCTCGGCTCTCTGGAATAATTTATAAGTCTCTTCGTCATCCAGTGGTAAAGTGGCCATGTCGATGTCATCATGATAAACTTTACGAATCATTCTGAGTGCATTATTAATTACCGATAGGTTTGCTAGCCCCAAAAAATCCATTTTTAAAAGACCAAGCTCTTCTATTTGGGTCATTGGAAACTGTGCTGCAATTGGGCCTTTTTGTGAAACTTCAAGTGGTAAAAATTTTACCAAATCGTCTGGTGCGATTACCACTCCGCAAGCGTGCACGCCATGATTTCTAATAGTTCCTTCTAACTGAATCGCATAATCAATCACTTCTTTTGAGGTTGGATTGCTTTCGTACTCTTCTTTTAACTCTGGCACTTCCTTGATCGCATCAGCAAGATGCACATGGTGCCCTTGCACCGGATCTGGCACCATTTTTGCGAGTCTGTCGGCTTCATTGTATGGCACTTCGAGTACTCTAGCCACATCTCTTACTGCGTTTTTTGCCATCATTTTACCAAAAGTCACGATATTCGAAACTCTCCCATTGCCATATTTGCGAGTACAATATTCTATTACTTCGTCTCGCCTGGTATCTTGAATATCAGTATCGATATCTGGCATTGAGACTCTATCGGGATTCAAAAATCTTTCAAAGAGTAAATCGTATTTTAGAGGATCGAGATCCGTAATCCGTAATGCGTAGGCCAAAATAGACCCAGCGGCCGAACCACGACCTGGCCCATACACAATTCGCTGGCTTTTGCCCCAGTTGATAAAGTCTTGCACGATCAGGAAATATCCATTGTAGCCCATTTTATCTACTACTGACAATTCGTAATCAATTCGCGGTACAATTTTGTGAGCATCATCACGGTCTTTATCTATTTTTTCTAGAATTTTGCGACATTCTGGAATCGTTAGATTAGCCACTTCTTCAAGCTTTTTCCCTCCGTAACGATATACTAGCCCCTGAAAAACTAGCTTATCTAGATAGGTCTTTTCGTCTTCCCCATCTGGCAACGGAAATTTTGGAATTAAAATTCGCCCAAGCTGGAGGTCTACATCACAGCGCTCTGCAATCTTCCGGGTATTTAATACCGCTTCCGGACAGGTATCTTGCCAATGAGCGATAATTTCCTCGGCCGGTATCACATGTAAATCATAATCTTTTAGAGTCATCCGTTTGGTATCAGAAAGATTGGAAGCGGTGCCAACACAGAGGAGCACTTCGTGTGCATCCTGATCTTCTTTATTTAGATAGTGTGCATCGCAAGTGACCACCATCTGCAAACCAAGCTCTTTGGCGTGAGCCATGTGCCAATCGTTAACCTTTTTTTGCTCCAGGGAATGTGTAGAAGATAAAGGATGCCCGTGGTCCTGCATTTCTAGATAGAAACGATCGCCATAAACTTTTTTATACCAATCAATTAGCTTTAAAGCTCTTTTATCGTCGTCAGCTCGGATGGCTTCGGAAATTTCTGAACCCATGCATCCAGAAAGGCAAATCACTCCTTCGCTATATTTCTCGAGCATTTCATGATCGGTCCTGGGCTTGTAGTATTTGCCATTAATTTCGGCGTCGCTCATAATCCGGCAGAGGTTTTCAAACCCTTTATTATTCATTGCGATTAGGGTGATATGAAAACGTCTTTTGTCGTATTCTGGCTCCTTGTCGGTACGCTTCCTCGCCGCCACATAAGCTTCGAGTCCAAGCAAAGGTTTGATCCCGGCAGCATTACAGCACTCATAAAGTTCCACTAGGCCACTCATTGTGCCATGGTCGGTTACTGCTACCGCCTCCATTCCGTCATTTTTGACAAAATCCACCAACTCTGGCACTTTTGTCAAACCATCTAGAAGCGAATAATGCGTATGGTTGTGCAAGTGCACAAAATCACTTGGTTTTAACTCCATCGGCAAAATTACTTGCTTTTCTTAGTAGATTTCTCGGTTTTTTCGGCTTTTTCAGCTTCTTTAGCGGCTACCTCAGCGGCTTTTTCTAAGGCTTCTTCCTCTTTCTCTTCAGCTTCTTTAGCTTCCCGAGTTTTCTTGGATATAAAATGTCCAGCAGCTGCTCCAGCGATAGCGCCAAGTGCTGCACCTAACAAAAACTTACCTTTACCGCTCCCTTTTTTCTCACTCATTTCAGCCTCCTTTGCTGTTTTTTTAGTATTTTTAGCTACTTTTTTCTCCGCCATCTTACTCTTTTCCTTTCTTAGTTGATTTATTTTCTTTTAATTTTGGCTCTACATATTTATCTACAAATGTTTGTACTACCCCACCAATTGAAGTCATTCCGCGCACGTTTGATACTACGCCATTAGCATTATCGGCGATATCTTGACCTCTTACTACTATCTTGCGAGCTTCATCGGTAAGTCCGAGTAATTTCACCATTAAAATAATACCAATCACAAGAAACGCAAATAGCGTTAGTGAAAGTATTACTACCAATATCCATTCTGCTACATTCATAGATTTTTCTCCTTGAACTTATTATAGCACATTTCTGCTGCTTCATCGCCATAGTCAGTTTCTTCTAGTACATATTCTAATAGCGTCATGAAGTAGTTTTTTGGATCACCCGTAGTCATCCATTTACCTTCACTTTTAGCAACTACTACATCGCCTTTTTCGGCTAATTTGGTAATTGCATCTACCGTCCAAAGCTCCCCATCGAGGCCGGTGTTTGATGGTACTAAATAATCAAACACTTCTGGAGTCAAGAGATATCGTCCGTAACTTGTTAAATTGCTTGGACTCTTGTCAGGTGTTTCCGGTTTTTCTACAATATGGGAGAGTGTGCCATTTTTCTTTAAGGCTATCATGCCATATTTATGCCAAACTTCTTCCGGCATTTCTTGCGCTGCAATCACGGCCTTTGCTTTAGGATTTTTTTCGTAGGTTTCTATCAAAGTTTGTACATCTGACTTGCCAAAAATGAGATCATCGCTATAGAGCACCACAAAAGCGTCTTCGTCTTTTACATAATCTTTTGCGGAAACGATTGGCGAACCATTACCATAAGGAAGAGAAGCGTCTTGCTCGATGACGGTAATTTTAGGAAAATTTAAGACTTCTTTTACCGGCTCAAAACGATCGGACTTGCCCTGTTTTTTTAGTAGAGATTGTACATTCAAAGCTTTATCATGAAAATAATTGTCGTATATTTCGCGTGCCATCGTACCAGGTGTTGCTACAATAATAATTTCTTCAATTCCGGCTGCTATACACTCCTCCACTGAGAGTTGCATAGCTGGTTTAGCGCCAATTGGCACCATTGCCTTTGGCAAAGTTTTAGTAATCGGTAGATAGCGACTAGCAAAGCCAGCATCAGTAATTATTGCTTTTTTTACGGTTTTCATAAACCTCCTTTGGTTTTAAATTATACCATATGAAAGGAAAAAAGCCCAGAATCATTTAGATTCTGGGCTTAGAGAGAAAAAAATAATTGTTAATTTGCCAGTAGTAATTCTGTGCCGACTGGCACTATAACTGTATTGTCACGCTTTCTTAAGCGGACAATACCAACACCCCCTCTTCCGATACCCCGGAATTCGGGGTGCAGCACTTTTTTCTTAAGATATGGATCTTTTGATAAAGTACTGCCATTCTCTACTATATAGTAGAGAATGTCTCCTTCAAAATCCGGCGAGTCTTTCATGGAGATTGGATCAAACTCCACGACTTCTCCGCCTGACCCATACGACCACATCGTACGGTCGGTTAGGTTACAGATTTGGCTTGCTGACACCAATATTTCTTTATTCTTTTCTCTAAACGACGATGCTCTTTCCATAC
Source organism: Candidatus Saccharimonadota bacterium (assembly GCA_030529135.1). Taxonomy (GTDB): domain Bacteria; phylum Patescibacteriota; class Saccharimonadia; order Saccharimonadales; family Saccharimonadaceae; genus Nanosyncoccus. Next base: position 7,150 of record JAUMXO010000008.1, on the reverse strand, counting down.
TTTTCATACACACACCCCCTTTTCTAGTATGACCTAAAGCATATCTTATAATAATATCACACTTAAGCTAAAAAGTCAACTATTTTTTATGAGATTTCTTGACTTTCTTCTTTGCCGATTGGCTTCTTGCTAGTTTATCTTCGATATTTTGCGAACGATTATGTACCCCATAAATCAAACTGGTTACCCCTACAATCAACGCATATGTACCGAAGAAGCGAACGAAAGTGGTCTTTTCAAAATTTCCTGAATTCAATATTACCACCCCTATTATGCAGCCAATTACACCAGCGAGTACTCGAATAAAACGATCGGTTGGATCTACCGTCGAAAGAAAAGCATGGAATATATCAACGATGCCAGACACGATAGTGTAAACTGCGATCACCACAAGAGCAACTACGATATTATTCTTGGCGAAAAATAATAATATTAGGGCTGCAGCGATATCGATTAAGGCATCAATCACAGAATTGAGCCAGCCATGCTTTTTAACAGAGGCATAAAGCGCGCTGACTGAGTCCACGATACCCATCAAAAGTAAAAATACTGAAATCATCGAAATAACGATTTCGTCGCTCATACTTCCAAATAATGCCAAAATTCCAAATATAGAAGCCAGTAAGCCTCTCGTAATAAATACAGACCAATGTTTATCGATGAATCTACGATTAATGTGTGCCATAAAAATACCTTTTTAAATTCTTATGCTTATATTATAGCACATTTAGAATTAAATATGGCGCTTTTTCTTACGAGCGTTTTCAATCATTTTAGTTACTTGATACTTTAATGGCTTTAAAACTAAATCATGCGCCGGGGTGTATTTTAGTTCCTCGCATCCAAACGAGCGCTTAAATTCCGAAACTCCATAAAAACGATGTGAAGTTTCTTCTTTTCCTACAATCCCCCATAGATTATAACGTACGCAACCTCGTTTTCTAGCTTCTTCCATTGCGGCGAGATGGAGTAAAGGCGCTGCCGAGTACTTCGTCCCAAGCTCAGACGACACTCCGTAATGATAGCTTGCTTCCGGACCATAAAAAATCATAAAATTTTGCGCCAAGATTTCTCCGTCTTTTTTTGCGGTATAAATCAAAACTTCCCCGCCATTTCTAAAGGCCTCAAATTGTTTAGTCAAAAAGTTAGTAGAAAAGGCTACGTATTTTTGTCTTTCGGCATGCATTTTTTCTAGTTTGCAAAAATTTTTAATTGAGTCATCATCTGCTAGAGCGCTAATTTCCACTTCATTTTTCTTAGCTTTTCTGAGTTTTCTTCGAAAACCCTGCGATGCGCCGGCTAAAATTTCCTCTTCGGATTTGTTGAGGTCTAAGATTCCAGCATATTCTACCGAAAGATACATTGGTGCTTTGACTAATCCATTCTCCGTCATAATCTTCAGGGATTTTTCGGATAATTCAAGTTGCGGACGTACTCGTACGAATACACAGCTATTTTTTAAGCCTGCTTTTTTAATATCGTCGAATACTATTTTGATGAGCTTTTTGTTGTCCCAATCTATTAGAGGTCCGCCTGCAATCGCAAGATAGGTCCCGCGTTTTGCCGTTTCTACTACTCCAGCGTATGCGCCTACAATCTTATTATTTTCCAGTACTAGCCTTCTCACTACTTTATTCCCTCGCGCAATATGAAATTCATAAAAGTCCCAGCTTTGCAAAAAATTTGCTTCTGGCCTTTTTGCCACGAAATCGTCCCATTCACTTTTTGATGTAGCATCTTTTAGATTGATCACAAATGCCTCCGTTTTTTTCGCATTGTCTCCACTGTCAGATTTTTAATATATTTTATTTTAGAAATTATTAAATCGTGCGCTGGTACATATTCCACAACTTCCCCGCCAAAACCAGTTTTAAATGTCGTCACTCCAGCGTAACGATGATTTGGCTGCCCTGCTGGCGCAATCCCCCAAAGATTAAAACGCTGATATCCTTCTGCTTTCAAATCTTTCATGACTTGCCAGAGCAAAGCGTATGCGCCAGGCAATTTACGATTTAAAAGTGTCGAAGCCGCCTCGTAATAGTCCGCCTCCAAGCCATTTTTGATAATTAATCCATAGGCAATTGGTTCTTTCTTGTCAGTTATTGCCTTATAGATTATAATTTTGTCACCAAACGCTTCTCTTTCAGCCATTAGAGTTTTAAGAGACGGTGGTACAAAATTTTGTCTTTTGGCGGTTTCGGCCTGGCATTTTTGGAATTCCTCAAATAATGCTTTGTCGCGGTCACATATCACTTTGATTCCGAGCTTATCTGCTCTTCTTACTTCATATCTAGTTTGGCGTCGCATTTTAGCTAGCAGCTCTTCTTCCGTACTATTTAAATCAATCATTACGGTATGTTCAGCCGCTAGGTGCATCGGTGATTTTTTTGCTCCGTGCTTTTCTAAGATTTGTAAATTATTACGATCCGCCGTCAGCTGTGGACGTATTCGCACAAACACGCATTTTTCTTCCGATGCTATCTTAATAATTTTTTGAAAAATTTCATCCACAGCTTTTTTATCCTGCCAGTTAGTCAGCGGGCCACAAGGAATTTCCAGATACCTTCCTCTTTTGGCATTTCTTACAATCATCAGTGCGTACCCCTTGCCATGGAACTCTTCGGCAATTACTTTCGCACCCAAAATTTCATTCATTTTGGCATATTCTGGCGACTGTAAAAAATTTGCTTCCGGATATTTCTTAACAATTTTATCCCATTTAATTTGAGAATCCATATTTTCCTCCCACTAGGTATGGCTCGATAATTTTGCGAGCTTTTTTTAGTTCCGTATCGCTATAATAAGTCGGCAGATTAATGATTTCTTCAGCTACTTTTACTGCATTAGGACAATCTTTCTCAGGAAATTCAACTTTTTTGTAGTATCTTAGTGGCGATACTGGTTTTTCATACCAAAAACTACTAAAGAAATAGCCAGACTCCTTTAATTTTTCTAATACCTCGGCGCGATTTTTTACCAAATAGAACTTCCTAAGTGGAGGCTCGCCTCTATGATGTAGTTGCTTTAATTGTCTCAAGGCTAATTTTGCTTCAAATTTAGGCATCCTTCGGTTTAGACTCAACTTATTGTCGGCGGATTTTTCTACCCAATGCACTGTCATGAAAAAGTACATCAAAGCTCCACCTAGATGAACATGGTTTAAGCCTTTGCTTATTCCGCATAATAGCGGATAAAACCTGGCTCTTAAAACATCCGAAAATCGAGGAAGTTTGGTGGGTGCTAAAACCCCGTGCTTCTGAGGTGCTCTTAAAATGGCGGCGCCCCCAGAGATCGTATTAATAGACTTATCCTTACCGAAAGATAATACGGTTGCTGCGCCCACCGTTCCGGCCTCCTTTTTGAGATTGTATTTTACTCCTGCCGAATGTGCCAAATCTTCAATGATGACAAGTCCGTGTTTATCGGCGAAATCTTCTATCTTGTCTATTTCTACAGGATTGCCTAAGGTATTCTGGATAATAATTCCCTTAATCTTGGCAGTAGAGAGTCGTTCTTTTCTCATTTTTTTCCAGAAATTTTCTAAGATTTCTGTTGAAAAATTTAGATTTTTTGGGTCTATATCCATAAAAACTGGGACCATTTCGGCTGCCTTAATCGCCTCGTACACTGCATAACAAGTAAATCCATTCACAATGATTTTATCGCCCGGATCAAAGTAGGCTTTCAAGGCTATTGCTAGGGCCGAGCGGCCATTTTTGCAAAGAATGGGAGCGCCTTGATATTTTCCGGCCAAATACTCGTTTAATTCCCTAACGTTTTGCGAATTACCATGGGTAAATAGCATTTCGGAGATCTTAGGCCCACCAGCATTTAATCCTAAATAAAACCGTTTAGCCATTAGTTTTCTCCGCAGGAATCTTTGTTATTGGTTTGGATTTTTTGAGCCTTTCTACTAGTTTTGTGAGCGCCCTGGCTAGCCCTTCGGGATCAGAAATGTATGGTGCGTGAGTCCAGGTAGCATAAAATTTTAGCTCTGCATTCGGCAGTTTCTCATAGATTGCTGTGGCTTGTCTAGGTGGCGTGGTGGTATCTTTTTTACCCCACAAGATAAATGTTTTAGTTGTCACATTGCTAATATTTAATTTTTTATCTGATTCGAGCATATTTACCAAGGTTTGTTTCATATTCTCTGGCGCTTTAGAATAATCGGTTGTGCCAGTAAACTTATGAAATGCTTTGTCTACAACTGGAATTTTCTTGAGTGGCCGGCCCATCTTAGCGAGCTTTTCTACCATACGTTTCTTATAAGAAGCTTCGTAAACTCCAGCCGAATCGAGTAAGATTAGATTAGATAGCTTACCAGGTTTATTGGAACAAAGATTTAGCAAAATTCGCCCGCCATTAGAATGACCAAGTGCAATTGCGCCATCTGGGATAGTTTGGTCTGCCCACTTTATATAATCCTCGATCTCAAAAACTTTCTTACTTGGTTCGGTCAAACCTGGCACGTGAAGCATTTTCACTTTTACACCATTAGCTTCCATAATTTTTAGTGTTCTAGCCCAAGGCTCTACAGTGTATGTCCAGCCATGGATAATATAAAGATCTGCCATTATTCTAGCCCCCAATTCTTTCGTCTTTGAATAGAACCTTTATCACGTCGACAGAGTTTATTTGCATCTAGAGGGTCTGCAAGTAATTTTTCAATAATCCATTCAAGATATTGGCTCCCTTTAAAGATTAATGTTTCGCCACCAGTGATATGATTTTCTATATAAGTGAGAGCCTTCTTTGGGTCGGTAGTTGCTACCGCCGACACGCCAAGCTTTTTTAATTCCGGGGCGGTATATTTTTTAGTTCTCCGTCCAACTAGAATTACTTTATCAGGTTCTACGTCAGCGATTAATTTTGCCAGTTTCTTGTGCTCTTCTTCCTCTAAAGAACCCTGATCCACGATATCCCCAATTATCAACCATTTTTTGTCGGCATGCATCCTCTTTACCATATCTAGCACTGATGCCATTGAAATCATGTGTGCGTTGTAGCTACTATCTACGATGTTTATGCCCTTAATGCCATGAAAATACGAACTTCGCCCTGGCATCTGTCTTACTGGTGAGAAATCTGGATCAAATTTCAACTTCAAATATTTCATTAAATCCTGTAAAACAAATAAATGAAAGGCTAAATCTTTTACTTCAGGATGGTTGAAGTGAAAAGTAGTGTCTCCGTAGGTAAAATCTGTCGAATCAGGGTAAACTACGTATTTTTTTAGCAAAGATTTTTTAATCGGTACAACTTTTGCTTTAATTCCCTCTGTAGCTTTAACCATCGCCTTTGAATCAGCGTCAATATAAACTAGTTTTTGCGTGTTTTCTGGTAGGTTTGCAAATTCTGCCGTGATGGCACTCTTTAGATCTTTATACTCACCTTCTTCCACAACCTTTTCAAATTGCACCGCATGCGAAAGCCCCACCGACACCCAAATCGTCACTTCTGGTTTTAGCCATTCAGCTAGGAACTCGGCTTCATGTGGTCTTTCCCCATCTATTTCTACTACGTAAAAAGGTTCATCATGTTTATAGTACAGAGACCTGATTGGCGCTGCGATAATCAACCAGATCCATCGGAGTTTAGATGATTTAACGCCTTTAAGACCTAAGAGATCAAAAGGCACACCAAAAGCCGAGTTGGCGTCATGGGAATAATGAGCTTTTACGCCCATTTCATGCTCTAATAAATTCAGCATTGTAGTCTTGCCTGCCGAACCAGTCACCGCAATGATTCGCGGGTGCCACCTCTTAAGAGACCGATTCGCCAGAAACTGAAAATATCTCGCTAACTTGAAATAAAATCGTTTCTTAAATTTTGCGAAACTCATGTATCAATTATACTCTATCTTGCTTTTTCGTGCAAAGTGTGGTATAATGAAAATATATTAAATTAATTATCTACCTCTAAAAACTTACTGGCAGCCATCTAAGAGCGAACCTAAGGTTATAGAGGAGGAAGGAAAGATAAATGGTAGAAGCCAAAAAAACAGAAGGCCTAACTATTAGAATCAGACTAAAAGCTTACGATCATCGAGTGATCGACCAAAGTGCTCGTCAAATCGTAGATACTGCTATTCGGACTGGTGCTAAAGTGTCTGGGCCAATCCCACTACCTACTAAGAAGAGTACGTTTACTGTGGTTAAATCACCACACGTTTACAAGACTGGTGGCGAAGCTTTTGAAATGAAGGTGCATAAGCGCCTTATCGACATCCTAAATGCTACTCCGAAGACTATTGAGAGTCTCCAAAATCTCTCTCTCCCTGCTGGTGTAGATGCAGAAATTAAGATGTAAATACTTGGACTTTTCTTTAGATAAAGAAAAGTCCAGTAAAAGACACTGATACAAAAAAGAAAGCAGGCGCATGTCCTGACTTTCTTTTTTAGTTTACAACAAAAATTCCCCATTCGGGGAATTTTTGAAAGGCTTTCAGCTATTATTTAATAACTTTGGTAATCACACCAGAACCAACGGTTTTGCCACCTTCACGGATAGCGAAACGGTCTTGATCGTTCATAGCTACTGGGGCGAGGAGTTTAACCTTGAAGGTTACCTGATCGCCAGGCATGACGATTTCTTTGTCGGCTGGAAGCTCTACTTCACCAGTTACATCGGTAGTACGGAAGTAGAATTGCGGCTTGTAACCCTTAGAAAATGGAGTGTGACGACCACCTTCCTCTTTCTTTAGGATATAAACCTGAGCTTCAAATTCGGTGTGTGGGGTAATAGTACCAGGCTTGGCAATCACCTGACCACGTTCGATTTGATCACGCTCAATACCACGAAGAAGGAGACCAGCGTTATCGCCAGCTTGACCTTGATCGAGAGTCTTGTGGAAGGCCTCAATACCAGTTACCACGGATTTTTGAGTGTCACGAAGACCGACAATTTCAACTTCGTCATTCAACTTTACGACACCCTGTTCGATACGACCGGTAGCTACAGTACCACGGCCTTTGATTGAGAATACATCCTCGATTGGCATGAGGAATGGTTTATCAAGATCGTGTTCTGGAATGTCAAAGTATTCATCCATAGCAGTGACGAGTTCCATAATGGCATCCTCGGCCTCTTTGTCACCCTCAAGAGCTTTAGTAGCAGAACCCTTGATGATAGGAGCGTTGTCGCCATCGAA
>JAUMXO010000019.1 GCA_030529135.1 Candidatus Saccharimonadota bacterium | reverse complement strand
GAATTCCCTAGGAGATCCCAAGTAGATGACTTGGTTGATAGGCTTTAAGTGGAAGCATGGCAACATGTGGAGCTGAGAAGTACTAAGGAGTCCATCGCCTTTTTATGTTCCAAGTTCTAGATAAAATTGGTTTTACCTAGAACTTGGGAGACGTAGCTAGCAATCGGTGCTTGATAATTTAAGTGCCGTCGATGTCTAAAATCTAAAGTTAATCCATGGCCCTTAATGGACATCAATAGTAATAATAGACATCTGTTATTACCATTTGGTGCCCATAGCGCTGGGGAAATACCTGTTACCATTCCGAACACAGCAGTCAAGCCCAGTAGCGCCGATTATACTGCAATAGCGGGAAACTAGGAAGGTGCCAAATTATGCTGTGGACTTCTCTTAGAAAGAGAAGTCCAGCAAGAGAACTAATTATGAAAAACGAACCGAAAGTGAATTCCGGTTCGTTTTTTGTTTATGATTTTTGCTTCGCAAGAAGAAAAAAGTCAGGCGCATGTCCTGACTTTTTTCTGTTCCATGACAAATCGCTACGCGATTTGGATAGGTGCATGTCCTGACTTTTTTGTTTTTTGTAACAACCCCAGCGGAGCTGGGGTTGATTATTTTATCCTGCTTATTCTTCAGATTCTTCCAAGGCTGATAGAAGTGAATCTTCTACGTTTTTCTTTTTCTTCTTGGCTGGAGCTTTGACTAGCTCAATGTCAATTTCGTAGCCTGTAAGCTTGCTGGCTAGACGAACGTTTTGCCCTTGTTTACCAATGGCAATAGATTGCATCTCTTCGGAAACAAGAACTTTGGCTTTCTTGCCTTCAATTTCTACTTTGTTGACTTCGGCTGGGGATAGAGCTTCTCTAATATATTCAGAAGCGTTGTCGCTCCAGGTGACGATGTCAATTTTTTCTTTATCACCAATTTCGTTCATGACGGCTTGAACACGAACGCCACGACCACCTACAAAGGTGCCAACCGGGTCTATGCCTGGAACAGTACTAGTAACTGCAATCTTGGTGCGACGACCAGCTTCTCTGGCGATACCTTTGATTTCCACTGTACCATTCTCGATTTCTGGTACTTCCTGGCGGAAGAGACATTCAATAAACTCAGCAGAACCACGTGACAAAATAAGCTGAGCACCTTTGTCATTCTTTTCAATATTTTTTATATAAACTTTGATGCGAGAGCCTACAGAGTAATATTCGCCATCGATTTGTTCGGAGCGCGGCATGATACCGCTAGCACGACCGAGGTCGATGCGAACGATTTTTGGTTCTACACGGGAAATAACGCCGGTGACAATGGTGCCAACTTTGTCTTCGTATTCAGTAAGTACGGCATCGTTTTCGGCTTCGCGGAGTCTTTGGATGACGACTTGTTTGGCGGTCATAGCAGCGACACGGCCAAAGGTGGTGACTTTATGTTTTTCTTCGCAAATATCACCGATTTTGTACTTTTTGCCTGCTTCCTTTAAGGGAATTTCAGTGGCTGGGTTGTACGCAATTTCATCTTCGATAACTTCACGGGCGACGTAAACATCGGCTTCGCCAGTATTAGTATTTAAGACAGCGCGAACGTTCATTTCCTTATCGCCGTTATCTCGGCGCCATGCAGCAGCGATTGCTTGTTCGATTACACTTAGAACTGTATCTTTTGGCAGACCTTTTTCTTCGGCGATGATATCTACCATAGCAGACATTTGTTTAAGATCTAATCCTTCCATTTTGTCCTTTCTTTAAATTAAAACAGCCGGCCCTGATGGGTCGGTCTAGTAATGGTATATTTTTATTATAGCAAAGGTCTTGAAAAAATGCAAGCGTTTTGCTATAATAGAGATAACGATTTTACTTGTAATAAAAAGGAAACTTAATGAATATAAATGAGGAACAGCGTCGTGCGCGACTTTTAAAATCAAGAGCAGAAAGAATTGGAGATATAAAGAGACAATTTGAAGAAGCTCAAAAGAGGAATTTTAATTCTAATTTTAAAGAAGGCGGAAAAGACGCAAAATTAGTGAGAAAAACTGCCAAAAAGACTGCTAAGACTACTGCTCAGTTGAAAACTGAGAGTGCAAAGGCGGCTAAACAAGTGGAAGCAGAAAAGCGCAAGGTGAAATTATCTGTGTCGGTAAAAAAGGGTGATATGGTGCACCATCAGAGAATGCTTTCCCAGGATGTAAATGCGCAGGCTACTCAACATATCATTGGCGTACCAGTAGATAAATCTCGTTATAATGGCTATGGGGGTATGCAGATTACAAATGCTAAGTTAAAACAGATGCGACCAGACCCAGATGCTGTAAAGATTATTCCAATTGGTGGTGTAGGCGAGTTTGGCATTGGTAAAAATATGACGATTGTAGAATATAAATCTGAAATGATTGTGATTGATATGGGTGTTCTTTTTGCGGGCGAAGATTATCCTGGTGTGAATTATATGATTCCAGATATCAAATATCTCGAAGATAATATATCTAAAGTCAAGGCAATCTGTTTTACGCATGCACATCTAGATCATATTGGTGCCTGTAAACATCTTCTACCTCATTTTTCGGAACTTACGCCAATTTATGGGACTGAATTTACGATTGGGATGATAAAAAAGCAGATGTCTGAGCTAGAAACAGTGCCAGAGATGAATTATATTTCAGTAGACCCGTTTAAGCACGAGAAAATTCAGGTTTCTGAGAATCTTAGCGTGGAATTTATTCATACTCTTCATTCGATTCCGGGGAATACAGCGATTGTAGTGAGGACTCCTAATGGTTTAATTTACTTCTCTGGTGACTGGCGATATGAGGCGAATCCGATGGGGGTGCAAACAGACTATGAAAGGATTGACGAGATTGTCAAAAAAGAAGGTGTAACTTTGATGCTGAATGAATCTACAAACATTGATTCGCCGGGTCGGCATCCGCATTCTGAGTACGATGTGGGGGAGAGTTTAGGCAAAGTGATGGATCATTATGCTGGTGGCAGAGTGATTATCTCGTGTTTTTCATCGCAGATTACTAGAATTGAGTTGATTTTGAAAGAAGCGGCAGCTAGGGGCCGTAAAGTGGCTTTTTCGGGCTTTTCGATGATAAATAACGTGGAGGTGGCGCTTAGATCTAAATCTATAAAAGTGCCAAAAGATACAATTATTAAGATGGAAGATACTTTGAAGCTTCCAGATGAAAAAGTATGTATTGTATGTACTGGTTCACAAGGTGAGCTAAACGCCGTACTAAACAGAATGATTACTGGGGCTCATAAATATATTAAAATTAAGCCGACAGATACAGTGGTATTTTCCTCTAATCCTATTCCTGGCAACGAACCACATGTAGTTTCTACGGTAGATGGTTTGTTACGCGAGGGTGCGCAGGTAATTCAAAACGGCAAGACACATCTTACGAATATCGGGCCTTTACATTTGTCTGGTCATGCTTATTACGAGGATCATGTGGAATTTGTAACAAGGTTAAATCCTACAAATTATATACCATATCATGGTGAATTTTATATGCTCCAACATAACGCAGAGATGGCAGAAAATGTGATTGGGATTCCTAAGGAAAGGATTATTTTGCCTGACGACGGAGATATTGTGGAGCTTCTTCCTGACAAAACCATTAAAAAATGTGGACGAATTCCAGTGGGGAATAAGCTTTACGATGATGCAGATAAACCAGTGCATGAGGCGGTGGTGAAAGATCGGATTCATATTTCTAGAGAAGGGATTTTTATAATAATTTTAACGCTCAATAAAAAAACTGGACATTTGATGAAGACGCCAGATATTGTGTCACGCGCATTTATTTATCTAGACAATTCAGAAGAATTAATCGGTAAGATTCGGCATTACTTAAGACAAAAAACAGACAAGTCAATTTCGACGGATCCGGAGATGAAGGTATTAAAAGAAGAAATCAAAACTGACATTACGCATATTTTATTTGATGCAACCGGGCATACGCCGATTGTGATACCAGTAATCAATAAAGTGTAAAAAGTTATTTTACTTCCAGATTTTTTCGTTTTTAATACTATCTGGTAAGTAACTTTTATCGAGATGGAAGCCGGCTTCCCATTTTTGGCCCTTGCCGAAGCCTAAGTCTTTCATGAGTTTAGTTGGAGCGTTCCTAAGCCAAGTAGGGACAGGTTCTCCCATAGATTTCCTAGCTAAATCTTGGGCTTTATACCAGGCATCGGTGGTGGCGCGGGATTTTTTGGAAAGAGCGAGGGCGACGGTGGCGTGGGCGAGAATTAAACCGGATTCAGGCATGCCAACTCTTTCGACGGCCTGAAAACAGGCTGTGGCAAGAGCCAAAGCACCATTTCCGGCGAGGCCAATATCTTCGGAGGCGAAAATTACCATTCTTCTTGCGATAAATTTAGGGTCTTCACCAGATTCGACCATACGTGCTAAATAATATAAAGCAGCATCTACATCCGAACCGCGCATAGATTTAATGAAAGCGGAAATATTGTCATAATGATGATCGCCTTTTTTATCATAACCAGGGATTTTTTTACCGGCGGCTTCTTCGACGGTTGCTTTATCTACATGATGATGCAGGGAAGCGGCAAGTTCTAAATCGCCTAAAGCGGAACGGGCATCCCCGCCAGATAGTTCGGCTAAATAGTCCAGAGCATCTTTATCAATATCGATTTTTTCCGATTTAACGGCATTCTTAAGTACCTTAAGAATAGATTTTTTGTCTAATGGAGCGACGATTACTACGCGAGAACGGGAGAGAAGTGGGGAAATTACCTCAAAGGACGGATTTTCGGTGGTGGCACCGATTAAAGTGATAAGTCCAGATTCTACGTGGGGGAGAAAAGCGTCTTGTTGAGCTTTATTAAAACGGTGAATTTCGTCTACAAAAAGGACGGTACGGACTTTTAGATTCCAATTGGTTTTGGCGCGTTCAACAACCGTTTCAATATCTTTTTTACCAGAAGTGACAGCGGAAATTTCAATAAAATCAGCCTTGAATTCATGTGCTAAAATGCGAGCGAGAGTAGTTTTGCCAGTGCCTGGTGGACCCCAAAAAATAAGATTGACTGGCTCTTTTTTCTTAACAATTTCAGTTAAAATTTTACCATTGCCAATGATTTGATCTTGCCCGATAACTTCATTTAAAGTTTTTGGGCGCATTCTCTCTGCCAAAGGCACTCTATTCATGAAAAAATTATAACATATTGTTAAAATCATTAAAAACGCTTAACTTTGTAAAAAACAAGGTTTTATGCTATTATCAAACTAATAATAATAAAAAAGGAGTTATTAAATGGATTTATCAACTTTACTCGATAGTTCAAATTATGGTAGCAGTCTTCTTGGCGGTTACACAAATACTATCAATGGTGTGCAGGTTTGGACTATCATTGCGGTGATTCTTTCAATCGTGGCTGCAATTTTAGTATATTTCCTCTATGTCAAATCTAATACCGAATTTAAGGGTTTCTGGAAGACTTTGCGGGATTTCCTATCTTTCAAAACTATGTGCATTGAAGCATTGGCAAAAATGTTTTATGTTGCAACGACGGTTTACTTTGTTTTAACTTCAATCAACAATTTGATTTTGCTAGGCGGCGATGGGATTATGCCTTTCTTCTCACAACTTTTGCTTTATCCACTCGTAGCTCGTTTTGCTTATGAGTTTATTATGGTGATTGTTAAGATTTGGCGTAATACTTCGGTTATTGCTGAGAGTGTTGAAAAGAAGCCAACTACTAAAGTAGCAGAAAAAGTAGAAACAGCAAAAAAGACTACAAAAACCACGAAGAAGAAATAGTTTTTAGGAAGACTTTAAAAAAGCGACGTTTTTTAGGCGTCGCTTTTTGATATAATGTAGATATGAACATAGAAGTGACAGTAAAACCAGGAGCTAAGCAGGAGAAAGTTGTAGGCTCTGATTATGGTTTAGTGGTATATCTTCATGCTAGAGCGCATGATGGAGAGGCAAATGAGGCGCTAATTAAAATTTTGGCGGATTATTATAAGGTTTCAAAATCTTGTGTAGAGATTATCAAGGGCACAAAAAATCGCCACAAAGTTGTGGAGATTATAAAATAGTCTGGTGGGCGATACAGGAGTTGAACCTGTGACCTCGTCTACGTCAAAGACGCGCTCTAGCCAGCTGAGCTAACCGCCCAGGGAAAGTATTTGGGACTATAAAATTTGGTGAGCCGGGAGGGGCTCGAACCCTCGATTCGAAGAACGAGGGTTCCCAGTTTATTGTAGTATTCTGGGACTATAAAATTTGGTGAGCCGGGAGGGGCTCGAACCCTCGACACCGGGCTTAAAAGGCCCGTGCTCTAACCAGCTGAGCTACCGGCCCAAATACTACATTATCTTGTTAACGTCAACACGTAAAAAATCGTGTTACTTGTATATTATACCAATAAATACCTAAAAATTCAAGTTTTTACCGCAAAAGAAACTTTATAAAAAATATTTATTATATCATAGCTGATTTTGAGATTATTGATGGGGTGTTTAATGGTAGATTAATTAAACAGATTTGGTCATTTAGAAGAGGACAGGAATATCGAACGATTGATAGGATCAATAATTTTTTATCAAAAATCACCAACGAAAAAGTGAAAATTTTTGATGATAATATTGGCTCGACTTTTAGCGAGATTTACGAAAAGCTTAAAAATGAAAAATTTACTGCCTGGTTGATAAAAAATACCGATAGTCGTTCGGAGGTGCTATATGCAATTAAGGGACTTTTTTAGGAGACAAAAACAATGTAAAAGTCAATATTTGGTATTGGTGCTAACGATGCGGCTACGTAGATGGAAGCGATAGATTTTGCTCTATGATACAATGGTAATATGGAGAAATTAGCTTTAAATCCAGTCGAGATTGCATCAAACGAAATATTATCAGAAAAAACACCAGAGCAGTTGTGTCAGACGGAGTTATCTTTAACGCAGATAAGATCGTTTGTAAATTTTTGCGAAGAAAAAGAATGTAAAAATGAATATGGAGCGTACGAAGTTTTTATTACAGATGTCCCTGAACAAGATAAAGAAAAGGCTATTGATGCGACATTTTTAGAAAAAACAAATATAGAAGGTTTGAGTCATTTTTCTGATAGGAGCTTTGAGCATATTAGATATTTTGCGAAAGAAGAAAAATCAGATGACGAGATATCGTCGTCTATATATGGGAGATTGTATATTAGCCCTTCTGTCGAGAATACTCCTGTTTTGATGCAGAAAATAGTTGAGCAACATTATAAGAATAATAGGGATTTAGCATGTAAGTTTTCTCGAACTGGAGCGAGGAATGATCGGATTGTAATATATTTAACGGAAGACTTTGGCGATGAAATTGATATGATGAAGGAAATCCGAAAAGATTCTCCCGAACTATTTACTAGTTGTAACAAAAATAAATTATGGTGCAATATAGAAGGAGTCGATGATATTTATTTTGGTGCTGAGCCGCCTAATAAAGCTTTTTCATATGGAGAAGATAGAGCCAGAATCATAGGTGAGATATTTAGCTTAAAAAAAGAAAATTTAGTAGACATTGATAATGATAATGAACTAGACGGATTATTTAAACTTGAATGTTTGAAGAGAGAAGTAAATCCGTTTAATTTTGGTTTTTATATCAACGACGACACTATTAGTAGCGCGGCTGACGATGTTTTATATGGATATAGCGATGAAGAATTTAGGCAAGAAGAAGAATATTTGGAAAGCAAAGCTTTGGTGGATGATTGGTTGGAGAAGAACGCAAGACTTTCTGATGGCTCGTGGCTCGGCGATGATGTGCCAAAGTTTAATAGCGATGATTTATGAAATGGGTATTTGGAGATTTTAAGCGTCGTGCTAAAATAGAAACATAAGTATTTTAGAAAGGAAATTTAATGGAACAAAATACTGATGCCGGCGTGCCAGTAACACCGATGGTAGAAAATAAACAAAAGAGTGGAAAAGGTCTAAAAATTGTCACTGCGATTGCGTGTGTCGTGGCGGTTTGTGGTATTGGGTTTGGTGTTTATGGTATGATTCGGAGTTTTGAGAAGGATAATCAGATTTCTAGCCTAAAGACCCAAACCGAAAGTCTTGATAATAAAATTATGGACTTAGAAAATAAAGAGATAGAAAAAGTTGACAACATTATTATTGAAGATGAGGGTATTTCTAATCTTGCCGCTGGGGGTTATATCTATATCGGAGAATGGGGCATAAAGATTAAGATACCTGAAGAGATTAAAATGGTTAGTTATTTGTTCCAACACTACAAATATGCAGGACAAGAAGATAGAACGAGCGTGAACGTTGCTGGAACTACGGTAGATGTAGATGTTTTACCAGATTTTGCTAACATAAAAAAATGTGGTGGTTTAGGGGCAATTAGCAGGCTCAAAAAAGGTACAGAAACCCTTGGAGGTGGTTTGATATTCTCAGATAGTAATTACGACTATTATTATGATGGTCCACAAGCACCGTGCTCTACAAATAGTTCTGAGCAAGAATTAGAAACGGCAGCCACTAATTTAATAAAGCAGATGCTTACAAACCCGGATAGCTATTTTGCATTTTAGTATTTATCTAATTGGAGTGCTTTTTGCTTTTATCGATGGGATTTCGACAAAAAAACTGCATTTTGTTTCTGTCATACTGCCCGCACCGTTGTTATGTTGACAAAAATAAGCATATGTGATATAATTAGAAGGTTACTGTTAGTGAAGTACATTAGGAGGAAGAATATGAAAATTTTTGTCGTGAAAGATGAGAAAATGCAGGTAATTGGTTATGCTTTGACTTTTGGTCGGGCAAAAAAGCTTGCAACGGCTTATGCTAGAAAATGGTTCATAGAAGAGCAGCCTATAGGTCGTTGGCTTGATCCGCGTGAACGGCGGGAAGCATGGTCTACTGATATGATGCTGGGAGACAAACTTGTTCCGGCGGGCACCTTAGTTGGACCATACGATGGATCTGTATTGATGATACGTGCAAAGGGGGCGAGGAAGCTAATGTAAAAATTTCATATATTTAAAAGCGCCAAGCAGAATAGGCTTGACGCTTTTTTAATTTTATTAAAATAAGTAAGACTCATGGAAGTAGATTGGATAGGTATAAATACTTCACAAAGAAAATATTTGGAAAAAGCTTAAACATGTTAAAATAGAAACATAAGTATTTTAGAAAGGAAACTTAATGGAACAAAATGCTAAGAATGAGACGCCGGTGGCATCAGTGGAAAATGCCAACACTAGTGTGCCAGCAGCGTCAACGGTAGAAAACAAGCAAAAAAGTGGCACCGGGTTAAAAATTGCTACTGCGATTGCGTGTCTCGTAGCGGTTTGTGGTATTGGGTTTGGCGTTTACGGCATGATTCGGAGTTCTGAGAAGGATAATCAGATTTCTGAAAAAGATGGTCAAATTTCTGAGTTGAAAGTCCAGGTTGAAGATTTTAATGGTAAAATTACTACTTTAGAAACTGAGAAAATCGAAACTACCGACGAGAACGGTACAACAGTAACGATTGTCGATTCCCCTGTTAAAAACGAAAATCCAGAGGATTATATATATGTAGGAGAATGGGGTGTAAAGATTAAGATTTCTGATAATTTGTCGAATATTAGTTACGAATTTTTGGGAGACGGCTATAGTCGTAGTTGTAGGTCCTTAGGCTTATCTGCGTCTACTAGGGGTGATGGTTCAAAACCATCTTTTGTTAAAACTGGTGGAGATAAGGGGGAATATTTGGGCTATGTAATGCGTTGTCCGAAAGAAGATTTATATCCCTATGGTTCTAATATAAACATTAGCGACCCAGCCTATAACTATTATTATGAGCGAATACAATATTCTATTACACAGACAGACTGGGAATCTGAGAGCGTGGATGCAATTAAAAATATGCTCACAAATCCAGATAATTATTCAGCGATTTAATCAATAATAAGTTTTAAGGTACTTACAATAAAGCATGGATGTTTTTTGTGGGTTAGGGCGTAGTTGCCACAAAAAATCGGCGAAAATGCCGAGTTTCTTATAGTTTGGTGGGGGCGAATTGTCCAAGTATTAACACTATATCATCAAAGTATGCGAGCAAAACCAATCGATAAGTATGCTATAATTAAAGTATGAGAAGTATGGAGCGTTCACATAGTCGTGGGATAGATCAGGCTCATGTTGCCGATGATCGTAACAGCATTGAAACGCGCAAGCATGGGGGTAGAACCACTTGGGACGACATCGCTATGCTAAAAGATAAAATGAGTCAATTAAAATCTTTAATTGACGATTTGCCTGGCATGGATGATACAACTGAAAACATACAGGCTAATGATAAAAAACTGGAGCAGCATCGTTCTCTAAGTACAATCGGTGATTTTTCTCGTGCTAATCAGACGTCGCACGAACGAGTAGTTACCAATACAAATGAGCGAGAAACAATCAAAGAGGCTAGAGAAAAAGTGTTAGCATCTTTCCATAGGATCGAGAATCCTACTGGGGTTCGCGATATAGATCAATCAAAAGATCTCGAAGGTCAAGAGCTCAAATTTGCTGATAAAAGTACGGATGAAGAACCTAATGCGCTTATTAATGAAGAAAAAAATGAAGTTGTAATGGAGGGGGCTGTCAATTCGAAAGAAGCTTCAAGCGGGGTTCCAGCCGAAGAGATTTTAGATACTGAAGAGATACCTACCAAACAATCAATTATGGAAGAGGTTGAAGATTCAGAAGATAAAGAGGATGGTGCTGGAGTCGAGAAGCAATCTAAAGGTATTGATGACAATGTCTATAGAGTTCTTTTTGGCTCATCTACTAATATTAGAAATATGCTAGGCGACCAACAATTCTCTGAATGGCGAGACATCGTAAATCAAGATATAAATAATGGCAAATATACGAACGCCAAATATGAGGATGGATTGGTGTATTTCATTGGAAATGTCAATGAAAACAGTGTGGATGATCGTGGCGATGATTGGGATGTAATGAAATATCGTTCGCGGGATGAAAGATTGAAATACGATGAACAGATTAAAAGAATGGATCCGAAAGTATGGCAACAAATAGGTAAAACAATTTATGCTTTAGGCGCAACATTGGGCGATAGTTCTAAAGAGTACCACGATGCTTTAAACAAAATTAATCAGGATATTTATAGTGGTCGTTATGAAACTGCGGAATATGTTGCCGTAAGAAATGAGGATGATGAGTCTGAAGAGGGCGTTATTGTATTCAATGAAGTTGTCGGAGGGGAAAATTCGCAGGAAGAACCGGCAAACGAACCAGAAACAACTGAGTCAAAAAACGAAGTGACCTCAGACGTCCAAACAGAAGATCTCAAGTCGACTGACGCTACAGCGGAGAAGCCTGAAGGGACAGAAGCTCCAGTGGGAGAACCATTTCATGGCGAAATGACTAATGTTATTAAATTCGAGGTGAGAAAATCTGTTGACACACTTAAAAAGATTTATGCTCATCTAAATACTGCAGACCCCGAACAGATAGACAGGTTTAGATATTTATACGATAATCTTTCCGCTGTTTCTAAAAAAGAGCCTTTAAATAAGGACGAAGAGCAAAAAAAGTTGGATCAAATTTTTGCATATAGAGATCTAATTAATAATCTGTATAGCGAGTTGGGTGGAGAATAATTTACCAAAGATATACCGACCTGATTGGATAGGGTATTAACAGACAGATTTATAGGAGTAAAACGGCAGTTTTTGCCCCATTTTTCATGCAAAATCGGTGAAAAATAACACCCTAGAACTTGCAAAGTACTTAACAAAAATTACCACTAAAAAATCGGCGAAAATGCCGAATTATATAAAATCTGGTGGCGCCGACTGGACTTGAACCAGTGACACAAGGCTCTTCAGGCCTCTGCTCTACCAACTGAGCTACAGCGCCGTG